>NZ_CP026304.1:4520976-5166830 GCF_003054555.1 Streptomyces lunaelactis | reverse complement strand
GGAGGTCGGGCCGCCGAAGATGTCGATTCGGTCGCCCTCAGCGAGGGTCACGATGGCGCGCTTGGTGTTGATGCGCTTGCCGAAACCGGTCTTGGTGCGCTTGCGCTTACCCTGACGGTTGATCGTGTTGACCCCGGTGACCTTGACCGAGAAGACCGCCTCGACGGCCTGCTTGATCTGGGTCTTGTTGGAGCCGGGCGCGACGATGAACGTGTACTTGTTCTCGTCGAGCAGGGCGTAGCTCTTCTCGGACACAACCGGCTTGACGAGAATGTCGCGCGGGTCCGTGAAGGTCTTGCTGGTTACGGTCGCCTCGGACATCAGGCGTCGCTCCCTTCGGTCTCATCGGCCTTGGGGCCAGACACGAAGGACTCGAAAGCGGCCTTGGTGAAGACCACGTCGTCGGAGACGAGCACGTCGTACGTGTTCAGCTGGCCCGGCTCCAGGAGGTGCACCTGGGGCAGGTTACGGGCGGAGAGCCACGCGGCCTCGTCGGCCCGCTCGACGATCAGGAGCACGTGCTTGCGCTCACTGATCTTGCCCAGCAGGGTCTTCGCGGCCTTGGTGGAGACCTCGCCCTCGATCACGCCGGTGACGACGTGGATACGGGAGTTGCGGGCCCGGTCGGTGAGGGCACCGCGCAGGGCGGCGGCCTTCATCTTCTTCGGGGTCCGCTGCGAGTAGTCACGCGGCGTGGGGCCGTGTACGACGCCACCGCCGGCAAACTGCGGCGCACGGGTCGAACCCTGACGGGCGCGGCCGGTGCCCTTCTGGCGGTAAGGCTTCCTACCGCCACCACGGACCTCGCCACGACGCTTGACCTTGTGCGTGCCCTGACGGGCGGCGGCCAGCTGCGCGACGACGACCTGGTGGATCAGCGGGATGCTGATCTTGGCGTCGAAGATCTCGGCCGGGAGCTCAACGGTCCCGGACTTGTCGCCGGAGGGCGACAGAATGTCAATGGTGCTCATAGTCCTCAGGCCCCCTTGGCCGCAGTGCGGACCAGGACCAGGCCGCCGTTGGGACCAGGAACCGCGCCCTTGATCAGGAGCAGGCCCTTCTCCGCGTCTACGGCGTGAACGGTCAGGTTCTGGGTGGTAACCCGCTCATTGCCCATGCGGCCCGCCATGCGCATGCCCTTGAAGACACGCCCAGGGGTGGCACAGCCACCGATCGAACCGGGGGAGCGGTGCTTGCGCTGGGTGCCGTGACCGGCGCCGAGGCCCTTGAAGTTGTGACGCTTCATGACACCGGCGAAGCCCTTGCCCTTGCTCTTGCCCGTGACGTCGACCTTGACGCCGGACTCGAACACCTCGGCAGTGATCTCCTGGCCGAGCGTGTACTCGCTGGCGTCGGAGGTACGGAGCTCCACCAGGTGGCGGCGGGGGGTTACGTCGGCCTTGGCGAAGTGACCCTTGAGGGGCTTGTTCACCTTGCGAGGGTCGATCTCGCCGAAGGCGATCTGGACCGACTCGTAGCCGTCGGAGTCATTCGTACGGACCTGGGTAACGACGCAGGGCCCAGCCTTGACGACAGTGACCGGGACGACACGGTTGTTCTCGTCCCAGACCTGGGTCATGCCGAGCTTCTCGCCCAGGACGCCCTTGATCTGCTTTGCCATCTTCTCCGCGCCTCTCAGAGCTTGATCTCGATGTCAACGCCGGCCGGAAGGTCCAGGCGCATCAGCGAGTCAACGGTCTTGGGCGTCGGGTCGAGGATGTCGATCAAGCGCTTGTGCGTGCGCATCTCGAAGTGCTCGCGCGAGTCCTTGTACTTGTGCGGCGACTTGATGACGCAGTACACGTTCTTCTCAGTGGGCAGCGGCACCGGGCCCGCGACCGACGCACCAGTGCGGGTCACCGTCTCGACGATCTTCTTCGCCGAGCTGTCGATGACCTCGTGGTCGTAGGCCTTGAGCCGGATGCGGATCTTCTGTCCCGCCATGGCTACTAGTAGTCCTGTCTCTCGAAACGCTCTGGAACCCGGAAGGCTGTGCTCTCTATAAGCACCGTTCTCTCCGACCCACGCGGTCGGGCGTGTCGCATTCCCTCTACGAAGATCTCCCGAAGGATTTCCCTGCCAAGGGGTGCGGGCCTGAGACCGCGAGCCGGGGGAGAACACCCACCGGGTGCCTGGTTCGCACCCCGCTGACACTTCCCGAAAGATTCCCGTACGTCCGCCTCAGCGCTGCCTTACGGCAGATGGGGCGACGAGTACTGTGGGACTCGCTTCCGGTCCTCCCGACGGGAGGCGCGCAGCATCGGCACTCAACCGAGCAACCCGCATAGTCTGCCACACGGGCCCGCCCCCTGGCCAATCGAGCCGAAGAGGTTACCCCGGCGCCATTCGCTGTCAAACCCCGGCGCGCGGGGACCGGGTCTCTGCGGGACCGGTCCTGAGCCGGGATGGGACTGCTGCCTCCATTCGTCCCTTTTCGCCGGTGAACGGGTCCCGAGCAGGCAACAGAGGTGACCGAGCCATGAGCTCCCCTCCCCCGCACATGAGTTCGACGAGCCCGACCGGCTGGACGCGTTCCTGGACGCCGGGCGCTGGGGTGCGGTCGCCTCGGCCGGCAAGACGGCGCTCCAGGCACCGTTCCGCTCCGGCGTAGAGCCGCAGGACTACCAGCTGGACCCGGTGGTGCGCGCCCTGGCAATGCCCCGGACCATCCGGAACCAGGAGACTGCCGCGGCTGCCGGACCGCCGCACACTGATAGGAACGCGCCCAGTCAGCAGCTTCCCGCAAGGGATGGCAGCCGGCGGGCTCCGCAGCCCTGGAGCGAGGTCAGAACGCCTTCAGATACACCCGGGCCTTCCCCTGGGCCTGGGAGTGGACGTATGTCTCGATCCACGCGACCTCGCTCCGCCGCTGGTCACTCACGCAGGGCGGACACACACCCGCCCAGCGGACCCCCTTCAGTGTCTGCGGCTCGGTGAGTCCCAGGTGTCCAAAGAGTTCGGTAGTCGGCGGCAGGTCGTATTTCTTGGGGTGCAGAGGCGTCTCGGAACGCAGATCTGCCGCGATCTGCTCGGCGTTCTTCCAGTCGGTGACGAAGGACAGAAGGTAGACATCCTCTTGAGGGTTGACCTGAACGGCTCCCTTCACCTCCGTCGCCCCCTCGGGCACCTTCACTTTCATGAACGCGGACGCCTCGGGAGCACCCACGCCCTTGCCCCAGTGGGACGTGCGCCTGTCGGTCACGTGGGGATCGTCCGCGTCTGCCGTGGAACAAGAGGTGAGGAGCAGCGCCCCGGCGAGTGCCGCGAACAGACGTGTCCGAACCATGCGTTGAGTGTTCACCTGTTCTCCTCGTCGCCGCGCGAGACGTCCCCGCGGCTGCCCGTCCGGCCGGGGTCCGCCGGTTCCACCGTGGGGGCGCCACTGTTCAGATCGTGATGGAAAGTGGAGCTGCTGCCACGCATGTCGAATTCCTGGGCGAATCCCACCTTGTGCAGTCGCCCCATTTCCTCGTCCGGTACATACATGCCACCGGGAAACGTCGCACCCTTGCCCGCATCCCAGTTGTAGCGGTCCCACACGTTGACCTGGTAGTCGAGCGAGACCTTGGGCTTTCCGCCCTCGCCGGGACTGACAGTGACCATGCCCGACACGTTCTGCTGGTGCGACCCGACCGCGTGGAACCACTCCTCCCCTTGGAACGTCCGGCCGAGCGCCTGGCTCTCCACCGGGACGACGACCGTCCTGTCACCACCGGCCTTGGTGAATTCGTCGAGAGCCTTCTGGCGCCACGCCTCCTGGTTCTCCGCTACGTGAAGCGTTTCGACCTCGGAGCCAAATCCGGACTCGTCGTGCAGGATGCGGTCGACGTCCAGGTCGAGCGGCTCGCCGGTGCCACCGAGGTAGTGCTCCATGTTCCGGGACGCGGCGGTCTCTCCCGTGAAGTCGCCACCGGCGGCGATCGCCTGAGCCCGGGCCAGGAACAACAGATCCTGCGTCGTGGGTTCCTCCACGTCGAAGGCGCCCGAGCCCTTGTCGGGGGACGTCCACTTGTACAGAGGGTCCATGATTCCCGCTGCTCGCAGCTCATCACCACGCTCCTGGAGCAGGACGCCACGGGTGACCGGATCGAGACCGCGCCACCACTCCGCGACTTCCTCCCTGTCCTTGGGCATGTTGGCGGCCTTGCCTGCCTCCTCCAGCGAGGGGTAGGGGCTGGCTATGGGCTTCCTGTTGAAACCGTTGACAGTGCCGTCGAGGAAGTCGGAGTCGAGAACGGCGGCTCCTAGGGCGATGCGTATTCCGTCGTCGGCGTCGGTGACGGCCTTGACCGCTTGGGTGAGGCGCTCGGACCATTCAGCCGCTTTCGCGCGGGCGCTCTCCTGATAGCTGGGGTCATGCACATACGCGGTGCGCTCGCCCTGGCTGAGCTGTTCGGTGTCAAAGGCGACGATGCCCTGGTCGGAGACTCGCATGCCGTCCTTGACGGCATCGGCGCGCACGTCCTTGACCCTGCCTCGGAGGTCGGTGAGCTGAGTGTGGGCCTGGCGCAGAATGGAGCCAACCGCCTTTGCCTCCTTCTGGGCCCCCTGGAACTCCTTGAGTGTGACGGTGAACCTGTCGTTCGCGGCCTGGGCGCTCAATCCCTGCCAGGTCGGACCGAGCGAGACGCCATGAACATCGCGTTTGTACTGCTCTTCGAGTGTCTTGAACTTGCCCACCATCTCGTCCCACTTGTCAGCGGCGGTGGTGAGCTTGGACAGATCGGTGCTCATGACTTCGTGGTAGGTCGGCATGCATTCCCCTTGGAGCCGGCTGGTCAACCGGGGGTCAGTAGTCGTCGATCCGGGAATGTCGAGCCATCTGTGCGGCGATATCGAGGTCGTTGTTCTGGAAGTTGATGGTTGTCGTGCTCAGAAGGCTCTTCTCCGTCGCCAACCGGTCGAGCAGGGTCTTGACCTGTTTCGCCCACGCCTCATGCGCCTTCTTCAGGGCGCCTGACGTGTCCCAGCCGTAACCGTCTCGGGCGCCGAACTCCTTGACTGCCGCATTCACGCTCTCAGCGGTGTGCTTGCCGTCGTTCACGACACCGGGCTCCAGCGCGTCGTTGATCGCCTTCACCGCTGCCTGCTTCTTCGCCGGGCTGGAGGCCAGGTCAGGGGCACTGCTGCCGCCTCCCCCTGCCGGGGCTAGCTGGTTCAGTTGCATCTGGAAAGCATGCCGGTCGGCTACTTCAGCTTTGATCTGCGCCCACTCTTCCCAGGCCATGGGACCCCTCCATAGACGTGATCACTTCCTGCCAACCTACGGAACGCGGTTCACCAAGCGAAAGCGGGATTCCAACAGTGCGGCCGATTCGCACGCCATCCCTGCGGCGTGGCCGTGTACGTGACCTCGTACCGTCGAGACCGCGCGAACGGTCCTGCCGTCGTACCCGGCCCATCACGAATCCCGTCACCCTCCGCAGCCGCACACCCGTACCGCTCGGCTCAACGTCACCCGTGAACCGCGACCTCCTGACCGCCACGGAACGCCTCCGTGGCCTTGTCCAGGTCTTCGGGACGGACCTCCACACGAACCTTGCGCAGGCGGGCGGAGTCCTCGTGGACCCTCCGCCTGCGCGGCCCCCACGACACCGCCACGGCCGTCGGCATGGGCGCGGACGCACACCCCTGGATCTGGTCCCGCAGACCGGCACCGCCGGCTGTCACAGCAGCGCCGGACAACGCGAAGGGCCCCGCACCGAAGTGCGGGGCCCTTGCTGGTGCTCCGGGAGCAACCAGGTCAGATCAGCAATTACTTGTTGATCTTGGTGACCTGGCCGGCGCCGACGGTCCGGCCACCCTCACGGATGGCGAACTTGAGGCCCTCCTCCATGGCAACCGGCTGGATCAGGTTGACCGTCATGACGGTGTTGTCGCCCGGCATGACCATCTCGGTGCCCTCGGGAAGGGTCACCACGCCCGTTACGTCCGTGGTACGGAAGTAGAACTGCGGGCGGTAGTTGTTGAAGAACGGGGTGTGACGGCCACCCTCGTCCTTCGACAGGATGTAGGCCTGGGCCTCGAACTCGGTGTGCGGCGTGACCGAACCGGGCTTGATGATGACCTGGCCGCGCTCGACGTCCTCGCGCTTGATGCCACGGAGGAGCAGACCGACGTTCTCACCGGCCTGGCCCTCGTCGAGCAGCTTGCGGAACATCTCGATGCCGGTGACCGTGGTGGTGGTCTTCTCCTGCTTGATGCCCACGATGTCAACGGTCTCGTTGACCTTGAGGACACCACGCTCGATACGACCGGTGACGACGGTGCCACGACCGGTGATCGTGAAGACGTCCTCGATCGGCATCAGGAACGGCTTGTCGACGTCACGCTCGGGCTGCGGGATCGACTCGTCAACGGCCTTCATCAGGTCGAGAACGGTCTGGCCCCACTCGGCGTCACCCTCGAGCGCCTTGAGCGCCGAGACCTTGACGACCGGCAGGTCGTCGCCCGGGAACTCGTACTCGGAGAGGAGCTCACGAACCTCGAGCTCGACGAGCTCCAGGATCTCCTCGTCGTCCACCATGTCGGCCTTGTTCAGGGCGACAACGATGTACGGAACGCCGACCTGGCGGGCCAGGAGCACGTGCTCCTTGGTCTGCGGCATCGGGCCGTCGGTGGCGGCGACCACGAGGATGGCGCCGTCCATCTGCGCGGCACCCGTGATCATGTTCTTGATGTAGTCAGCGTGACCCGGGCAGTCGACGTGCGCGTAGTGACGCGACTCCGTCTGGTACTCGACGTGCGCGATGGAGATGGTGATACCGCGCTGGCGCTCCTCAGGAGCCTTGTCGATCTGGTCGAAGGCCGAAGCCTCGTTCAGGTCCGGGTACGCGTCATGCAGCACCTTGGTAATGGCGGCCGTGAGGGTCGTCTTACCGTGGTCAATGTGACCGATGGTGCCGATGTTGACGTGCGGCTTAGTCCGCTCGAACTTCGCCTTCGCCACTGGGTCCTCCTGTGGAGTGGTTCTGTACGCCTTGCTTCATCGGCGCCAGGTGATCTTTGCTGGAATGCCGGGCCCGGGGGCGTTCGCCGCAGTGCATGAGCCCTGCTGCGAACGCCCCTCCAGGCGCCGGTGACAAGCCTAGAGCGTGTACTCCGAAGAGTTACTCGCCCTTGGCCTTCGCGATGATCTCCTCGGCGACGTTCCGCGGAACCTCGGCGTAGGAGTCGAACTGCATCGAGTAGCTTGCGCGACCCGAGGTCTTGCTGCGGAGGTCTCCGACGTAGCCGAACATCTCCGAGAGGGGGACAAGCCCCTTCACGACGCGGGCGCCGCTGCGCTCGTCCATGGCCTGGATCTGGCCACGGCGGGAGTTGAGGTCGCCGATGACATCGCCCATGTAGTCCTCGGGCGTGGTGACCTCGACGGCCATCATCGGCTCGAGGAGCACGGGGGACGCCTTGCGAGCACCCTCCTTGAACGCCTGCGAACCAGCGATCTTGAACGCGAGTTCGGAGGAGTCGACCTCGTGGTAACCACCGTCGAGAAGGGTGACGCGGACGCCCACCATCTCGTAGCCGGCCAGGATGCCGAACTGCATGGCTTCCTGTGCACCCGCGTCCACCGAGGGGATGTACTCACGGGGGATGCGGCCACCGGTGACCTTGTTCACGAACTCGTAGGTCGCGTCGCCGCCCTCGATGGGCTCCAGCGCGATCTGCACCTTCGCGAACTGACCGGTACCACCGGTCTGCTTCTTGTGCGTGTAGTCGATACGCTCGACGGTCTTGCGGATCGTCTCGCGGTACGCGACCTGCGGCTTGCCGACGTTCGCCTCGACGCGGAACTCGCGCCGCATGCGGTCGACGAGCACCTCGAGGTGAAGCTCGCCCATACCACCGATGATGGTCTGGCCGGTCTCCTCGTCCGAGTGGACCTGGAAGGAGGGGTCCTCCTCCGCGAGACGCTGGATGGCAACACCCAGCTTCTCCTGGTCACCCTTGGACTTGGGCTCGATCGCGACCTGGATGACCGGCGCCGGGAAGTCCATGGACTCCAGGATCACCGGGTTCTTGTCGTCGCACAGCGTCTCACCGGTGGTGGTCTGCTTCAGGCCCATGACGGCGACGATGTCACCGGCACCCACCGACTCGATCTCCTCACGCTTGTTCGCGTGCATACGGTAGATCTTGCCGATGCGCTCCTTCTTGCCCTTGGTGGGGTTCAGCACCGCAGTGCCGGACTCCAGGCGACCCGAGTAGACCCGGATGAAGGTGAGCTTGCCCAGGTGCGGGTCGCTCGCGATCTTGAAGGCCAGAGCGGCCAGCGGCTCGTCGTCGGACGGGCGGCGCGTGACGACCTTCTCCGGGTCCTTGACGTCGTGGCCATCAATGCCTTCGACGTCCAGGGGGGAGGGGAGGTAACGCACAACCGCGTCGAGCAGGGGCTGAACGCCCTTGTTCTTGAACGCGGTACCGCAGAAGACGGGGGTGACGGTGGTGCCGACGCCCTTGCCGGACGCGATGGTGATGCGACGGATCGCCGCGTAGAGCTGCTCCTCGGTGGGCTCAACGCCCTCAAGGTACAGCTCCATCATCTCGTCGTCGTTCTCCGAGACGGCCTCGAGCAGCTTGCCGCGCCACTCGTCGGCAGCCTCGGTGTGCGTGGCGGGGATGTCGACGACGTCGTACATCTCGCCCTTGGTGGCTTCGGCGGACCAGACCAGGGCCTTCATACGGACCAGGTCGATGACGCCCTTGAAGTCAGCCTCTGCACCGATCGGCAGCTGCATCACGATCGGGGTCGCGCCGAGGCGGTCCACGATCATGTCGACGCAGCGGTGGAACTCAGCACCGGTGCGGTCGAGCTTGTTGACGAAGCAGATACGCGGAACGCCGTAGCGGTCCGCCTGACGCCACACAGTCTCGGACTGCGGCTCAACGCCGGCGACACCGTCGAACACCGTGACAGCACCGTCGAGCACGCGGAGCGAACGCTCCACCTCGACCGTGAAGTCGACGTGACCCGGGGTGTCGATGATGTTGATGGTGTGATCGACGTCCTCGAGCGGCCAGTGACAGGTCGTCGCGGCGGACGTGATCGTGATGCCGCGCTCCTGCTCCTGCTCCATCCAGTCCATCGTGGCAGCGCCGTCGTGGACCTCACCGATCTTGTAGCTCACACCGGTGTAAAACAGGATGCGCTCGGTGGTCGTCGTCTTGCCCGCGTCGATGTGGGCCATGATCCCAATGTTGCGGACCTTGGCCAGGTCAAGCGAAGTGGTGGCCATAAGGCTCAATCTTCTCTCGGTCTCGATGTGGGTAGCGACTACCAGCGGTAGTGCGCGAAGGCCTTGTTGGACTCGGCCATCTTGTGCGTGTCCTCACGCTTCTTGACCGCAGCGCCGAGGCCGTTGGAGGCGTCGAGCAGCTCGTTCATGAGGCGTTCGGTCATGGTCTTCTCGCGACGGGCGCGGGAGTAACCCACGACCCAGCGCAGCGCGAGGGTGGCGGCGCGACCGGGCTTGACCTCGATCGGCACCTGGTAGGTGGCGCCACCGACACGGCGGGACTTGACCTCGAGAGAGGGCTTGACGTTCTCGAGGGCGCGCTTCAGCGTGATGACCGGGTCAGCGCCGGTCTTCTCGCGGAGGCCTTCCATGGCGCCGTAGACGATCCGCTCGGCAGTGGAACGCTTGCCGTTGAGCAGGATCTTGTTGATCAGCGACGTGACAAGAGGAGAACCGTAGACCGGGTCGATGATGACCGGGCGCTTAGGGGCGGGGCCCTTACGAGGCATTCTTACTTCTCCTTCTTGGCGCCGTAGCGGCTGCGGGCCTGCTTGCGGTTCTTGACACCCTGGGTGTCGAGGGAACCGCGGATGATCTTGTAACGAACACCCGGCAGGTCCTTCACACGGCCACCACGCACGAGCACGATGGAGTGCTCCTGCAGGTTGTGTCCCTCACCCGGAATGTAGGCCGTTACCTCGATCCCGGAGGTCAGACGCACACGCGCGACCTTCCGCAGGGCCGAGTTCGGCTTCTTCGGGGTGGTCGTGAACACACGCGTGCAGACGCCACGACGCTGAGGGGAACCCTCGAGTGCGGGCGTCTTGTTCTTCTCGACCTTGTCCTGCCGGCCCTTCCGGACCAGCTGCTGGATCGTAGGCACTACTTCTCCGGTTTCTGTGTGCCGTATGTGAAACTAACCTGGAACGTCGCCGACCCACGCGGTCGGGTGTGTCGAATACTGCAGGCTTCCCCGGAAGGGGAAGAGGCGCAGATTACGATGGCCGATTTACGGACTCGCCATGCGGTTGAGGACACGCACACGAGCCCAGGCACACCCCAGGCACAAGGACAGAGCGTACCTACCGCATCGGCTCCGGTCAAAACAAATGCACACGCGCAGGACACACCGGCCTGCAAGATACGGCACAGGGCGGCCATCCGCGAGAGATGGCCGCCCTGACTGTGCTGTCCCGGGGGACTCCCCCCGGACCCCTGGCAGCAAACACCACGGGGTCCAGGGGGACTATGCCTTACTGGTTGTACGGACCGTAGTCGTAGTCCTCCAGCGGAACGGCCTGGCCGGAGCCGGTGCCGAACGGCGAGTAGTCGATGTCGTCGTAGCCGACGGCCGAGTACATCGCGGCCTTGGCCTCCTCGGTGGGCTCCACCCGGATGTTGCGGTAGCGGGACAGGCCCGTACCGGCCGGGATGAGCTTACCGATGATGACGTTCTCCTTGAGGCCGATCAGGGAGTCCGACTTGGCGTTGATCGCCGCGTCGGTCAGAACCCTGGTCGTCTCCTGGAAGGACGCCGCCGACAGCCACGACTCGGTGGCGAGCGAGGCCTTGGTGATACCCATCAGCTGCGGACGGCCGGAGGCCGGGTGGCCGCCTTCCGTGACCACACGACGGTTCTCGGTCTCGAACTTCGAGCGCTCGACGAGCTCGCCCGGCAGCAGCTCGGCGTCGCCGGACTCGATGATCGTCACACGGCGCAGCATCTGCCGGATGATGATCTCGATGTGCTTGTCGTGGATCGACACACCCTGCGAGTTGTAGACCTTCTGGACCTCGCCGACCAGGTGGACCTGGACCGCGCGCTGACCGAGGATCCGCAGCACGTCGTGCGGGTTGGTGGCACCCACGGTGAGCTTCTGGCCCACCTCGACGCGGTCGTCCTCGCCCACCAGCAGACGGGCACGCTTGGAGATCGGGAACGCCGTCTCCTCGCTGCCGTCGTCGGGGGTGACAACGAGCTTCTTGGTCTTCTCGGTCTCCTCGATACGGACGCGGCCTGCCGCCTCCGAGATCGGGGCGACACCCTTGGGCGTACGAGCCTCGAAGAGCTCGACGACACGGGGCAGACCCTGGGTGATGTCGTCACCGGCCACACCACCGGTGTGGAAGGTACGCATCGTCAGCTGGGTACCGGGCTCACCGATGGACTGGGCGGCGATGATGCCGACCGCCTCACCGATGTCCACCAGCTTGCCGGTGGCGAGCGAACGGCCGTAGCAGTACGCGCACGTGCCGACCGCGGACTCACAGGTCAGGACCGAGCGGGTCTTGACCTCCTCGACGCCCGCGGCGACGACCGCGTCGATGAGCACATCGCCCAGGTCGACATTGGCCGGCGCGATGACCTTGCCGTCGACGACGACGTCCTCGGCGAGCATGCGGGCGTACACGGACGTCTCGACGTCCTCCGCCTTGCGCAGCACACCGTCGGCACCGCGCTCGGCGATCCGCAGCTTGAGGCCGCGGTCGGTGCCACAGTCCTCTTCGCGGATGATGACGTCCTGCGAGACGTCCACCAGACGACGGGTCAGGTAACCCGAGTCGGCGGTACGCAGGGCGGTGTCCGCCAGACCCTTACGGGCACCGTGCGTGGAGATGAAGTACTCCAGCACGGACAGGCCCTCGCGGAACGACGCCTTGATCGGACGCGGGATGGTCTCGTTCTTGGCGTTGGACACCAGACCACGCATACCCGCGATCTGACGCATCTGCATCATGTTTCCGCGAGCACCCGAGTTGACCATCATGGAGACCGGGTTGGTCTTCGGGAAGTTCGCGTTCATCGCCTCGGCAACCTCGTTGGTCGCCTTGGTCCAGATCGCGATGAGCTCCTGGGTGCGCTCTTCCTTGGTGATCAGACCGCGCTCGTACTGCTTCTGGACCTTCTCGTCCTGCGCCTCGTAGCCCTTGACGATCGCCTTCTTGGCGTCGGGGACCACGATGTCCGAGATGGCCACGGTGACACCGGAACGGGTCGCCCAGAAGAAGCCCGCAGCCTTCAGGTTGTCGAGCGTCGCCGCCACGATGACCTTGGGGTAGCGCTCGGCCAGGTCGTTGACGATCTCGGAGAGCTGCTTCTTGCCCACCGTGTAGTCGACGAACGGGTAGTCCTCGGGCAGCAGCTCGTTGAAGAGCGCGCGGCCCAGAGTCGTACGCAGCCGGAAGGTGTCACCCTGCTGCCACTCGGGTTCGCCCTCTTCCCGCGCCGGCGGGGTCCAGCCGCGCGGCGGGATGGTGCCCACCGGGAAGCGGATGTCGACCTTCGCCTGGAGCGAGAGCTCCCGGTTGTCGAACGCCATGGTCGCCTCGGCGCTGGAGCCGAAGGACCGGCCCTCGCCGATGACCTTGCGCTCTTCCTCGTCGGTCGTGAGGAAGAACAGACCCAGCACCATGTCCTGGGTCGGCATGGTGACCGGACGGCCGTCGGCCGGCTTCAGGATGTTGTTCGAGGACAGCATCAGGATGCGTGCCTCGGCCTGCGCCTCTGCGGACAGGGGCAGGTGGACGGCCATCTGGTCACCGTCGAAGTCCGCGTTGAACGCGGTGCAGACGAGCGGGTGGATCTGGATGGCCTTGCCCTCGACCAGCTGCGGCTCGAAGGCCTGGATGCCGAGGCGGTGCAGGGTCGGAGCACGGTTCAGCAGCACCGGGTGCTCGGCGATGACCTCTTCGAGGACGTCGTACACGACGGTGCGGCCACGCTCGACCATGCGCTTGGCCGACTTGATGTTCTGCGCGTGGTTCAGGTCCACCAGGCGCTTCATCACGAACGGCTTGAAGAGCTCCAGCGCCATGGCCTTCGGCAGACCACACTGGTGCAGCTTCAGCTGCGGGCCGACGACGATCACGGAACGCGCGGAGTAGTCCACACGCTTACCGAGAAGGTTCTGACGGAATCGACCCTGCTTGCCCTTCAGCATGTCGCTGAGAGACTTCAGCGGGCGGTTACCGGGACCGGTCACCGGGCGACCACGGCGGCCGTTGTCGAACAGCGCGTCGACGGCCTCCTGCAGCATCCGCTTCTCGTTGTTCACGATGATCTCGGGGGCACCGAGGTCAAGGAGACGCTTGAGGCGGTTGTTGCGGTTGATCACACGGCGGTACAGGTCATTCAGGTCGGAGGTCGCGAAGCGGCCACCGTCCAGCTGCACCATCGGACGCAGGTCCGGCGGGATGACCGGCACGCAGTCGAGCACCATGCCCTTGGGGCTGTTGCTGGTCTGCAGGAACGCGGAGACGACCTTGAGGCGCTTGAGCGCACGGGTCTTCTTCTGGCCCTTGCCGGTGCGGATGATCTCGCGAAGCCGCTCGGCCTCTTCATTCAGGTCGAAGGACTCCAGGCGCTTCTGCAGCGCCGCGGCACCCATCGAACCGTCGAAGTACGTGCCGAAGCGGTCACGCAGCTCGCGGTAGAGGAGCTCGTCGCCCTCCAGGTCCTGGACCTTGAGGTTCTTGAAGCGGGTCCACACCTCGTCGAGACGGTCGATCTCGCGCTGCGCACGGTCACGCAGCTGCTTCATCTCACGCTCGGCACCTTCGCGCACCTTGCGGCGCACGTCGGCCTTGGCGCCCTCGGCCTCGAGCTCGGCCAGGTCGGTCTCGAGCTTCTTGGCGCGGGCCTCGAGGTCGGAGTCGCGGCGGTTCTCGACCTGCTGGCGCTCGACGGAGACATGGGCCTCCAGCGAGGGCAGGTCGCGCGTCCGGCGCTCCTCGTCCACGAACGTGATCATGTACGCGGCGAAGTAGATGACCTTCTCGAGGTCCTTCGGCGCGAGGTCGAGCAGGTAGCCAAGGCGCGAGGGGACGCCCTTGAAGTACCAGATGTGGGTGACAGGCGCGGCCAGCTCAATGTGGCCCATCCGCTCACGGCGCACCTTGGCGCGGGTGACCTCGACGCCACAGCGCTCACAGATGATGCCCTTGAAGCGGACACGCTTGTACTTACCGCAGTAGCACTCCCAGTCCCGGGTCGGACCGAAGATCTTCTCGCAGAAGAGTCCGTCCTTCTCGGGCTTCAGGGTGCGGTAGTTGATGGTCTCCGGCTTCTTCACTTCGCCGTGGGACCACTGTCGGATGTCGTCCGCGGTCGCAAGACCGATCCGCAGCTCGTCGAAGAAGTTGACGTCGAGCACTATGCGTCAATCCCTCTCAGGGGGTCGTGCCCCTCGCCGTAAAGCGAGATATCGGGCGCTAAATCATGGTCTGTACGGGTCCGGGGCAGGGTCGGGACCTCACGAGGAGGTCCCGACCAGACCCGTCAGACCTCTTCGACGCTGCTCGGCTCGCGCCGGGACAGGTCGATACCGAGCTCCTCCGCAGCGCGGAAGACGTCCTCGTCCGTGTCGCGCATCTCGATGGACATACCGTCCGAGGACAGCACCTCCACGTTGAGGCAGAGCGACTGCATTTCCTTGATGAGCACCTTGAAGGACTCGGGAATGCCGGGCTCGGGGATGTTCTCGCCCTTGACGATGGCCTCGTAGACCTTCACGCGGCCCGTGACGTCGTCGGACTTGATGGTCAGCAGCTCCTGGAGGGCGTACGCGGCGCCATAAGCCTCCAGCGCCCACACCTCCATCTCTCCGAATCGCTGGCCACCGAACTGGGCCTTACCACCCAGCGGCTGCTGGGTGATCATCGAGTACGGACCGGTCGAGCGAGCGTGCAGCTTGTCGTCGACCAGGTGGTGGAGCTTGAGGATGTACATGTACCCGACCGAAACCGGGTCCGGGAACGGCTCACCGGAGCGGCCGTCGAACAGGTTGGCCTTGCCGGACGGCTGGACCATCCGGTTGCCGTCGCGGTTCGGGATCGTGGACTCGAAGAGACCGGAGATCTCGTCCTCGCGCGCACCGTCGAAGACGGGGGTGGCGACGTTCGTACCGGGCGGGACCTCGTCCGCGCCGATGAGCTTCAGCCGCTCCATCCACTCCTCGCTGCCCTCGACCTTCCAGCCCTGGCTGGCGAGCCAGCCGAGGTGGATCTCGAGAACCTGTCCCGGGTTCATTCGGGACGGGACACCCAGCGGGTTGAGGATGATGTCGACCGGGGTGCCGTCCTCCAGGAACGGCATGTCCTCGATCGGCAGGATCTTCGAGATGACGCCCTTGTTGCCGTGACGGCCGGCGAGCTTGTCACCATCGGTGATCTTGCGCTTCTGCGCGACGTAGACGCGAACCAGCTGGTTCACGCCCGGCGGCAGCTCGTCGCCCTCCTCGCGGTCGAAGACGCGTACGCCGATGACCTTGCCGATCTCGCCGTGGGGCACCTTCAGCGAGGTGTCACGGACTTCGCGCGCCTTCTCTCCGAAGATCGCACGGAGCAGACGCTCCTCCGGGGTCAGCTCGGTCTCGCCCTTCGGCGTGACCTTGCCGACGAGGATGTCGCCGGCGACGACCTCGGCACCGATACGGATGATGCCGCGCTCGTCGAGGTCCGCGAGGACCTCCTCGGAGACGTTCGGGATGTCCCGGGTGATCTCCTCCGGGCCGAGCTTGGTGTCACGGGCGTCGACCTCGTGCTCCTCGATGTGGATCGAGGAGAGGACGTCGTCCTGCACGAGGCGCTGCGACAGGATGATCGCGTCCTCGTAGTTGTGACCCTCCCACGGCATGAAGGCGACCAGCAGGTTCTTGCCGAGCGCCATCTCGCCCTGCTCGGTGGCCGGACCGTCGGCGAGGACCTGGCCCTCGACGACGCGGGCGCCCTCGTCCACGACAACCTTCTGGTTGACCGAGGTGCCCTGGTTGGAGCGGGAGAACTTGGCGATGCGGTACGTGGTGTACGTGCCGTCGTCATTGGCGACGGTGATGTAGTCCGCGGATACCTCCTGGACAACACCTTCCTTCTCCGCCTTGATGACGTCACCGGCGTCGACCGCGCAGCGGTACTCCATGCCGGTGCCGACCAGCGGCGCCTCGGACGTGATCAGCGGCACGGCCTGGCGCATCATGTTCGCGCCCATGAGGGCACGGTTGGCGTCGTCGTGCTCGAGGAACGGGATCATGGCGGTCGCGACCGACACCATCTGGCGCGGCGAGACGTCCATGTAGTCCACGTCGGAGCCCGGGACGTAGTCGACCTCTCCGCCACGACGGCGGACCAGCACGCGGTTCTCGGCGAACCGCATGTCGTCGGTCAGCGCGGCGTTGGCCTGCGCGATGACGAACCGGTCCTCCTCGTCGGCGGTCAGGTAGTCGACGTCGTCGGTGACCTGGTCGTCGACGACCCGGCGGTACGGCGTCTCGACGAAGCCGAACGCGTTCACCCGGCCGTACGAGGCGAGCGAGCCGATCAGACCGATGTTCGGGCCTTCAGGGGTCTCGATCGGGCACATGCGGCCGTAGTGGGACGGGTGCACGTCACGGACCTCGAAGCCGGCCCGCTCACGGGAGAGACCACCCGGGCCAAGAGCCGACAGGCGGCGCTTGTGGGTGAGACCCGACAGCGGGTTGTTCTGGTCCATGAACTGCGACAGCTGGCTGGTGCCGAAGAACTCCTTGATGGAGGCGACGACCGGCCGGATGTTGATCAGGGTCTGCGGCGTGATCGCTTCGACGTCCTGGGTCGTCATGCGCTCACGCACGACGCGCTCCATCCGAGCCAGACCCGTACGGACCTGGTTCTGGATGAGCTCGCCGACGTTACGCAGACGACGGTTGCCGAAGTGGTCGATGTCGTCGGTCTCGACGACGATCTGGTTGCCGCTCTCGCCGACCGTCTCGGTCTCACCGGCGTGCAGCTTGACCAGGTACTTGATGGTCGCGATGACGTCGTCGGTGGTGAGCACGCCGGCGTTCAGCGGCTCATCCGCGCCGAGCTTCTTGTTCACCTTGTAGCGGCCGACCTTGGCGAGGTCGTAGCGCTTCGGGTTGAAGTAGAGGTTCTCGAGCAGCGTCTGAGCGGCCTCGCGCGTCGGGGGCTCGCCCGGACGCAGCTTGCGGTAGATGTCGAGCAGCGCGTCGTCCTGGCCCTGGGTGTGGTCCTTCTCCAGGGTGGCGCGCATCGACTCGTACTCGCCGAACTCCTCGAGGATCTGCTCGGTGGTCCACCCGAGAGCCTTGAGCAGGACGGTGACGGACTGCTTGCGCTTGCGGTCGATGCGGACACCGACCATGTCGCGCTTGTCGATCTCCATCTCGAGCCAGGCACCCCGGGACGGGATGATCTTGGCCGTGAAAATGTCCTTGTCGGACGTCTTGTCGATGTTGGAGTCGAAGTAGACACCCGGCGAGCGGACCAGCTGCGACACCACGACACGCTCGGTGCCGTTGATGACGAAGGTGCCCTTGTTGGTCATGAGCGGGAAATCACCCATGAAGACCGTCTGGGACTTGATCTCGCCGGTCTCGTTGTTGGTGAACTCGGCAGTGACGAAGAGCGGGGCAGCGTACGTGAAGTCGCGCTCCTTGCACTCGTCGATGGAGTTCTTCGGAGGCTCGAAACGGTGGTCGCGGAAGGTCAGCGACATCGACCCGGAGAAGTCCTCGATCGGCGAGATCTCCTCGAAGATCTCTTCCAGACCGGACTTGGTGGGGACGTCCTGTCCGCTGTCCAGAGCCGCCTCGACACGAGACTTCCAAGCGGCGTTGCCGAGCAGCCAGTCAAAGCTCTCGGTCTGCAGCGCGAGGAGGTTCGGAACCTCGAGGGGCTCCTTGATCTTTGCAAAGGAGATGCGCAGCGGGGCGGTGCTGGCGCCGTTGTTCGTATTCGCGGTCGAGGCGTTGCGCGAGGCGGCCAAGAGGGGGTCCTTCCGAGGGCTCGGACTCACTACGCGCGTACCGGTCCCATGCTGGGCACAGAGACAGGCCGTTCCCGATTCAGCCAAGATGGCCAGGTCAGGGACGATTCAGTCGTCGGTGCTCATGCGTGGGAATGCCCCTGGTGACGGGCAGGAGGCAGTTAACAGGCAGCGCAAAGGGTCAGTGTAGCCACTTGGCACACTGATGTCCAGTCCGGGTTTTCGAGACCCTCGTTGTTCTCAACTCCGCGGCTTGCCCTCGCGCCAAGAGGCGCACCTCGATACTGCCCGTTCGGTCGTCGATCCATGCCTCGGTTCCGGATCGTTGTGACGACGCGTCCTGAGAATTGCGCGCTACGTGCGGTTCGTCAAGGCCCCCCAACCCAAACTGGCTGCTGCAATCGTCACTGACCAGTGTTCGGGGCGCACGGCGAAGATCACGATACTCGTCGTAAACGGAAGATCAAGGCAGGCCCCGCCGGAACGCCGAAGGGCGACCACCCGTACGGGTGATCGCCCTTCGCTGTGCACCTTGCGGCGCCTAAGCGGAACCGGCTGTCGCCGATATGCGCCCGGCAGCGCGAGTCAGAGACTCAGAAGGTCACTTGACCTCGACGGACGCGCCAGCACCCTTGAGGGACTCGGCAGCCTTCTCGGCGGCCTCCTTGGCGACCTTCTCGAGGACCGGCTTCGGAGCGCCGTCGACGAGGTCCTTGGCCTCCTTCAGACCCAGCGAGGTCAGCTCACGCACGACCTTGATGACCTGGATCTTCTTCTCGCCGGCACCCGTGAGGATGACGTCGAACTCGTCCTGCTCGGCCTCGGCCTCAACCGGGGCGCCCGCGGCGGCAACGCCGGCAGCGGCGACCGGCGCGGCGGCGGTGACGTCGAACTTCTCCTCGAAGGCCTTCACGAACTCGGAGAGCTCGATGAGGGTCAGGGTCTCGAACTGCGCGAGCAGCTCGTCCTGGGACAGCTTCGCCATGATGGCGTCCTTCCACTAATTCGGCAGGTGCCGGGTGTATATGAAGGCGGGCGTACGGGCCCGCTGCGACCTGGGTGGAACCACGCCCCGGAGGGGCATGGGGGGTACTACTCGGCCACCTCGGCCTCGGCGGGAGCCGGCGTACCGGCACCGCCCTGCTCGACCTTGCTGCGAAGCGCCTCCGCGGTGCGGACGAACTTCGACAGCGGGGCCTGGAAGAGCGCGGCAGCCTGAGACTGCTTGCCCTTCATGGCACCCGCCAGCTTGGCGAGCAGAACCTCGCGGGACTCGAGGTCCGCAAGCTTCTTGATCTCATCGGCGGACAGCGCCTTACCGTCAAGGACACCGCCCTTGATGATGAGGTTGGGGTTGTCCTTGGCGAAGTCACGAAGACCCTTCGCCGACTCCACCGGGTCACCGGTGATGAAGGCAACCGCCGTCGGACCCGCGAACAGGTCGTCGAGCGTGTTGATCCCGGCCTCGTTGGCCGCAATCTTGGTCAGCGTGTTCTTCACCACGGCGTACTGGGCGTTCTCACCGAGCGAACGACGCAGCGTCTTGAGCTGCGCCACGGTGAGACCCCGGTACTCGGTCAGCACGGCGGCGTTCGAGCTACGGAACTGGTCCGTGAGCTCGGCTACCGCGGCAGCCTTGTCGGGCCTTGCCATAGAGCGTCGGCCTCCTTCCGGGTGATGAGGACCGCTCAGAAGGGGCTGGGCAAAACGAAACGCCCCGGCGCAGGCGCACGGGGCGTAGCTCGACCGGACGAGTCCGGGAGCTTTCCACGGTCACCTACGCGGGTCGTCCGCAGCTAGCGGATCCTTCGGCCGCTGCACCCTCTTGCGAGGACACAGCAACGACCAGCGGTCTTTGGCTTCTGGGGAAGAGTACGTGAACGGATCCCTGTCAGGCAAATCGGGCCATCGAGGCGATCCCGTCAGCTCTGACCTGCGGACTTCAGGCCCTCGCCGAGCTCCTTCAGCATGTCCATGAGGTCGAAGGTCTCGCCGGCCGGCGGTGCCTGCACGGTGGCCTCGGCCCCGTAGTCCCAGTAGTTCGCCACGATCTTGACCTGGCCCTCGGGGCTGTCCACAGCGACGTCCATCTTCACCGGGTAGTCGTCCTCGTTGACCCACACCTCGGTGTCGTAGCCCTTGATACCGGACTTCTTCATGGTGGCGAGGAGGTCCTTGCGCTCCTTCTCGCCGAGCGCGTCGAGCGAGTCGTTGGAAGCCACCATCTCGTCGAGTGTGAGGGTGCCCTTGTAGTGCCGGGCCTCGACTCCGTCGACCTTCTCCGCGCCGATGTGCTTGAGGTTCGGCGATTCGAGCAGCATCGCGAGTTGCTGGGCCGGGTCCTGGTTCATGCTCTCCAGGCTGCCGGTCATCCGCTTCTGCAGCGCCTTGCCCCCCGCCGCCTCGGCCGCGGCCCCGAGGTCGAGCTTCATCCAGCGCTTGCCGTCCATCTCCTTGGACGCCTTGGTGCCCATGTCCACGTACATGGCGCTGGTGAGCCACACCATGCGGATCTGCTCCGGAGCCGTCGGCGCGGCCGCGAACATAGAGCCCTTCATGGTCATGTCCATCACGGTGGGGTCCCACCCCATGACCCCGGACATCTCCATGGTCCCGCCGCCGTCCATGGCGGCCGGCATCGTCATCGTCATACGGACCTTGGCCGACTTCGCCGCCGCGGTCTTCTTGTACGCCGCCGTGAGGACCTGCGTCACGGCCGTACGGGACTGCGTCTCGGTCCTCGGCGTCCCGGTGGACTTCTTCTCCCCGTCGCCACCCTGACAGCCGGCCACGCCTGCTATGACGGCCACAGCCGTCAGCGAGACGCCCCCGCGCCTCCATACGGACACGCTCATGCCCCACCCCTCGTCTGTCTGCGAACACCGGAACGGTAACGCAGGCATGTGACAGCAGGGCAGCAGAAAACCGGCCCCCGCAGCTCCGTAGAGGTGCGGGGGCCGGCTTCAGTACGCGAGACCCGCGACTGCCGTCAGATTCAGACGGCGGCCGGGTCCTCCTCGACGAGGAGGTTGCGGGTGCGGTTGGAGTCCAGCGGGATGCCGGGGCCCATCGTCGTCGCCAGGGTCGCCTTCTTGATGTAGCGGCCCTTCGCGGCGGACGGCTTCAGACGAAGGATCTCGTCCAGCGCCGCGGCGTAGTTCTCGACCAGCTTCGTCTCGTCGAAGGAGACCTTGCCGATGATGAAGTGCAGGTTCGAGTGCTTGTCGACGCGGAACTCGATCTTGCCGCCCTTGATGTCGTTCACAGCCTTGGCGACATCGGGGGTGACGGTGCCGGTCTTCGGGTTCGGCATCAGACCACGCGGACCGAGCACGCGGCCGAGGCGGCCGACCTTGCCCATGAGGTCCGGGGTGGCGACGACGGCGTCGAAGTCCAGACGGCCCTTCGCAACCTCGTCGATCAGTTCGTCGGAGCCGACAATGTCGGCGCCCGCGGCTTCCGCGGCCGCAGCACGGTCACCGGTCGCGAAGACCAGGACCCGGGCGGTCTTGCCGGTGCCGTGCGGAAGGTTGACGGTGCCACGGACCATCTGGTCGGCCTTGCGCGGGTCAACACCCAGGCGGAAGGCGACCTCGACGGTTCCGTCGAACTTGGCGGCGGCGGTGTCCTTGGCGAGACGGACGGCCTCGAGCGGGGCGTAGGCGCGCTCCCGGTCGATCTTCGCGTCCGCAGCGCGGAGGTTCTTGCTGCGCTTCACTTCTGCTCCTGTGGAGTAACACCATGCGGCTGACGCCGCGTGGCAGGTATGGAGTCGTGGTGCGGACCAGCGCTTGGCCCTACCACTCCGGTCTCGCGGGGGCTGATTCAGCCCTCGACCGTGATGCCCATGGAACGGGCGGTGCCGGCGATGATCTTCGACGCGGCGTCCAGGTCGTTGGCGTTCAGGTCGGGCAGCTTGACCGTGGCGATCTCGCGGACCTGGGCGCCGGTGAGCTTGGCAACCTTGGTCTTGTGCGGCTCGCCGGAGCCCTTGTCCACACCCGCGGCCTTGAGGATCAGCTTGGCGGCCGGCGGAGTCTTGGTGATGAAGGTGAAGGAGCGGTCGTCGTAGACCGTGATCTCCACCGGCACGACCATGCCACGCTGCGACTCGGTCGCGGCGTTGTAGGCCTTGCAGAACTCCATGATGTTGACGCCGTGCTGGCCCAGTGCGGGGCCGACCGGCGGGGCCGGGTTCGCCGCACCGGCGTTGATCTGGAGCTTGATAAGCCCCGTGACCTTCTTCTTCTTGGGAGGCATTGCTCTCTCCGGGTCCTAGTGAGAGTTTCCAGCGCTCCACCCAGTCATCCGGATGGAGGCATACCGCACAACGATAACGGGTATAGCTGCGCGGCTAAAAACCGAGCAGGTCAGAGCGGCTTTGAGAGCCGTTCTGACCTGCTCGGAAGGCTTGTGCCCAGAAGGTGTCAGTTCTTCTGGATCTGGTCGAAGCTCAGCTCGACCGGGGTCTCGCGGCCGAAGATCTCGACAAGGCCCTTGACCTTCTTCGAGTCGGCGTTGATCTCGTTGATCGTCGCCTGCAGCGTCGCGAACGGACCGTCGGTGACGGTGACCGAGTCGCCCACCTCGAAGTCCAGCACCTGGACCTCGACCTTGCGGGCCGGAACCGGCTTGCCCTCGGCCTCCGCGGCCTCGCGCGCGGCCTTCTCCTCGGCCTCCGGGGCGAGCATCTTGACGATCTCGTCCAGGGTCAGCGGGTACGGGTCGTAGGCGTTGCCCACGAAGCCGGTGACACCGGGGGTGTTGCGGACGACGCCCCAGGACTCGTTCGTCAGGTCCATTCGGACCAGGACGTAGCCGGGAAGCTTGTTCTGGCGGACGTTCTTACGCTCGCCGTTCTTGATCTGGACGATCTCTTCCTCGGGCACTTCGGCCGAGTAGATGAAGTCCTCGACGTTCAGCGAGACGGCACGCTGCTCCAGGTTGGCCTTCACGCGCTTCTCGTAACCGGCGTACGTGTGGATGACGTACCACTCGCCGGGCAGACCGCGCAGCTCCTCGCGGAGCGCGGCGACCGGGTCGACCGGGGCCTCGGGCTCCGTCGGCTCTTCGCCCTCGGCGGCCTCTTCGTCCTCGGCTTCGGCGTCGGCGGCCTCTTCGGCCTCCTCGACGTCGGCTGTGGCGGCCTCGTCCTCTTCTGCCTCGGCAACCGCGGGGGCCTCTTCTGCCTCGGTAACCGCGGTGGCCTCGTCCTCGACGTGCATCGCGGCCTCTTCGGCCGGCTCGCCCGCGGCGGCGTCAGCAGCTTCGGCCTGGTCCGGCTCCACAGCGTCCGCCGCCTCAACGATGTCGAGTTCGTCCTCCACGGACTCCTCCGACTCGATGGCGTCGTTCAGGTTCGGGTCAGACACGGTGGCTGCTTCTTCCTGGATACAGATGGGGTGGAACATGCGAAAGGGGCGCCGCTGCCGGCGCCCTCCGCGGCCTCAGCCGAAGACGTACTTGACGGCTTCCTGGAACCCATAGTCAATCACGGTCACAAGACCAATCATGACGACTACGAAGACAATCACCACTGTGGTGTACGTCGTCAGCTGGTTGCGAGTAGGCCATACGACCTTGCGCAGCTCAGCGACGATCTGTCGGTAGAAGAGCGCGAGACGGCCCAGAGGGCCCTTCTTTCCGCGCTTGCCGCCCTTGCGGGTCTTCTTCGACTCCGGCGCCTCGTCATCGGCATCAGGCATGTCGATGGAGCCCACGGCGTCCGTCACGATCTTTCACCTGATTCCGGGTCGTGGCCGCGCCGCGCCCGGTGGAGCCGCACGGCGGTTGGTTGAATGTACGTACATGCGCACACATCCTGGCGAAGGAGTGTGTAGCAGGGCCGGAGGGACTTGAACCCCCAACCGCTGGTTTTGGAGACCAGTGCTCTACCAATTGAGCTACGACCCTTTGTGGTTTCCCCAACCTACCCCATCCGACGATGTGGTTGGTGAGGGCCAACGACGAGTGAGTGTACGTGGTCGCAGGCCCGGCGTCGAACAGATAGCGCCGGGGTGGTTCCTGTCCGCTACTCGAAACAGGTGTGCCGGGTGCGTTTGTCGTCTGGGACGATGGGCCGTATGAGCGCTGCAACCCCTCCGACCGAGCGCCGGGTCTCCGCCCGCATCGGTGCGATCTCCGAGTCCGCGACCCTCGCCGTCGACGCCAAGGCCAAGGCACTGAAGGCCGCCGGGCGTCCGGTGATCGGCTTCGGCGCGGGTGAGCCGGACTTCGCGACACCCGACTACATCGTCGAGGCCGCGATCGAGGCCGCCCGCACCCCGAAGTACCACCGCTACACCCCGGCCGGCGGGCTCCCCGAGCTCAAGGCCGCCATCGCCGCGAAGACGCTGCGCGACTCGGGTTACGAGGTCGAGGCCTCCCAGATCCTGGTCACCAACGGCGGCAAGCAGGCGATCTACGAGGCCTTCGCGGCGATCCTGGATCCGGGCGACGAGGTCATCGTCCCCGCGCCGTACTGGACGACCTACCCCGAGTCGATCCGGCTGGCGGGCGGTGTTCCGGTCGACGTCGTGGCCGACGAGACCACCGGTTACCGGGTCTCCGTCGAGCAGCTGGAGGCGGCGCGTACGGAGCGTACGAAGGTCGTGCTCTTCGTCTCCCCCTCCAACCCGACGGGCGCGGTCTACAGCAAGGCCGACGCCGAGGCGATCGGGCGCTGGGCCGTCGAGCACGGGCTGTGGGTACTGACGGACGAGATCTACGAGCACCTTGTGTATGGGGACGCCACGTTCACCTCGCTGCCGACGCTCGTGCCCGAGCTGCGCGACAAGTGCATCGTGGTCAACGGTGTGGCCAAGACCTATGCGATGACCGGCTGGCGTGTGGGGTGGCTCATCGGTCCGAAGGACGTCGTGAAGGCCGCGACCAACCTGCAGTCGCACGCCACGTCGAACGTCTCCAATGTCGCGCAGGTTGCTGCGCTGGCCGCGGTGTCCGGGAACCTGGACGCGGTCGCCGAGATGCGTGCCGCCTTCGACCGCCGCCGGCAGACGATCGTGCGCATGCTCAACGAGATCGACGGCGTGCTGTGCCCGGAGCCGGAGGGCGCGTTCTACGCGTACCCCTCGGTGAAGGCGCTGCTGGGCAAGGAGATCCGCGGCAAGCGTCCGCAGAGCTCGGTGGAGCTGGCGGCGCTGATCCTTGAGGAGGCCGAGGTGGCGGTCGTGCCGGGCGAGGCCTTCGGTACGCCGGGCTATCTGCGGCTGTCGTACGCACTGGGTGACGAGGACCTGGTCGAGGGTGTCTCGCGGCTCCAGAAGCTGCTCGCCGAGGCGCGCGACTAGCGGGTACTCAAGGAGAAGGGGACGGGCTCCCGGCTGCACGGCCGGGGGCCCGTTCCCGTTTCCGGTTCTTCGTTCGGGCAAGGACCCGATCGGGGAAAGGGGCTGCCGGACGGCGGTCGGGTGCGGCAAGATCCTTCAATGGAGCACGTACGTGACCTGAGCCTGCTGCCGAAGGCCCATCTGCATCTGCACTTCACCGGGTCGATGCGGCCCACCACCCTGCTTGAGCTCGCCGACAAGTACGGCGTTCATCTGCCCGATGCCCTGACCAGCGGCGAACCGCCCAAACTGCGGGCGACCGACGAGCGCGGCTGGTTCCGTTTCCAGCGGCTCTACGACATCGCACGGTCCTGCCTGCGCTCCCCCGAGGACATCCAGCGGCTGGTGCGCGAGGCCGCCGAGGAGGATGTGCGGGACGGCTCGGGCTGGCTCGAGATCCAGGTCGACCCGACCTCGTACGCCCCCATGCTGGGCGGTCTGATTCCGGCGCTGGAGATCATCCTGGATGCGGTGGAGCGCGCCGGCCGGGAGACCGGTCTCGGCCTGCGCGTGCTGGTCGCAGCGAATCGTATGAAGCACCCGCTGGACGCCCGTACGCTGGCCCGGCTCGCGGTCCGGTACGCGGACCGCGGGGTGGTCGGCTTCGGTCTCTCCAACGACGAACGCCGGGGCATGGCAAGGGACTTCGACCGCGCCTTCGCGATCGCCCGGGACGGCGGCCTGCTGGCGGCGCCGCACGGCGGCGAGCTCACGGGCCCCGCGTCCGTACGGGACTGCCTGGACGATCTGCACGCCTCGCGCATCGGGCACGGGGTACGGGCGGCGGAGGACCCCCGGCTGCTGCGGAAACTGGCCGAGCGCGGTGTGACGTGCGAAGTGTGCCCGTCGTCAAATGTGGCCCTGGGGGTGTACGAGAAGCCGGCCGACGTACCGCTGCGGACGCTGTACGACGCGGGGGTGCCGATGGCGCTGGGGGCGGACGACCCGCTGCTCTTCGGATCGCGGCTGGCGGCGCAGTACGAGCTGGCGCGGAGGCATCACGGCTTCACGGACGCCGAACTGGCGGAGCTGGCACGGCAGTCGGTGCGGGGCTCGGCGGCTCCGGAGGAAGTCCGGAACAAGCTGCTGTCCGGGATCGACGACTGGCTGGCCGGCTGACTGACTGACTGACTGACCAAGTGGCGCACTAGCTGATTCCGCTCAACAAGGTGCGGGCGATTCCCGCGGCGAACTCGTCGAGCGACTGCGGAGGCTTTCCGTCCGGCGTCATGTCGTACGCGAAGGCCCGCTGGGCGCAGGCCCCGAGCAACAGGGACGCGGCCGCGTAGGTGTCGGCGCCGGCGCGGATCCGTCCGGCGTCCTGCTCGGTGCGCAGATAGGCGTCGAGGCCCCGGATGGGCACGTGCGGGCCCGTACCCAGTTCACGCATGGCGTCGTCGTGGCGCTGCTTGAGTTTGGGCTCCGCGTAGAGCGAAGCGGCGATCGGGAAGCTCTGGGCGTAGAAGCGGGCGGCCTGGCGGGCGATCTCTATGAGGTTCTCCTCGACGCTCCGCTCCCCCGGTTCTGCGACGAGGGTCTCCAACAGCGGCTTGAGCCTGGGCAGCCGCTCCTTCAGCACGGTGACGAACAGCTCCTCCTTGCTCGGGAAGTACTTGTAGAGCGCGGCCTCCGAGCAGCCGGCCGCCTTGGCGATCTCTTTGGTGGTGGCACGGGCGAGGCCGTTGGTGAGCATGACCTGATGCGCGGCATCAAGGAGGCGGACCCGGGCCGGCGGCGGCTGCTGCATGCGTGCTCCAACCAAGCTTGACGAATGGTGAGTATCCACTCACCCTAAAGGTGAGTGAATACTTACCCACCTTGGAGGTGCGGGCAATGAGGCTCACAGTGTTCGGCGCGAGCGGCGGTATCGGACAGGAGATCGTCCGGCAGGGCCTGGCGGCAGGTCACCAGGTCACAGCGGTGGTACGGGATCGGGCGCGGCTGCCGGTGACGGGCGAGGGCCTCGAGGTCTTCACCGCCGAGCTCGACGCCCCGGAAGCACTGCGGCCGGCCGTGGCGGGCCGGGACGCGGTGCTCTCGGGCCTCGGGCCCCGCGGCCTCAAGTACGCGGGCATCGCGACGACCGGTACGCGCGCGATCCTGCGGGCGATGGAGGCCGAGGGCACCCGCCGCTTCCTTGCCGTGAGCGCGGCACCGCTCGGTCCCGTACCGGAGAACGAGACGTTCTTCCTGCGTTACGTCGGGACCCCGCTGGTCTCCCGGGTGCTGCGCAAGCACTACGACGACCTGCGGGGCATGGAGGACGAGATGCGGCGCAGCGCGACGGACTGGACAGCTGTACGGCCGCCGCAGCTCAAGGACCAGCCGGTGACGGGGACCTACCGGACGGCGATCGGCGGGAATCTGCGGGGCGGGTCGAAGATCGGGCGGGCGGATGTGGCGCACGCGATGCTGGCGATGGTGGGAGACCCGGGGACGCTGAAGCAGGCGGTCGGGGTGGCGTACTAGGGTCTTTCGTTTGGATCAGGCCGGATGAGTGAGCGGGGTCTCGACAACCTGGGGAACCCGGCAGGTTCCATCGCGGTTCAGAGGCTGACGCCGACCGTCACCGGCTCGTTGACGAGCGTGACCCCGAAGGCCTCGTGCACGCCCGCCACGACCTCGCGGGCGAGGGCCAGCAGGTCCTCCGTGGTGGCCTCGCCGCGGTTGGTGAGGGCGAGCGTGTGCTTGGTCGAGATACGGGCCGGGCCGCTGCCGTACCCCTTGGTGAAGCCGGCCTTGTCGATCAGCCAGGCCGCCGAGGTCTTGGTGCGCCCCTCGCCCGCCGGGAAGGCGGGCGGCGCGATGTCCGGGCCGAGGCGGTCGTGGACGCGGGCGAGGAAGGACTCATGCGCGGCCCGATCGAGGATCGGGTTGGTGAAGAAGGACCCCGCGGACCAGGTGTCGTGGTCCTCGGCGTCCAGCACCATGCCCTTGCCGGCGCGCAGCTTGAGCACCGTCTCGCGGGCGTCGGCGGCCGGAACGCGGTCGCCGGCCTCGACCCCGAGGGCGCGGGCCGTCTCGGCGTACTTGAGCGGGGCCGACAGCCCGTCCGCGTCCTCGAGCTCGAAGCGGACGCGCAGGACGACATAGCGCTCGGGGTGCTGCTTGAAGCGGCTGTGGCGGTACGAGAAGGCGCACTCGGCGTTCGGGACGGTGACCGTCTCGCCGCTGCGGCGGTCGTAGGCGACGACCTCGGTGATGGTGCTGGAGACCTCCTGGCCGTACGCGCCGACGTTCTGGATCGGGGTCGCGCCGGCCGAGCCCGGGATGCCGGCCAGACACTCGATGCCCGCCAGACCCGCCTCGACGGTGCGCGCGACCGCGTCCGTCCAGACCTCGCCGGCGGCCAACTCGAGCTTCGTACCGGAGAGTTCGAAGCCTCGCGTCGCGATACGGAGCGCGGTGCCGTCGAAGCCCTTGTCCCCGATGACGAGGTTGCTGCCGCCGCCGATGATCAGCAGCGGGGCGCCCGCGGCGTCGGCCTCGCGTACGACGGCGATCACCTCGTCGTCGGTGGTGGCCGTGACGAGGCGCGTCGCGGGGCCGCCCAGCCGGAAGGTGGTCAGGGGGGCGAGGGGGGCGTCGTGGAGTTCCTGCACGGGGACAAGGGTACGGTCCTCGGCCCTGACGCTCGGGCGGGGCCACGGACCGCGTGCGTACACCTGCTGCCGGAACCGGCTGTCATACGGCGACGGGCTCGCGCTCCTCGTTGGCCTGAGAGCTCTTCGGCGCGCTGGCCGGCGTCGCTCCCACGCGGCTCGGGATCAGCAGGGCGACCAGCGCCGCGAGAGCCACGGCGCCCGCACCGATCCAGAGCGCCGGGACGGTGCCGTCGGAGAAGGCCTGAGGGGACTCGTAGCTGCCCTGGGCGGCGAAGACCGCGCCGAGAACCGCGATGCCGAGGGCTCCGCCGACCTCGCGCAGGGCGTTGTTCGCGCCGGAGGCGATGCCCTGCTCGGCGGTGGGGACGCTGGACATGACCACGCTGGCCGCGGGGGCGAAGTACAGCGCCATGCCGATACCGCCGAGGATCAGACCGGGCAGCTGCGCCGTGTACGACACACCCGGCTCCAGGACCAGGGCGAAGAGTGCCAGTCCCGCCGCCTGGAGGGCGAGGCCGGTGGCGATGACCGGGCGGCCGCCGATCTTGTCGGAGAGGTACCCGGCGATGGGCGCGACGAGCAGCGGCATACCGGTCCAGGGGAGCATCCGCAGGCCCGCCTCGGTGGGCGAGTAGCCGGCGACGCCCTGCAGGAACTGGCTGAGCAGGAAGATCGAACCGAACATCCCCAGGAACATCAGCAGGCTCGCGACATTGATGCCGAAGAAAGCGCGCCGGCGGAAGAGCCGCATGGGCAGCATGGGGTTCTTGCTGGTCATCCCGTGGCGTACGAAGGCGACGAGGAGCAGCGTGCCCAGAGTCAGACCGGCCAGGATCGGGGTGCTGGACCAGCCGTCGGCCTGGCCGTTGACCAGGGCGTAGACGATCCCGAAGAGGCCGCCGCTGACGAGCAGGGTGCCGGGGACGTCGAGCCGGGCGTTGGGGGCGTACGACTCGTCGAGGCGCAGCCGGGCCAGCGGCAGCAGGACCAGGCCGATCGGGACGTTCAGCCAGAAGATCCACTGCCACGAGATGTGCTCGGTGAGGCTGCCGCCGATGAGGGGGCCGCTGGCGACGGCGAGGCCGGTGACGGCGCTGAAGATGCCGAGGGCCGCGCCGCGGCGGGCGACGGGGACGGCTGCCGTGAGCAGGGTCAGGGTGAGCGGCATCATGACCGCCGCGCCGACGCCCTGTACTGCGCGGGCGGCGACGAGGGCGTCGATGTCAGGTGCCAGTGCGGCCGCGGCGGAGGCGCCGGTGAAGATCGCCAGGCCCACTATGAAGAGCTTCCGGCGTCCGAAGCGGTCGCCGAGGGCCGCACCGAACATCAGCAGGACGGCGAACGTGAGGGTGTACGCGCTCACCGTCCACTCGAGATCCTCCAGCGCCCCGCCGAGATCCTTGCGGATGGAGGGAAGGGCGGTGGTGACGACGAGATTGTCGAGTGCCGCCATGAATCCAGCGACGCTGGTGATGACGAGAGCCCAGGCGGCGCTGCCGCGGCGGACGGTTTGCTGGTTCATCGCTCCCCCAGAGGGTTAGTTATCCATGACTAACTTTCACGGGCAGAACTGCGCCCAACCCTCGAAGGGGCAGGATCGCAGGACACCCGTCAGACACGGCCTAAGCGGCCCCGGGGACACCGCTTAGCGCGGAGCCCGGATGTCGGACATGTCGAGCCCGGACCACACCCGGTGGTCCTCCGGGAAGCCCAGCGCCACCAGAACGTTGATCAGCATGCCGCAGCCCAGGAAGTCGACCGACTCCTTGGCGTCCCCGCCGAAGGCGACCTGCGCCTGGTCCCAGACCTCGGCCCATGCCGCTCGGATCCGCTCACCGAATTCGTGATCCCCCGCCGCCTCGGCGGAAGCCACCGCGACATAGGTCTGCATCTGCATCAGCAGCTTGTCGCGGTCGTCGATGAGCTCCATGTACGCCGCTGCCATCGCCTCGAGCGGCGATCTGCCGGGGCGCCGTTCCACCGCGTCGGCGAAGACCCGGGGGGTCTCCTCCAGGCAGCGGAGCGCCGCCGCCAGGAACAGCTCCCGCTTGTTCTTGAAGAGGCGGAAGAGGTACGGCTGCGAGACGCCGACCCGCTTGGCGATCACCTCGGTGGAGGTGCCGTTGTAGCCACCGCGCGCGAATTCGGTGATCGCGGCACGGATGACGCTCTCCCGTCGCTCGTCTGCGCTCATCCTGACCATGTGAACCAAGTTAGTGTCCAATCACTAACAAAGTCAAGGCCAGGAGCCGACGGGCAAGTCCAGGAAGCACGTCAGGAAGCACGTAAGGGGCACCCCTCACTGCGAGGTGCCCCTTACACAGCCACGTGCGACTTGCACAGCCACGCACGACGGCCAGGTACGTCAGGCGAGCCGGACCACGGCCCGCGACATCCCCAGGACCTTCTGCCCGGCGCTCATCGCCGTCAGATCCACCCGCACACGGTTGTCGTCCAGCTTCACCGCGATCTTGCCGCTGACCTCGATCAGCGCGCCCGTCTCGTCGTTCGGCACGACGACGGGCCTGGTGAAACGGACCCCGTACTCGACGACCGCGCCCGGGTCGCCGACCCAGTCGGTCACCACGCGGACCGCCTCGGCCATGGTGAACATGCCGTGCGCGATCACGTCCGGCAGCCCGACCTCCGTGGCGAACTTCTCGTTCCAGTGGATCGGGTTGAAGTCCCCGGAGGCGCCCGCGTACCGGACCAGCGTGGCGCGCGTCACGGGAAAGCTCTGCGCCGGCAGCTCGGTGCCGACCTCGACGTCCGCGTAATAGATCCTCGCCGTCATCACGCCTCCTCGGCGGCGCGCGCCACCAGCTTCGTCCACGCGGTCACGACATGCTCCCCGGACTCGTCGCGCACCTCACCGCGGATGTCCACGATGTCGTTGCCGGCAAGGGACTTGATGGTCTCGATGGTCGACGTGACCGTCAGCCGGTCCCCCGCCCGCACCGGCCGTACGTACGCGAACCGCTGGTCGCCGTGGACCACCCGGTCGTAGTCCAGCCCCAGTTGCGGATCCTGAATGACCTGCTCCGCCGCCCGGAATGTGATCGTGAAGGCGAAAGTCGGCGGTGCGATCACGTCGGCGTGGCCCAGTGCCTTGGCGGCTTCCGGATCGGTGTACACGGGATTGGCGTCACCCACCGCCTCGGCGAACTCCCGGATCTTTTCCCGGCCGACCTCGTAAGGCGATGTGGGCGGATAGCTCCGCCCCACGAAGGACTGGTCGAGCGCCATGGACTGGCTCCCTCTCGATGGATGGACCACAACAAACGACACGAGGCCGCCCCCAGTGGGGACGGCCTCGTATACGAGCCTGTTTCAGCGAGTTTCGCGGTGCGCCGTGTGCGAGTTGCAGCGCGGGCAGTGCTTCTTCATCTCAAGACGGTCCGGGTCGTTACGCCGGTTCTTCTTGGTGATGTAGTTCCGCTCCTTGCACTCCACGCAGGCCAGCGTGATCTTCGGGCGGACGTCTGTGGCAGCCACGTGAGTGCTCCTTGACGGACGGGTGGACGGATGAACGCAAAAAAAGAGTAGCCGATCGGAGGACCGACCCCACAATCGGCTACTGTGTGTAGCGGTGACCGGACTTGAACCGGTGACACAGCGATTATGAGCCGCTTGCTCTACCGACTGAGCTACACCGCTTCGATACCGGATCTCCTCACCCGAGGGTGAGGATCACCGACATCAGAGCCCCAATACGGAATCGAACCGTAGACCTTCTCCTTACCATGGAGACGCTCTACCGACTGAGCTATTGGGGCGAGCGATGAAGACATTACACGGTCCGTCGCCGATCGCCCAAATCCGTTTCCCTGCCCCCAGTCCGGCCTCCGGCCCGGCTTCCGCCCCGCCCGTCCCGTACGCCACAGGGGGCCACACCGGTACGACTATTGCGCTCCTCCTCGAAGCGCGCTCCGAGCGCCCCTAGGCTCGTCCCACGCTGCGTGATCTTGCCCTTCGTCACGCCGCCCGAGCCCCACCGCCGCACGCAGGAGCGCGATGCCCGACAGCCAGCCGCAGCCCCCCGACGGCGCCACCGCGGACACCACCGCGCTGCACCTCCGCGGCGCGCGGCTCACGGACGGCCGCACCGTCGACGTACGGCTGAGCGGAGGACGCATCGAGGCGGTCGGCACCGCGGGCAGCCTCACCCCGCTCTCCGCGCGCGTGGATCTCAGCGGCTATCTGCTGCTCCCCGCCCCGGCCGAGCCGCACGCCCACGGCGACACCGCGCTCACCGCCGACTCCCCCGGCCCCGTCTCGTACGCCACCGAGGACGTCCAGCGGCGAGCCACCGAGGCCGCGCTGCTGCAGCTCGGACACGGTGCGACGGCGCTGCGCTCGCACGTACGGATCGGGGATGTGCAGGGCCTCGGCCCGCTGGAGGCGGTGCTCCAGGCGCGGCGCTCGCTGCGCGGGCTGGTGGATCTGACGGCCGTCGCCGTGCCCCGGCTGCTGACGGGCATCGCGGGGGCCGACGGTCTGGCGATGCTGCGGGACGCGGTGAAGATGGGCGCCGGGGTGGTCGGCGGATGCCCGGACGCCGACCCCGATCCGGCCGGATACGCCGAGGCGGTGCTGGAGGTCGCCGCCGAGCACGGCTGCCCGGTCGACCTGCACACCCATGGCGACGATCCGGCGCGGCTCGCGCGGCTGGCGGCGATGGCGGGCGGGCTGCGGCCGGGCGTGGTGATCGGGCCGTGCGCCGGGCTCGCACGACTGCCGCGCGAGGCGGCCTCCAGGGCAGCCGACCAGCTCGCCGCGGCCGGCGTCGCGGTGATCTGTCTGCCGCAGGGCGGCTGCGGGGTCGTGGAACAGCGGGGCAACGCGCCGGTGCGCCTGCTGCGCGCGGCCGGTGTACGGGTGGCGGCGGGCAGCGGCGCACTGCGGGACGTCTCGAATCCGGTGGGCCGCGGCGATCCGCTGGAGGCGGCGTATCTGCTGGCCTCACAGGGCGGGACTCGGGCGAAGGAGGCGTACGGGGCCGTGGCCGCGGCCGCGCGGGATGCGATGGGGCTGCCCGAGGTGCGGGTGGAGGCCGGTTTTCCGGCGGAGTTGCTGGCCGTGCGCGGTGAGGGGATCTCGGGTGTGCTCTCGCTCGCGTACAGCCGGATCGTCATTCACCGCGGGCGGGTGGTGGCCCGTACCAGCGCGGTGCGGGAGTACTGCGACTCGGCGGTCGCCGTCGCGCTCGAACTGCCGCGGCAGGGGCGGCCGGACACCGGTCCCTGAGCGAGCGCCGCGCTTCGGACGTACCGTCGTAGTCATGCGCATTGTCATCGCTGGAGGACACGGTCAGATCGCACTCCGTCTTGAGCGGCTGCTCTCGGCGCGAGGGCACGAGGCCGCGGGCATCATCCGCAGACCGGAGCAGGCCGACGACCTGCGCGAAGCGGGAGCCGAACCGGTCGTCCTCGACCTGGAGTCGGCCTCCACGGAGGAGGTCGCTGCGGTGCTGCAGGGCGCCGACGCCGCGGTGTTCGCGGCGGGCGCGGGCCCGGACAGCGGTGTCGCCCGCAAGGACACGGTGGACCGGGGAGCCGCGGTGCTCTTCGCGGACGCGGCGGAACGGGCAGGCGTACGGCGGTACATCGTCGTGTCGTCGATGGGCGCCGATGCGCGGCACGAGGGCAACGAGGTGTTCGACGTGTATCTGCGGGCGAAGGGTGCCGCGGACGACGACGTACGGTCCAGGCCCGGCCTCGACTGGACGATTCTGCGGCCGGGCTCGCTGACGAACGACGCGGGCACCGGACTCGTACAGTTCAAGGCGTCGACCGGGCGCGGGACGGTGCCGCGTGACGATGTGGCGGCGGTGCTCGCGGAGTTGGTGGAGTCGCCGGCCACGGCCGGACTGACGCTGGAACTGATCAGCGGGAAGGTGCCGGTGACCGTCGCGGTGAAGGACGTGGCCGGTAACTGACGCGTTCCCGAGGCTTCCCCGCACTCGATGAGTTCCCGGACTCCGCCCGGTCCTTGATGTCATGAGGAAACAGATGCCTGAGATCCAGCCCGCGATCGTCGAGCGTGACGAGCAGCTCTACGCCTTCGTCCGCGGGTCCGTACGGATGGACGCCTTCGGCGTGATCGGGGACCGGCTGCCGGAAGTGATCGGCTGGCTGGCCGGCCACGGGGTGAAGCTCGCCGGGGCACCGTTCTTCCGCTTCAACGCCATCGACATGGACGCGGAGTCGGAGGTCGAGGCGGGTGTGCCCGTCGTCTCCGCGCCGGAGCCGGAGGGCGACATCGGCATCGCCCTGCTGCCCCGGGGCCGCTATGTGACGGTCACCCATGTCGGCCATCCCGACGGGCTGTTCGGGGTCATCACCGAGCTGCGCCAGTGGGCGGAGCGGGAGGGCCTGGAGTGGGACATGACGGTGGTGGACGGTGTGGAGCGCTGGGCCTGCCGTCTCGAGTCGTATCTGACCGACCCTCGGGTCGAGCCTGACATGAACAAGTGGGAGATCGAGCTGGCGTTCCGGCTTGCGGACTGACGGGGGCGGAGGCTGAGGGGCTGAGACCGGCGGCTGACGCTGAGGGGCTGAGGGGCTGAGGGGCTGAGGGGCTGAGGAGAGCTAAGGGGCTGAGGAGAGCTGCGGGGCGAGGGCGGGCGGGACCGTACGCTGACGGGTGTGACGGACTCGCAGCACACGGCGGAACCGCTCGCTTCCGACTACGTACGCGAGCGCCGGTTTCCGGACGAGGCGGACCGGCGACCGGCGCGGGCTGGTTCCCCGCGAGCGACAGCGTGCGGCCGGTCGCCCTGTACGAACTGGGCGCACACGCAGCGCGCGGGGCTGCCCGCTCGGTGGGCACGGACCCCGCGTACGCCCGCCGTCTGGATGTCGTCGGACAACTCGCCCTGGAGCGGCCGGAGATGACGGTGCACGGCTCGCTGCGGGAGACGGTACGAGCGGCGGTGACGCTCGAAACGCAGATGGCCCCCGATCCGGGGATCGGGGGCCATCATCATCACGTGGCGGCGCCAGGGTTCGAACCTGGGTAGGCTGAGCCGGCAGATTTACAGTCTGCTCCCTTTGGCCACTCGGGCACACCGCCATGGGATGTCGCCGCGGGAGAGACCGCTGTGGGGCGGATGCTCCGTGGCAACGACGTAAACGATACCTGATGACCGGGGATGCTTCGCCACCGGATTGATCAGCCTAGGGGCGGGTGCGGGTGGCTGGGGCCTGTCTCCCTGATCCGGCCTGATCCAGACGACAGGCCCTAGGCTTGCGGGAGCGGTCCGGGCAGTTTCCGGCCGCGTCTCCACGCACCCGATACAAGGAGCCACAGGACATGGCCGACTCCAGTTTCGACATCGTCTCGAAGGTCGAGCGGCAGGAGGTCGACAACGCCCTCAACCAGGCCGCGAAGGAGATCTCCCAGCGCTACGACTTCAAGAACGTCGGGGCTTCGATCGCCTGGTCCGGCGAGAAGATCCTGATGCAGGCGAACTCCGAGGAGCGGGTCACCGCGATCCTCGACGTCTTCCAGTCCAAGCTGGTCAAGCGCGGGATCTCGCTGAAGGCACTGGACGCGGGCGAGCCCCAGCTGTCCGGCAAGGAGTACAAGATCTTCGCCTCGATCGAGGAGGGCATCTCCCAGGAGAACGCCAAGAAGGTCGCGAAGATCATCCGCGATGAGGGCCCGAAGGGCGTCAAGGCGCAGGTCCAGGGCGAGGAGCTGCGGGTCAGCTCGAAGAGCCGGGACGACCTGCAGGCCGTGCAGGCGCTGCTGAAGGGGCAGGACTTCGACTTTGCGCTGCAGTATGTGAACTACCGCTGATTCCGGCGGGCGCGCCGGGCGGACCGGGGGCGGGACGGCTTGGTCGTCCCGCCCCCGCCCTGTGCGGGATGCGACGCAGCGGACGGGGTGCGGCGGCCCCGGGGCGTGACGTCCGAATACCGCCAGCTTCGGTGGGGCGGGGGTCGCAGACTCGTAGGCGTAGGGGCTTAGGGCGCAGGACACGCTGCGAGGAAAGGAACGAGCCATGACGGTCTACACGGCCATCGACAGCCCTCTGGGCGAATTGCTGCTGGTCGGCGAGGAGTCCGCCACGGCGAAGGGCGGCACGGCGCTCGCCTCGCTCTCCCTGCCCGGCCAGAAGGGCGCAGCCGTCGTCCAGGACGGGTGGCTGCCCGATCCGGCCGCCTTCGAGGAGATCGGCAGGCAGCTCATGTCGTACTTCGAGGGCAGACTGACGCACTTCGAGATCGAGTACGCCGACGGCGGGACGCACTTCCAGCGCCGGGTGTGGCAGGCGCTGGAGGAGATTCCGTACGGCGAGACCTCGACGTACGGGGAGATCGCCGAGCGGGTCGGCACCTCGGCGGTGGGCGTGCGGGCCGTGGGGACGGCGATCGGGCGCAATCCACTGCTCGTCGTGCGCCCGTGCCACCGGGTGATCGGCGCGGACGGGGCTCTTCGGGGGTACGCGGGCGGGCTGGAGCGCAAGGAGCGGCTCCTCGGGCTCGAAGGCGCCCTGGCGGGATCGTGAGCGGAACCCTGTTCCCGAGGGAGCGGGCGGTCGTCGCCCCGGGGGCGGTGCATGTGCCGGGCTGGCTGCCGGTGGAGCGGCAGCGGGAACTGGTCGAGGCCTGCCGCGCCTGGGCGCGCGGCCCGGTACCGCTCCGGCACACCGCGCTGCCTGGCGGCGGCGTGATGTCCGTGCGAACGGTGTGCGTCGGATGGCACTGGCAGCCGTACCGGTACACCCGTACGGCCGATGACGTGAACGGCGCGCGCGTCGCCGAATTCCCGGACTGGCTGCTGGAGTTGGGGCGGGCGGCGCTGGCCGAGGCGTACGGCGGGAGCGAGGCGGATCAGGGCTACACCCCCGACACGGCACTGATCAACTTCTATGACGGCGCGGCGAGGATGGGGATGCACCGGGACAAGGAGGAGCGGTCCGGTGCGCCGGTGGTGTCGCTGAGCATCGGCGACACCTGCGTCTTCCGGTTCGGGAACACCGAGACGCGGGGCCGGCCGTACACGGATGTGGAGCTGGCGTCCGGGGACCTGTTCGTCTTCGGCGGGCCGGCGCGCTTCGCGTACCACGGGGTGCCGAAGGTCCGCCCGGGGACGGCCGACCCGGCGACGGGGATGAGCGGTGGACGGCTGAACATCACCCTGCGCGAGACCGGGTTGTCGGAGCGGCCATAGCCGGCACCGGTCCGCTCGACCGGTGCCGGTCCGAGACCTGTTCGCTAGCGCGAGCGGGAGCGGGAGTGGCCGAACAGGAGCCGGTAGGCGCTCAGCAGGACGAGCGCGCCACCGATCGCCGATGCCCAAGTGGGCCCGTCGTAGAACTCGTTGGTGATCGGCCGGTCCAGGAAGCGGGCCGATATCCAGCCGCCGATGAAGGCACCGGCGATGCCTATGAGCGTGGTGCCGATCACGCCGCCCGGGTCACGGCCCGGGAGCAGGATCTTGGCGATGGCCCCGGCGAGCAGCCCGAGGATGATCCAGCTGATGATGCCCATGCCGTGAACCTGCCTTTCGTACGGTGTTGTCGTGGAGGACGACGGGGGGACAGTGCCCGGTTGCGGAGATCGGTAACGTGCGGCATATGACACAGGAGCTGCGGCGGTCGCTGGGGGTTTTCGACGCGGTCGTCATCGGACTCGGCTCGATGGTGGGGGCGGGCATCTTCGTGGCACTGGCCCCGGCGGCCCGGGCCGCCGGGTCGGGGCTCCTGCTGGGACTGGCGCTGGCCGCGGTGGTCGCGTACTGCAACGCCATGTCCTCAGCACGGCTCGCCGCGCTGTATCCGGCGTCCGGCGGGACCTATGTGTACGGGCGGGAGCGGCTCGGCGCGTTCTGGGGGTATCTGGCGGGCTGGGCGTTCGTCGTGGGGAAGACGGCGTCGTGCGCGGCGATGGCGCTGACGGTCGGGGCGTACGCGTGGCCCGGGCAGGAGCATGCGGTGGCGGTCGCATCGGTGGTGGCGCTGACTGCCGTGAACTATGGGGGCGTTCAGAAGTCGGCGTGGCTGACGCGGGCGATCGTGGCGGTGGTCCTGGCGGTTCTCGCCGCGGTGGTCGTCTCCTCTCTCGGGTCGGGATCGGCCGGTTTCGGGCGGCTCGATGTGGGCGCCGACACGTCGGTCGGCGGGGTGCTCCAGGCGGCGGGCCTGCTGTTCTTCGCGTTCGCCGGGTACGCCCGGATCGCCACGCTGGGCGAGGAGGTGCGCGATCCGGCCCGTACGATCCCGCGCGCCATCCCACTGGCGCTGGGCATCGCGCTGGTGGTCTATGTGTGTGTCGCGGTCTCCGTCCTCTCTGTGCTGGGAGCCGGGGAGTTGGGCCGGGCGACGGCTCCTCTCGCCGATGCCGTACGGGCGGCGGACGCGCAGTGGCTGGCGCCCGTGGTGCGGGTGGGGGCCGCTGTGGCGGCGCTCGGTTCTCTGCTCGCGCTGATTCTCGGCGTCTCCCGTACGACGCTGGCCATGGCCCGGGACGGCCATCTGCCGACCGCGCTGGCGGCCGTGCACCCCCGCTTTCAGGTGCCGCACCGCGCGGAGCTGGCGGTGGGGGCGGTCGTGGCCGTGGTGGCGGCGACAGCCGATGTGCGCGGGGCGATCGGCTTCTCGTCGTTCGGAGTGCTGGTGTACTACACAATCGCCAACGCCTCGGCCTGGACGCTCGGTTCCCGGAATCGGGTGTTGGCGAGTACTGGCCTTGTGGGTTGCCTGGTGCTGGCTTTCGCGCTACCGCTGTCGTCCGTGGTCGCGGGCGCGGCGGTGCTGACGGTAGGTGCGGTGCTGTACGGGGTGCGGCTGCGTCGCGGCTAGGCCTTGGCCTAGGACACGACCGACCGGACGACCTGCCGGGAGACCACCTGCCGGGAGACCGCCTGCCGGGAAGCGACCTACCGGGAAGCGAACGGCCGGTCCGTCGGGACGATCTCCTTGCCGAGAGGCATCAGGGAGACCGGGATGAGCTTGAAATTGGCGATGCCGAACGGGATGCCGATGATCGTGAAGCAGAGCGCGATGCCCGTGACGATGTGCCCGAGCGCGAGCCACCAGCCCGCGAGGACGAGCCACAGGACGTTGCCCACGAAGGAGGGCGCACCGGCGTCGTGCCGGTCGACGGTCGTATAGCCGAACGGCCACAGGGCGTAGATGCCGATACGGAACGCCGCCAGCCCGAACGGGATGCCGATGATGGTGATGCAGAGGATGAGGCCCGCGAGCAGATACGCGAGGAACAACCAGAATCCGCTCAGGACCAGCCATATGACGTTCAGGATTGTCTTCACGGGCGATGACCTGCCATCTGCTCGAGTCGGGCAATGCGTTCCGCCATCGGCGGATGCGTGGAGAACATCTTCGAAAGACCGCGTCCAGGGCGGAAAGGGTTCGCGATCATCATATGACTTGCCGTCTCGAGGCGCGGCTCGGGAGGCAGCGGCAACTGCTTCGTACCGGCTTCGAGTTTGCGCAGGGCGCTTGCGAGGGCGAGCGGGTCGCCCGTGAGCTGGGCGCCCGAGGCGTCGGCCTCGTACTCCCGCGAACGGCTGACGGCGAGCTGGATCACGGACGCGGCCAGCGGGCCCAGGATCATCACCAGCAGCATGCCGATGAGGCCGGGGCCCTCGTCGTCGTCGGAGCGGCCGATGGGGATCAGCCAGGCGAAGTTCACCAGGAACATCACCACGGAGGCGAGCGCGCCGGCGACCGAGGAGATCAGGATGTCGCGGTTGTAGACATGGCTCAACTCGTGGCCGATGACCCCGCGCAGCTCCCGCTCGTCGAGGATCCGCAGGATCCCCTCAGTGCAGCAGACCGCGGCGTTGCGGGGGTTGCGGCCGGTGGCGAAGGCATTGGGGGCCTGGGTCGGTGAGATGTAGAGCCGGGGCATGGGCTGGCGGGCGGCGGTGGAGAGCTCACGGACGATGCGGTAGAGCTCCGGCGCCTCGAATTCACTGACGGGGCGGGAGCGCATGGCCCGCAGCGCCAGCTTGTCGCTGTTCCAATAGGCGTACGCGTTGGTGCCGAGCGCCACGAAGAGCGCGATGAACAGGCCCGTACGGCCGAAGAAGCTGCCGATGACGAGGATGAGTGCGGACAGTCCCCCGAGGAGTACGGCGGTCTTCAGCCCATTGTGCCGGCGGTGCACGGAACGCCCTCCAAATGGTGCGGCAGGGGAACCCTTTGCGTGGTTGTGCTCCACTCTCCAGTGGACCCTTCTGTACTGGTCAACGCCAGGCGAAGGACGCTAGTTCCCTTGTGCGCTCGGCCCTGGGCTGGGCCGTTCGGGTGGCGCTCAGAACAGACTGCTCGCCGCGAAGCGAAGAACCAGCTGGGGATAGCCGGAGAGGACGACACCGACGACGGCCGTCAGGACGATGGCCACGGCGACCGGAGTCGGGGCGCCCTTCCTGACCGGCTCGGCCTCCTCGGCACCCGCTTCGGCGGGCGCCGTGGAGGGCTCCGGGGCGCGGAAGAGGATCGCCGTCCACTGCAGGTAGTAGTAGAGGGCGATCACGACATTGATGGCCATGACGACGGCCAGCCAGCCGAGACCCGCGTCGACGGCCGAGGAGAAGACGGTCACCTTGGCGAAGAGGCCGATGATGCCCGGCGGCAGACCGGCCAGGCAGAGCAGGAAGAAGCCCATAGCCAGGGCGGCGAGCGGGCGGGTGGCGTAGAGGCCGCGGTAGTCGGAGATGCGGTTGAGCGGCTTCGTACGGGCGACGAGCGCGGCGACCGCGAAGGCTCCGAGGTTCACGACGGCGTACATCAGGGCGTACGCGACGGTCGCGCCGATCTGGTCGTCACTGGTGTACGCGGCGGCCGCGATCGGTACCAGGAGGTAGCCGGCCTGCCCCACGGAGGACCAGGCCAGCAGGCGTACCGCGCTCCACGCGCGCGTGGCCGACTGGCGCAGGGCCGCGACATTGCCCGCGGTCATGGTGAGAGCGGCGAGGACGGCGATGGCCGGACCCCATACGTCCGCGTACCCCGGGAACGCGATGACGGTCACCAGGATGAGGCCGGAGAACCCGACTGCCTTTCCGACGACGGAGAGGTACGCGGCGATGGGGAGAGGGGCACCCACATAGGTGTCGGGGACCCAGAAGTGGAAGGGCACCGCGGCCGTCTTGAAGGCGAAGCCGACGAGGGTCAGGACGACGCCGGTCTTGGCGAGGGTGTCCAGCTGGCCGGGGACGTTGTCGACCTCGGCGGCGATCTGCGTGAGGTGGAGGGTGCCCGTCGCGGCGTACACGAAGCTGACGCCGAGGAGCATCACGGCGGTCGCGGTGACCGAGGAGAGGAAGAACTTCAGGGCCGCTTCGCTGGAGAGCCGGTCGCCGCGCCGGAGGCCGACGAGCGCGAAGGCGGGCAACGAGGCCACTTCGAGGGCGACGACGAGGGTGGCGAGGTCGCGCGAGGCGGGCAGCAGGGCGGCGCCGGCCGCGGAGGACAGCAGCAGGAACCAGAACTCCCCTGCGGGGAGCTTCTTCTGGGTGTCCGTGAGCGAGAGCAGCGCGGTGAGCAGCGCGCCGCCGAGCACCAGGAGCTGGATGACCAGCGCGAAGTGATCTGCGGTGTAACTGCAGGCACTCGGGTCGGTCGTGAGGCAGAACGTGGCGCGGTTGCCGTTGCGCAGCGGCAGGAGGGTGATGAGCGCGGCGACGAGGCCGGCGATCGCGCCGGCGCCCAGCAGCCGCTTGTGCTTCTCCGGTACGAAGAGGTCGGCGACCAGGATGAGCAGGGCGACCACGGCGGTGATGGTGGGCGGCGCGATCGTGAGCCAGTCGACGGACTGGACGAGGCTGGTGACGCTGTCTGCTGCCACGGTCACGACTTGCCTCCTGCGAGGAGCTTCTGCACGGCCGGGTCGGTGAGGCCGAGGAGGACCGCGGGCCACAGTCCGGCGAGGACGGTGAGGGCGACGAGCGGGGTCCAGGCGGCGAACTCGTACGTCTGGATGTCGGCGAGCTCCGGGGTCTCCTCGGCGGGCCTGGCGCCCATGCAGACGCGGCGTACGACGACGAGGAGGTACGCGGCGGTGAGCAGGGTGCCGAAGCCCGCGATCACCATGAAGGTGAGGAAGGCGGGGCGGCTCAGGCCCTCGGCGGGGTCGAAGGCACCGAACAGGGCGAGCATCTCGCCCCAGAAGCCGGCGAGGCCCGGCAGGCCGAGGGAGGCGACGGCGGCGAAGGCGAGGAAGCCGCCGAGCCGGGGTGCGCGGCCGTACAGCGCCGCGCCGGTGGCTCCGGCGAGGGTGTCGAGGTCGGCCGTGCCGTAGCGGTCCTTGAGCGCTCCGACCAGGAAGAAGAGCAGGCCGGTGATGAGGCCGTGGGCGATGTTGGCGAAGAGCGCGCCGTTGACACCGGTGGGGGTCAAGGTGGCGATGCCGAGGAGCACGAAGCCCATGTGGCCGACGGAGGAGTACGCGATCAGGCGCTTGAGGTCGCCGCCCGCGCCCTGCTTGGCCAGAGCGAGGCAGGCGAGGGATCCGTAGATGATTCCGGCGACGGCGAAGGCGCCGAGATACGGCGCGAAGGTGTGCATGCCGTCGGGAGCGATGGGGAGCACGATGCGGACGAACCCGTACGTACCCATCTTCAGCAGGACGCCCGCGAGGAGGACGGAGCCGACGGTCGGGGCCGCGGTGTGGGCGTCGGGGAGCCAGCTGTGCAGCGGCCACATCGGGGTCTTCACGGCGAGGCCGATGCCGATCGCCAGAACGGCGATGACCTGCACGGATGAGGTCAGCCCACGGCCGTTGTCAGTGGCGAGTGCCACCATGTCGAATGTGCCGGTCTTCAGCCCGATCAGCAGCAGGCCGAGCAGCATGACGACGGAGCCGAGCAGCGTGTAGAGGATGAACTTCCAGGCCGAGGCCTGCCGCTCCTCGCCGCCCCAGCGGGCGATGAGGAAGTACATCGGGATGAGCACCATCTCGAAGGCCAGGAAGAAGAGCAGCAGATCGAGGACGGCGAAGGTCGCGAGAGTCCCGGATTCGAGGACGAGCAGAAGCGCGACGAAGGCCTTCGGGGACGGGCCCGAAGGCATCTTGAAGTAGCTGTACAGCGCGCAGAGGAAGGTCAGCAGCGCGGTCAGGACGACAAGGGGGAGAGAAATGCCGTCAATGCCGAGGTGGATGCGCACATCGAGTGCGGCGATCCAGCTGATGTCCGTCGTGGCCTGCATCTTCGACGGTTGGTCGTGGTCGAAGCCGAGGGCGAGAACGATCGCGGCAACGAGGACCGCGCCGGTGACGGTCACGCCGTGGCGCAGGACCGCCTGGTCGGGGCTTTTGCCCCGCAGCCCGGGCGGGGCGGGCAGGAGCGCGGCCGCGGCGCCGACGAGCGGGCCGACGACGATGAACGCGAGAAGCAACTGCATCACGGACTCGCTGATATCGATCACGGCTCACGATCCCGCGTTGACGTTGGCAAGGACGACGACCGCGATCGCCAGGACGGCGGAACCGGCGAAGAGTGCGCTGAGGTAGGTCTGCACATTGCCGGTCTGGGCACGACGGACGGCCGAGCCGAGCCAGCGTGCCCCGGTGCCCGAGCCGCGTACGTACGTCTCGACGACCTCGCGGTCGAGGAAGCGGACCAGCTCGGCGGCGGCCCGGACGGGCCGTACGAACAGGGCGGTGTAGACGGCGTCGACGTGGAAGCCGACTGCCGCGTGGCGGTAGAGCGGGCCGAGCAGCAGGCGGCCGGGGTCGCCCGGGTCGGGGACTGCCGCGATATCGCCGTAGACGGGAGTGTGGGTCGCGATGGCCTCGGCCTCGGAGACCGCCGGGGCGGCGTTCGGGCGGGCCACGACGGCGCCGATGGGGGCGCGGGCCGCGAGGGCGGCGCCCTCCCGGAACCGCATGGCGCGCCACGTGCCGTAGGTGATCAGTCCGCCGACGAGCGCGACACCTGTGCCGAGGACGGCGGTGGTGACGGTCGGGGTGAGGCTGTGGCCGTCGAACCAGTCGTCGAGGTAGGTGACGGTCAGGCCGAAGGCGAGTGAGGGGATGGCGAGGGCCCAGAGCACGGCGTTCATGGCGATGGGCTGCCGGCCGTGGTCGGGGACTTCCACTCCGCGGCCGCGGAAGGTGAGCAGCCAGAGGCGGGTCGCGTAGGCGGCGGTGAGGAGGGCGGTCAGCAGACCGGCGACCAGCACGGCCCAGCCCGCGGCACTCGGTGCGATGTCGCTCTCGCCGAGCGCGGCGTGCTCGGCGGCCACAAGGACGGCTTCCTTGGAGAAGAAGCCGGCGAAGGGAGGGATCGCGGCGAGCGCGATCAGCGCGATGGTCATCGTCCAGTAGGCGTCGGGGATGCGCTTCGCGAGGCCGCTCATCCGGGACATGGCGGCGAGCGAGTTGGTGCCGGCGGCATGGATGATCACGCCGGCGCCGAGGAAGAGCAGCGCCTTGAACGCTCCGTGCGACATGAGGTGGAAGACGGCGGCGCCGCGGTCACCGACGGCCAGGGCGCCCGACATATAGCCGAGCTGGCCGATGGTCGAGTAGGCGAGGACGCGCTTGATGTCGTCCTGGGCGAGGGCGGCGAGCGCCGAGCCGACCATGGTGACGGCGGCCATCACGGCGAGGACGGTGAGCGCTGTCGCGGAGGCGGCGAAGACGGGAAGGAGCCGGGCCACGAAGTAGATACCGGCCGCGACCATTGTCGCGGCGTGGATCAGCGCGGAGACGGGAGTGGGGCCCGCCATCGCGTCGGGCAGCCAGGTGTGCAGCGGGAACTGCGCCGACTTGCCCGCCACACCCGCGAGGAGCAGCAGCGCGATGAGAGTGGGGTGCTCGATACCGCCGGCCGCGACGGAGCCGAGGATCCCGGTGATCCGGAACGTGCCGGCGTCGACGGCGAGCGCGAACAGACCGAACAGAAAGGGGACATCGCCGAGCTTGGTGACCAGGAAGGCCTTGAGGGAGGCGGCGCGCGCCTCGGGCGTCTCCCAGTAGTGGCCGACGAGGAAGTACGAGCAGATGCCCATGATCTCCCAGCCGACCAGGAGCACCATCAGGTCGCCGGAGTAGACGACGAGCAGCATCGCGGAGGTGAAGAGGGAGACGAGAGCCGCGTACGAGGGGTAGCGCGGGTCGTCGCGCAGATATCCCGTCGAGTAGATCTGCACGCAGGACGCGACGAACCCGACCAGGACGGCGACGAGGACCGCGAAGCCGTCGAGGTACAGGGCGAGGTCGATGGGGACGGACCCGGTGGGGGTGAGCTGGGTCGAGGCCTCGATCGCCTTCCCCCCGCCCTGGCGGACGGCGACGAGGACGGCGAGGACGAGCGCGGCGATGGTCGGCAGGACGGCCAGCGGCCGTACGAAACCGGGGGCGGTGCGGCCGAGCAGAAGTCCGGCCACGGCGCCCAGGAACGGAAGGAGAGGGACGAGGACGGCGAGGGTCGTGGTGGTCACGCGGTGGCCTCAGCCTTCTGCGCCGGGGCGGTCGCGTCAGCGTCAGGGGTGACGTCGGGACCCTCGGCGGTGTCGCGGAGTCTGTCGACGTCCGAGGTTCCGCGGTTGCGGTAGACCATCAGGACGATCGCCAGGCCGACGCCGATCTCCGCGGCGGCGATGGCGATGACGAACAGAGTGAGTGCCTGGCCGGTGTGCAGGGTGTCGCGCAGCCAGACGTCGAAGGCGACGAGGTTGAGGTTGACGGCGTTGAGCATCAGCTCGACGGACATCAGGACCAGGATCGCGTTGCGGCGTGCGAGCACGCCGTACAGCCCGATGCCGAAGAGAAGGACGGCGAGCACGGCGGGATAGGCGAGGTGCATCAGCTCTTCCCCTCGGGGTCCATGGCGGCCTCGGCGTCGTGGGCGTCCTTGCGGGACAGGACGATCGCCCCGACGAGGGCGGCGAGCAGCAGTACGGAGAGCGCCTCGAAAGGCAGCACCCAGTGCCGGAAGAGGATCTCGCCGGACACCTGGGTGGAGCCCTGGGCCGGTCCGTCCAGGTCGATCCAGGTCGTACGGAACGCGTCCACGACCACCCAGACCAGGGAGCCTGCGGCGGCGACGGCCACCGAGAGGGCGACCCAGCGGTTTCCGGAGTCGGCGTCCGGGGAGCGGCCGATGGGGGCCTTGGTGAGCATCAGCCCGAAGAGAAGGAGGACGACGACGGAACCGACGTAGATCAGGACCTGCACCCAGGCGATGAACTCGGCCGTCAGCAGAAGGTATTCGACGGCGAGGCCGCCGAGCGCCACGACCAGCCAGAGGGCGGCGTGCACCAGCTGCTTGGTCGTGACGGTGATGACGGCCGCGCCGAGGGTGGCGAGGCCGACGAGGAGGAACGCGATCTCGACGCCGGTCGGTGAGAGGAAGCCCTGCGTTTCGGCGGCGGCGATCATTGTGGACCTCCCTCGGCCGGGGGCGCGGTGGCGTCGTCGGCCTGCGCCGCGGCCAGCTTCTCGGCCGACTTGCGGGCCGCGCCGATCTCCTTCGGCTCCTCGGCGCCCGGGTCGAGTGCGGGCGGCGCGGGCACCGTCCACATCCACTCGCGGAGCTTGTCGCGTTCATGGGTGAGTTCGCGGATGTCCGTCTCCGCGTACTCGAACTCCGGGGACCAGAACAGCGCGTCGAAAGGACAGACCTCGATGCAGATGCCGCAGTACATACAGAGCGCGAAGTCGATGGCGAAGCGGTCGAGGACGTTGCGGCTGCGCTCGCGGCCGCCGGGGGCCGGGGCCGGCACCGTCTCCTTGTGGGAGTCGATGTAGATGCACCAGTCGGGACACTCACGGGCGCAGAGCATGCAGACCGTGCAGTTCTCCTCGAACAGGCCGATCACGCCGCGGCTACGGGGCGGGAGTTCGGGCTGGGTCTCCGGGTACTGCGCGGTGACGGTCTTCTTCGTCATCGTCCGCAGGGTGACGGCGAGGCCCTTGGCGAGGCCGGATCCGGGGATCGGAGGCATTACTGGATCACCACCTTCACGACGCCGGTGAGGGCGATCTGGGCGAGGGCGAGCGGGACGAGCGTGGTCCAGGCGAGCTTCTGCAGCTGGTCCTCACGCATCCGCGGATAGCTCACACGCAGCCAGATGACGACGAAGGCGAGCAGGGCCGTCTTGAGCAGGGTCCAGACCCAGCCGAGGCCGTCGGCCCCGAACGGGCCGTGCCAGCCGCCCAGGAAGAGGACGGTGGTCAGACCGCACAGGACGACGATGCCCGCGTACTCGGCGAGCAGGAACAGAGCGAAACGCAGACCCGTGTACTCGGTGTACGCGCCGAAGATGATCTCGGAGTCGGCGACCGGCATGTCGAAGGGCGGGCGCTGGAGTTCGGCGAGGCCCGCGACGAAGAAGACCAGGGCGCCCACGATCTGCCAGGGCAGCCACCACCACTCGAAGGCGTTCAGGATGCCGGGCAGCGAGACCGTGCCGGCCGCCATGGCTACGGAGGCGGCGGTCAGCAGCATCGGCAGCTCGTATGCCAGCAGCTGCGCTGCGGTGCGGAGACCGCCGAGGAGGGAGAACTTATTGGCCGATGCCCAGCCTGCCATGAGCGAGCCGAGCACCCCGACGCCCATCACGGCGAGCACGAAGAAGATGCCCGCGTCGACGACCTGCCCGACCGCGCTCTCGCTCGGGCCGATCGGGATCGCGACCAGTACGAGGAGGTAGGGGAGGAGGGCGACGGCGGGGGCGAGCTGGAAGATGCGGCGGTCGGCGCCCGCCGGGACCACGTCCTCCTTCTGCGCGAACTTCACGCCGTCCGCGACGAGCTGGGCCCAGCCGTGGAAGCCGCCCGCGTACATGGGGCCGAGGCGGCCCTGCATATGGGCCATCACCTTGTGCTCGGTCTGTCCGATGACAAGAGGAAGAACAAGGAATACGGCAAGGACGACGACCAGCCGGAAGGCGACGTCGAGAGCGTCGTTCACGCGGGTCCTCCGGGGCGTTCGTCCGAGTCGGGTACGGGTTCGTCGGCCTCGGACCGGGCGGGTTCGTCGGGGGTGGCCTCCTCGGCCGGGGCGGGCTCTGCGATCGGGGCAGCCGGAACCGGCTCTGCGGTCGGCGGCACCTCGGGCGCCCCGGCCTCGGGGGCCGGGCGCGCCTCGGGTTCGGCCGACTCGGGTTCGGCCGGCTCGGCTGCGGCCGGCTCGGCTGCGGCCGGCTCGGCTGCGGCCGGCTCGGCTGCGGGGGCCTCGCTCGCGGCCGCCTCGTCGAAGGCCGGGCGTGCGTGATGCCAGGGGGCGTCCGGGCTACCGGTCCGGCCTGGGGCCTGCTGGGAGGCGGGGCCTTCGGAGGCGCCGCGTGCACGGCGCGGCTGGACGGCAGGTGCCTCGGACGGCTCCGCCGACGCCGGCACCTCGGCCTGGGCCTGCGACGCCGAGCCCTCCGACGCGCTGCGGGTACGGCGCGCCGGCCGCTCGCCAGGCGCCGGCCGCACCCGCCGTGCGGGCTGCCCGCGCCGGGCGGGTGGGGCCGGGGAGCTGGCCCTTCAGGGGGCCCCATTCGTTCGGGTCCGGGACGCCGGGCGGGAGCATCTGGCGGCGCTTCGGCCCGCCGTGCTCGGACTCCCCCGGCTCCTTCGCGCCCGGCCAGGCCTTCACGACCCGGGCCGCCAGGATGAAGTCCTTGCGCAGCGGGTAACCCTCGAAGCCCTCCGGCAGGAGCAGCGGGACCAGGTGCGGGTGATCGGTGAAGTCGACACCGAACATCTCGTGCGTCTCACGCTCGTGCCAGCCCGCGCCCGCGTAGATCGCGACGGCGGACGGAAGTTCGGGAGCCTCGTGCGAGACCGTGGTGCGCACCAGCAGGCGGCGCACCTTCCGGCCCTCCAGCGACACCACATGGGCGCAGACGCGGAAGCCGGTGCCGGGCTCGTCGACCGCGCTCAGCCAGTCGAAGTAGGTGCAGCCCAGCTTGTCGCGGGCGATCTCGAGGGCGGCGATCCAGGAGCCGACCGGGACGTCGACGGTGAGCAGGTCGTACTGCCGCTCGGCGGTGGCCTCCTCGCCGAAGATCTCGGCGGCGGCGTCCGGGAGCCGGTCGTAGGGGTTCACGAGTCGCCCTCCCCCGGAGACGGAGACGGAGACGGAGACGGAGACGGAGACGGAGACGGAGACGGAGACGGAGCGGGAGTGGCCGGCGTGGCCGGCGTGGCCGGCGTGGCCGCCACCGGCGGCGTCACCAGGCCGCTCCGCAGGGCGGCCGTGGAGGGCCGGGCGCGGCTCGTCGCGTAACGCTCGCCGAGCGACTCCCGCGCGATCTTCTCCTGCAGTTTCAGAATGCCCTGCAGCAACGCCTCCGGCCGGGGCGGGCAGCCGGGCACATACACGTCGACCGGAATGATCTGGTCGACACCCTTGGTCACGGAGTACGAATCCCAGTACGGGCCACCGCAGTTGGAGCAGGCGCCGAAGGAGATGACGTACTTGGGCTCGGGCATCTGCTCGTACAGGCGCTTCACCGCCGGAGCCATCTTGTCCGTCACCGTGCCCGAGACGACCATCAGGTCCGCCTGGCGCGGGCCGGGCGCGAAGGGGATCACACCGAGCCGGATGAAGTCATGGCGTGCCATCGAGGCCGCGATGAACTCGATCGCGCAGCAGGCGAGCCCGAAGTTGAAGACCCAGAGGCTGTAGCGGCGACCCCAGTTGAGGACCACCTTCATCGGTTCCGGGGCCAGGCGCGACAGGACGCCCAGCCGCTGCGGCTCCGGGAGCAGCTCGGGCTCGGCCCCCTGCCGAGGAGCGCCCGGCGCAGCCCCCGACCGGCCCCCGTGCTCCGCCCCTGACTGGGTCACGTCCATGTCAGGACGCCCTTCTTGTATGCGTAGAGCAGTCCCACGGCCAGGAAGCCGAGGAAGATGAACATCTCCACGAGCGTCGTCGCTCCGTATCCGGCCGCGGCGAAGATCGTTGCCCACGGGAAGAGGAAGATCGAGTCGACGGCGAAGATTACGTACAGAAAAGCGTAGACGTAGTAGCGGACCTGGGTGTGTGCCCAGCCCTCGCCCACCGGGTCCACTCCGCACTCGTACGTCAGCAGCTTCTCCGGCGTAGGAACCACCGGACGCAGCAGACGGCCCGCCCCGAAGGCCACGGCGACGAACAACACGCCGATCAGCGCCATCAGTCCGACGACCGAATAGCTCTCGAAATAGTCCGCCGCGAGCACGGCCACGGTCGGTTCCGGCACGTCCGCCCCTCGCTCCCTGACCTCGTAGACCTCGTTGGCGATCTGTTCGACGATCTGTACGACGGGAGTCTAGGCCCTGCTAAAGGCCCCGTAAGCAGTCGCGTCGCGCTTCGATCACACATCAGGCGCGCATCAGCGGCGCATCAGTCTCGCGTCAGGTGGGGTTATCCCTACGTCATCCCCACCCCTGTACCCCATGGCGTGCGCCGACCCGGCCCGGCAGGCTGGGGCGCATGACCGCGAGCATCACCCTCCACGACAACGACCGGCCGCCACCCGCGCGCTTCGCCTTCGAAGGCCACACCTGGAAGGAGATCTCGCATCTCCTCGCCAATCTGCCGATCGCCCTGATCGGTTTTGTCTACGTGGCGATCACGATTCTCACCGGCGTGACACTGTCGGTGACGGTGATCGGACTGCCGCTTCTCGCCCTCGGGCTCGCGGGCGCGCGCCTGCTCGGCAAGGCGGAGCGCGCCCGGGCCCGTGCGCTGCTCGGCGTACGGATCGAGGAGCCGAGCCCGCTGCACACCGGCCGGCGCCGGGAGGGACTCTTCCCCCGGCTGTGGACGAGTCTGAAGGACCCGGTGGCGTGGCGGACGGTGCTGTACGAGTTCATCCGGCTGCCCTGGGGCGTACTGACCTTCAGCGTCACGCTGGTGAGCCTGTTCGTGCTCTGGCCCGTACTGCCCTTCATCGCGCGCGGGCTGACCAACGCCGACCGTGCGATGGTGCGCGGGCTGCTTTCCCCGTCCGACGAACTGGAGCGGCGCATCGCCGAGTTGGAGTCGGACCGGGGCGTGGTCGTCGACACGGCGGCCGCGGATCTGCGGCGAATCGAGCGCGATCTGCACGACGGCGCACAGGCCCGCCTGGTCGCCCTCGCCATGGGGCTCGGCCTCGCCAAGGAGAAGCTCAGCGGGGACGCACTGGACACGACCGCGGCCGCGGCGATGGTCGACGAGGCGCACGGCGAGGTGAAGCTCGCGCTTCAGGAGCTGCGCGATCTGGCCCGTGGCATCCACCCCGCCGTACTGACCGACCGCGGACTCGACGCCGCGCTCTCCTCGGTCGCCGCACGCTGCACGGCCCCGGTGAAGGTGACAGTCGACCTCTTGGAGCGGCCGGCCGAGGCGATCGAGGGCATCGCGTACTTCACCGTGTCCGAGCTGCTCCAGAACGTCAGCAAGCACGCGCAGGCGAAGAGCGTCTCGGTGGATGTCTGGCGGGCGGACGACCGGCTGCTGGTCCAGGTCCAGGACGACGGCCGCGGCGGTGCCTCGCTCGACGGCGGTACGGGGATGGCGGGTCTGGCCGAGCGGCTGGGCGCAGTGGACGGGCTCTTCGTCCTGGACTCGCCGGTCGGCGGGCCCACGGTGGTCACGGCGGAGCTGCCGTGGCGTGAGCGTGCCCCGCGCCGGCCCTGACCGCACGCGCACCGCCCGGCCCGGCCCGTCCGCCGGGCCTGCAGGCGCGCGCACCGCGCCCAGCCCACACCGCACCGCATCACACCCGGCCCGCACCGGAACCCCGCACCCCGCACGCCCACCACACCACGCCCATGGTGGGGAAAACCCCCCGCCCAAGACGGTAACCGCCCTCATGGTGCGCACCCCGCGGCCCCAGCAGTCTTGAGTCATGACAGCCCGCTTCGCAGAACGGACGACTTCGATGGCCACGGACTACCGATCGGATCGGCCGGCGCGACCGGAGCCCCGGGACCACTTCCTCCCCCCGGCTCTGCGCGCACCGCTCGAAGGCCGCACCTGGCGCGAGTTCGGCTATCTGCTGCTGAGCCTCCCGATGAGCATCGTGTTCTTCTCCTTCGCCATCACGGCCGTCTCGCTCGGCGCGGGCCTGCTCGTCACCTTCCTCGGCATCCCGGTGCTGGCCGCCGGTCTGGCCGGCTGCCTCGGTCTCGGCGCCGTGGAGCGCGCACGGGCCCGGGGGCTGCTGCACCTCGACGTCGCCGGCCCGGCTCCGGTGCGCGGCAAGAAGAGCGGGCTGATGTCCTGGGTCGGCGCGGTCCTCAAGAGCGGGGCGTCCTGGCGGCATCTGCTCTACGCGGTGCTGCACTTCCCGTGGGCGATCTTCGCGTTCGTGGTCTCGGTGACCTTCTGGGTCACCGGCTGGGGCCTGCTGCTCTACCCCCTGTGGCGGTGGACGTTCCCCCGCTTCCTCGACCAGCCGGGCATCTCGCTCTACGGCGACGCCGACGGGACGCAGCTGTACGTCGACACGCCGTTCGAGATCGGCGCCACCGCCGCGGTCGGCCTGGTGCTGGTCTTCGCCTCCCCCTGGCTGATTCGTGGCCTCGTCTCGGTGGACCGGATGATGGTCGCCGGGCTCCTCGGGCCCTCCCGGCTCGCCACGCGCGTCGTCGAGCTCGAGTCGGACCGCGGCGTGGTCGTGGACACGGCGGCCGCGGACCTGCGCCGTATCGAGCGCGATCTGCACGACGGCGCGCAGGCCCGCCTCGTCGCCCTCGCCATGGACCTGGGTCTCGCCAAGGAGAAGCTGACCGAGGATCCCGAGGCGGCCGCCCGGATGGTGGACGAGGCGCACGGCGAGGTGAAGGTGGCTCTGCAGGAGCTGCGCGATCTGGCCCGCGGCATCCACCCGGCGGTACTGACCGACCGCGGACTGGACGCCGCGCTCTCCTCCGTCGCCTCCCGCTGCACCGTCCCGGTGACGGTCGAGGTCGACCTGCCCGCCCGGCCCGCCCCCGCCATCGAGGGCATCGCGTACTTCACCGTGTCCGAGCTGCTCCAGAACGTGAGCAAGCACGCGCAGGCGCGCCGCGCCACGGTGGACGTCTGGCGCTCCCAGGACCGGCTGATGTTGCAGGTCACGGACGACGGCACGGGCGGCGCGGACCTCTCCGCGGGCAGCGGTCTCGCGGGGCTGGCGGAGCGGCTGGGCGCGGTGGACGGCATCCTGGCGGTGGATTCGCCGACCGGCGGCCCGACGAGGGTGATCGCCGAGCTGCCCTGGCGGGCCTGATCCAGAGGCGTTGAACACCCCGCACTCCGGTCCGAATACTGGGATGCTGGACGGTGTAGGGGTGGACGTGCGTCGACATGGGGGCTGCAGGGTTGTGGAGGACAGGGTGCGAGTGGTCATCGCCGAGGATTCAGTGCTGCTTCGGGAGGGCCTGACCCGGTTGCTGACCGACCGCGGGCACGATGTGGTCGCCGGCGTGGGGGACGCGGAAGCGCTGATCAAGACCGTGGGAGAGCTGGCCGCGCAGGACGCGCTGCCGGATGTGGTGGTCGCTGACGTGCGGATGCCGCCCACGCACACGGACGAGGGCGTACGGGCGGCGGTGCGGCTGCGCAAGGAGCATCCGGGGATCGGAGTGCTGGTCCTCTCGCAGTACGTCGAGGAGCAGTACGCCACCGAGCTGCTCGCCGGCAGCAGCCGCGGCGTCGGCTATCTGCTCAAGGACCGGGTCGCCGAGGTCCGCGAGTTCGTGGACGCCGTGGTGCGGGTTGCCCGGGGCGGCACCGCGCTGGACCCCGAGGTCGTCGCACAGCTGCTGGGCCGGAGCCGTAAACAGGACGTGCTGGCGGGTCTCACCCCGCGCGAGCGGGAGGTCCTCGGCCTCATGGCCGAGGGGCGGACGAACTCCGCGATCGCGAAACAGCTGGTTGTCAGCGACGGCGCGGTCGAGAAGCATGTCAGCAGCATCTTCCTGAAGCTGGGGCTCTCCCCCAGTGACGGGGATCATCGGCGTGTACTGGCGGTGCTGACCTATCTGACGCCTTAATCGACCGACACTCAGGCGGCAGTCAAAGAACCGAAGATTGAATGGGGAGCGTCTTTACAGAGGGAGTCGGGGGGCGGAGCGGAACATGGCACACCAGGGCATGAAGACGTCTCACATGGACGTCCGGCATACGAGCGGTCCAGGGAAGGCCACCCTTACCGACGTAGGGTGGCTAATGGGACGGCCGGTCGGCCGGCCGGGCCCGAGCAGCCGCCTCGAAGGAGGTCCAGTTCAGTGACCAGCCAGGTCAGTAGCCCAGCCGAGCATGCCGACGAGGCCAGTGAGGCCGTCGTTGGTGAGCAGCGCAGGCCCGCCGGTGAGAAGGAGATCCGCCGTCTTGACCGCGTGATCATCCGCTTCGCGGGTGACTCCGGTGACGGTATGCAGCTCGCCGGTGACAGGTTCACCTCGGAGACCGCGTCGTTCGGAAACGACCTCTCCACGCTGCCGAACTTCCCCGCCGAGATCCGGGCACCTGCCGGAACCCTCCCGGGTGTCTCCAGCTTCCAGCTGCACTTCGCCGACCACGACATCCTCACCCCCGGCGACGCACCGACCGTCCTGGTCGCCATGAACCCGGCAGCCCTCAAGGCCAACATCGAGGATGTGCCGCGCGGCGGCGAGATCATCGTCAACACCGACGAATTCGCCAAGCGGGCGATGGCCAAGGTCGGCTACGACACCTCCCCGCTCGAGGACGGCTCGCTGGACGCCTATCACGTCCACCCCGTGCCGCTGACGACGCTGACCATCGAGGCGCTCAAGGAGTACGGACTCTCCCGCAAGGAGGCCGAGCGCTCCAAGAACATGTTCGCGCTGGGGCTCCTGAGCTGGATGTACCACCGGCCGACGGAGGGCACCGAGACCTTCCTGCGGAGCAAGTTCGCCAAGAAGCCGCAGATCGCCGAGGCGAACATCGCGGCGTTCAGGGCCGGCTTGAACTTCGGCGAGACGACCGAGGACTTCGCGGTCTCCTACGAGGTCGCCCCGGCGAGCAAGGCGTTCCCGACCGGCACCTACCGGAACATCTCCGGGAACCTGGCGCTGTCCTACGGCCTGATCGCCGCGAGCAAGCAGGCCGACCTGCCGCTCTACCTGGGCTCGTACCCGATCACGCCGGCCTCCGACATCCTGCACGAGCTCTCCAAGCACAAGAACTTCGGTGTGCGGACCTTCCAGGCCGAGGACGAGATCGCCGCCATCGGCGCGGCGCTCGGCGCGGCCTTCGGCGGCGCGCTCGCCGTCACCACCACCTCAGGACCGGGTGTCTCGCTGAAGTCCGAGACCATCGGGCTCGCGGTCTCCCTGGAGCTGCCGCTGCTGATCGTCGCCATCCAGCGCGGCGGCCCCTCCACCGGACTGCCGACCAAGACCGAGCAGGCCGACCTGCTGCAGGCGATGTACGGCAGGAACGGCGAGGCCCCGGTTCCGGTCGTCGCCCCGCGCACGCCCGCCGACTGCTTCGACGCAGCCGTCGACGCGGCCCGGATCGCGCTCGCCTACCGCACGCCCGTCTTCCTTCTGAGCGACGGCTATCTGGCCAACGGCTCCGAGCCGTGGCGGATCCCGGACATCGACGAACTCCCGGACCTGCGCGTGCAGTTCGCGACCGGCCCCAACCATGAGCTGGCGGACGGGACGGAGGTGTTCTGGCCGTACAAGCGTGATCCGCAGACCCTGGCGCGTCCCTGGGCGGTTCCGGGGACGCCAGGACTCGAGCACCGGATCGGCGGCATCGAGAAGCAGGACGGCACCGGGAACATCTCCTACGACCCGGCCAACCACGACTTCATGGTCCGCACCCGTCAGGCCAAGATCGACGGCATCGCGGTACCGGACCTCGAGGTGGACGATCCGGACAGCGCGACCACCCTGGTCCTGGGCTGGGGATCCACGTACGGGCCGATCACCGCGGCCGTACGCCGTCTGCGAGCCGCAGGAATCCCCATCGCACAGGCCCATCTGCGCCACCTCAACCCGTTCCCGAGGAATCTCGGGGATGTTCTGGGGCGTTATCAGAAGGTAGTGGTACCCGAGATGAACCTCGGCCAGCTCGCCACCCTGATCCGGGCGAGGTATCTGGTCGACGCGCACAGCTACAACCAGGTCAACGGCATGCCGTTCAAGGCCGAGCAGCTCGCAGAAGCTCTCAAGGAGGCCATCAATGACTGAGGCGCTCTCGCTGGTGCCCAAGGCCGAAGCCAAGCAGTCCATGAAGGACTTCAAGTCCGATCAGGAAGTGCGCTGGTGTCCCGGCTGCGGTGACTACGCGATCCTCGCCGCCGTGCAGGGCTTCATGCCCGAGCTCGGCCTGGCGAAGGAGAACATCGTCTTCGTCTCCGGAATCGGCTGCTCCTCCCGCTTCCCGTACTACATGAACACCTACGGGATGCACTCCATCCACGGCCGCGCGCCCGCCATCGCGACCGGGCTCGCGTCCTCGCGCCGCGACTTGAGCGTCTGGGTCGTCACCGGTGACGGCGACGCCCTCTCCATCGGCGGAAACCACCTGATCCACGCGCTCCGCCGCAATGTGAACCTGAAGATTCTGCTCTTCAACAACCGCATCTACGGACTCACCAAGGGCCAGTACAGCCCGACCTCCGAGGTCGGCAAGATCACCAAGTCGACGCCGATGGGCTCGCTGGACGCGCCCTTCAACCCGGTGTCGCTGGCGATCGGCGCCGAGGCGTCCTTCGTGGCCCGCACCGTCGACTCCGACCGCAAGCACCTCACCGAGGTGCTGCGCCAGGCCGCCGACCACAAGGGCACGGCCCTGGTGGAGATCTACCAGAACTGCAATATCTTCAACGACGGCGCCTTCGACGCGCTGAAGGACAAGCAGCAGGCGGAGGAGGCGGTCATCCGCCTCGAGCACGGGCAGCCGATCCGCTTCGGCACCGACCGCGACAAGGGTGTCGTACGGGACGAGGCCACGGGCGATCTGAAGGTCGTGCAGGTGACGGCCGAGAACGAGAGCCGGGTCCTGGTCCACGACGCGCACAGCGCCAGCCCGACCACGGCCTTCGCACTCTCCCGGCTCGCCGACCCGGACACCCTGCACCACACGCCCATCGGGGTCCTGCGCAGTGTGGAACGGCCGGTCTACGACACGATGATGGCCGACCAGCTCGACACCGCCATCGAGAGAGACGGCAAGGGCGATCTGGCCGCGCTGCTCGCGGGCAGCGACACCTGGACCGTCGTCGGCTGACGCCGGCGGGACACGCACGTACCCGCGGGACACGCACGTAAGGGTCAGGGGCTCGCGCTCCTGACCTTTTCGTACGGGCCGAGGAAGCGCACGCGGCCGCCCTGCACACGGTGGAGGAACAGACCGTTCCGCGCGTACAGCACCCGGGTGAGCGGCTCGAACGCGATCGTCTTCGCCAGTCCCTTGTACGAGAGCTCCCGCAGCCTGCGCACCATCGCACCCCGCTCCACCCCGCCGCCGCCCAGCGCCCGCATGGCCTGGGCGATGAGGAGCACCGCGTCGTACGCTTCGACGGCGTACCGCTCCACCTCCGCGACTCCGTAGCGCTTCTTGTAGGCCGCGACGAAGCGTTCGGCTCCCGGCAGTGCCGCCGGGTCGACGAACGTCGTGCTGAAGGCCCAGCCCTCGGCCGCCGCACCGGCCTCGGACAGGAACGCGGGTTCCAGCACGGCGCCGACGCCCAGCCGCGCCCCCGTGAATCCCGCGCCGGCCAGGGCGCGGGCACAGCGCGCGGCCCGGTGCGGTGAGGTGCCGGCGAAGACCACTCCCTGGGCGCGGGCGGCGAGGGCGGCCGCGACGGCGGGGCCGAAGTCCTCGCTCCCTGCGGTGACTTGATGCACCGTGGTCACGCCCTCGGTCGGCGGACTCTCGCGCAGGCTCTGGGCCAGATTCCAGCCGGTCTTCCCGGCCGCCCGGTCCTCGATGACCGCGGTCCGGCGGCTCTTCGCCACCACGGTGAGGTAGTGGATCAGCGGTACGGCGAGGTTGTGGTCGTCGGGCCTGAGCTGGAAGTTGGCAGGTCTGGACGCCGACGATATGCCGGTCGTGCCGACGGAGACGGTCAGCATGGGCAGCCGCGCCGTGTGGAACAGCGGCGCCACGGCCAGCGCGGTGGCGTCGGTGGACGGGCCGATGACGGCCTGAACCGTACGGTCCGCGATGAGCCGGCCGCTCGCGGTTCTGGCCCGGGCCGCCTGCCCTCCGTCGTCGAGGACCTTGAGGGTCAGCTCGAAGGGCCGGTCCTCGCGGGCGCTGAACTCCTCGACCGCCAGGCGCGCCCCCCGCTCCTGGGCGCGCCCCACCGTTCTGCCGCCGCCGGTCAGATCGGCCTGCAGCCCGACGGCGTAGCGCGGCAGCGGTCCGGGGGCGCCCTGTCCGCCCTGTCCGCCCGAGTCCGGACGGCCGGCGAGATAGGCCGCGATGCCGCCGCCGACCGCGATCATCCCGGCCGCCGAGCCGCCCATCGCAAGGAACCGGCGGCGGGTGTGGACGAGGACGACGGCCCCGGTCCGGGTCGGCGTCGGTTCCTGCGGCTCGGGGTCGGGCAGCTCCAGCACCCGCGCCGAACGTTCCGCGATCAGCCGGGGCAGCGCGGCCGGCAGCCACTCGCCGGACCGGCTCCCCGGACCGGCCAGCCCCGCCCGTACGTCCTCGGCGGTCGGCCGCTCGCCCGGGTCCTTCGCCAGACACGCGCTCACCAGAGGCAGCAACCTGCCTTGTACGTCGTCGAGTTCGGGCTCCTCGTGCACCGTGCGGAACAACACGGCGGCCGGGGTGCCGGTGCCGAAGGGGCGTCGGCCGCTCGCCGCGTACGCCAGCACGCACCCCAGCGAGAAGATGTCGCTCGGCGGTCCCGTCTCGCCCGCGCGCCCCGCCTGGGCCTGTTCCGGCGAGAGATAGCCGGGCGAGCCGATCACCATGCCGGTGGCGGTCAGCGCGGTCGCGCCCGCCGCCCGTGCGATGCCGAAGTCGATCAGCCGCGGCCCGTCCAGGGCGAGGAGGACATTGCCCGGCTTCACATCCCGGTGCACCAGGCCCGCCTCATGGACCTCGATGAGCGCCTCGGCCAGCCGCTCGCCCAGCACACACACGGTCGCGCAGGGCAGCGGCCCGTGCAGCGCCACCGCCTCCGCCAGCGAGGGCCCGGGGACAAACGCGGTGGCCAGCCAGGGCTCGCGAGCCTGCGGGTCGGCGGCGGAGACCGGCGTGGTCCACCGGCCGGTGATACGGCTCGCCGCCCGCGCCTCCCGCTCGAAACGGGCCCGGAAGGCGGGGTCCGCGGCATGCTCGGCGCGGATCACCTTGAGCGCGACCAGCGCGCCGCCCGATGAGCGCGCCAGATAGACCACGCCCATGCCGCCCGCACCGAGCCGCCCGAGCAGCCGGTGGCCTCCGATGCCGGCCGGATCGTCCGCCGTGAGCGGCCGCACGGCTACCAGGCCGAGGGCGCGGGGCCGACGTAGCGGAAGCGGCCGCCTTCCACCCGGTGGTAGAACACGCCACCCGCGATGAAGCGCCCGTCCTCCGGTTTGAAGGCGTACTGCTTGGTGATGCCCTGGTATCTGCTCTTGCGCAGCAGGGCAACGAGGGTCTTGCGGTCCGGCAGGCTCCGGCTCTGCCCGTGGTGGGCCACCAGCTGTTGGAGGACGAGGTTGACGGTGTCGTACGCCTCGGCCGCGAAGTAGCCGGGTGGGGCGCCGTACCGCTTGCGGAAGGCGGTGGTGAAGGCCTTCGCGGCGGGCACGGCGGCCGGGTCGACGAAGGACGAGGAGAGCACCCAGCCCTCGGCAGCGTCGCCGGCCAACTGGAGGAACCGCGGGTCGAGTACGGCCTGCGGGGCGATCCGCGGACCCGTGAATCCGGCCACCGCCAGATCGCGCGCGAAGCGGGCCGCGCCCTCGGCGTATCCGCAGTAACTGAACGCGTCCACGCCCGCCTTGAGCATGTCGGCGATGACCGGCTCGAAGTCGTCGAGGTTCGCGGGCACGACCCGGGGGTAGGGCACGCGGCCGAAGTGGCGCATGCCGGCGTTGGCGATGGTGACCGACTCCCATCCGTACTGCCCTGCGGTCCGGTCCTGGAGCAGTCCGGGGCGGACCGACCCCAGCTCACCGGCCGGATGCACACCGAGTGGCACCGAGACGATCGCGTCGCCGGGCCGGGCGGACAGGAAGGAACGGTTCTCGGCCTTGGGCAGGTCCATCGCGCCCGGCGATACGGCGAGCAGCGGCAGCAGCGACTCGTCGTACACGGGCAGGACCGCGCGGGCCGTCGCGTCGTCGGTCGGGCCGAGCACGGCGAGCACCGCACTGTCGGCGGTGAACCGCTTGGCGACGGCCGGGGCGCGGTCCGGGCTGCCGCCGTCGTCGAGCGCCCTTAACTCCAGGCGGAAGGGCTTGCCGCTGCGGGAGTTGAACTGCTCGACGGCGAGGCGTGCGCCCTGTTCCTGGGCGCGGCCCGCCGCCTTGCCGGGGCCGCTGAGGTCGGCCTGGACGCCGATGGTCCGGTCCCGGGTCCGCGCGGGGGAACCGGCGGCGGGAGTTCCGTCGTCGCGCAGGGCGGCCCAGGCGCCGACACCGCCGCCCGCGACGAGGACCACCCCTCCCGCGGCGAGCAGGAACGTCCGGCGTGACGGGGGCACTTCGGACGGGGGCACTTCGGCGCTCGGGGCCTCGGCCCGGGTCGGTTCGATGTCGGGCAGCGCGAGCATCTCGGCCGAGCGCTCGGCGATCATCCGAACGACGTCGTCGGGCAGCCAGTCGACGCTGCCCTCAGGGGCGTCCTCGATGAGGCGTACGTCGAGCTCGTCCGCGGTCGGCCGGTCGGCCGGGTCCTTGGCCAGGCACGCTTCGAGCAGCCCGGCCAACTCGCCCCCGATCCCTTCGAGATCGGGCGCGTCGTGGACGGTGCGGTAGAGCAGCGCGTCCACCACTCCCGTACCGAAAGGCGGCCGCCCGGTCGCCGCGTACGCCAGCAGGCAGCCCAGCGAGAAGATGTCGCTCGGCGGTCCGGTCTCCGCGCCGCGCGCCTCCGCCTGCTCGGGCGAGAGGAAGCCGGGGGTGCCGACGATCATGTCGGCCGAGGTGATCGCGGTGTCCTCGGCCGAGCGCGCGATGCCGAAGTCGATGACGCGGGGGCCTTGTACGGCGAGCAGCACATTGCCCGGCTTCACGTCCCGGTGGACGAGGCCCGCGCTGTGCACGGCGCTCAGCGCGCGGGCGAGCATCTTGCCGAGCACCCGTACGCTCCGGACCGGCAGCGGTCCGCAGGCGGCGACCGCCTCGGCGAGCGAGGGTCCCGGCACAAAGGCCGTGGCGAGCCAGGGATTGTCCGCGTCCGCGTCGGCGCCTGTGACGGGCACCGTCCAGGGGCTGTCGACCCGTCGCGCGGCCTCGACCTCACGGCGGAAGCGGGCCCGGAAGTCCGGCTCCGACGCGTACTCGGCCTGGATGACCTTGACGGCGACGAGCGTGCCGCCCGGCTCCGTGCGGCCCAGGTAGACGACGCCCATGCCGCCCGCGCCGAGCCGGGCGAGGAGGCGGTGTCCTGCGATGGACGAGGGGTCGGCGGGGAGCAGGGGGCTGGTCATCGCGCGGCCTCCAGCTCGGTCCTGACGCGGATCATCATGGAGCTGATGGCGGCCCCCAGCGCGTCGTTCAGCTCGTCCTTGGTGCGGCCCTCGGCGCCCTTGCCGACCACGGCGAGCGTGACCTGGCCGATGCGGGCCTGGTCCCAGTAGTAGTCGTGCGGCCCGCCCACTTCATCGCTGTAGAACTGACCGGACTCGCCGATCGAGTCCTCGGCGAAACGGTTGCCGCCGGCGCCGAAGACCGTGCCCTGGGAGATCATCCCGGCGGTCTTCTCGCTCTGGCTCAACTGCTGTTCGGGGCAGCGCAGGACCTCTTCGAGGCTGCGGGCCAGCTCCCAGTCGGCGCTGCTCACCTCACGGTGGACGGTCACGACGGCGGCGAAACGCATGGGGCCCTTGGCCCCTTCGGCGGGGAGCTCGCTGCGGCGGGTGAGACTGGCGAGGACGCCGGCGGGAAGCGGGGAGCGCTGCCAGACGCAGTCCTCGTCGAGGACGGCCCAGTCGGCCGGATCGCTTTCGTACGGCGTGCGTTTGACGTGGCCGGGGCCGAAGAGCTCGGGGCCCGCGGCCACGGCGCGGGCGAGGCGCACACCGTCCGCCGCGGTCCTGGGGGCGCGCTCGGGCGCTGGGGTGAAATCGAACGCGGTGGGGCTCGGGCTGGGTTCCGGATCCGGTTTCGGCGTCTGCTTCGGCTGTGCGGTCGCCGTCGGCCGGTCCCGCTGCGCACTCGGGTCCGGGTCCGGGTCCGGGTTCACCGAGCATCCGGTCCAGATCAGACCGCCCGCCAGAACCGCACAGCCCGCCCGTAACGTATCCGCGTACCTCACGAAGCCTCCCCCAGGGGTCGTGCGCCGATCGTACGGCTCCGGAGCGGAGCCCAACAGGCCCTGTTTACCGGGCTGTTCGCTCCTTCGACTCGTCGTAGGCGGCGCGCGCCGCGAACACCTCGTCCGTCCGCTTCTCCGTCCAGCGGGCCAGCCCCCACACCTGCTCGGCGGCTTCCTTGCCGAGCCCGGTCAGGGAGTAGTCGACGCGCGGCGGGATCACCGGCTTGGCGTCGCGGTGCACAAAGCCGTCGCGCTCCAGCGTCTGGAGGGTCTGGGCGAGCATCTTCTCGCTGACGCCGCCGACCTCGCGGCGCAGCTCGCTGAAGCGGTACGAGCGGCCCAGCAGGGTGGCGAGAACGAGCACGCCCCAGCGGCTGGTGACGTGCTCCAGGATCAGGCGCGAGGGGCACATCGCCTGATTGACGTTGGGGTCTCTACTTACGTCCATACCAGTACCTTACTTCAAGGTGGGTACTTACGCATGGTTAGTGCCGGACGTAGGGTGAGCATGGAACCGCCCGAAAAGGAGAAATCACCCATGAGCATCGTCGTCACCGGAGCCACCGGACACCTCGGCCGTCTCGTCATCGACGAGCTGCTCGCCACGGTCCCGGCGCAGCGGATCGCCGCCGTCGTGCGAGACAAGGAGAAGGCCACGGACCTCGCGGCGCGCGGCGTCGAACTCCGCATCGCCGACTACAGCGAGCCCGAGAGCCTCGCCGGGGCCTTCCGCGCCGGTGACCGCGTACTGCTGATCTCCGGCAGCGAGGTCGGGCAGCGGGTGGCGCAGCACACCGCCGTGGTCGAGGCCGCGAAGGCGGCGGGCGTCGCCCAGCTCGCGTACACCGGCGTGCTCGGCGGCCCCGACGCCGACTTCCTGCTGGCCGCCGAACACAAGGTCACGGAACAGCGGATCCTCGAATCCGGGCTGCCGTACACCTTCCTGCGCCACGGCTGGTACACCGAGAACTACACCGGGAACCTCGCCCCCGTCCTCGAGCACAACGCCGTGGTCGCGAGCGCGGGCGAGGGCCGGGTCGCCTCCGCCACCCGCGCCGACTACGCCGCGGCCGCGGCCGCCGTACTGACCGGCGACGGCCACCTGGGGAAGGCGTACGAGCTGAGCGGCGATGTCGCCTGGTCCTTCGCGGAGTACGCCGCCGAGCTCTCGCGGCAGACCGGCCGGACGATCGCATACACCAACGTCCCGGCCGAGGCGCACCTCGGAATCCTGACGGGCGCGGGTGTGCCGGAGCCGTTCGCGGAGGTCCTCGTCGACGTCGACGCGGCGGTCGGGCGCGGGCTGCTGGCCGGCACCACGGGCGAACTGGCCCGGCTGAGCGGCCGCCCGACGACCCCGCTCGCCGACTCGGTCGCGGCGGCCCTCGCCACCGCCTGACCGGCCCGGAGGTTCATGATCCGTCATGACCGTATGGCGATACGGACATGACAGCCTGCCCCTGCGCCGCGTACCTTCGACGAGGCGATGCGCGCAGGGCGGGAGGGGCCAGTGCAGTCGGACGGTGAACAGCGGGCGGGACTGCTGTACGGGATCGGTGCCTACGGGATGTGGGGCCTGGTCCCCCTCTTCTGGCCGCTGCTGAAGCCGTCCGGGGCGATGGAGATCCTCGCCCACCGGATGGTCTGGTCGCTGGCCTTCGTCGGTATCGCGCTGCTGGTGCTGAAGCGCTGGGGCTGGGTCCGCGAGCTGCTGCGACAGCCCCGGAAACTGGGGCTCATCGCGGTCGCCGCAACGGTGATCACCGTCAACTGGGGCGTCTACATCTGGGCCGTGAACTCCGGCCATGTGGTCGAAGCCTCGCTCGGCTACTTCATCAACCCGCTGGTCACCATCGCGATGGGCGTGCTGCTGCTCAAGGAGCGGCTGCGCCCGATGCAGTGGGCGGCTGTCGGTACCGGCTTCGCCGCGGTGCTGGTGCTGGCGATCGGTTACGGACAGCCGCCCTGGATCTCGCTCACGCTGGCCTTCTCCTTCGCCACGTACGGCCTGGTCAAGAAGAAGGTCAACATCGGCGGTCTGGAGTCGCTGGCCGCGGAGACTGCGATCCAGTTCCTCCCCGCGCTCGGCTTTCTGCTCTGGCTGGGCGCGGACGGCTCGGCCACCTTCGGCGCGCATGGCGCCGGCCATGCGGCACTGCTCGCCGCGACCGGCGTGGTGACCGCGGTGCCGCTGGTCTGCTTCGGCGCGGCGGCGATCCGGGTGCCGCTCTCCACGCTGGGGCTGCTGCAGTACCTGGCCCCGGTCTTCCAGTTCCTGCTGGGGGTCGCGTACTTCCACGAGTCGATGCCGCCCGAGCGGTGGGCGGGCTTCGCGCTGGTGTGGCTGGCGCTGACCTGCCTGACGTGGGACGCACTGCGGACGGCCCGGCGTACGAAGGCGGAGGCGCAGAGACTTGCCGCCCGGCCGGAGGCCCGTCAGGCGGGTCCTCAGTCGGCGGATGAGCTGAAAATCAGCCCCTCCGGCGTTTGAGGAGCGGGGTCCGGGGCGGAGCCCCGGCGGGACGGACCGACTACGGCACTTGTACGGCAGAGGCGGCGGACGCGGAGGCTGCGCTCGACGCCCGCTGAACGAGCGCCACCGAGGGCACCCACAGCAGACAGAGGTTGAAGACTGTCGAGTCGCACGGCCGGGACGCCTGGCGGGATTACGCCGCCGTCCGTCATCCGGACGATGCCTTCGACAAGACCAGCGGGGCGGGGCTCGGGCGCCGGATCCTCTTCCAGCGCGTACCGGAGGGGAAGTCGACCAAGAACCGGCTCCACCTCGACCTGCACGTCGGCGGCGGACGCGCCGTGTGGCCGGCGCGATGAGGCCGACCAGCAGTCCCGTCACACCCACGGTGATGAACACGGCCACCACTCCGGCGCGCAGAGCCCCGTGATGCGCCCCGCCCGCTATACGAACACCGCTGACCGGTTTCCGCTCTTGACGGTGAGTCAAATTCTCGCCGAACATCAGGCACGCACAGCGCTCCACCAGCTCCAGCGCCCTGGGACCCGCCATTCCAGGGCGTCCCGCACGTTCCGTCCTGTCCCCGTTCGGAATTCGGAGCCCCCACATGCCCCTCTCCCTTCCCAGACGCACCGCCGCGGCTGCCGCGCTCGCCCTGGCCGGGCTGCTCGTCTCCGCAGCGCCCGCCGCGACCGCCGTTCCCACCGCGACAGCGGCTCCGGCGCCCGCGCTCGCCGCGCCCGACATACCGATCGCCAACGTCAAGGCGCATCTCACCGAGCTGCAGTCGATAGCCACCGCCAACGGCGGCAACCGCGCCCACGGCCGGGCCGGCTACAAGGCGTCCATCGACTATGTGAAGGCCAAGCTGGACGCGGCCGGATTCACCACGTCCCTCCAGCAGTTCACCTCCAGCGGTGCCACCGGCTACAACCTGATCGCCGACTGGCCGGGCGGCGACCCCAACCGGATACTGATGGCCGGCGCGCACCTCGACTCGGTCACCTCCGGCGCCGGGATCAACGACAACGGCTCGGGCTCCGCCGGGATACTGGAGACCGCACTCGCCGTCTCCCGCGCCCAGCTCCAGCCGGCGAAGCATCTGCGCTTCGGCTGGTGGGGCGCGGAGGAGCTCGGCCTGGTCGGGTCGAAGTACTACGTCAACAACCTCCCGGCCGCCGAGCGTTCGAAGATCTCCGGCTATCTCAACTTCGACATGATCGGCTCGCCGAACCCCGGCTACTTCGTCTACGACGACGATCCGGCGATCGAGAAGACCTTCAAGGACTACTTCGCCGGGCTCAGCGTCCCCACCGAGATCGAGACCGAGGGCGACGGCCGCTCCGACCACGCCTCGTTCAAGAACGTCGGAATACCGGTGGGCGGCCTCTTCACCGGCGCGAGCCGGACGAAGTCCGCCGCCCAGGCCCAGAAGTGGGGCGGCACCTCCGGTCAGGCCTTCGACCGCTGCTACCACTCCTCCTGCGACTCCTCCGCGAACATCAACGACACCGCGCTGGACCGCAACAGCGACGCGATCGCCCACGCGATCTGGACGCTCGGCACCGAACCGACCGTCCCGCCCGGCGACTTCTACGAGAACACCGCCGACGTCGCCATCCCCGACAACGGCGCGGCCGTCACCTCCACCGTGACCGTCTCCGGCCGCACGGGCAACGCCCCGGCCACCCTCAAGGCCGCCGTGGACATCAAGCACACCTGGCGCGGCGACCTGGTCGTCGACCTGCTGGCCCCGGACGGCACGGTGTACCCGCTGAAGCCCTTCAGCTCCTCCGACTCGGCCGACAACGTCGTGGCGACCTACACCGTCAATGCCTCGTCCGAGGTCGCGAACGGTGCCTGGAAGCTGCGCGTCCAGGACAGGGCTGCCCAGGACACCGGCTATATCGACAGCTGGAGACTGACCTTCTAGACCGCTACCGTCCAGACCGCCACCCCCCACAGGCTGCATGCGTGCGCGTCACCTGCGCACGCATGCAGTCGCGCTGTTCGGGCGCGGCCCGTGGTCCTCGGGCCTGTCTTACGCGGTGATGTCCTTCGCCGTGAAGCGCGCCCACGCCGCCGACCCGAACACCGCCGCGTACACGCCCTGCAGACCGAGGTTCCTCAGCACCTCGTCCCAGTGGAGCGGCTCCCGCATCAGGTCCGCGAACGACAGCCAGTAGTGCGGGAAGAGGTAGGGCTGGATCCCGTGCAGCTGCGGGATCGTGTCCAGGATCTGCACCGTGATCAGCAGTCCGACCGTCGTCGCCATCGCCGCGATGCCGCTGCTGGTGAGGGTCGAGATGAACAGGCCCAGCGCCGCGATCCCGGTCAATGACGCCGCGACGACGGCCGCGATCAGCGCGGCCCGCATCAAGCCGTCCGCGAAGGAGATCTGCGTGCCGGAGATCGTCGTGACATCGCCGAGCGGGAACAGCATCGATCCGACGACGAGCGCGGACAGCGCCACCACCAGGGTCGCGACCAGGCAGAAGGCGCAGGCGGTGGCGTACTTGGCGAGCAGCAGGCGGCTGCGTCCGGCCGGGGCGACCAGCAGATAGCGCAGGGTGCCGGAGTTGGACTCGCCGGCGATCGCGTCGCCCGCGATGACGCCGATCGCCATCGGCAGGAAGACGGGCAGGGTCGCTGCGAGCGCCGCGAAGACCAGGAAGAGTCCGTTGTTGGTGATCTGGGTGATGAAGGCGGGGCCCTCACCGCCGCCGTTGCCGACCGGCCCGCCGTCGCTCGTCTCGATCCTGATGGCGATGCCGATCAGTACGGGTACGGCGGCCAGCACCCCCAGCAGGGCGAGCGTGCGCCAGCGGCGGAACGTGATGGTCAGCTCGGAGCGGAACAGCCCGAGCGTCCACAGCGGGCCGGGTTCGCGGACCTCGGCCGCCGCACCGGCCTCGTCGACCGCATCGGCCGTCTCAACCTGCGACATCGAATCCCTCTCCGGTCAGCGCGACGAAGGCGTCCTCGAGCGAGGCGCGCTCGATGCCGAACCCCCGTACCCGTACGCCGGCGCGCACCAGCGCGGCGTTGAGCTCCGCCAGCTCCACATCCTTGGCGGGCAGCTCGCCGGTCACCCGGTCCTCCTCGACGCTCACTTCGATGACGCCGAGCTCCTTGAGCAGGCGCGCGGCATCGCCCGGGTCGGGGGTGGTGACGGCCAGCCGGCCGCGGGCGCCGGCCGCGAGATCGGCGACCGAGCCCTGGGTGAGCAGCCGGCCCTGGGCCATCACCGCGGCATGCGTACACACCTGCTCGATCTCGTCGAGCAGATGGGAGGAGAGGAAGACGGTGGTGCCGTCCGCCGCCAACTCACGTACCAGGGAACGGATTTCGCGCATGCCCTGGGGATCGAGACCGTTGGTCGGCTCGTCGAGCACCAGCAGGTGGCGGGGCTGCAGCAGGGCGGCCGCCAGCCCCAGCCGCTGCTTCATCCCGAGCGAGTACGCCTTGGCCTTCTTGGCCGCCGCCTGCGTCAGCCCGACCCGGTCCAGCGCGGTGGTGACGCGCGCCCTGCGGGTACGGGGATCGGCGCTCGGGTCGGCGGAGTCGTACCGCAGCAGATTGTCCCGGCCGCTGAGGAAGCCGTACAGCGCGGGCCCTTCGATCAGCGCGCCCACCTGCGGCAGGACGGTGCGCACGGCGCGCGGCATGGGCTTGCCGAGGACCGTGGCGGTGCCCGCGGTGGGCTCGATGAGTCCCATCAGCATCCGGATGGTGGTCGTCTTGCCGGAGCCGTTGGGGCCGAGGAATCCGAAGACGCTGCCGGCGGGCACGGTGAGATCGAGCCGGTCGACGGCCAACTGCCCGCCCCGGTAACGCTTGGTGAGCCCTTGCGTCTCGATGACGGCTGTCATTCCGGTCCCCCGTTCACTCGGTCAGCGGTCCGCCCCACCGTACGGAGCGTACGGCGGGGCGGACGGTAAGCGCGTCGTGCTACTAGGTCCTGTCCGGCCGATCTTGCCGGGCTCGCGTGCCCTGGCACGCACGCTCGCCGCGTTGTCGTCAGTCGCCGACGCTCCGCGTGGGCTCCTTCCTCCGCCTTGCGATCGCACGCACCAGACCCCGCTCACTGATCCGGCCTGATCGACCGGACAGGCCCTAACCTTCGTTCGCGGCCTTCACGAGCGCGTCCTTGGTCACGGCGCCGACATAGACCGTGCCGTCGTCCGTCATCAGGGCGTTGACCAGGCGGGTCTTGAAGACCGTGCCCGAGCCGAACTTCCCCTCGACCTTGTCGCCCAGCGCGTCCAGGAACTTCTGTGCCTCCGGCGGCACATCGCCGTCCTTCGGCGCGCTGAGGCCCTGACCGCCGGGGACCTCGATCTTGGCGATGGCGTTCCAGCCCTCGCCGATGACGTTCAGACCCTCGAAGTCCTCGGCGCCCTTGAACTCCTCGTGGTCCTTGGCGCCCTTCTCCTGCTTCACCTCGTCGCCCTCGGTCACCTTCGCGCCCTTGGGCGGGGTGAAGTCGAACGTGGAGGCGGCCGGCCTGGAGAAGTCGATCTTCGTGAAGCCCACGTCGATCGCGGCCTTGCCGCCGCTGCTCGGGGTGAGCGTGAACTTGAGCGGCACGCCGTTCTTCGCGTCCACCGCGACCTTGATCGAGCCGATCGTCGAGCCGCTCTGCTTGGGCTTGATGACCAGCTGGTACGCGTCGCGGCCGGCCACCTGTGCCGTACCACCGACGGTCACCGATGTGGTGTCGTCCGCGGCCTTGAGCGCCTCCTCGGCCAGCTCCTTGGGCGTGGTCGGGAGGTCCTTGGGGGTCTCGTGCTGCCGGCCGGGGCCGTCGGTCCGGCCGCCGTCCTTGGTGTGGAAGGCCTCGTTCGAGGCGCTGTCGTACGCCCAGACCTCGTCGCCGTTGTGGATCATGCTGTACTCGGCGGTGTCCTCCAGGATGGACACCTTCTGCTTGTCGGGGCCGTCGGCCGCGACCCGCAGGGTGTGCGAGCCGGAGGCCAGCTCCATCAGCTTGCTCTCGGGGGAGGCGGAGGAGCCCGACCCGTCGCCGTCGCCGCCCTTGGGGACGAAGGAGCCGCCCAGGCCGCCCAGGGACGGTATGCCGAGGTCGGTGTTGACCTTCACCGTGCCGGAGAGCTGCTGCGTGTCCGAAGCGGCCATCTTCTCGATGAGTTCCTGCGCGCTGATCTTCGGCAGATCGGGGTCACCTGAGGCAGCGAGCGCCGGGACGAGCCCGATGGTCGCCGCCGCCACTCCGGCCACCGCGACCGGGACGAAGTAGCGCGCTGCCTTGCGGCGGCCCGCTGCGAGGTCCGTGGCCTCTTCGGTGGTCTGTGCGCTGTCGTTCGGTGCCATGGTGTGCCCTACCTCCGTGGTCCGCGGCCGTCCGTATGCACTCGTCCACCCTGTGCCGCCATTCTCACCCGAATTGGTCCGAGTGGTCAGGAGTGGTGTATTCATCTGACCAAATCGGCCCCGCAGAAGCGTCAGACCCCGGGCCCACGTTCGCGTACTGCTCTGGGATGACAAAAGGGCGCGGCGCCTCCCCCAACCCGTAGGGGAAGCGCCGCGGGCCGAGAGGCGGTTCAGCCGGTCACTTCTGGATGAAGACGTAGTCGGCGCCGTACGGGACACCGACGATCGCGCCCTGGTCGCAGCTGCCTGCCGGGGCGACGCCGCCCACGGTGTTCAGCCGGAAGATCTCCTGGGTCTGCGCGAACAGCCCCCGCTTCTCGCCGGACTGAGTGGCCTTCAGATTCAGCTCGGGGATGTTCTTCTCGCCGTTCGGCGTCTTGGTGATCAGCGCGCCGGTGACGGCGCTGTGGTCCTGGGCGATCCACTGCGGCGTACCGGAGTTGGGCGCGATGAAGGAGTGGGCGATGTTCCCCGCGAGCACGGCCCGCACATCGCGCTGCTGGAAGGAGAACTTGCCGTCGTCGCCCTTCTTGCACTCGTAGATCTGCTTGCCCTTGACGACGGAGGCCTGGAAGTTGTCGAGCGCGTCGCCGAAGCCGAAGGAGCCCGTCACCTTGTGGAACTGGCCGCGGACCGCGCCGCCCGGGAACTCGGCCGTGTGCAGATTGGCGTAGAAGCCGTTCGGGGCGGCCTTGAAGGCGTCGAGCACGGCCTTGTCCTTGACCTTGACCGTGCCGGCGACCGCGCCGGTCCAGCCCTTGCTCTTGGTCTTGCCCTTGCTGAGCAGCTCCGTGAAGTCGATCTTGATGCCGCCGTTGGCGCCCTTCGCGCCCTGGTGGATGTGGAGGGCGGTCGGCCTGTCCGTGCCGCGGAACTTCACAGCGACGGACACCTTGTCCCCCTTGACCTTCACAAGCTCCAGCGCGGTGCCGTCGCGGTCACCGACGGCGGGTCCGCCCTGGACCGGTACCTCGTTCGCACCGTTCAGGCTCGCCACGAAGAGGGAGGCGCCGCGGTCGGAACCGCTGCTGTCGGAGCCGCTGCTGTCGGCGGCGAAGGCCGGCAGGGCGGCCAGGGCGACGCCGGCCGCGGCAGCGACGGCGGTGGTACCGATAAGCATGGTCTTGGTGCGCTTCATTACGAAATCTCCCCGTACGCGATGCCAACGCCCACTGCGTCAGCTTCCGGGCATGAGTACGGAGTGGATCCGAGGCTGGACTCAGTCCAAGAATGTGACCTGCATCACAAGCCGCAGAGTGATCCGAATGGCGCCCCGGCCGTGGGTATCGGGCCGTTCGGAGGGGCTGGGCCGGTCAGCCCGCGCGGTGGACCACCGCGTCGCAGAGCTCTTCCAGAGCGGCCTTGGCATAGCACTCGGGCAGCGGAGCGAGCATCGCCCGCGCCTCCTCCGCGTACCGCACGGTGTCCCGCCTGGCCTGCTCCAGCGCCGGGTGGACGCGCAGCAGCCGCAGCGCCTCGGCGTGCCGGGTGTCGTCCGTGAGATCCCCGTCGATCAGGGCGACGAGCTCCAGGTCCTCGGGCCGTCCGTGCGCCGCCGCCTGCGCGCGCACATGCAGCACCGGCAGCGTCGGAATGCCCTCGCGGAGATCCGTGCCGGGGGTCTTGCCCGACTCGTGCGAGTCGCTGGCGATGTCGAGTACGTCGTCGGCGAGCTGGAAGGCCACGCCGAGCCGCTCCCCGTACTGGGTGAGGATGTCCACGACACCCTCGTCCGCGCCCGACATCATCGCGCCGAACCGGCCCGAGACCGCGATGAGCGAGCCCGTCTTGCCGCCGATGACATCGAGGTAGTGCTCGACCGGGTCGCGGCCGTCGCGGGGCCCCGCGGTCTCCAGGATCTGGCCCGTGACCAGCCGCTCGAAGGCCTCCGCCTGGATGCGTACGGCCTCCGGGCCGAGATCGGCCAGAATGTGCGAGGCCCGCGCGAACAGGAAGTCGCCGGTCAGTACTGCGACGGAGTTCCCCCAGCGGGCGTTGGCGCTGTCCACGCCGCGCCGCACCTCGGCCTCGTCCATCACATCGTCGTGGTACAGCGTCGCGAGGTGCGTGAGCTCGACGACCACGGCCGAGGGCACGATTCCCGGCGAGTAGGGGTCACCGAACTGGGCCGCGAGCATCACCAACAGCGGCCGGAAGCGCTTGCCCCCGGCGCGGACAAGATGCCGGGCCGCCTCCGTAATGAAGGGCACCTCGCTCTTGGTGGCATCGAGGAGCCCTGCCTCGACAGCCGCCAATCCGGTCTGGACATCGGCCTCAAGAGCCTGGTCCCGCACGCTCAGCCCAAATGGCCCGACGACGGTCACGAGGGGATCTCCTGTCTGCTGACGATCACACGGATTGTCGATGTGTCGCTGGAATCACTCAAGTCAGCGTATCCGGTCGCCTTTCGATCGCCATGGGCGCCTTCCCGCCTCCCCCGGTATGTTCGTGATCAGTAGATACGACCATGCGTAGCCCTTTTGCCAGGAAGCTGCCGTCATGCGCATCCGCACCGATTTCCCGTACGAGACCGCCCACGAGGACGTCCGTATCCCCCTTGCGGACGGTACGAAGCTGTACGCGCGTATCTGGCGGCCGCTCACCGACGAGCCCGTACCTGCCCTGCTCGAGTATCAGCCGTACCGGCTGAGCGACTGGACCGCGCCGCGCGACCGGCAGCGCCATCCCTGGTACGCGGGGCACGGCTACGCCTCCGTACGAGTCGACGTCCGCGGACACGGGAACAGCGAGGGCCTGCCGGGCGACGAGTACGACACGACCGAGCTCGCCGACGGGGTCGAGGTCGTCAACTGGCTGGCCCGGCAGCCGTGGTGCACCGGCCGGGTCGGCATGTTCGGCATCTCCTGGGGCGGTATCGACGCCCTGCAGATCGCGGCGCTCGCGCCCGAGCCGCTGAAGGCCATCGTCACCGTCTGCTCGAGCGACGACCGGTACGACAACGATGCCCACTACATGGGCGGCTCGGTGCTCGCCGTCGACATGCACGCCCGCGCCGCCGCCCTGCTCGCCCTCGTCGCGCGACCGCCCGACCCGCTGTTCGCCGGCGACGAGTGGCGCGAGCTGTGGCTGAAGCGGCTGGAGGCCGTCGCCCCCTTCGTCCACACCTGGCTCGCCCACCAGATCCGCGACGACTACTGGAAGCACGCCAGCGTCTGCGAGGACTACTCGGCGATCGACGCGGCGGTCCTCGCGGTGGGCGGCTGGCACGACCCGTACCGGGACACGGTCCTGCGCCTGGTCGAGCACCTGCCGCCCGATCGCGTACGGGGACTGATCGGGCCGTGGCCGCACCAGTACCCCGACCGGGGGCGGCCGCCGGGACCGGCGATCGGCTTCCTCCAGGAGACCCTGCGCTGGTGGGACCACCATCTGAAGGGCATCGACAACGATGTGATGGCCGAGCCGCTGCTGCGCTCCTGGATCAGCGAGTCGCACCCGCCCGCGACCGGCTACCCCGAGCTGCCGGGACGCTGGGTCGGCGACACCGCCTGGCCGTCGCCGCACATCACCCCCGTGCCGTACGCGCTCCAGGGCGCGCCGGTGATCGTCGACTCGCCCCAGCACACCGGTCTGGACGCGGGCCGCTTCCTCCCGCTCGGGAACGACGCCGATCTGCCGCCGGACCAGCGCGAAGAGGACGCCCGCTCGGCCTGCTTCGAGTTCCCGGTCACCGGCGACCCCATCGAGATCCTCGGCCGCCCCCGGGTGACCCTGCGGCTGCGCCTGGAGGTGCCCCACGGCCAGGCCGCCGCCCGGGTCTGCGACGTCGCCCCCGACGGATCGTCGACCCTGGTCACCCGCGGCGTCCTCAACCTCTCCGCCCGCCACGGCCGCGAACGCGCCAACGCCTGGCCGCTCGGCGCGACCGAGGACGTGAGCTTCGAGCTGAACGGCATCGGCCACACCTTCCCGCCGGGCCACCGCATCCGGCTCGCCGTCTCCTCCGCGTACTGGCCGTGGATCTGGCCGGGGACCGACTCGGCGGGCTTCACCCTCGACCCGGCGGGCTCCCGCCTGGAACTCCCCGTACGCGAACACACGGACGAGAAGTTCGTCTTCGAGGAGCCGGAGCAGTCCGAGCCGCTCGGCGTCAGCGTCCCCGCCACGCTCGACGAGCAGCGCCCGGAGCGGCTGATCACCAGGGATGTCGCCAAGGGCGAATGGAAGCTGAAGGCCGACCCGCGCTACGGCGGCACCCGCGTCCACCCGGACGGTCTCGAATGCACCGAGGACGCCCTGGAGACGTACACGATCCAGGAGAGGGACCCGCACTCCGCGCACACCCGCTCCGACTGGACGATCCGGCTGCACCGGCCGGAGCTGGCCTGGGACGTACGGATCGAAACGCGCTCCGAAATCACCTGCGACGCGGCCGGCTTCATCACCTCCGACGAGGTGGTGTGCCGGCACGGCGAGGAGATCGTCTTCCACCGCACGTGGGAGAAGCGCATCCCGCGCATGGCGGGGTGAGAGAGCCGGCCGGGCGCCCTGCCCCGGCGGGACAACGTCCACGTAACGTGTCACTCACACCCGTGGAAAGCGAGGCAAGCACCGATGCCCGAGCAGAGCCCGCTCGACCTGGCCGAGGGCGATCCCTTCGGCCCGCACAACCTCCCGTACGGCGTCTTCACCACGGCCGACGAGCCGGACCGCCGTCGGCTCGGCGTCCGCATCGGCAGCCACGTACTCGACGCGGGAGCGGCGGCGTACGCCCTCGGCTCCCCCTATGCCGCGCTCCTCGCGCAGCCGAGCCTCAACCCGCTGCTGGCCGCGGGCCGTACCGCCTGGCGCGATGTACGCCGCGCGCTCACCGCCTGGGTCACGGTGCCCGCCCACCGGCCGGACATCGAGCAGCTCCTGCACCCGATCGGCTCGGTCACGCTGCACCTGCCGTACGAGGTGGCCGACTATGTCGACTTCTACGCGAGCGAGCACCACGCCACCAACGTCGGCAGGATCTTCCGGCCGGACGGGGACGCGCTGACGCCCAACTGGAAGCATCTGCCGATCGGTTACCACGGCCGCGCGGGCACCGTCGTCGTCTCCGGCACGGACGTGGTGCGCCCCTCGGGCCAGCGAAAGGCCCCGGCCGACGCCGCTCCCGTCTTCGGCCCGTCCGTGAAGCTCGACATCGAGGCGGAGGTCGGCTTCCTCGTCGGCACCCCCTCCGAGCTGGGCACTCCGGTCGCCATGGGCGACTTCCGCGAGCATGTCTTCGGGCTCTCGCTCCTCAACGACTGGTCGGCACGCGACATCCAGGCCTGGGAGTACGTGCCGCTGGGCCCGTTCCTCGGGAAGTCCTTCGCCACCTCCGTGTCCCCGTGGGTGACCCCGCTGGAGGCCCTGGACGCGGCCAGGACCTCGCCGCCGGCCCGGGACTTCGACCTGCTGCCCTACCTCGACGACTCGGCCGAGGAGGAGCCGGGCGGCCTCGATCTGCGCATCACCGTGGCGATCAACGGCCATGTGATCGCGGAGCCGCCGTTCGCCACCATGTACTGGACGGCCGCCCAGCAGCTGGCCCATATGACGGTCAACGGCGCCTCGCTCCGTACGGGCGACCTCTTCGGCTCCGGCACGGTCAGCGGCCCGGAGGTCCACCAGCGCGGCTCGCTTCTCGAGCTCACCTGGAACGGGCGCGACGCGCTCGAACTCCCGGAGGGCAAGCGGACCTTCCTGGAGGACGGCGATGTGGTGACCATGACCGCGTGGGCGCCGGGCCCGGACGGCGTCCGGGTCGGTCTCGGCGAGGTCACCGGCCGCATCGTACCGAGCGCCGCGTGACGACCGGACTCGCCCTGCCCGAGGAGCTGTTGCTGCTCGCCCTCGACCCGGTGACGGGCCGTCGGCACGTCAACAGGCGCTACCTCCAGTACGGTCTGGCCGGCGCCGCCCTCGCCGAGCTGGAGCTCCAGGGCAGGGTCGCCGAGACACGCGGCAAGGTGACGGTGGTCAATCCACTGCCGCCGCAGGACCCGCTGTCGGCGCAGATCCTGGCGAGCCTCCCGGCCCCGGGCAAGAGCCGGTTCGGCGACGGCATACGCGCCCGGTCCTGGGTCAGGCGCACCGGGCGGGACATCGAAGAGCTGTGCCTGCACCACCTGGTACAGCGCGGTGCGCTGCGGATGGAGACCCGGCGGTTCCTCGGGCTCTTCCCGTACCACCGGTACCCGGCGGCGGCCGAGGACTGGTCGGCGCCGGCGCGGGGGCGCTACGCCGAGTCGGTGGCGGCCGGATTCCCTGACCGCCGCAGCCGGCTGCTGGCCGCCTTCACCTCGGCGATCGGTCTTGCCGCGGTGCTGTATCCGGGACTCGGGTCCTGGCGGCAGCTGGGCGCGCTGCGCGTTCTCGTACGGGAGGAATGGGCACCGTACGCGGTGCACCGTGCCGTGGAGCAGGACAAGACGTCGGGGAGCGGTAGCAGCTTCGGGGGCAGCGACGGAGGCGGCGGGAGCGACGGAGGCGGGGGCGGGGGCGGCGACTGACGGCCCCTGAGCTCCCCTGGTGGCAGATCTTTCCCGCCGACCAGCTGCCGCGTCAGTGCGCGATGGAGTCGATCAGATCGCGTGCGCCCTGGCGGAGCAGGGCCACGGCGACGGAGGTGCCCAGCGTGGCCGGGTCGAGGGGGCCGGCCCATTCGTGGGCGTTGAGGACAGTCTTGCCGTCAGGGGTGAACACGCAGGCCCGCAGGGACAGGTCGCCACTGCGTTCGGCCGTGGCGTAGCCGGCGATCGGGCTGTTGCAGTGGCCTTGGAGGACGTGGAGGAACATGCGCTCCGCGGTGGCCTCGCGGTGGGTGTCGGGGTCGCCGAGGCCGCTGACGGTATCGATCAGGTCGGTGTCGCCTTCGCGGCACTGGAGGGCCAGGATGCCCGCGCCGATCGGCGGGCACATCACCTCGGCCGACAGGATCTCGGTGATCACATCCGTGCGGCCGATGCGTTCCAGCCCGGAGAGAGCCAGGAGCAGTGCGCCGGCCTCGCCGGCAGCGAGCTTGTCCAGCCGGCGGTTGGCGTTGCCGCGCATCGGGACGCAGTCAAGATGCGGGTGGGAGGCGGCGAGTTGGGCGATGCGGCGTACGGAGGAGGTGCCGATCCTGGTTCCGGCCGGGAGCTGATCGAGGGTGAGCCCGTCGGGGTGAATGAGGGCGTCGCGGATGTCGTCGCGCTTGAGAAACGCCGCGAACGTCGTGCCGGCCGGCAGCGGCCGGTCGGCGGGCACGTCCTTGACGCAGTGCACCGCCAGATCCGCCTCACCGGCGACCAGGGCCGCGTCGACCTCCTTGGTGAACGCCCCCTTCCCCTCAACCTGGGAGAGGTCGCCCATCCACTTGTCGCCGGTCGTCTTGACCGGGATGACCTCGGTACGGATGCCCGGGTGGAGCACGGCCAGTTCGGCGCGCACACGCTCCACCTGGGCGAGCGCCATCGGCGAGTCGCGGGAGACGATGCGGATCAGCTCAGGGGTGGACATGGCCTCCACGATAGAGCGTCAGATCCGCGCTCCCACCCCCGGACCGGACGCCCATCTCAGCGGTGTGAAAGGCAAGTTGGCCCTTTCGGGCAGTTGTGCGAGGAAACTGCCGACGCGCCCCTGGTGGCCGGCGGGCCGGATGGCCTGCGGCAACAGGTCGTCGACGACATACGGACCGCCCGGCTCCAACAACTCGATCAGATCGGCGAGCCGGTGGAACGTGCCCGGCCGGCAGTCGACGTACGCGAGTGAGAGGCGAGGGCCGCTGTAGGTGTCGAGCCGGCGCCCCGCATCGGCCCCCTCGCAAACGACGCGCGGGTCGGCGCCCAAGTGCAGGGGTGCGTGGGGGCCTTGTCCCGTTCCCGCCGGATGCGCTGAGCCGACCCGCGAGAGTCCGTCCCATGGAAGCAGCGATGGGCGTCGAGCCCGAGGCCTCGAAGCCCAGCTGGGTAGTCCCGCCCGAGGGCGGCTGGACCGCCGACGACCTGGACCGGCTTCCGAATCTCCCTCCGCACACCGAGCTGATCGACGCGAGCCTCGTCTTCGCTACTCCGCAGACCCTCTTTCACTCGCGTGCAGTCGGCTTCTTCAGGCGGCAACTGGAGTCGGTCTCGCCCCAGGATCTGGAAGTCGTCGCGCGATTCACCATCGACATCGACAGGCAGAACAGGCCGGAGCCGGATGTGGTCGTCGTGCGCGGGGATGCCATCGAGAGGTCGGAGCAGACACGCTTCCCGGCAGAGTCCGTGCTGATGGCCATCGAGGTCGTCTCCACCGAATCCCGGACCCGGGACCGGGAGACCAAGCCGGTGAAGTACGCCCGGGCCAAGATCCCCCACTACTGGCGAGTGGAGAACAACGAGGGCCGCGCCGTGGTGTACGTCTTCGAGCTGGAGCCTGCCACGGGCCAGTACACCAGCACCGGGATCTTCCACGACCGGATGAAGGTCTCCGTCCCCTTCCCCGTCGATCTCGACCTGTCCCAGATCACGCCACGGCGGAGGCAGACCGCCGAGCAGTAGCCGGTCGCATGCGAACGGCCCGGCACCTCACCGAGGTGCCGGGCCGGGCGTCATCCGATGGCCGTGTGGCCGGACCAGCACGTGCCGACGCTGCTGTTGACGATGCTGAACATGTTGGTGGTGCTGAGTGCGGCGTTGCTGCTTCCGGGGTGGATGACAGCGACTGCCGTCGGCGGAAGTCGCCTGGACTGCAAACATGCTGGGTCGCTCCATCAGTTCAGCCGCTCAGATCCGCAACAAGGAAACGAGAACCCTGACGTCAGGAACTCTGACGCGAATGGATCACGATCTCTGATAGCCCCTGGTGACCGCCCCTACGCCACCAACCGCCCGGCCGACCGGGCCGCCGCCCCAAAGGAAACCGCCGAGGACGGACCACGCCCGCTCGCGCAGGCGGAGCTGGCGGCAAGCCGGCTCACGGAACAGGAGACGGCCGCAGTTGAGTACGTGAGTATGCCGACGGACAACACCCTGGAAACCTTCGCGGACATCAAGAGGGTCTCCGCGACTCCGGCGCCCTGCCAACCGGTCGCCGACGCGATCAATCGCGGCCGCCCGGACGGCCCCACGTCCTATGCGGACGTGAGCTACTCGGAGAAGGACTCGGCACTGGTTGCCGGCTACATCAGCCTGTCCAGCGATTCGGCGGCCGGATCCGAGAAGTTCTTCGACGCGGTGAAGTCCTCACTAGAGCAATGCGATCGGCTCACAGTGACGGGCCGGTACGGAGACACCATCACCATAACGATCACATTGGGGCCGTCAGACACCGTCGGCGACGAGTCCATCAGCTTCACCACGTCCTCCACATGGAAAATGCCGGGCGAGGACGGCTACGCCAGTCGCTCACATGGTTTGAAGTGGCAGGCGTGGCCCGTTGGATGATCTGATGCTCGGGTGTTCATGGTGACCTTTCTGCGTGAGTTCCAGTCCTGGTATTGGAACTGCGACTTCGACGATGCCGAGCTGCAGGCCGCGTTCGACGCCACCGACGCGGCGACGACCCCCGACGAGTTTCAGCGGGCGTTCCTGGCGTTGCTGCGCAGCGAGGACACCGTCGCCCGCGGTACCGCCCTGGACTTCTTCGACCGCGCCGCCGCCACCAGCCGGTTCGGAGAGGCCAACCCGTTCGAGCCCTACCGGGAGGAGGTCCTCGCGGTCGCCCGAGAAATGCTCCGTCGCCCGCCCCGGCCGGGCGACGACATCGCTTTCGAGGGCGCTGACCACGCCAGCGCCCTGCTCGCCCTCAAGAACGACGCGGATCCCGAGGACGCCGAGGCCGTCCTCGCCGTGCTGCGGCGCCGCCCGGATGGCGAACTGCTGTACAACGCCTTGGGCACAGCAGGCACCGTCCTCGCAAGCTCCGAGGCCCTCGACCCCCGGCTGGTCGCGCTGATCGGTGAGATGGCGTTCGACCGCTCGCTGGACATCGACGACCGGCGCGAGGCGCTCAGCGCGCTGCGCGGCGCGGCCGGCGAGGAGGTGACCGCGCTGCTGGTGCGCGCGACCGGCGAGGACGACTACCGCTTCCAGCAGGAGGCGGCGTGGGCGCTGTCGATCGGTGAGCGGTTCTACGCCCACCGCGCCCTGCTGGAACGTCTCGACGCCTCCTGGCCGGACGGCGAGCGGGGCTTCGAGGCGAGTGAAGTCCGTGAGGCCCTGGGCCCCGGCCCGCACAGCACCTACTGGCGGGGGGCCGACCCCGGGAGCCCGGGGCTGCTCCAGGTCCATCGCGAGATGCGCACCCCCACCAGCAAACGAGCTCACCGGCAGGCGTTTCGGACCATGCTGTACAGCGGGCTCGTCCCGATGGTGGGCATCGCGCTCGACCACTTCTGCGACAGCGACGGTCTCGCCCGGTTCGACCTGGACGTTGAGGCGTTCCGCCCCAACGTCCTCACTCTCGCTCGCCACCTCCTGACGCTGTCGCCGTCATCGGCGATGGCCAGCCCGGAGACCGGCGCCGGCGCCAGCCACGCCAGCGCGCTCGACGTCCTGGCGCTGCTCGCCGAGCCCGAGGACGCCGCGCTGCTCGCTGCCGCGCTCCGGCGCCGTGACTCTGCACCGCTGGTCCGCGAGCGCGCGCTCCGCGCAGCGCAGGACTGCCTCCACCGGTGGGACGAGCCGGACGACCGAGTCGTCGACGCTCTGGAAGAGCTCATCTTCGACCCCTCGGCCGCCATGGATGAGCGCACGCTCGCCGCCATCGCCCTGTTCGACGTGCCCGGGCCGCAGGTCACCGCCGTGCTCCTGCGCGCCGCCCACTCCAGCGTCCTGCCCGTCCAGGTGGAAGGCGCGCTCGGCCTCACCTCCGACCACCTGATCGACCAGCACCGCGACCTCGTGCGCGGTCTCGTCGCATCCTGGCCCGACGGAGACGACGAACCCGACCGGGCCTGGCTCGTCCGCGTCGCGCTCAGGGACTGATGGTCAGCGCGGGTTCCAATGTTCCAAACCCCCTGCTCGATGGCCCTGCCATCACGTCCGGTCCGGGCGGCAGGGCCGCACGGGGCGATAGCCAGCAGGGTCGAGCTTGGCGAGCTCGGTGTCGACTTCGACGTTGATCGTGCCGAAGAAGTTCACGTTCTCACTGTGGGCCGGGGAGATGTGGGCCAGGTAGACAGCCTCAAGGTCGGACCGATCTGGGCAGTCGGACCTCCGTGCTTTCTCAGCTGGCGTGAAGGATCCGAAAGCGATCGGGTTCCGCCGGATCCCGATCAACGACTTGGATTGGCGTCCACGCCCATTGCCAAACGCTGATGCCTGGCGTGCGGGAGAACTGGATCTGCCCGCGGGTGCCTTCGACTGCAACGCGCGGCCAGGATTCGGCAGTGCGCGCCCGGTCCGCGCCGTGAGAACGCAGCACATCGGCAAGGACGGCGACCGTGTCGTAGCCCTCGAAGGCGACGAAGGAGGGCGCTTCGGCCAGCCGCTCGCGGAGGGCCGTCTCGACTCGTGCACCGAGTGGGCTGAGTCGCTCGGGCAGGTAGCGCAAGAACGGGATCGCGGCGCTGTCGTCGCCCAGCAACGTCGCCCATTCGGCGAACTCCGGTTGCCCCGCCGGAGCACCGATCATGATCTCGGCGAGGCGCTGGTCGCGGCGGACAGACTTGACGATCGTCACTGCCGGCTCCGGGTGGCCGACCAGAAGAAGGAGGGCTGTCGCGCGATTGTCGACGAGTTCGTCGCACACGGCCGTGGGGGCGAGCGCGCGCATGTCGAGTTCGATGACGGTGCCGCCACGTGGAGCGAGGTAGTCCCGCAGAATGCGGGCCCCAGATGCCCAGTAGACACTCGACTCGGTTGCTACGGCGATTCGACTGTGGCCCGTGCTGAGGAGGAAGTCTGCGTAGATCTGCCAGCCGTGGGACTGCGCCGGGGCGAGGCGCGCGACCCATTCCGTTGGCTGTTCGGTGAGCGCGTCGAGAACCGCTGACGAGCAGAGGAACGGCAGGCCGAGGGCGTCGGCCCTGGCGGCAGCGGCGCGAGCGACGACGCTGTGATACTCCCCCGCCAAGGCAGCCACGCCCAGGCGAGCCAATTCATCTACGGCCGCCGCGGCCCTCTGTGGATCAGCCGCGGTGTCTCGGACCACCAGCTCGAGTGGTCTTCCGACGATCCCGCCGGCGTCATTGACTTCGCGAACGGCCAGCTCGAGTCCAGCGAGCAAGTGTTGGCCCGCCTCGACCCAGCCAGGCCGAGTCAGCGGAACGAGAGCGCCGATCTGGACGGATGATCCGTCAGCCCGCTCCGCTCCAAGTGGCGATGGTGGCGTATTCATGCGTTGGCGTCTCCCATGTGACGATTGGCCGGGTAGTACGCGTTCATCTCATCTCGCCGTGGCGCACCTGGGTGACCATGCCGGACATTGCATCCACCACCATCGACAACAGGCAACCGATTATTTATTCGCACACCGGCCCCTCGGCGTGCGTCCACGCCTGCCCGTGCAGGAACGTGCGGAACCTCCGCCCCCACTCCGGGGCCTCGAACGGGTGGTAGCCGTAGGCGTCCCGGATCTCCCAGGCGTGCTCGTACGCGGTCTTCGGTCGCTCCGTGTACCGCTTCACGCACGACGGGTCCTTGATGCCCAGCTGCGCGGCCAGGTGCTCGACCACCGACCACGGCACGTCCAGCGGATCGTCCACCAGGAACCGGCCCACGTACCGGACGGTGCCATTGATCCCCGAGGCCGTGCTCAGTACGGGGGCGGGGAGCACGGTCGCAACGACCCGCCCCACCATCCGCTCCGGTCACAAGACGGTCGTCGCTGCCCTCGCCCCCGACGGCACCCCGCTCGCCGTGGGCCACTACCACCCGGCAAACGGCACTACCGAGATCGGCGGCATCGCTTTCGCGTTGGAGGCGGAGACGGAGACGGAGACGTACGTGGGCGTAGACGGTGGCGGTGACGCCGATGTGCGCGTGGCCGAGCAGCTCCTTGATCACAACGAGTTCGACTCCCTGTTCCAGGAGGCACGACAACAAGGAGATCAGCCAGGTCTTCACCACCTTCGCGGCCCACGCTCGGCCGGGCGCGCTACTCGTACTGTGCTCCCCCGTCGCCCCGATCACCCGGACCGAGCCGACCACCGCCACGGTCGACACCCCCAGGGGACACGCCACGGTCACCATCCGCCACGCGTGGGACCTGCGCACCCAGATCAACACCATGCACCGGCACTGGGTGCTCCCCACGGGCGACGAGGCCCAGGACGAGATCCACAGGCGTGTCCTGTTCCCGCAAGAGCTGGAACGCTACGCGGAGGGCGCCGGCTTCGAGATCCTGGACATGACCGACGGCACAGGGGCAGGGCTCTCCGGCCCGACCGCGTACACGGTGGCCCGAAACACCTGGAGATGACCAGCGGGGCGGAAAACGACGTGATTGCTGGCCGGGGCCACACCGGTCCTCGTCCGTAACTCCAATATTTCGATGGATGAGGCCCTTGATCGCGCCACGGGACATGTCGGTGACCATGCAACGGTGGTGCGGTCCGGCAGTGGCGCTGAGGTCGAGCGGGCCCAGCAGGCCCAGAAGGTGTGCCAAGCGGACCACGGTCCCCCCAGGCACAGCTACGACCGGATCGGCCCCGTAGTCCTAGCTCGGACACCAGGGAACAACCAATTCGCCAGTAGCTCTTGGTGGGCCAGATCTGCCGTTTCCCGCCGCCGTGCGCCTCGTTGGGCTGATCGGGTGATACCTGAGTGGTCGGCGAAAAGGGGCGGGTGTGCGTCAAGAGTGGTCGCCGGAAGATGTGGTGGCGTGCTGGACGCTCGTGGACGGCGACTGGGACTTGGTGGCGAACAAGACCGGGCCGCCCTGCTATGACCGTCCCGGGTCACCGGCACTCGGCCGGCGAAGTTGCCCGCTCTGAGGGAACACCCTGACATGCCGCGTGGGGCAGCCGGCGATCCGGCTGCCCCACGCCGCTGTTCGCTTCGCTGTTAGGCGATGTGGCGGATCCGGCGGATGGCGAGGAGGGCCAGGAGCACCGCAAGGGTGAGGAAGATGCCGGTCTCGATACCCTGAAATGCCCAGAACCGGTCGCCAGGCTGGTAGAGCTGCCAGTTGGAGGAGCCGGGCCCCAGACCCCGCTCGGCCATCTCCCTCATGCACGAACTGGCATCGGTGGCAGGCGGGCAGCCTACCGAGGCGTTCTCCAGCACGAGTTTCCCGTCTGCGTCGCGCAGTCCTTGGCTGAGGACCCAGTCGTGGGAGGCGGGGTTCGGTCCCTGGGTGCTCGCCAGGCCGTACGTCAGGGTCTTGGCGGACATGTAGTGGTCTCGGGCCAGGGTTTCGACAGCGATGCGCACGACGGCGAATCCGGCGAGGGTGATGGCCATGGCGGGCAGGACTCGACGCGAGAGCGTGCCGGCGAAGATGCCCAGCGCCACCGCGAACAGGGTGTAGCCGATCGGCGCGATGCCCTGCACGTCGAACCAAAGGTAGCCGAACCGACCGTTGCCATTGGCCGCCATGGGTGCGTACCACCAGGACACTCCCAGCGCGTACAACACGGCGAGGAGGATCGTGACAGCTCCGACCAGGCCGAACTTGACGAGCGCCCAGCGCAGGCGACCCACTCCCTGGGTCCATACGAACCGGTGGGTGCCGTGTTCGACCTCGCGGGAGATTAGTGGCGCACCGAAGAACAGCCCCACCAGCAGCGGCAGGATCACGAAGAGGATGCCGACGAATGACAAGGACTTGAACTGGTTACGGAACTGCGTGCTCAGCGCGTTGCAGCTGTCCACGGCCGCGTTCGCGGCCAGCGGGTCCGTGCCCAGCTTGGCCAGGCACGAGGCCAGTCCGGAGTCGTCGAAGACCTCGTGCATCCGCAGACCGGTGGGAACCATGAGTGCGGCAAGTGCGGCCAGTCCGATCACGGCGAAGAGGGCCTGCTTGCGGTGCTGCTTCCAGGTCAGCCAGATCATGCGGTCACTTCCGATACGGTGCGGGCCGTCCGCGTGCCGGCGTGGAGGTAGGCCACGACGAGGTCTTCGAGAGCCACCTCGCGCTGAGTCCAGCTGGGGTCGTTGATGGGAGGGCCCTGGGTGCGCACGAGCAACGTGGACTGGCGGTCGGTGTGGCTGGCGCTGATGACCTTCGCCACGCCCGGAAGCGTGTCGGGCTCGGTGCGCGGGCCGACCAGCGTTCGGTGCTCGTCGAGCAGGTCGTCGATCGGGCCAGCCAGCTGGACGTGCGCCTTCTGCAGCACGATCAGGTAGTCGCAGACCCGTTCCAGATCGGCCACCAGATGTGAAGACAGAAGGACGGTCGTATCGCTTTCGCTGACCACGCCCATCAGAGCCTGCATGAACTCGCGTCGGGCCAGGGGGTCCAAAGCCGCGACCGGCTCATCGAGCAGCAACAGACGAGGACGCTTGGCCATGGCCAAGGTCAGGGCTACCTGAGCGCGTTGCCCGCCGGAGAGCTTGCCGACCGGCTTTCTGAACGGAATGTCGAGCTGAGCGATCCGGTCGCGGGCGAAGGCAGCGTCCCAGCGGCGGTTGAGCTTGCCGCCCAGAGTGATGAGATCCGTGACGGTGAAGTCGCGGTAGAGAGGGGTGTCCTGGGCTACGAACCCGATCTCCGGCAGTACCTCGGTGTTGTCGCGCGGATCCTGGCCGAAGACGCGCGCCCATCCCGCGTCGGGCCGCAGCAGGCCGACGGCCAGATGCAACAGGGTGGACTTACCCGCACCGTTGGGCCCGACCAGCCCGGCGATCCGCCCTGTAGGCAGCCGCAGTGAGCATTCCTGGAGCGCCCAGCTGCGTCCGTAACGTTTCCCGAGCGCGCTGGTCTCCAATGCCATGTCCGTCATGTCTGCTCCCCCAACTGCTCATGAGATGTCCTTGGGCGGCGGCGCGTCGAGTGTGGCGCGCAGCGTGGTGTCGATCAGGGCGGTGATGTCCTCGCGGTCCAGGCCGGCGACCTGCGCCTCGTGCAGCCAGGCGACCAGGCCCTCGCGCAGGCCGGCCTGACGGTCCAGTGACGGCCCGGCCAGCGTGCGCACGAGGAAGGTGCCCACGCCCGGACGTCCTTCCGCCAGCCCCTCCAGTTCGAGTTCCCGGTATGCCTTCAAGACCGTGTTCGGGTTGATCGCCAGCGACTGAGCCACCTGACGCACCCTGGGCAGCTGATCACCCGGCTGAGCCAGGCCAACCCGGAGCGCCTGCTTCACCTGCAGCACGATCTGCATGTAAGTGGCCACCCGCGAACGGCCTTCGAGCACGAACTCGATCACTTCTTCTCCCAATGTCTTACGACAGTAAGACAGCCTGCTTGTCGCGGATCGCACTGTCAAGACTTATTGTCCTGCGCCAGTAGGACAACTAGTGCTCGGGTGTCACTACCGCGACCGGCCGAGTACAACTGGCGCCGTGACAAGACCGTCAGATGGTCGCGAAGGATGTCGGCAAACGATCGTCTGCCGACACTCGTCCCCGTGAACACGAATCCGCAGGTGAGCACCGTCGAGAACTCGCGTCGAAAATCAACGACGGTGAACGGTGGTTGGGGTAGCGAGACGGTCGAGGAATCCCAGGCCTACATCGAGGCCGGGTATGCGTTCGCACTTGGCCTGGCCGTCTACGACCGGAGAACTGAACTCGGCCTGACCCAGACCGAACTGGCCAGGCGCGCCGAGATGACGCAGCCGCAGATCTCCAACATCGAGGGCGGCGACTCCGTGCCGACCCTGCCTCTCCTGACGCGCCTGGCCAAAGCCCTGGACGCCTCGCTGACAATTGACCTGGAAGGCGACACCTCGGCGTTTGCCTTCAACGCGCACGACGGCCACCAGCCTGATGAGTCTTCGACGGATGGGCGTACCTCAGCGGCTTGACCTGCGACGGTCCAAAGGTGGGCCCGCATCAGCTTCCAGGCGGTTGGGGGTCAGGGCTTGGACGTGTACGTCACGAAGTCCGCCCACTGGGCTTCGGTGAACGCGAGCCGGGGGCCCTGGGTGTTCTTGGAGTCGCGGACGTGGACCGTGCCGGGGGTGGCTGCGATCTCGACGCAATCGTTGCCGTCGCTGCTGTCGCTGTAGCTGCTCTTGAACCACTCCAGGGCGGAGGCGTTCCCGGCAGAGCGCTTGAGGGTCATGTCTCTCCCCGCACTTTCTCGATGAAGGCCAGTGACTCCCGTGGCGTGAGAGCCTGCGCCCGGATGATTCCGTACCGCAGCTCAAGGATCCGGATCTCCTTCGGTTCGGAGACCAGGCGGCCGGCGAATCGGCCATCAGCGCGGCCCACCGCCGAACCGTCCGCGAACTTCAGCACCTGGATCCGACCGTCCATCCCGGCGTGGTCGTCGAGGTCCGTCGGCATCACCTGGATCTCGACGTTGCGCAACTTTCCTACCTCCAACAGACGTTCGAGCTGTCGGCGTAGGACCATTGTGCCCCCGATCGGACGCCGGAGTGTCACCTCTTCTTGGACAAAGGTGAGCGCGGGTGCTGGCGACCGTTCGAAGATCGACTGCCGGGCCGTACGCGCTGCCACCATCCGGTCCATCTCGTCGTGCGAATACGCGGGTCGCCACGTCTCGAACAGCGCCCGTGCGTACTCCTCAGTCTGCAGCAGCCCATGCATGTTGTGGTTGCCGTACGCCCCGAGCTCGACCGCCTGCGCCTCCAGCTTCGCCAGGTCGCGGACCTTCTTCGGGTACCGCGCCTCCGCGATGTCCTTCTTCATCGCGGCAATTTTTCCGCCGGCTCCGAGCGCCTCGTCCGCCTTGTCCAGGAACTCCGGCCTCGGGATGCGCTTGCCGCTCTCCACCTTGTAGATGAGGTTCTCGCCGTACCCGATGGCCGCACCGAACTCGGCCGGCCGCAGTCCCGCCGCCTCCCGCCAGAGCCTGAGTTGATGGCCGAGCGCTGCGACCACTCCCGCCGAGTCGTTCTCCGGATCCACGTCCCAGCCGGGCTCGTCCGCCCCGTCCGCCGCGCGCTCCGCACGTTCCCCGTCCACGCTCATCCGCGCCCACCTCCGAGAATGTGACGGTGGACAGCCTGTACAGGCCTGGACAGCGCCCTGACAGTCACCGTACGCATCGGCATCATCACTGTTCAGCGTACGCACGCGCGGCCACGCTGAGTTACGTGAATTCAGAAATCACCCAAACCAACACCCCCGTCCGCCAGTTCAGCGTGCAGCTCTCCGCCACCCGGAGAGGCGCCCGTCTCGCCCGTCTGCTGGCGACCGAGCAACTCCGCTCCTGGGGGATGCCGTTCGAGTCAGCGGCCCATGTCGTCGCCGAACTGGCCGCGAACGCAGCTGTGCACGGCCGCGTACCGGGACGGGACTTCCGCCTCGCCCTTACCGCCACCGAAAGCACTCTCCGTATCGAGGTGACCGACACCCGCGGTGACCGTCTCCCCGTCGCCCGGCAGCCCGACTGCGACGAGTCCGGACGCGGCCTCATCCTCGTCGACGCGTTCGCCGACCGCTGGGGTGTCAGCCCGGGCCCGGCGCCTTGCAAAACCGTGTGGGCCGAGTTTGATCTCGCACCCTGACCGACGGCTGAAAACAGTACGGGTCGGCGACCCGTGAAGCGGTTCGCAACATCCAGCGGTTCCACAACCAGTACGGAGGGGCGGGGCTGACCGTGGACGGCCTTTACGGTCCCCGCACCCCGCAGCACATGGAGTTCGTCAACACCCAGAGTCGCTGCTGGACCTGACCCCCGGCCCGCACATGGAAAAGCACTCGCCGTGGTGTCGTCGAACGCGAGGACACCACGGCGAGCGCTCAAGGGGTCAGCGAACGAAGATCCCCGCCTGGCTCGCCAGATCCAGGAAGTACTGCGGCGCCACACCCAGCACCACCGTCACCGCCACACCCACCGCGATCGTCGTCATCGTCAGCGGCGACGCCACGGCGACCGTCGGGCCGTCCGCCTTCGGCTCGCTGAAGAACATCAGCACGATGACCCTGATGTAGAAGAACGCCGCGATCGCCGACGAGATCACACCGACCACGACCAGCGCACCGGCGCCGCCCTCCGCTGCCGCCTTGAAGACCGCGAACTTCCCGGAGAAGCCCGAGGTCAGCGGGATGCCGGCGAAGGCGAGCAGGAACACCGCGAAGACCGCGGCCACCAGGGGTGAACGCCGGCCCAGTCCCGCCCACTTGGACAGGTGGGTCGCCTCGCCGCCCGCGTCCCGTACCAGCGTGACCACCGCGAACGCGCCGATGGTCACGAAGGAGTACGCCAGCAGGTAGAAGAGGACGGACGAGATGCCGTCGGGCGTCGTCGCGATGACACCGGCGAGGATGAAGCCGGCGTGCGCGATCGAGGAGTACGCGAGCAGCCGCTTGATGTCGGTCTGCGTGATCGCGACGATCGCACCGCCCAGCATGGTGACGATCGCGATGCCCCACAGGACCGGCCGCCAGTCCCAGCTCAGCCCCGGCAGCACCACGTACAGCAGTCGCAGCAGCGCACCGAACGCGGCGACCTTGGTGGCCGCGGCCATGAAGCCGGTGACCGGGGTCGGCGCGCCCTGGTAGACGTCCGGGGTCCACATGTGGAACGGCACCGCGCCGACCTTGAAGAGCAGGCCGGTCAGGATCATGCCGCCGCCGATCAGCAGCAGCGCGTCGTTGCCCATGGTGTCGGCGAGCGCCGGGTCGATCGTACGGACGCTGCCGTCGACGACTTCGGCGATCCGCGCGTACGACATGGAGCCCGCGTACCCGTACAGCAGCGCGATCCCGAACAGCAGGAAGGCCGAGGAGAAGGCGCCCAGCAGGAAGTACTTCACCGCCGCCTCCTGCGACATGAGCCGCTTGCGGCGGGCGACGGCGCACAGGAGGTAGAGCGGGAGGGAGAAGACCTCCAGCGCGACGAAGAGCGTCAGCAGGTCGTTGGCGGCCGGGAAGATCAGCATGCCGGTGATCGCGAAGAGCACCAGCGGGAAGACCTCGGTGGTGGTGAACCCTGCCTTGACCGCGGCCTTTTCGCTGTCGCTGCCGGGTACGGAGGCGGCCTGCGCGGCGAACGAGTCGATGCGGTTGCCGTGTGCCTCCGGGTCGAGGCGGCGCTCGGCGAAGGTGAAGACGGCGACCAGCGAGGCCAGCAGGATGGTGCCCTGCAGGAAGAGCGCCGGACCGTCGACCGCGATGGCGCCCATCGCCGCGATATGCGCCTTGGTGGTGCCGTATCCGCCGGCCGCGAGGGCCACGACCGCCGCGAAGGCGGCCACCAGCGCGACGACGGTCAGGTACACCTGCGTGTAGTAGCGGGCCTTGCGCGGGACGAAGGCCTCGACGAGCACACCCACGATGGCGGCGCCGACAACGATCAGCGCCGGTGCCAGCTGGGCGTACTCGATGTGGGGGGCCGGGATCTTGTCGATCGGCTCGACCGCCGTCGTCCACAGGCTGTGGACAGCTGTAGCGCTCACTTGGCCGCCTCCACCTCGGGCTGGGGGTCCGTCTTCTGGACGTCGGACATGGTGTGCTCCACCGCCGGGTTGACGATGTCGGTCAGCGGCTTCGGGAAGACGCCGAGGAAGAGCAGCAGCGCGATCAGCGGGGCCACCACCACCAGCTCACGGCCCTTGAGGTCCGGCATCTCCCGCACCTCGGCCTTCACCGGGCCTGTCATCGTCCGCTGGTAGAGGACGAGGGTGTACAGCGCGGCGAGCACGATGCCGGTGGTCGCGATGATCCCGGCCACCGGATAGCGCGCGTACGTGCCGACCAGGACCAGGAATTCACTCACGAAGGGCGCGAGGCCCGGCAGTGAGAGCGTGGCCAGACCGCCGATCAGGAAGGTGCCGGCGAGCACCGGGGCGACCTTCTGCACCCCGCCGTAGTCCGCGATGAGCCGCGAGCCGCGCCGGGAGATCAGGAAGCCGGCCACCAGCATCAGCGCGGCGGTCGAGATCCCGTGGTTGACCATGTAGAGCGTCGCGCCCGACTGACCCTGGCTGGTCATCGCGAAGATGCCCAGGACGATGAAGCCGAAGTGCGAGATCGACGCGTACGCGATCAGCCGCTTGATGTCGCGCTGGCCGACCGCGAGCAGCGCCCCGTAGACGATGCTGATCAGCGCCAGTACGAGGATGACGGGCGTCGCCCACTTGCTCGCCTCCGGGAACAGCTGGAGGCAGAAGCGCAGCATCGCGAAGGTGCCGACCTTGTCGACGACCGCGGTGATCAGCACGGCGACCGGGGCGGTCGCCTCACCCATGGCGTTGGGCAGCCAGGTGTGCAGCGGCCACAGTGGCGCCTTCACCGCGAAGGCGAAGAAGAAGCCGAGGAAGAGCAGCCGCTCGGTGTTGGTCGCCATGTCCAGCGAGCCGCTCGCCCGCGCGTCGGCGATCTCGGTGAGTGAGAAGCTCCCCGCGACGACATAGAGCCCGATGACGGCGGCCAGCATGATCAGTCCGCCGACCAGGTTGTAGAGCAGGAACTTCACGGCGGCGTACGACCGTTGGGCCGCGGCGTTCTCGTCGCTGCCCGCATGGGCCCGGTCCCCGAAGCCGCCGATGAGGAAGTACATCGGGATGAGCATGGCTTCGAAGAGGACGTAGAAGAGGAAGACGTCGGTGGCCTCGAAGGAGAGGATCACCATCGCCTCGACGGCGAGGATCAGGGCGAAGAAGCCCTGAGTCGGCCGCCAGCGCGAGGACTTGGTCTCCAGCGGATCGGCGTCGTGCCAGCCCGCCAGGATCACAAAGGGGATCAGCAGAGCGGTCAGCGCCATCAGCGCGACCCCGATACCGTCCACGCCCAGTTCGTACCGGACACCGAAGTCCTTGATCCAGGCGTGGGATTCGGTGAGCTGGTAGCGGTCGCCGCCGGGCTCGAACCGTACGAGCACGATCGCGGCCAGTACGAGTGTGGCGAGCGAGAAGAGCAGCGCCAGCCACTTGGCGGCGGTGCGCCTCGCGGCCGGGACGGCGGCGGTGACGATGGCGCCGACCGCCGGGATCGCCGCTGTCGCCGTCAGGAGTGGGAAGGACATGTCAGACCGCCCTCATCAGCAGGGTCGCGGCGATGATGATCGCCGTACCGCCGAACATCGAGACCGCGTAGGAGCGGGCGTAGCCGTTCTGCAGTTTGCGCAGCCGGCCCGAGAGACCGCCGAACGAGGCCGCCGTGCCGTTGACCACTCCGTCGACCAGGGTGTGGTCGACGTAGACCAGGGAGCGGGTGAGGTGCTCGCCGCCGCGGACCAGGACCACATGGTTGAAGTCGTCCTGGAGGAGATCGCGGCGGGCGGCCCGGGTGAGCACCGAACCGCGCGGCGCGGTGACGGGGACCGGCCTGCGTCCGTACATCCCCCAGGCGATGGCGACTCCGATCACCAGGACGACCATGGTGGCGCCGGTGACGGTGGCCGCGCTGAGCGGGGAGTGCCCGTGGTCGAACCCGGTGACGGGCTCCAGCCAGTGCAGGAACCGGTCGCCGATGCTGAAGAAGCCACCGGCGAAGACCGAACCGAAGGCGAGGATGATCATGGGGATGGTCATCGACTTCGGGGACTCGTGCGGATGCGGCTCGTGGCCTTCGGCATCGGGCTGCCAGCGCTTCTCGCCGAAGAAGGTCATCAGCATCACGCGGGTCATGTAGAACGCGGTGATGGCCGCGCCCAGCATGGCCGCGCCGCCCAGGATCCAGCCCTCAGTGCCGCCCTTGGCGAAGGCCGCCTCGATGATCTTGTCCTTGGAGAAGAAGCCGGACAGACCCGGGAAGCCGATGATGGCCAGATAGCCGAGACCGAAGGTGACGAAGGTGACCGGCATGTACTTCCGCAGGCCGCCGTACTTGCGCATGTCGACCTCGTCGTTCATGCCGTGCATGACCGAACCGGCCCCCAGGAACAGCCCGGCCTTGAAGAAGCCGTGCGTCACCAGGTGCATGATCGCGAAGACGTAGCCGATCGGACCGAGTCCGGCCGCCAGGATCATGTAGCCGATCTGCGACATCGTCGAACCGGCCAGCGCCTTCTTGATGTCGTCCTTCGCGCAACCGACGATCGCACCGAAGAGGAGCGTCACCGCGCCGACGGTCACGACCGCCACCTGCGCATCCGGTGCGCCGTTGAAGATCGCGCCGGACCGGACGATCAGGTACACACCGGCGGTCACCATGGTCGCCGCGTGGATCAGGGCCGAGACCGGAGTCGGGCCCTCCATCGCGTCCCCGAGCCAGGACTGCAGCGGGACCTGTGCGGACTTGCCGCACGCCGCGAGCAACAGCAACAGGCCGATGGCCGTCAGCTTGCCCTCGCTCACCTCACCGGTCGACCCCAGCACCGGGCCGAAGGTGAAGGTCCCGAAGGTGGTGAACATCAGCATGATCGCGATCGACAGACCCATGTCGCCGACGCGGTTGACCAGGAAGGCCTTCTTGGCCGCCGTGGCCGCGCTGGGCTTGTGCTGCCAGAAGCCGATCAGCAGATACGAGGCGAGGCCGACGCCCTCCCAGCCGACGTACAGCAGGAGGTAGTTGTCGGCGACAACCAGCAGCAGCATCGCCGCGAGGAACAGGTTCAGATAGCCGAAGAAGCGGCGGCGCCGCTCGTCGTGCTCCATGTACCCGATGGAATAGATGTGGATCAGCGTGCCCACACCGGTGATCAGCAGGACGAAGGTCATCGACAGCTGGTCGAGCTGGAAGGCCACGTCCGCCTGGAAACTCTCGACAGGGATCCAGGTGTACAGCGTGCTGTGCAGGGCGCGTTCCTCCGCGCCCTTGCCGAGCATGTTGATGAAGAGCACCGCGCCGAGCACGAACGACGCGGCCGCGAGCAGGGTGCCGACCCAGTGGCCGACGCGGTCGAGCCGCCGGCCGCCGCACAGCAGTACCGCCGCTCCGAGCAAAGGCGCCGCGACGAGCAGCGCAATCAGGTTCTCCACGATTCAGCGACCCCTTACAGCTTCATCAGGCTGGCGTCGTCGACCGAGGCCGAGTGGCGGGAACGGAACAGCGACACGATGATCGCGAGCCCGACGACGACTTCCGCGGCGGCGACGACCATCGTGAAGAAGGCGATGACCTGGCCGTCGAGGTTGCCGTGCATCCGGGAGAAGGCGACGAACACGAGGTTGCAGGCATTGAGCATCAGCTCGACGCACATGAAGACGACGATCGCGTTCCGCCGGATCAGCACCCCGGCCGCGCCGATGGTGAACAACAGCGCCGCGAGATACAGATAGTTGACGGGATTCACCGCGTGGCCTCCTCTTCGTGCCCATCGTGGTCACGGCCGAGCCGGTCCTCCGAGCGCTGCTCGAGCGCCTTGAGGTCGGCCAGCGCCTCGTCCGACACATCGCGGATCTGGCCCCGCTCCCGCAGTGTGTGCATGACGGTGAGCTCGGACGGCGTGCCGTCCGGCAGCAGACCGGCGATGTCCACGGCGTTGTGCCGGGCGTAGACACCGGGCGCGGGCAGCGGGGGCAGGTGCTTCCCGCGTACGCGCTCCTCGGACATCTCCCGCTGGGTCTTGGCCCGCTCGGTGCGCTCCCGGTGGGTGAGCACCATCGCGCCGACGGCCGCGGTGATCAGCAGCGCGCCGGTGATCTCGAAGGCGAAGACGTACTTGGTGAAGATCAGCGCCGCGAGTCCCTCGACGTTGCCGCCGTTCGCGCTGTTCGCGGCGGTCAGACCGTTGAAGGTGTTCAGCGAGGCGTTGCCGATACCGGCGATGAGCAGCACACCGAAGCCGAGCCCGCAGGCCGCGGCCAGCCAGCGCTGGCCCTTCAGCGTCTCCTTGAGGGAGTCGGCCGCGGTGACGCCGACCAGCATGACGACAAAGAGGAACAGCATCATGATCGCGCCGGTGTAGACGACGATCTGGACGACGCCCAGGAAGTACGCCCCGTTGGCGAGGTAGAAGACCGCCAGGATGATCATGGTCACGGCGAGGCACAGCGCGCTGTGCACGGCCCGCTTCATCAGGATCGTGCAGAGCGCCCCGATGACGGCGACGGGACCGAGGATCCAGAACTGCCAAGCCTCAGGCGTCGAAGTGGTGGCAGCGGCAAGCGTGTTCATACGTCCACCTCCTCACCCTTCTCCCCCTTGGAGACGGCGACCTGCTGGACCGTGCCGGGAGCGGCCTCGGTGACCAGGCCCCGGTAGTAGTCCTGCTCGTCCGTGCCCGGGAAGATCGAGTGCGGGGAGTCGACCATGCCCTCTTCGAGGCCGGCGAGCAGCTGCTCCTTCGTATAGATGAGGTTCTCGCGGCTGCTGTCGGCCAGTTCGAACTCGTTCGTCATCGTCAGCGCCCGTGTCGGGCAGGCCTCGATGCACAGTCCGCACAGAATGCAGCGGGCGTAGTTGATCTGGTAGACGCGGCCGTACCGCTCGCCCGGGGAGTAGCGCTCCTCCTCGGTGTTGTCCGCGCCCTCCACATAGATCGCGTCCGCCGGACAGGCCCAGGCGCACAGCTCACAGCCGATGCACTTCTCGAGCCCGTCCGGATGGCGGTTGAGCTGATGGCGGCCGTGGAAGCGCGGCGCCGTGACCTTCTGCTGCTCCGGGTACTGCTCGGTCAGCCGCTTCTTGAACATGGCCTTGAAGGTCACGCCGAAGCCGGCGACCGGATTCTGGAACCTGCCCTCGGATTCCTCAGACACCGTCAGCCTCCTTTCCGTCACTGGGACGGTCACTCGCTCCGGGGGTTCGGGGGTCGCCCCCGGAAATGTCGCTGCCGGGGCCGCCACTGACAATCAACTCGCGCTCACGGCGCGGCCGCCTGCGCGGCACGGGCGGCAACTCCTGCCCGGGCAGCGGCGGTACGGGGAATCCGCCCGCCATCGGGTCGAAGGCCGCGGGCTCCGCCTTCGCGGCCTCGGCCTCCGCCTCCTTCTCCTTCTTGCCGCGGAACATGTCGGCGACGAAGGAGAGCAGCAGCACCGCGATCACCGCGCCGCCGACGTAGAGCACGATCTGCTGGAAGTCGTAGTTCTCGTTCCGCAGCGCCCGTACGGTCGCCACCAGCATCAGCCAGACCACCGATACCGGGATCAGGACCTTCCAGCCGAGCTTCATCAGCTGGTCGTAGCGGACACGGGGCAGTGTGCCGCGCAGCCAGATGAAGAAGAACAGCAGCAGCTGGACCTTGATGACGAACCAGAGCATCGGCCACCAGCCGTGGTTCGCGCCCTCCCAGAAGGTGGAGATGGGGTACGGGGCCCGCCAGCCGCCCAGGAAGAGGGTGACCGAGACCGCCGAGACGGTGACCATGTTGACGTACTCGGCCAGCATGAACATCGCGAACTTGATCGAGCTGTACTCGGTGTTGAAGCCGCCGACCAGGTCGCCCTCGGACTCCGGCATGTCGAAGGGGGCGCGGTTGGTCTCGCCCACCATCGTGATGATGTAGATGATGAAGGAGACCGGCAGCAGGATGATGTACCAGCGGTCAGCCTGCGCCTCCACGATCGCCGAGGTCGACATCGACCCGGAGTAGAGGAAGACCGAGGCGAAGGCCGCGCCCATCGCGATCTCGTAGGAGATCATCTGCGCGCAGGACCTCAGGCCGCCGAGCAGCGGATACGTCGAGCCCGACGACCAGCCGGCGAGCACGATGCCGTAGATGCCGACGGAGGCGATCGCGAGGACGTAGAGCATCGCGATCGGCAGGTCGGTGAGCTGCATCGTGGTGCGGTGGCCGAAGATCGAGACCTCGTTGCCGGCCGGTCCGAAGGGGATCACCGCGATCGCCATGAACGCCGGTACTGCGGCGATGATCGGCGCGAGGACGTAGACGATCTTGTCCGCGCGCTTGACGATGACGTCTTCCTTCAGCATCAGCTTGATGCCGTCGGCGAGGGACTGGAGCATGCCCCAGGGGCCGTGCCGGTTGGGGCCGATGCGCAGCTGCATCCAGGCGACGACCTTGCGCTCCCACACGATGGAGAAGAGCACGGTGATCATCAGGAAGGCGAAGCAGAACACGGCCTTGATGACGACGAGCCACCAGGGGTCGGTCCCGAACATCGAGAGATCCTCAGCGGCCAGGACGCTCCGCTGCGCTTCGGCGAAATGAGCGAGGGTCATGCTCGCACCTCCGATACGGGGGTGGCCGGTGCTGCGCCCGGCTGTACGGCCGCCTCAAGGCGGGCGGTGAGGGCGGTCACGACTGAACCTCCGCGTCCGTGGCGGTGGCCTCCGGAGCCGCCGGGCCGATGCGGACCAGCTGTCCGGGGACGGCTCCGGTGTCGGAAGTGACGCCGCCGCCCACGGAGTTCAGCGGCAGCCACACCACCCGGTCGGGCATCTCGCTCACCTGGAGCGGGAGCCGGACCGCGCCGGCGGGGCCGCTGACGGCCAGGACGTCGCCGTCCTTGACCCCCGTCTCGGCCGCCGTCGTCGCGGAGAGCCGGGCGACGGCCGCGTGGCGCGTACCCGCCAGTGCCTCGTCGCCCTGCTGGAGCAGACCCTGGTCGAGCAGCATCCGGTGTCCGGCGAGTACCGCCTCGCCCTCGCCCGGGCGGGGCAGGGTGCCCACGGACTCCAGCGGCTCGGTGGCCCGGGGGCCGTCCCAGCCGCCGAGCCGGTCGAGCTCCTTGCGTACGGACTTGAGGTCCGGCAGTCCGAAGCTGACGTCGAGCGCGTCCGCGAGCATGTGCAGCACCCGCGCGTCGGCCGGCGCCAGGCGGCGCGTCATCTGCTCGGGCTTGAGCGCGGCCTCGAACGGCCTTGCCCTGCCCTCCCAGTTGAGGAAGGTGCCCGGCTTCTCGGCGACGGCCGCGACCGGGAAGACCACGTCCGCCCGTTCGGTGACCGCGCTCGGCCGCAGCTCCAGCGAGACCAGGAAGCCGACCGCGTCGAGCGCTTCACGCGCGCGTGCCGGGTCGGGCAGGTCCGCGACCTCGACGCCCGCCACCAGCAGCGCGCCCAGTTCGCCGGTGGCCGCGGCCTCGACGATCTGGCCGGTGTCGCGGCCGTAGCGGTGCGGGAGTTCGCGTACGCGCCAGGCCGCCGCGGTCTCCTCGCGGGCCCGCGGATCGGTGGCCGGACGGCCGCCCGGCAGCAGCGAGGGGATCGCGCCCGCCTCGATGGCGCCGCGCTCACCCGCCCTGCGCGGGATCCACACCAGCTGCGCGCCGGTCGCGGTCGCTGCCCGTACGGCGGCGGTGAGTCCGCCGGGTACGGCCGCGAGCCGCTCACCGACCACGATCACCGCGCCTTCGGTGCGCAGCGCCTCGGCCGCCTTCGCGCCGTCGCCCTCCAGAGCGACACCGCCGCTCAGTCCCTCTTGAGCCAACGCGGTCAGCCACTCGGTCTCGGTGCCGGGGGCGGTCGGGAGCAGCGTGCCGCCCGCCTTCGTCAGGCCGCGGGTGGCGTGGGTGGCCAGCGCGAAGGTGCGCTGGCCGTGCTTGCGGTGCGCCTTGCGCAGCCGCAGGAAGACGCCGGGCGCTTCCTCCTCGGACTCGAACCCGGCCAGCAGTACGGCCGGGGCCTTCTCCAGGGAGGTGTACGTGACGCCCCCGCCGTCCAGATCGCGGCCGTGCCCGGCGACGCGGGCGGCCAGGAAGTCGGCCTCCTCGCCGCTGTGCACACGCGCCCGGAAGTCGACGTCGTTGGTGTCGAGGGCGACCCGCGCGAACTTGGCGTACGCGTAGGAGTCCTCGACGGTCAGCCGGCCGCCCACCAGGACACCGGCCCGGCCGCGGGCCGCGCTCAGCCCGCGGGCCGCCGCCTGAAGCGCCTCGGGCCAGCTCGCCGGCTCCAGGACGCCCTCGTCATTGCGTACGAGCGGAGTGGTGAGCCGGTCCGGCTTCTGCGCGTAGCGGAAGCCGAAGCGCCCCTTGTCGCACAACCACTCCTCGTTGACCTCGGGATCCTCCGCCGCGAGGCGCCGCATGACCTTGCCGCGCCGGTGGTCGGTGCGGGTCGCGCAGCCGCCCGCGCAGTGCTCGCAGACGCTCGGCGAGGAGACCAGGTCGAAGGGGCGGGAGCGGAATCGGTACGCCGCCGAGGTCAGCGCGCCCACCGGGCAGATCTGGATGGTGTTGCCGGAGAAGTACGACTCGAAGGGGTCGCCCTCGCCGGTACCGACCTGCTGGAGCGCGCCCCGCTCGAGCAGCTCGATCATCGGGTCGCCCGCGACCTGGTTGGAGAAGCGGGTGCAGCGGGCGCAGAGCACGCACCGCTCACGGTCGAGCAGCACCTGTGTGGAGATCGGCACCGGCTTCTGGAACGTGCGCTTCCTGCCCTCGAAGCGGGTGTCCGGGTCGCCGACCTGCATGGCCTGGTTCTGCAGGGGGCACTCGCCGCCCTTGTCGCAGACCGGGCAGTCCAGCGGGTGGTTGATCAGCAGCAGCTCCATCACTCCGCGCTGGGCCTTCTCGGCGACCGGCGAGGTGAGCTGCGACTTGACGACCATTCCGTCGGTGCAGGTGATGGTGCAGGAGGCCATCGGCTTGCGCTGGCCCTCGACCTCGACGATGCACTGGCGGCAGGCGCCGGCCGGGTCGAGGAGGGGGTGGTCGCAGAACCGCGGGATCTCGATGCCGAGCAGCTCGGCGGCCCGGATGACCAGCGTCCCCTTGGGGACGGAGATCTCGATGCCGTCGATCGTCAGCGAGACGAGATCCTCCGGCGGAACGGCAGCCTCGCCGCCTCCGGAGGGAGCGCCACTTGTCGTGACGGTCATGCGTTCACCTCCAGGTGCTTGTCGGCCCAGGCGGTCGACTTGGCGGGGTCGAAGGGGCAGCCCTTGCCGGTGATGTGCTGCTCGTACTCCTCGCGGAAGTACTTGAGCGAGGAGAAGATCGGGGACGCGGCTCCGTCACCCAGCGCGCAGAAGGACTTGCCGTTGATGTTGTCGGCGATGTCGCCCAGCTTGTCGAGGTCGGACATGACGCCCTTGCCGGCCTCGATGTCGCGCAACAACTGCACGAGCCAGTACGTGCCTTCGCGGCAGGGCGTGCACTTGCCGCAGGACTCATGGGCGTAGAACTCGGTCCAGCGCGTGACGGCCCGTACGACACAGGTCGTCTCGTCGAAGCACTGCAGCGCCTTGGTGCCGAGCATCGAACCGGCCGCGCCCACGCCCTCGTAGTCCAGCGGCACATCGAGGTGCTCGTCGGTGAACATCGGGGTCGAGGAGCCGCCCGGCGTCCAGAACTTGAGGCGGTGCCCGGCCCTGATCCCGCCGCTCATGTCGAGCAGCTGGCGCAGCGTGATGCCGAGCGGGGCCTCGTACTGGCCGGGGCTGGTGACATGGCCGCTGAGCGAGTAGAGCGTGAAGCCCGGGGACTTCTCGCTGCCCATCGACTTGAACCAGTCCTTGCCGCGATGAAGGATCGCGGGAACGGACGCGATGGACTCGACGTTGTTCACCACAGTGGGGCACGCGTAGAGACCGGCGACCGCGGGGAAGGGGGGTCGCAGCCGGGGCTGTCCGCGCCGGCCCTCCAGCGAGTCCAGCAGCGCGGTCTCCTCACCGCAGATGTACGCGCCCGCGCCCGCGTGCACGGTGAGTTCGAGGTCGAGTCCGCTGCCGAGAACGTTCTTGCCGAGGAAACCCGCTTCGTACGCCTCACGCACTGCTTCGTGCAGCCGCCGCAGTACGGGGACGACTTCACCGCGCAGATAGATGAAGGCATGGTTCGACCGGATAGCATAACAGGCGATCACGATCCCCTCGATGAGGGAATGCGGGTTGGCGAAGAGGAGCGGGATGTCCTTGCAGGTCCCGGGCTCCGACTCGTCGGCGTTGACAACGAGATAGTGCGGCTTGCCGTCGCCCTGCGGAATGAACTGCCACTTCATTCCGGTGGGGAAGCCGGCCCCGCCCCGGCCGCGCAGTCCGGAGTCCTTGACGTACGCGATGAGGTCGTCGGGCGACATGGCGAGCGCCTTCTTGAGGCCCTCGTACCCGTCGTGCCGCTTGTACGTCTCCAGGGTCCAGCTCTGCGGTGCGTCCCAGAATGCCGAGAGGACCGGCGCGAGCAGCTTCTCGGGACTCGTCTCGTTGATCGAAGGTGCCATGGTCATTACTCCCCCTCCTCGGCGTCACGCGGGTGCACCACACGCGGAGCCTCGCCCTTGGCGAGCCGGAGGCCCACCAGCGACGCGGCGCCCGCCCCGCCGGTCGCCTCGACGGCGCCGGGGCGCTCGTCGGGGAAGCCGGCGAGGATCCGCGCGGTCTCCTTGTACGTGCACAGGGGAGCGCCGCGGGTCGGCTCGACCGGTCGTCCCGCGCGCAGGTCGTCGACGAGCCGCTTGGCGCTCTGTGGCGTCTGGTTGTCGAAGAACTCCCAGTTGACCATCACCACGGGCGCGAAGTCGCAGGCCGCGTTGCACTCGATGTGCTCGAGGGTGACCTTGCCGTCCTCGGTCGTCTCGTTGTTGCCGACGCCGAGGTGCTCCTTGAGCTCGTCGAAGATGGCGTCGCCGCCCATCACCGCGCACAACGTGTTGGTGCAGACGCCGACCTGGTAGTCGCCGGAGGGCACCCGCCGGTACATCGAGTAGAAGGTGGAGACCGCGGTGACCTCCGCGGTGGTCAGCTCCAGCAGTTCGGCGCAGAAGCGGACGCCGGTGCGGGTGACGTACCCCTCCTCCGACTGCACGAGGTGCAGCAGCGGCAGCAGGGCGGACCTGCTGTCGGGGTAGCGGGCGATGATCTCCTTCGCGTCCGCTTCGAGCCGGGCGCGTACATCGGCCGGGTAGTCGGGGGCGGGGAGCTGGGGCATCCCCAGCTGCACCTCTTGATTGGGCGACTGGGCCGTCATCGGTCGACGCCTCCCATCACGGGGTCGATGGACGCGACGGCGACGATGACGTCAGCGACCTGGCCGCCTTCGCACATCGCCGCCATGGCCTGCAGATTGGTGAAGGACGGGTCGCGGAAGTGGACCCGGTAGGGGCGGGTGCCGCCGTCGCTGACGACGTGCACGCCGAGCTCGCCCTTGGGCGACTCGACAGCGGCGTACGCCTGTCCGGCCGGGACCCGGAAGCCCTCGGTCACCAGCTTGAAGTGGTGGATCAGGGCCTCCATGGAGGTGCCCATGATCTTCTTGATGTGGTCGAGGGAGTTGCCGAGTCCGTCAGGCCCGAGAGCGAGCTGCGCGGGCCAGGCGATCTTCTTGTCGGCCACCATCACCGGTCCCGGCTCGAGCCGGTCCAGGCACTGCTCGACGATCCGCAGCGACTGCCGCATCTCCTCCAGGCGGATGAGGAAGCGGCCGTACGCGTCGCAGGTGTCGGCGGTCGGGACGTCGAAGTCGTACGTCTCGTAGCCGCAGTAGGGGTCGGTCTTGCGCAGGTCGTGCGCGAGGCCGGCGGCGCGCAGGATCGGTCCGGTGGCGCCCAGCGCCATGCAGCCGGTCAGATCGAGATAGCCGACGTCCTGCATACGGGCCTTGAAGATGGGGTTGCCGGTGGCGAGCTTGTCGTACTCCGGCAGGTTCTTGGTCATCTTCTTGACGAACTCGCGCACCGCGTCGACCGCGCCGGGCGGCAGGTCCTGGGCGAGTCCGCCGGGCCGGATGAACGCGTGGTTCATGCGCAGCCCGGTGATCAGCTCGTACAGATCCAGGATCATTTCGCGGTCCCGGAACCCGTAGATCATGATCGTGGTGGCGCCGAGCTCCATACCGCCGGTGGCGATGGCCACCAGGTGGGAGGAGAGCCGGTTGAGCTCCATCAGCAGGACGCGGATGGTCGTCGCCCGGTCCGGGATCCCGTCGGTGATGCCGAGCAGTTTCTCCACGCCCAGGCAGTACGCCGTCTCGTTGTAGAACGAGGTGAGGTAGTCCATGCGCGTGACGAAGGTGGTGCCCTGCGTCCAGTTCCGGAATTCGAGGTTCTTCTCGATGCCGGTGTGCAGATAGCCGATACCGCAGCGGGCCTCGGTGACCGTCTCGCCGTCGATCTCCAGGATCAGGCGGAGGACGCCGTGGGTGGAGGGGTGCTGCGGGCCCATGTTGACGACGATCCGCTCGTCGTCGGCCTTGGCCGCGGACTGGACGACCTCGTCCCAGTCGCCACCGGTGACCGTATAAACAGTCCCCTCGGTGGTCTCGCGGGCTGAAGCGTGTGAAGTGCTCATCAGCTGTACGACCTCCGCTGGTCCGGAGCCGGGATCTGGGCGCCCTTGTACTCGACGGGGATGCCGCCGAGCGGATAGTCCTTGCGCTGCGGGAAGCCCTGCCAGTCGTCCGGCATCATGATCCGGGTGAGGGCGGGGTGGCCGTCGAAGACGAGCCCGAAGAAGTCGTATGTCTCGCGCTCGTGCCAGTCGTTGGTCGGATAGACCGCGACCAGGGACGGGACGTGCGGGTCGCTGTCCGGGGCGGAGACCTCGAGGCGGATCAGCCGGCCGTGGGTGAGCGAGCGCAGGTGGTAGACGGCGTGCAGCTCGCGGCCCTTGTCCTCGAGGTAGTGGACGCCGCTGACGCCGGTGCAGAGTTCGAAGCGCAGGGCCGGGTCGTCGCGCAGGGTCTGTGCCACGGCCGTCAGATGCTCGCGGGCGATGTGGAAGGTGAGTTCGCCGCGGTCGACGACCGTCTTCTCGATGGCGTTCTCGGGGACGATCCCCTGCTCCTCCAGGGCGCCTTCGAGCTCGTCGGCCACCTCGTCGAAATAGCCTCCGTAGGGGCGGTGGGAGGCGCCGGGCAGGGTCACCGTCCTGACGAGACCGCCGTAGCCGGAGGTGTCGCCGCCGTTGTTCGCGCCGAACATGCCCCTGCGTACGCCGATGACCTCGCCGGACTCGTCGCGCGGCGCGGGGACGTTGTTACCGTTGGCGTTCTCGCCGTTGCCGTCGGTCACCGGAGCAGCCCCTTCATCTCGATGGTGGGGAGCGCCTTGAGGGCCGCCTCCTCCGCCTCGCGGGCCGCTTCCTCCGCGTTCACACCGAGCTTCGAGCTCTGGATCTTCTGGTGGAGCTTGAGGATCGCGTCCATCAGCATCTCCGGACGCGGCGGGCAGCCTGGCAAATAGATGTCAACAGGGACAACATGGTCAACGCCCTGCACAATCGCATAATTGTTGAACATTCCACCCGATGAAGCGCAAACCCCCATGGAAATAACCCACTTGGGGTTGGGCATCTGGTCATAGACCTGCCGCAGGACCGGCGCCATCTTCTGACTGACCCGGCCCGCCACGATCATCAGGTCGGCCTGGCGCGGTGAGCCGCGGAAGACCTCCATGCCGAAGCGGGCGAGGTCATAGCGGCCGGCGCCGGTCGTCATCATCTCGATGGCACAGCAGGCCAGGCCGAAGGTGGCCGGGAAGACGGATGACTTGCGCACCCAGCCCGAGGCCTGTTCGACGGTGGTCAGCAGAAAACCGCTCGGCAGCTTCTCTTCGATTCCCATTGGTGTGCCCCTCAGCCCCTCAGTCCCATTCCAGGCCGCCCCGCCGCCATACATACGCGTAGGCGACGAAGACGGTGAGCACGAAGAGCAGCATCTCCACGAGCCCGAAAAGCCCCAGGGCGTCGAAGGTGACCGCCCAGGGATAGAGGAAGACGATCTCGATGTCGAAGACGATGAAGAGCATCGCCGTCAGGTAGTACTTGATGGGAAAGCGGCCGCCTCCGGCCGGCGTGGGAGTCGGCTCGATGCCGCACTCGTACGCCTCCAGCTTTGCCCGGTTGTACCTCTTGGGGCCGATAAGCGTGGCCATGACCACGGAGAAGATCGCAAACCCTGCCCCGAGGGCGCCGAGCACAAGGATGGGCTCGTAAGCATTCACCCTCCTCGCTCCTTCCAGTCGTCCTTGACCGTTGGACCGCACCGGGCATCCGCCTCGCCGCTTCACGAAGATCACGCACATGTGAGGCAGTTCACAAGCCCGACTGCCTCGCATCCTATGCCTGCCGGTCTGTGATCTGCGACACGGGGTCGGTCAACGTCTTTGTGATCTCCACCACCAGGCAAAGGATCATGAAGTCGGATGAGCGGTGATCTTCATACGCGAAGCGCCCGAGTGGTCACCAGACGTGACATCCGGAGGTGTCACCGCTGGTCGGAGGGGTGGTGTCCTACCAAGGGGCGGCGCGTGGAGGCAAATTGGTGATGGACCGCATCGGGTGATAAAGGATGCCGCCTCACCCGGCCGGGGGCACGCGCGGATCGAGGTGGACACGTGCGCGCATTCACGAGCCTCCGGACGCCCGGACGTTGACCATTCTGTGACCTGCACCACTCGCGCCGGCGGCCAGTAAAAGAGGGCTTGGCCATCGGCGTGAAGGGGTGGTAAGCGCCAGGCAATCCGGACCTTTCACGGAAAGCCCATGACCACAGCCAGGATGGCGCATGCCCGAATTGCCCGTTACGGCGTCAATAAAGGCCCAGAGAGAGCGGATTAAAACGTTCCGGACACAACTGTGGCGCAACACACGTTTCTTGAAGGGAACCGTGAGCCCCTGATAGCGGTTGTACTCATGTCCCACACCGCTCACATACCCAGCCACCGGAAGCCCCGCCGCAGCGCCTCGAAACTGGCACTCCGAGCCGGAGTTGCCGGTGGCGTCCTCAGCACCATCGCAGTGGCCGGAGCTGCCGGGCCGGCGAACGCCGAGCCGGTGACCGAGACCATCGAGATGCCCGCGCTCACCGGTCTCTCCCTCTCCGCCGCCACGCAGTCCGCCGAGGCCACTCAGCAGGTCGCCCTCGACCTCGAGTTGCAGGCCCAGGAGGACGCCGCCGCCGCGAAGGCCGCGCAGACCGCCAAGAAGGCCAAGGCCGAGGCGGTCCGCAAGGCCGAGGCCAAGGAGAAGGCCGAGGCGAAGGAACGCGCCGAGGCCGAGGCCAAGGAGCGCGCTTCCCGCTCCTCGGAGCGCACCACGCTCTCCGCCCCCTCCTCCAGCAGCTCCTCGAACGCGTCCGGCTCCGCCGCGACCGTCGTCGCCTTCCTCAAGGCGCAGCTCGGCGACGCGTACGTCATGGGCGCCACGGGCCCCAACTCCTGGGACTGCTCCAGCCTCGTCCAGGCCGCGTTCCGTACGGTCGGCGTCGACCTCCCCCGCGTCTCGCAGGACCAGTCGGTGGCCGGCACCCAGGTGGGCACCAGCAACCTCCAGGTCGGCGACATCCTCTACTGGGGCGGCGCGGGCAGCGCGTACCACACGGGCGTCTACATCGGTGACGGCAAGTACCTCGACGCCGCCAACCCCGGCAAGGGCGTTGTGATCCAGGACCTGTCGGGCTACCCGGCGAGCGGCGCGGTCCGCGTCCTCTGACGCAGGCGCGCGAAGACACACACAGAAGGGCCGCGGCTCCCCCGCTCGGGGGTGGAGCCGCGGCCCTTGTGCCGTTCGGCGGGGCTTCAGGAGCGGGGGGCCACCTTCGTGAGGCCGTTGATGATCCGGTCCATCGCGTCGCCGCCCGTCGGGTCGGTGAGGTTCGCCAGCATCTTCAGCGTGAACTTCATCAGCAGCGGGTGCGACAGTCCGCGCTGGGTCGCGATCTTCATGACCTTCGGGTTGCCGATCAGCTTCACGAAGGCGCGGCCGAGCGTGTAGTAGCCGCCGTAGGTGTCCTTGAGGACCTTCGGGTAGCGGTGCAGCGCCAGCTCCCGCTGCGCCGGGGTCTGCCGGGCGTGCGCCTGCACGATCACATCGGCGGCGATCTGCCCGGACTCCATGGCGTACGCGATGCCCTCACCGTTGAACGGGTTGACCAGCCCACCCGCGTCGCCGACCAGCAGCAGGCCCTTGGTGTAGTGCGGCTGGCGGTTGAAGGCCATCGGGAGGGCGGCGCCGCGGATCGGCATCGTCATGTTCTCGTCGGTGTAGCCCCAGTCCGCGGGCATCGAGGCGCACCAGGCCTTCAGCACCTCGCGCCAGTCCAGCTCCTTGAAGGCGGCGGAGGTGTTGAGCACACCGAGGCCGACGTTCGAGGTGCCGTCGCCCATGCCGAAGATCCAGCCGTAGCCGGGCAGCAGCCGGTCCTGCGCGCCGCGCCGGTCCCACAGCTCCAGCCAGGACTCCAGGTAGTCGTCGTCGTGGCGGGGGGAGGTGAAGTACGTCCGTACGGCCACGCCCATCGGCCGGTCCTCGCGCCGGTGCAGGCCCATGGCGAGGGAGAGCCGCGTCGAATTGCCGTCGGCGGCGACCACGAGCGGCGCGTGGAAGGTGACCGGGGTCTTCTCCTCGCCGAGCTTGGCGTTGACGCCGGTGATGTGGCCGGTCCGCCCGTCGACGATCGGGGCGCCGACATTGCACCGCTCGTACAGCCGCGCGCCCGCCTTCTGCGCCTGCCTGGCCAGCTGCTCGTCGAAGTCGTCGCGCTTGCGGACGAGTCCGTAGTCCGGGTACGAGGCGAGATCCGGCCAGTCGAGCTGGAGCCGCACCCCCCCGCCGATGATCCGTAGGCCCTTGTTGCGCAGCCAGCCGGCTTCCTCGGAGATGTCGATGCCCATCGAGACCAGCTGCTTGGTCGCGCGTGGCGTGAGCCCGTCGCCGCACACCTTCTCGCGCGGGAACGCGGTCTTCTCCAGGAGCAGGACGTCGAGCCCGGCCTTGGCGAGGTAGTACGCGGTCGTGGAGCCGGCCGGGCCTGCCCCGACGACGATCACATCGGCGGTGTGTTCGGAGAGGGGCTCGGTCACGGCGGGTTCTCCCGAGAACTCGATATTGCGTACCGCATGGCACAGGACATGTGCAGTCTATGGGGGTGCACTGATCCACAAACTGAAGGGCTCCCCCCATGAGCAGGCCGCTCCCCGCCGTACAGCTCCGTGTGCCCACCGACGAGGACGCCCTGACCTGGCACCGGGTCTTCGACGACCCGGACGTCATGGAGTTCCACGGCGGGAAGGCGGCGGAGCTGTCGGTCTACGAGGAGCTGACCGCCCGGCAGCGCATGCACGACGCCGCGCACGGCTTCTGCTTCTGGACCATGCTCGACGAGGACGGCGAGGTCATCGGCTTCACCGGCGCGCAGCCCTGGCCGCACCAGGAGTTCGGCCCGGTCGGCGAAATAGAGATCGGCTGGCGGCTGGCCCGGGGCGCGTGGGGCAAGGGGTACGCGACGGCCGCCGCCCGCACCACGCTGGAGCGGGTACGGGCGGCGGGGGTGGAGCGGGTGGTGGCGATGGTGAACGCCCGCAACGAGCGCTCGATCGCGGTGATCGGGCGGCTGGGGATGGAACTGGCCGAGACGTTCACGACGCCGGTGTCCCAGCAGAAGGGCTACTGCTTCCGGCTGGAGCTCAGTTCGCTCTGAAGCTGTTCGTCGCGGTCGAGAACACCACGTCCTTGCTCGCGTCCCACAGATCGGCGCGGCCGGCCGCGAGGATCGCGTACTCCGTGCCGTCCGCGGCCACGAAGGCCTGGTCGATGACATGCCGCTGCACGCCGCCCTCGTCGGGCTCGGGGACATGAGTGAACTCCCAGAGCGCGCCCGGTCGGCCCTGATAGGTGTTCCGGGTCAACTGGCTGCGCCGGTAGTCCCTTTCCGGGGTCTCCAGGGCCTTCTTCTCCAGGCCGAGGAAGTTCTCGTACGAGGTCGTCGGCGTGTTCCTGATGATCCCGATCTGGAGGTAGGAGCCGCCCGTCGGGGCCTCGTAGAAGATCTGGCTGCCCGCCTGCCGGCGCTTCCAGCCGTCCATCACGCCGACGCTGAACCCGGCGGGGTCCTGCTTCAGGACAAAGCCCACGGGGAGGGTGGCGCCGCCCGGCGGGGGTGACGACGGGATCGTCGGCGTGGCGGAGGGGCTGGTGGAGGGGTCCGTGGACGGGGTCGCCGAAGGTGACGCCGAGGCCTGCGGGTCCTGCTCGGGTGCCTGGGACGGCGAGGCGGCCGGGGGCTTGTTCTGTGCCTGGCCGGACCCGTCGTTGTGCTTCTTCAGGATCAGTGCCCCGGCCGTCGCGCCGCCGCCGATGACGAACGCGGCGGTGAGGGTGGCGGTCCAGACGAGGACCTTGCGCTTGCGTTCGGCGGCGGCCGCGTCGGCGGCCGGATCGTGGGCGACGGGCGCCGGTGCGGCGCCGAGGTTCACGGTGTGGGGGCCGACGGCGTACGGAGCGGAGGGCGCGGCGGCGACGGTGGGAGGGTGTGCCGGGGCCTGGTTGGCGGGGTTGGCCGCCGGATCGCCGGGGGCGGGTGCACCTGCCGCCGGAGCGTGAGAACCCGCGGGCCCCGGCACATAGCCCGGCACCGGCCCGTACCCCGGATGCACCGGCAGCACGGCGGGAAGCGCCGGAGGCGCCGGCTGCTGTCCCACCATCCGCAGCACATACGGGCCCAGGAACGTCGCCGCACCCACCCACAGCAGACCGAACAGCAGCCCGTCCGCAACGCTCGGCGCGAACTCCGATGTGCCCTGGCCACCCCAGTCCCCCATGCCGCCCGCGAGGTCGGCGGAGACCCCGCTCACGCCCAGGAACAGCAGGACCAGGCCCAGCGAGAAGCCGCCGGCCAGCAGTTGTTCACGACGGTCCGCCGAGCGGCGGGCAGCCCGGATGCCGAGGGTCAGCGCGCAGATCACGCCGAGCGCCAGCGCCCCGGCAACCGCGCCGCCGCCCCACACATCGCTGATCTCCCCGAGCCCGAAACTGCCGTGCTCCGTGCTCGAGCCGCCCATCCCGGACCGGCCCTGGACGTCGTACTCCACCGGTACGCCCCAGCTCAGCCCGAGCACCGCGAAGCCGATGTTGGGCAGGACCGGCAGGACGACCAGCAGGGCCGTACCGTCCACGTCGTCCGCGGTGGCGTACACGATGAAGCCGACCACCGAGCAGAGTGCCACCACCACACCGAGGGCGCCGACCGCGGTCCCCAGGGCGCGCACCGTCGACCGGGCGGCGGGGCGCTGGGCCAGCCATCCGGCGAGGTCGTCGCGCTGGAGCACGCCGGAGGTCACCGCGAGCGAGATCGCCAGCGTGCCGAGCGCCGCGAGCAGCGGGGACGAGGAGATGCGCATGCCCTCGATCTCGGGCTGCGCGAACAGGCCGAGCACCAGCACCACACCGGTGACCAGCAGCGAGATGCGTACGGCCGCTTCCAGCCCGGCACCCTTCGTACGCAGCATCCGCGCACCCAGGTAGAGCGCGCCGACCATCAGCAGGGTGACCGTCAGCGGCACGAGGGAGAGCGAGGCCGCGCCGATCGCGTCCGTGCCCGCGTCGCCGTAGCCGGAGGAGCCTGGGCCCGAGCTGCCCGAGCTGCCCGAGCTGCCGGGGAAGCCGCCGCCGTCGCCGTACAGCCCGCCCGGCGAGCCGTCCGCCGCCTTCACCTCGAAGCCGCCGCCGAAGCCCTGGAGCAGCATCGCCAGCGCGATCCGCAGCCGGTCGCTCCAGCCGACGACGACCTCGTCGTCCTGGCCGTACGTGGGGATGGCGAGCGCCACCGCGAGCGCGAGCAGCATTCCGGTCGGCCAGGCGGCGGCCTTGGCCGATGACAGCCAGTCGCCTCGGAACGCCCGGCCGAAGAACGCCCCGACGGGCGACGGCTGCGCGGCGACGGGCGGCGCCGGGTATCCAGGCGGCGGGGCGAGCGGTGCGGCTGCCGGTGCTGCTCCCGGCGCCGGGAGCGGTGGCGCCGCCGAGGCCACCGGCAATCGCTCGCGCCCGCACTTCATGCAGAAGCGGGCCTCATCCGGGGATGGGTTGCCACAGTGCGGGCAGTACGACGCCATGGGGAGACTCCGGGGTGACAGGCGGGGCGGACGGGCGGGACGGGCGGGGAGATAAGAAAGCCGTAAGCAGTCGTCTACAACTGACTCATCCTGCCCACCTGCCGGTTCCCGTCAACTCAACACTCGTGGCCGCCCCTTCAGGGCAGCAGCCGTGCCCTGCGCAGGCGGCAGTTGAACAACAGCGCCCACACACCCCTGGCACCGAGCCGCGCGAGAGGCGCGTCAGAAAACGGAAAGCCCGGTCAGCGTCGTGAAGCGCTCCAGTGCCGCGACACCCGCCACCGAATTGCCCCGCTCGTCCAGTCCCGGGCTCCACACCCCCAGCGTGCAGCGCCCCGGCACCACGGCGACGATCCCGCCACCCACACCGCTCTTGCCCGGCAAGCCCACCCGGTAGGCGAACTCCCCGGCCGCGTCGTACGTACCGCAGGTGAGCATCACCGCGTTGACCTGTTTGGCCTCGCTGCGGGTCAGCAGCCGCGAGTCGTCGGCGCGCAGCCCGTGGCGGGCCAGGAAGCGGGCCGCCAGCGCCAGATCGGCGCAGCTCATCTCGATCGCGCACTGCCAGAAGTAGTGGTCGAGGAGCGTGGGCACGGGGTTGGTGATGTTGCCGTACGAGGCCATGAAGTGGGCCAGGGCGGCATTGCGGTCGCCGTGCGCGGACTCGGACTCGGCGACCTCCGCGTCGAAGGCCAGCTCCGGGTTCGCGCTCTCCTGCCGCAGGAATTCCAGCAGCTCGCTGCTCGCGTCGCCGGTCAGGGTCTGCAGGCGGTCGGTGACGACGAGCGCGCCCGCGTTGATGAAGGGATTGCGCGGGATCCCGTTCTCGTGTTCCAGCTGCACCAGCGAGTTGAAGGGGTTGCCGGAGGGCTCACGGCCGACCCGGTCCCAGAGGCTGTCGCCGCCTTGCGCCAGGGCCAGCGCGAGCGCGAAGACCTTGGTGATCGACTGGGCGGAGAAGGGGCGCTGCCAGTCCCCGATTCCGTACACCTTGCCGTCCACATCCGCGATGGCCATGCCGAAGCGGTGCGGGTCGACGGCGGCGAGTGCCGGGATGTACTCGGCGGGCCTGCCGCTGCCGACCTGCGGTGCGACGTCCTCCGCGATCCGTGCCAGGACCGCCTGGTAGTCCACGGCGTACTACTCGGGCTTGGTGCCGCGGTGCAGTGCCACCACCCCGCCGGTGAGGTTCCGCCAGGCGACCTTGGACCAGCCGGCCTGATGCAGCCGCTTCGCGAGGCCCGCCTGGCCGGGCCAGGCGCGGATCGACTCGGCGAGATAGACGTACGCGTCGGGGTTGGACGAGACCGCACGGGCGACCGGCGGCAGCGCCCGCATCAGATACTCCGTGTACACGGTCCGGAACGGTGCCCACGTCGGCTGCGAGAACTCGCAGATCACGACCCGTCCGCCGGGCTTGGTCACCCGGTACAGCTCGCGCAGCGCCGCGTCCGTGTCCTGCACATTGCGCAGCCCGAAGGAGATCGTGACGGCGTCGAAGACACCGTCACGGAACGGCAGCTTCGTCGCGTCGCCCGCGGTGAGCGGCAGCCAGGGGTTGCGCTTCTTGCCCTCGCTCAGCATGCCGAGGGAGAAGTCGCAGGGCACCACATACGCGCCGGTGGCGGTGAAGGGCAGCGAGGACGTGCCGGTACCCGCGGCCAGGTCGAGGACCTTCTGGGCCGGGCGGGCATCCACCGCCTTCGCGACCTCCTTGCGCCACAGCCGGGCCTGGCCGAGCGAGAGCACATCGTTGGTGAGGTCGTACTTCGCCGCCACGTCGTCGAACATCGAGGCGACTTCGTGCGGCTGCTTGTCCAGGGTTGCTCGGGTCACGCACCCCATTCAAGCAGCACGTCTCCCGACCGGATTCACCGGAACGCGGCGAGGCGCGGCCGGGGCCGGGCCGCGGCGGACGCAGGGCCCGGGCCGATTACCCGACGCCGGTCGGGGCGGGCCGCGCCGACCGGCGTCAGGACTGCGTCAGGGCTGCGCCAATACGGGCTCCAACGGGCGGACCCGCGGCTTTTCCACCCCTAAGTTCAGGAACACGGGCCGCCGGAGGCCCCCAGTCACCCCCCTCGCCCGATGAAGGTTGTCGCCCTCCCATGCCTCGCGTCGTACCGCCACAGTCCACGCCAGACACCGGGCGGGCGACCGCCCCTCCGCCGCGTACCGCCGGACACCGGTCACCGGCATCCCGGCCCGGCAGTTGGAGCGCGCTGCTCGACCCGGCCCTGTTAGCCCGCGCCCTCCCCGACGCGCTGCGCAAACTCCATCCGCGGACGATGCTCCGCAACCCGGTGCTGTTCGTCGTCTGGATCGGCTCCGCCCTCACCACCCTCTCCGCGCTGCTCAACCCCTCCGTCTTCACCTGGCTGATCAGCGTCTGGCTCTGGCTGACGGTGATCTTCGCGAATCTGGCGGAGGCGGTGGCGGAGGGCCGTGGCAAGGCGCAGGCCGATTCGCTCCGCAAGGCGCGTACGGACACGGTCGCGCTGCGCCTGCGCCACTGGCGCTACGGCACGGACGCGACGCGCGCCGAGACCGAGGCCGTCGCCGCCACCGAGCTCAGGCTCTTCGACGTCGTCGTCGTGGAGGCGGGCGAGCTGATCCCGGCCGACGGCGATGTCGTCGCCGGCATCGCCGCGGTCGACGAGTCGGCCGTCACCGGCGAATCCGCCCCGGTCATCCGGGAGTCGGGCGGCGACAGGTCCGGCGTCACAGGCGGTACGACCGTGCTCTCCGACCGGATCGTCGTACGCGTCACCTCGCGCCCCGGGCACTCCTTCATGGACCGGATGATCGCCCTGGTCGAAGGCGCGCGGCGGCAGAAGACCCCGAACGAGATCGCCCTCAACATCCTGCTGGCCGCCCTGACCATCGTCTTCATCCTGGTCGTCGTCAGCCTCCAGCCGATGGCCGCGTTCGCGGGCGCCGCGCAGTCCACCACCGTCCTGGTCGCCCTGCTCGTCACGCTGATCCCGACCACCATCGGGGCGCTGCTCTCCGCCATCGGCATCGCGGGCATGGACCGCCTCGTACAGCGCAATGTGCTCGCCATGTCCGGCCGGGCCGTGGAGGCGGCCGGTGATGTGAACACCCTCCTCCTGGACAAGACCGGCACGATCACCCTCGGCAATCGCGAGGCGACCGGCTTCGTACCGCTGCCGGGCGTGGACGAACTGATCCTGGCCGACGCGGCGCAGCTCTCCTCGCTCGCCGACGAGACGCCCGAGGGCCGCTCAGTCGTCGTACTGGCCAAGGCGCGGTACGGGCTGCGGGCCCCGGCCGAAGGGGAGCTGTCGCACGCCGAGTTCGTCTCCTTCTCCGCGCAGACCCGGATGTCGGGCGTCGATCTGTCCTGGTCCAACGGTGCCTCCTGCCACATCCGCAAAGGCGCCGCCTCCTCGGTCGTCCGCTGGGTGGAGATGCGCGGCGGCACGGTGCCGGGCGAGGCCGGCATGTGGTCCGACTCGATCGCCGCGAGCGGTGGTACGCCACTGCTGGTCGCCGTGCACGACTGGGACGGGCCGCGGGTGCTCGGCATCATCCATCTCAAGGACGTCGTCAAGGACGGCATCCGCGAACGCTTCGCCGAGCTGCGGAAGATGGGCATCCGCACGGTGATGATCACGGGCGACAACCCGCTCACCGCAAAGGCGATCGCGGCCGAGGCCGGAGTCGACGACTTCCTCGCCGAGGCCACCCCCGAGGACAAGCTGGCCCTGATCAAGCAGGAGCAGGAGGGCGGCAAGCTCGTCGCGATGACGGGCGACGGTACGAACGACGCGCCCGCGCTGGCCCAGGCGGACGTCGGCGTCGCGATGAACACCGGCACCTCGGCCGCCAAGGAAGCCGGGAACATGGTGGACCTGGACTCCAACCCGACCAAGCTCATCGATATCGTCGAGATCGGCAAGCAACTGCTGATCACCCGGGGCGCGTTGACGACGTTCTCGATCACGAACGACGTGGCGAAGTACTTCGCGATCATCCCGGCGATGTTCGCGGCCGCCCACCCGGGCCTGGACGCGCTGAACATCATGGGCCTGCACAGCCCGACCTCGGCGATCACCTCGGCGATCATCTTCAACGCCCTGATCATCGTGGCGCTGATCCCGCTGGCGCTGCGCGGAGTGCGCTACACCCCGGCGTCCGCGCACGATCTGCTCCGCCGGAACCTGGGGATCTACGGGCTCGGCGGGCTGCTGCTGCCGTTCCTCGGGATCAAGGCGATCGATCTGGTGATCTCGCTGGTACCGGGGATCGCCTGACGGCGTGGACGGTTGGGCGGCGCGGAGGCTGGGCGGTTAGGCGGCTAGGTGGTTGGGCGGTTAGGCACGGCGGTACACCAGGCGCCCGCCGAGCACGGTCGCGACGCAGGTGCCCGCGCCCTGAGCGACCAGGCCCGCCTCATCCGGCGCGTCGAACGCGGCCAGGTCGGCGCGCCCGCCGACCTCCAGCGGGGCGTGCACGGAACCGGCGAGGTCAAACCCCTCGACGAAGGGATCGAGGTTCGGCCCGTCCAGCAGAATCCCGGGCCCGCGCACCGGGGAGACGACGACGAGCCCCGAGCGGCTCACCGCCGGCCGCACCCGGTCCGGAAAGAACCCGGCCACAGCCGTCGTGCCATGTGCCAGCATCCGCTGCAGTCCGCGCCGGACGCTGCCCGCCCAGCGGGCCTCGTCCAGCTCCAGCGACTCCAGGGCGTCACCGCTGATCGGCGCGGTGCCGAGCTCGTCGCTCTCACGCGGGTCCGGATGGTAGACGCGGGTGAGCAGCCAGCGGCCGTGCCACTGCCGGAGTCCTGGCGTGATGACGCCCGGCCAGCGGCGCACCCGCGCCCCGGGAAGCGCCGCTGTCACCTCGTCGTACGGACCGATCGCCGCGATCCGGTCGCCCTCGACCGCCACGGCACCGTCCACAACGGCCGCCGCGCCGACCGGCAGGACCAGCGGCGCGGCGTGAATGGTCAGCAACGGGGCCTCAGTTGGCCGCGATGATCTGCAGCTCCGGGTGGGCCGTACCACCCTCGATCGCCGTCGACGAGATGTGCGAGGCCACGCGCTCGTCGACCGGGTCGTCCGCCGGGTCGTCGTGCACCACGATGTGCTCGTACGTCGTCGTCCGCTGCGCCGGCACCCGCCCCGACTTGCGGATCAGGTCGATGATCTCCATCCGGTTCGACCGGTGCTTCGCGCCCGCCGAGGAGACGACGTTCTCCTCCAGCATGATCGAGCCGAGGTCGTCCGCGCCGTAGTGCAGCGACAGCTGGCCGACCTCCTTGCCCGTGGTCAGCCACGAGCCCTGGATGTGCGCCACGTTGTCGAGGAAGAGCCGCGCGATCGCGATCATCCGCAGGTACTCGAACAGCGTCGCCTGCGTACGGCCCTTGAGGCGGTTGTTCTCGGGCTGGTACGTGTACGGGATGAAGGCCCGGAAGCCGCCCGTCCGGTCCTGCACGTCGCGGATCATCCGCAGGTGCTCGATCCGCTCGGCGTTGGTCTCGCCCGTCCCCATGAGCATCGTGGACGTGGACTCGACGCCAAGACCGTGCGCGGCCTCCATGATCTCCAGCCACCGCTCGCCGGACTCCTTGAGCGGTGCGATCGCCTTGCGCGGCCGCTCGGGCAGCAGCTCGGCGCCGGCGCCCGCGAAGGAGTCGAGTCCGGCGGTGTGGATGCGCTGGATCGCCTCCTCGACGGAGACCTTGGAGATACGGGCCATGTGCTCGACCTCGGAGGCCCCGAGGGAGTGGATGACCAGCTGCGGGTAGGCCGCCTTGATCGCGGCGAAGTGCTCTTCGTAGTACTCGACGCCGAAGTCCGGGTGGTGGCCGCCCTGGAACATGATCTGCGTACCACCGAGCTCGACCGTCTCGGCGCACCGCCGCAGGATGTCGTCGAGGTCGCGGGTCCAGCCCTTCTCGACGTCCTTCGGCGGGGCGTAGAAGGCGCAGAACTTGCACGCGGTGACGCACACGTTGGTGTAGTTGATGTTGCGCTCGATGATGTACGTCGCGATGTGCTCCGTACCCGCGTAGCGCCGCCGGCGTACGGCGTCCGCCGCCGCGCCCAGCGCGTGCAGCGGCGCGGAACGGTACAGGTCGAGCGCCTCTTCGGGCGTGATCCGCCCACCCTCGGCAGCACGGTCCAGCACGGACTGAAGGTCGGCCTTCTCGGTCACCGGGCATCCCTTTCGGCGGGGTTGAGGACGGACCGATCCAGGCTACGCCACCCCCTGGGGTGAGCCGTGGGCGCCTGGTTGTCGACACGATGGCCGCCGACGGAGCAATCACCACTCACACGGCTGGGAGGGCGTAGATCTCGCCTCCGTGTGTCGCCAGCAGCCGCTTGCCGGACGCGGCGATGTGCCACTGCTCCAGGTTCCCGGTGTTGTCGTTGTACGTCCAGCGGGACCTGCCGGTCTTGAGGTCCAGGGCGAAGACCCCGCCCGCGTCGTCGTACGAGGCTCCGTAGAGGGTGTCGTCAACGCGTACGAACTCCGTCGGGGCCCTGCGCGCGCCCGGTTCCTCGCAGAGCCACATCTTCTTGCCCTGCTTGAGGTCGACGGCCCAGACGCCCTGGTCGTAGTCGGCTGCGTACAGGACACCGTCGACGACCATGGGTTCCTTGAAGCCACGGCGGCCACTGGGTGAAAGCGTCCAGCGGGTCTTGCCGGTCTCCACATCGACAGCAGTCAGCGTCTCACCCGGGATGAGGACAAGCCCGTCGTGAAGCTCTGGGGTCCACTCCAGGTCGTCGCCAATTTTGTGGCTCCAGAGCTGCTTGCCCGTGCCGGTATCGCGCGCCGTGAGGTTGAAGTTCGAGTCGGTGTAGACGAACCGATTCCCGGCTACGGTGCCTGCGACGTCGTAGTCGTCGGTGCCTGCGTCGCGCTGCTCCTGCCATGCCACCTTGCCCGTACGGTGGTCGATGGCCGCGACGGCGGTGAGCCTGTCGCGGACCTTTCCGTCATTGACGGATGCGACGACGAAGATCTTTCTCTCATCTACGGCGATGACCCTCTCGACGGTCAGGTCCTCGCTCAGGCGGCTGCGCCAAGACTCTTTCCCCGTCTTCACATCAAGGCCGATGACAGCACCGTCGAACTCCGTACTGACGAGGAGGAGCTTGCCCGCGGCGAGCAGGAGCGGTGAACCGGCTGGAGCGACACCCTTGCGGGTCCAGCGCGGCATGCCTGTCTTCACGTCGTAGGCGGTCAGCGGATCGCCGCTGATCAACAGCATGCTGTCGTGGACCAGCAGACGTTGGTCCACGCTGATCGTGTCCACCGACACCGACTTGTGCCACAGCACCTGGGGTGCAGTGCCGGGAGGCGGGGTCGTGAAGCTTTCCCTGCCGGCCGCGCTCTTGTCGCTCGAACTCCCCTTGTTACCAGGCGACTTGTTGCCGTCCCGGGTGAACATCCAGGCCGCGCCCGCACCCGCGAGAGTCACGCCCGCCACGCCGCCGCCGGCCGTCAGGGCCAGGAAACGGCGGCGGGACGGGGCAGGGTCCGCGCCGAGCTGGACCGTGCCGGGCAGGGGCATGCCCGGCGTAGGGGTGTCCAGCGCCGTGGGGGGTGGGCCGAAGCCCTGGACGGGCATCGGGGCGCTGCCCTGTACCGGGGTCTCCAGGTCGAGGATGCTCGACGCGTGCGTCGCGATCGTCGAGGCGACCGCGGACGGCAGCCAGTCGGCCAGGAGTTGGCTGGTGCCCTCAGGTGCCAGGGACTGAAGGATCTCCGCCGGGGTGGGGCGCGAGGCCGGATCCTTGGCGAGGCAGGCTCGTATCAGGCCCGTGATCCGCGGCGGGGTTCCGGTGAGGTCGGGCTCCTCGTGCACGACTTGGTAGAGCATCGCGGCTGGAGCGGCCTCGCCGAAGACATTGCGTCCGGTGGCCGCGAACGCCAGTACCGCTCCGAGCGAAAAGACGTCGCCCTCGGTCCCGACGTCCCGGCCCAGGGCCTGCTCGGGCGGCATGTAGCCCGGCGAGCCGACGACAACTCCCGTCTGAGTCATCCGGTTTCCGTCGACCGCCCGCGCGATGCCGAAGTCGATGACGCGGGGGCCGTCCGCCGCCAGCAGTACGTTGGAAGGCTTGAGGTCGCGATGGATGAGTCCGGCCGCGTGGACCTCCTGGAGCGCAGCCGCGAGACCCGCGCCCAGCGCGCGCACGGTGCGTTCGGGCAACGCCCCGTGGGTGGCCACCACATCGGTGAGGTCGGGGCCCAGGACGTAGGCGGTGGCGAGCCAGGGAATCGCCGCGTCGGGGGCGGCGTCGACCACGGGGGCCGTGTAGCGGCCGGACACAGCCTTGGCTATCTCCACCTCATGACGGAAACGCTGCCGAAATCCCTGGTCCGCCGCGAGGTCGGGACGGACCACCTTCACCGCGACGGTACGGCCGCCGGGCGAACGCGCCAGATACACCCTGCCCATTCCCCCGGCGCCGAGGAGTCTCAGCAGCCGGTAACTCCCCAGCTCCTGCGGATCGTCCGGCCCCAGCGGCTCCATCGAAGTCTCCCCCGTACAGTTTGCTCGCACGTTTGCTGTGTACACGCCACAGTAGATGTTGGTGCGGCAGGATGAACACAGGGGCCAGGGTGGACGCGGCCCGGCTGACCTGCTCGACCAGCGGTCCTGGCGCCGGCCCGGAGCGGCCGCGCCGCCGGGTCCTTGGCGAGGCAGTCGGCGACGAGTTGCCGCAAGTCGCCGCGACCGTACGGCCGCCGGCGCCGCGCCCGGGACAGACGCGGCCCATCCCGCCCGCCGTGTGCCGCATCACGAGGATTCCCGCCGCCCCGGAGTCAACCGAACCGGGCCGTCCGTCATCTCCAAGGGCGTAAAACGCGCGTCTTGTCGGAATCCAGCCGTGCACGAAGTGCCAGAACCCTCGGAGTCCCTCCATGAAACGCCTGCCCAAGGCCCTCATAGCCGCCGTCGCCCTCGGCTCTGTCGCGCTCGTCGCCGGCTGCTCGGACGAGGGGGCCCCGGTCTCCTTCGACGGGCCCAGCGCCAGTGCCCCCGCCACTGAGCGGCCGGGCGGTGGGGCGCAGGACGACAAGGCCGACGCGGCGGCGGACGAAGCCGCGGCGAAGACGCTGATGCCGACCGGCCCGAAGGCCTCGTTCACCACCCAGAACACCCTCGACGACGGCACCAAGATCGGTGTCACCACCCTGGAGGGCGCGAAGTCCGGCTTCACGGGCAAGGTCTGGGTCTGGGCTCCGAAGCAGTACTTCGACCCCAAGTACGCCAACAGCGGCTTCCCCGTACTGATGGCCCTGCCCGGCGGCAACGGCTACCCGAACAACTACTGGATGGGCACCGACCTCAAGCTGCAGAGCAGCATCAGCAAGTGGTCGCAGCAAGGCAAGAGTCTGCCGTTCGTCGTGGTGATGCCGGTCCTCAACCCGGACGCCAAGTACTACTACGACGGCAGCGACATCCCGGGGCAGCCGAAGATGGGCACCTGGATCACCGAGGACGTCCCGGACTTCGTGAAGGCCAACTTCCGCACCTTCAAGTCCCGCGACGGCTGGGCCTTCATGGGCTCCTCGTCCGGCGCGTTCGTCGGCCTGAAGTCGGTGCTGCAGCGCCCGGACAGGTTCAAGGCCGTGATCGCCTCGGGACCGGACACGGTGCCGGACTCGCCGCTCTGGTCGGGCCATGAGGCACAGCGACAGGCCAACAACCCGGAGAAGCTCGCCAAGGCCCTGGGCGCCAAGCCCGACACCAAGGACAACGACGTCTATCTGGCCTTCCAGATAGGCACCAAGGAGTCCGGGATGAAGAGCCTCAACGCCTTCATACGGGACTACGGCAAGGGCCCGGTCAAGACCCGCCTCCAGGTCATCCAGGACGGCGAGCACAACGCCAAGACCTATGTGAAGGGCATGGGCGACGGGTCGATCCAGTGGATCAGCGAGCACATGCAGGCACCCATCCCCGCCGAGTAGCCGCCAGGCGCCGTGCAGTTACCCGCCGTCCTGATACCCGCCGTGCCGTCACCCGCCGAGCAGCTCGACCGTCACATCCGCCGGGAAGCCGGTCGTCGGCCCCGTCCGGCGCGCGAACTCCCGTACGCCCGCGAGCTGCTCGGCCCCGAAGCGGAAGTCCAGCGTCCTGAAGTAACGCTCCAGCAGCTCCGCGTCGAAGACCTCCCAGCGCGCCGCCTGCTCGGCGACCTTGGCGACCTCCTCCAAGGACAGATTGCGCGATTCCAGGAACGCCCGGTGCACCTCCCGTACGACCTCCGGCTCGCGCACCAGATAGTCCTTGCGCGCCGCCCACACCGCGAAGACGAACGGCAGCCCGGTCCACTGCTTCCACATCAGCCCCAGGTCATGGACCTGGAGACCGAGCTCGGGGGCGTCGTGCAGCGAGGCCCGCAGCGCGGCGTCCCCGATCAGCACGGCCGCGTCCGCCTCCTGCATCATCAGGCCGAGGTCGGGCGGGCAGGTGTAGTAGTCGGGCGTCACCTTGTATTGCTCGGAGAGCAGCAGCTGCGCCAGCCGTACCGACGTACGCGAGGTGGAGCCGAGCGCCACCCGCGCCCCGTCCAGGCGCTCCAGCGGCACCTGGGAAACGATCACGCACGACATGACGGGCCCGTCGCAGCCGACCGCGAGGTCGGGGAAGGCGACGAGCTGATCGGCGTTGCGCAGGAATTCCACGAGGGTGATGGGCGCGATGTCGAGATCGCCGCGCACCAGCTGCTCGCTGAGCTTCTCCGGGGTGTCCTTCGACAGCTCGAGATCGAGGAGAGTTCCGGTCCGCGCCAGCCCCCAGTACAGGGGCAGACAGTTCAGGAACTGGATGTGGCCGACACGTGGCCGGCTGCGACGGTGGTCGGTTGCTGTGCTTTCTCCAAGACTGTCCACATCGTGAGGCTAGACCTGCCCGGGGCGGTTGACGGCGTCGGGGCGAGCGCCGGTGCGGCGGGCGTCCGCGCCGCCTGTCCGAGCCGCACGGTCAGCTCCTTTCTGGTCCCGCTTCGTCCCCGCTACGGCCCCGCTTCGGTCCCGCCAGAACCCCCGAGTGCCGTGATCTTTCCCTCTACCGCCGCGCACACGCTGCGTGCTAGGCTCGACGCAAGTTGCAGTTTGGTTTCCCTTGCAGTACAGAGCCTGCGGAGCATGTAACCCGCAGGCTTTTGTAGTTTTCAGACTTCTTGCAGGTTCTGGAGCAGGGCAACCCTTTGGCCCAAGGAGGGCTTATGGCTACCGGAACCGTTAAGTGGTTCAACGCTGAAAAGGGCTTCGGCTTCATCGCCCAGGACGGCGGCGGCCCGGATGTCTTCGTCCACTACTCCGCGATCAACGCGTCTGGCTTCCGCTCCCTCGAGGAGAACCAGGTCGTGAACTTCGACGTCACTCAGGGCCCGAAGGGCCCGCAGGCGGAGAACGTCACCCCGGCCTAGTCAGCCAGGGTCGGCGATCGCGCACGACTCAGCAGTACCAAGGAGCCCCGTTCCGTCCGGACCGGGGCTCCTGCCTTTGAGCCACTGCTCAGCCACTGCGAACTATTTCGATGGAGACGCTCTCCCCGCTCCTCCTACAGTGACCGGACCTGTTGGTCGTCACGGAGAGCGGATCATGCGTGTGCGCTACCCCCGTACGCCGCATCTCCCGTGGTCGCCGGGGGCGGCGTCGGACGACGTACGAGCCCGTGAGCTGTCCGGGCTGCGCGGCCGTGAAGTCGTGGTCACCGAGAAGCTCGACGGGGAGAACACCACCCTCTACGCGGACGGGCTGCACGCCCGCTCGCTCGACTCCGCACACCATCCCTCGCGGGCGTGGATCAAGTCTCTGCAGGGGCGGATCGGCGCGGAGATCCCGCAGGAGTGGCGGGTGTGCGGCGAGAACCTCTACGCGCGGCACTCGATCGCCTACCAGGACCTGGAGAGCTGGTTCTACGGGTTCTCCGTCTGGGACGGCGGCGACCGCTGCCTGGACTGGGACCGGACCGTGCGGTTCCTGCGGCGGCTGGGAGTTCCGGCGCCACGGGTGCTGTGGCGGGGCACCTTCGACGAACGGGCCCTGCGGGCGCTGCGGCTGGACACCGCGCGGCAGGAGGGCTACGTCGTACGGACCGTCGAGGGCTTCGACGGGGCGGAGTTCGGGCAGCGGGTGGCCAAGTGGGTGCGCGGTGGGCACGTACAGACCGATTCGCACTGGATGCACGCCGCTGTCGTGGAGAACGGGCTGAGCGCCAACGCTGCGCTGTGGGCGGTGCGTTCGGGGGCAGCCGCCGATGTGGGAGACGGCAGCCGAGACCGGCACCGACCCGTGGCCGGAGCTGTTGTCACCGCCGGCCCCGCACAGGCTGCACGCGGCGTGGGCGATCGTGACCGTACGCGCGGGCGGGGCCGAGGAGTTCGAGGAGACCCTGGGCCGCGTCCGGGGTCGCGTACGAGCGCTCCTCACCGCCCTCGAGGACGCGGGGGCGGTGGACGCGCACGCCTGGCCCCGGCCGTTCGAGACCGGGCCGGCGCTGGCGCGGTACGCGATCGGCCTCGGCCGGACCCCGCCGGACGCGGCCCGGCTCGCCGAGATCGCCCAGGGGTGGGGCCGGGGCCTGCGCGGGGTCGAGGTCGCATGGGCGGAGCGGGGGCAGGCCGACGAACGGCAACTGCTGAACGGCAACCGCTGAGCCGGCAACCGTACGCTGGAGGCATGACTGAGCGGAAACCGCCGGGTGTCAGCTTCGAGTCGTGGGTCGACAAGCAGATCCGCGAGGCGTCGGAGCGCGGGGACTTCAAGGATCTGCCGGGCTTCGGAAAGCCGCTCCCGGACGACAAGGCCCCCTACGACGAACTGTGGTGGGTCAAGGGCAAGTTGCACCGCGAGGGCGTCTCCGTCCTGCCGCCGACGCTCGCGCTCCGCAAGGAGGCGGAGGACGCGCGGGAGGCGGCGGCGGGTGCGGCGACGGAGGCGGAGGTCAGGCGGGTCCTGACGGAGGTCAACGAGAAGATCACGGCAGCGGTCCGACGGCCGCCGCCGGGTCCGCCGCTGGGTCTTCAGCCGTTCGACGTCGACGCGGCGGTCCGCGCGTGGCGCGCGGCGCGCGAGGGTCAGTGACCGGGGCTCCGCCACGGACCCCGCGGTCGCCGGCGGGGCTGACACGTCAGGCCCCCGGCCCCCTCAGCGCCGCGGCTGCGGCAGCGTCGGGAGCTTCGTGTCGTACAGCCACATCCTGAACAGCCCCTCCAGCGGATGCGCCGAATGCCACTGCGCAAGCGCGATGAACTCCTCCGTCGTCACCACACCGTGCCGCCGCGTCGCCGTCCACTCCCGCAGCAGCGTCACGAACGCCGCATGCCCCATCACCGTACGGAGCGCGTGCATCGTCAGGCCGCCGCGCTCGTAGAGCCGGTCGTCGAACAGCCGCCGCAGGCCAGGGTCGGCGATCTTGATGTCCTGGCGCAGCAGGGCCAGCTTGTCGCGGGACTTCGCCGCGAGGGCCGCCGCCGACGGCCCGCCGGAGACCTCGGACCACAGCCACTCCGCGTACTTCGCGAAGCCCTCGTTGAGCCAGATGTGCCGCCAGTCCGCGACGGTCAGGCTGTTGCCGAACCACTGGTGGGCCAGCTCGTGCGCGATCAGGCGCTCGCTGCCGCGCCGCCCGTCGACATGGTTGGACCCGAAGATCGAGAGGCCCTGCGCCTCGACGGGCACGTCCAGTTCCTCGTCCACCACCACGACCCCGTAGTCGTCGAAGGGGTAGGGGCCGAAGAGGTCCGTGAACGCCATCATCATCTGCGGCTGCCGGGCGAAGTCGTGTTCGAAGCGGCCGAGCAGCTCCCGGGGCACGGCGGCCGGCTGCGGCACCGGTCCGGAGTGCGCCACGTCGACCAGCTCGTACGCGCCGATCTGGACGGTCGCGAGATAGCTCGCCATCGGCGCCGGCTGCTCGTACACCCACGTGGTGGTGGAGGCGCTGATCGTCCGGGAGGTCAGGGATCCGTTGGCGACCACGGTGTACGGCGACGGGGTGGTCACCGCGATCCGGTAGACCGCCTTGTCGTCGGGGCGGTCGTTGCAGGGGAACCAGGACCGGGCGCCGCTCGGCTGGGAGGCCACCAGCGCGCCGTCCTCCAGCTGCTCCCAGCCGAGGTCGCCCCAGTCGGGCGTACGGACCGGGTGGGGGACGCCGGTGTAGCGCACCTCGACGGTGAACGACGCCCCGGCGCGCAGCGGCTTGGCAGGCCGGATGCGCAGCTTGTCGGCCCGGTGCGTGTACCGGGCCGGGCGGGCGCCGTCCACCAGGACGCGGTTGATACGGAACGGGCCGAGGTCCAGGACGACTTCGGGCAGCGTGCGCTCGGCGACGGCGGTGATCCTGGCCCGGCCCGCGAGCCGGCCGGGCAGCGGACGGTAGTCCAGCTCCAGGTCGTACTCGGCCGTCCGGTAGCCGCTGTCACCGTGCTGCGGCAGGTACGAATCCGTCACCGTTGTGCGTCCTCGCGTTTCTTGCTGTGAACTCGTGTGCGTGTGCATGCGCGCTGTGCCTCGTGTGACTGTGCCTCGTGTGCGTTACGGCTTCCAGGCCGCGATCGGGTTGCCCAGCCAGCGGGTGCCCGCGGGCACGCTCTCCCCGCGCATCACCAGCGACGCCGGACCGACCGCGGCGCGGGCGCCGATGACCGCGCCGGGCAGCGCGATGCCGTGCGGGCCGAGCGTCGCACCGGCTCCGAGGACGACATTGTCCATGCGCATGATCCGGTCGTGGAAGAGGTGCGTCTGCACCACACAACCGCGATTCACACTCGCGCCGCCGCCGATGGTGACCAGGTCGGCCTCCGGCAGCCAGTACGTCTCGCACCAGACGCCGCGCCCGATGCGGGCGCCGAGACCGCGCAGCCACAGGTTCATCAGCGGGGTGCCGCCGGTCGCGCCGACCAGCCACGGCACGGCGAGCACCTCGACAAAGGTGTCCGCGAGCTCGTTGCGCCACACGAAGGACGACCACAGCGGGTGCTCGACGGCCCGGAAACGGCCGACCAGCAGCCACTTCATCGCGATCGCGACCGCACAGGCCAGCAGGCCGCCGGCGAGCAGCACGCCGCCGCCGCACAGCACCGCGAGTCCGACTCCGAGGCGGGCGGCCAGCAGTTCGAAGGCCGCCAGTCCGAGTACGGCGAGCGCCACACTGCACATGACCGGCACGATCCGGCAGATCTCGACGATCGCGCGCGCCCACTTCAGCCGCTTCGGCGGGTCGAAGGTACGGCTCTGGTCGCCCTCCTCCGCCGCCCGGGGCAGCTTCATCGGCGGCATGCCGAGCCAGGAGCTGCCCGCCTTCGCCCGCTTCGGGGTCGAGGACAGCACGCCGACCAGGCCCCGCTTGGGCACGGAGCGGCCCGCGGCGGTCATCCCGGAGTTGCCGAGGAAGGCCCGCTTGCCGACCCGGGCCTCGGCGATGCGGAGCCAGCCGCCGCCGAGTTCATAGCTCGCCACCATGGTGTCGTCCGCGAGGAACGCGCCGTCGCCGACCGTCGTCATCGCGGGCAGCGCCAGCACGGTCGACGCCTCGACCCCGCGGCCCACCTTCATGCCGAGCGCCCGCAGCCACACGGGCGTGAACAGGCTCGCGTAGAGCGGGAAGAGATGCACCCGCGCCATGTCCATCAGCCGCTCGGTCGCCCACGCCTGCCAGGCGACGCGGCCGTGCACGGGGTGGTAGCCCTCGCGCAGTCCGATGCTGAGAGTGCGTACGCCCGCGAGGATCAGCAGCGCGTACGTGATCATGGCGACGACCGTCGCCGGCGGTACGGCGGCCAGGGCGGCCGTCAGCGCATCGCCGAGACCGGCGCTGCCGCGCACGAACAGGCCCATCACCAGCAGACCGGGCAGCGCCGCGAGCGCGGGCAGCAGACCGAGGGCCAGCGACGTGACCGAATAGACCGTCGTCCAGCGGCGGGTGCGCGGGGGGCGTCCCGCGGGGAGACGGCGGTTGGCCTTGCCCTTGCGGGCGGCGGGCACGCCCGACCAGCGCTCGCCGGCCGGGACCGTGCCGGTCACGCCCGCTCCGGGGGCGATCTCGGCGCGCTTGCCGACGCGCGCGCCCGGGAAGAGCGTGCTGCGGGCGCCGACGGTGGCTCCGGCGCCGATCCGGACCGAGCCGATGTGCAGCCGGTCGCCGTCGAGCCAGTGGCCCGACAGGTCCACCTCGGGCTCGACGGCGCTGCCCTTGCCGAGCCGCAGCATGCCGGTCACCGGCGGAAGGGAGTGCAGATCGACTTCGTCGCCGATGCGGACGCCGAGCGCCCGTGCGTAATAGGTGAGCCAGATGCCCGCGAGGCTGGTGGCGCCGCTGAGCTCGGCGAGGCGTTCCGCGGTCCACAGGCGCAGGTGGACACCGCCACCACGGGCGTACGTACCGGGGCGCAGGCCGCGCAGCAGCAGCCGCGCGCCACCTGCCGCGATCACGATCCGCCCGGGCGGGCTGACGAACAGCAGCCAGCCGAGCGCGATCCACCACCACGAGACCGTCGGCGCCCACGGCGCCGCGACCACATTGCTGATGGCGGCCGCGACGACGCCCCACCGCAGCCCGGCGACACTGAGCAGCGGCAGCATGAGCAAGCTCTGTACGACAGCGGCACGACGCGGCACCGGCCGCATCTCACCGGCCTCGGGCCCGCCTGCGGAAGACGCCTCCAGGGTCCGGGCGAGCGCGCCGAGGGTCGGGTTCTGGTAGATGTCACCGACGGACCCGGTGGCGTACCGCTCCCGGATCCGCGACACCAGCTGCGCGGCGGCGAGACTGCCACCGCCGCTCACGAAGAAGTCCGCGTCGGGGCTGGTCACGGGCGCACCGAGAAGCTCCGCCCACTGCTCGGCGAGCCAGGCTTCGGCGGCGGTGAGCTCGGCCTGACCGGCGTCCGGCGTACCCGCGCCGGGCAGCGGCCAGGGCAGAGCGGCCCGGTCGACCTTGCCGGAGGTCCGGGTCGGGAGGGTATCGACGACAGCGATCAGGGGCACGAGCGCGGCGGGCAGCTCCTTGCGGAGGCGTGCGACGGCGTCGGCCTGGTCGAAGGGTTCGGCGTCGAGGGGCAGGGGGTCGGCGATGCCGTCTGCGGCGGCGGAGGTCATGGCGTCGTGGGCGGCCTCCGGGCCGGAGGCCGCGCCGTCCCCCGCAGCCGCACCGGCCGTCGGGACGCTCGGCACCACATAGCCGACCAGCAGCTGGTGCCCGCCCGCCGTCGTGCGAACCGCCGCCGCCGCTCCGGCCACGCCCGGCAGGGCCTGCAGCGCCGCGTCGATCTCGCCGAGCTCGATGCGGCGGCCGCCGAGCTTGATCTGCTCGTCCGCGCGGCCGACGAAGAGCAGGCCTTCCTCCTCCGACCGGACCAGGTCACCGCTGCGATACGCGCGGTCCCAGCCCAGCGCGGGCAGGGGCGCGTACTTCTCCGCGTCCTTGTCCGCGTCCAGGTAGCGGGCGAGGCCGACCCCGCCGATGACCAGCTCGCCGGTCTCGCCCATGGGTACGAGCTCACCACGGGCGTCCACGACGGCGAGTTCCCAGCCGTCCAGCGGCAGGCCGATCCGTACCGGACCTTCGCCCGTCAGCAGCGCCGCACAGGCGACGACGGTGGCCTCGGTCGGACCGTACGTGTTCCAGACCTCGCGCCCGGCGACGGCCATCCGCTCGGCCAGCTCGGGCGGGCACGCCTCGCCGCCGAAGATCAGCAGCCGTACGTCGTCGAGGGCCTCGGCCGGCCAGAGCGCGGCGAGGGTGGGGACCGTCGACACGACGGTGATGCGCTGCTCGACCAGCCAGGGGCCGAGGTCGAGACCGGTGCGTACGAGCGAACGGGGGGCGGGGACGAGGCAGGCGCCGTAGCGCCAGGCCAGCCACATCTCCTCGCAGGACGCGTCGAAGGCCACGGAGAGCCCGGCGAGGACGCGGTCGCCCGGACCGAGCGGCTCCTTCGCCAGGAAGAGCCGGGCCTCGGCGTCGACGAAGGCCGCGGCGCTGCGGTGGCTTACGGCAACGCCCTTGGGCTTGCCGGTGGAGCCGGAGGTGAAGATGATCCAGGCGTCGTCGTCCGGTCCCGGCCGGCGGCCCGTGTCGCCCCCGGGGGCGCCGCAGCGCTCGATGGCGCGGCCCGCGCCGATGACGGCGCTGACGGCGGCCTCGGTGAAGACCAGTTCGGCGCGCTCGTCGGGGTCCTCGGCATCGACCGGGACGTAGGCCGCGCCGGCGGCGAGCACGGCGAGGATCGAGACGTACAGGTCGGCGGTGCCGGACGGCACACGTACGCCGACGCGGTCGCCGACGCCGATCCCGGCGGCGGCGAGCTCCAGCCGCAGTGCCTCGACCTCGGCGAGCAGGGCGCCGTAGGTGAGGGGCGCATCACCGTCGTCGACGGCGGGTGCATCCGGGTGACGGCGGGCGGTCTCGTCGAGAATGTCGAGCAGCGTGCGCTCGGGCGCGGCACCACCGGCGGTGAAGAGCGCGGGCGCGGGCGCCTCGTCGAGCAGCGGATCGAGCAGGGTGGGTGTCTCCGGGGCGACGGTCATGCAGCGTCCCGCAGGTCGCCCGATATGGCTTGGATCCGGTCGGGGCCGGACTGGCTCGTACGCATCTCTCACTCTCCGTAGGTCGTGTCGAATGCGCTGCGAATCCCCATTCCGCGCACGGCAAACGAGGAGTTTATCCGCCGTTAACCCACCTCGCCTGTTGTGCGCGGAACACACCATCCGGCCACATCACCCCACGGGCGTCATGATCGAATGACATCGTCCCTGCTCGGGAGGGTCGCCGGAGCCGCCGCGCGCATGTCGGTCCGACGCGGCGAAGAGATCTTGAGTGTGTCGAAAGGCACTGGCCAGTCACTCTGTGTTCACACGTGACGGCCGTCCCGGGAGCCGGCGTGGGAGTCCCGCAGCGGTCCGCAGCGGCGACCGCGTCCACCTCACCGGGCAGACCAGCGCGCGCCCTTCATCAGGTCCCCGAGCCCCATCCAGGCGAAGTTCATCAGCGTTCCCGCCGCTTCCTTCGCCGAGACGCCCTCCGTCTCGTTCGCCCACCCGGCCAGCGACTCCGCCGCGCCCACCAACGCCTGCGCCAGCCCCGCCATATCCCGGGCGGCCAGCTCGGACTCCCGGTGCGTCTCACGTGCCGCGGCCCCGATCAGCCCGGTCACGAAGGCCACGATCTCGTCCCGCATCGTCGCCACCTCGGCGGCGAACGGCTCCCCGTGCGTCCGAGCCTGGCGGTGCAGGATCGCCCAGCCGTCCGGGTTCACGGCGGTGTGCGTGAAGAACGCCGCGAGCCCCGCCCACAACTGCCGGTCCGCCGCGAGCCTCGGCTCGGCCCCCGCCCGCACCGCGGCGATCAGCGCATCCGCCTCACGCCGGATGCACGCCGTGAAGAGCTCCTCCTTGGAGTTCAAGTACAGATAGACCAACGGCTTGGAGACCCCGGCCAGTTCGGCGATCTCGTCCATCGACGCCGCCCGGTACCCGCGCTGCCCGAAGGTCCGCACCGCCGCGTCCATCATCTGCCGCTCACGCACAGCGCGCGGCATGCGTTTGCTTCTCACGCCCTTCACAGGACCCATGTCAGACATCCTCCCCCCCCCACACCCCTACTCCGCGGTAAGCCTACGGGCTCGGCCCTCGACGACCCAGCGGACGCAGAACGGCCCCCTCCCCCGTAGATACGGAGAAGAGGGCCGCCCGTGCTCAAGCCGCACACACGCGCTGGGGCGCCTACTGGACGGCGCCGTCCTCCTGCGAACGGCTGGCCTCGAGCCGGGCCTTGGCCTGGTCGACCTTGCCGACGATCTGCTCGGACATCGCGTCGCGCTGCTTGCGCAGCAGGATGAAGCTGAGCGGCGCGGAGAGTACGAGGGCGAGCAGGATGACCCAGACGAAGTTGGAGTCGCCAAGTCCCTTGGGCAGTACGCCGATCTGGACCAGGCCGCCCACGGCGACGAGGCAGCCGATGAAGATGGCGAGGCGCATCGTGGTGTACCGGATCGCGGCGCTCGTCTTGGCGGACACGGCGGGCCTTCTCTCTTCGTACGACAGGTCGTGCCGAACCAGTGAAGCATGTCCCGGAATCGATCGATTCAGCGGGACAGGGGCAGCAGCATGATCACGTCGTCGCGGTCGTCGCCGTCGGCGACCCGGATCGCGCCGGGCACCCGCCCGACTTCCTTGTAGCCGCAGGAGCCGTAGAACCGGTCGGCGCCGGTGCCGCCGCGGCAGGTGAGCCGGATCGCCTCGACGCCGTCGAAGGTGCGGGCCGCGTCGGCGGCCGCCGCCATCAGTTCGCGGCCGTGTCCCTTGCCCTGGTGCTTGGGGTGGACCATCACCGTGTAGAGCCAGACCCAGTGGGCCATCAGCCGGTGGGTGTTGTACGTGAGGAAGGCGGTGGCCGCGACGGCGCCGTCCTCGTCGTACCCGACGAGGAGGCGGGTGCGGCGCTCCGCCATGGCCCGCAGGTGCTTGCGCCACTCGGGCCGTATCTCCTCGGTCGTCACGGGCGGCACGAACCCGACGGCGCCGCCCGCGTTGGAGACATCGGCCCAGAGGGCCAGGACGCCGTCACGCAGGGCGGGGCCGCCGGGCGGGTCGAGCTGGAAGACGAGGGGCATGGCGGCCGGGTTCAGACGCGCATGGGCTGCGGCGACTCACGGCGGTCGGCGTCCGGGCCCGGGTACTCGCGGATGATCTCGTAGCGGGTGTTCCGCTCCACCGGGCGGAAGCCGGCGTCGCGGATCAGGTCGAGCAGATCGTCACGGGTCAGCTTGTTCGGCGTGCCGTAGTTGTCCGCGTCGTGCGTGATCTTGTACTCGACGACCGAGCCGTCCATGTCGTCGGCGCCGTGCTGCAGCGCGAGCTGAGCGGTCTGCACTCCGTGCATCACCCAGAAGACCTTGACGTGCGGGACGTTGTCGAACAGCAGCCGGGAGACCGCGAAGGTCTTCAGCGCCTCGGCGCCGGTGGCCATGGTCGTACGCGCCTGGAGGCGGTTGCGGACCTTGCCGTCCTTCATGTCCACGAAGTCGTGCTGGTAGCGCAGCGGGATGAAGACCTGGAAGCCGCCGGTCTCGTCCTGAAGTTCACGCAGCCTCAGCACGTGGTCGACGCGGTGGCGGGGCTCCTCGATGTGCCCGTACAGCATCGTGCTGGGGGTCTTGAGGCCCTTGGAGTGCGCGAGGCGGTGGATGCGCGACCAGTCCTCCCAGTGGGTGCGGTGGTCGACGATGTGCTGCCGGACCTCCCAGTCGAAGATCTCGGCGCCGCCGCCGGTGAGCGACTCCAGACCGGCGTCGATGAGCTCGTCGAGGATCTCGGAGGCCGACAGCCCGGAGATGGTCTCGAAGTGGTGGATCTCGGTGGCGGTGAAGGCCTTCAGGGAGACGTTCGGGAGGGCCTTCTTGAGCTCGCTGAGCGAGCGCGGGTAGTAGCGCCACGGCAGGTTGGGGTGGAGCCCGTTGACGATGTGCAGCTCGGTGAGGTTCTCGCCCTCCATCGTCTTGGCGAGGCGGACGGCCTCCTCGATGCGCATGGTGTACGCGTCCTTCTCGCCCGGCTTGCGCTGGAACGAGCAGTACGCGCACGACGCGGTGCACACGTTGGTCATGTTGAGGTGGCGGTTGACGTTGAAGTGGACGACGTCACCGTTCTTGCGCGTCCGCACCTCGTGCGCGAGGCCGCCGAGCCACGCCAGGTCGTCCGACTCGTAGAGGGCGATGCCGTCCTCGCGGGTCAGCCGCTCCCCGGCCCGGACCTTCTGCTCCAGCTCGCGCTTGAGTCCTACATCGTTGATCGATGCGGTCACGTGGCCGCCTCCCAAATGTCTCCGTACAACAGGCTCCACCACGTTACTCCCCCGCACTTCGCAGGCGGGGGCACCCCCGTTGACGCTCCGCGTCAGCCCTCGTCCGGCAGATCTCCGACCCGGTTCTCCCACTTGGTGGAGAGCACGATCGTGGTGCGCGTGCGCGACACGCCCCTGGTGCCGCTCAGCCGGCGGATGGTCTTCTCCAGACCGTCCACGTCGTTCGCCCGCACCTTGAGCATGTACGAGTCGTCGCCCGCGATGAACCACAGGTCCTCGATCTCGGCGAGGTCCTTCAGCCGGCGCGCCACGTCCTCGTGGTCGGCCGCGTCGGAGAGCGAGAGGCCGATCAGGGCCGTGACACCGAGACCGAGCGACTTGGCGTCGACGGTGGCGCGGTAGCCGGTGATGACACCCGCCGCCTCGAGGCGGTTGATGCGGTCGGTGACGGAGGGCCCGGAGAGCCCGACGAGCCGGCCGAGCTCCGCGTACGAGGCCCTGCCGTTCTCCCTGAGCGCCTGGATGAGCTGCCTGTCCACCGCGTCCATATGCCTGGACCTTCCATTGTTCAGCGATCTCGCAAGTTTACGTATAGAATCTAAGGCACACAGGGAAAATCCCCTGTGAATCTTTCACACGATCAACGATGATCCTTCAAAATTTCAGGAGTGAGCTTCCCCGTGTACACGATCGAGATGGCCTACGCCCAGATGCGACAGCTGCAGGAGCTGGCCGACCGCTCGCGTGTCCATCAGCCTGCTGCCGCCCACCGGGTCGACAGGACCCGTACGGCCCGCCGCACCAAGAAGCGCTAGTCCCGGGCCAGTCCGGGCTAGTCCGTACGAGAGCCACCCAGCTCTCCCTCCCAACGGCGGTACAGCTCATGCGGCACCCCTGCCGCGTCCAGCACCCGCCCCGCGACGAAGTCCACCAGATCCTGGATGTGTGTCGCCCCCGCGTAGAACGCCGGTGAGGCGGGCAGCACCACGGCGCCCGCCTCGTCCAGCGTCACCAGATGCCTGAGGGTCTGTCCGTTCAGCGGAGTCTCCCGCACCGCGACCACCAGCTTCCGCCGCTCCTTGAGCGTCACGCTCGCCGCCCGCTGCAGCAGATCCTTCGAGAGCCCGAGCGCCACCCCGGCCACACACGCCGTGGACGCGGGCACGATCAGCATCCCCTTGACCGGGTACGAACCCGAGGACGGCCCGGCGGCCAGGTCTCCCGCGCCCCAGTGCCGCACTGCCTCGACATCTACCTCGAAGGTGCCCGGCTTTCCGTCGGCCCCGCGCGCCAGCCACTCCCGCAGGTCCGTGCGCCAGTGCGCGTCACGGAACGCGATCGCGGTCTCGTCGAGCAGCGTGAGGCGCGAGGCACGGCTGACCACCAGGTCCACGCTCTCGCCGGCGGCCAGCAGCCCGCGCAGCACGGCGGCGGCGTAGGGCGTCCCGGACGCGCCGGAGACGCCCACCACCCACGGGGTGCGCTTGGCGTCGTTCATGCTGATGAGCCTATCCGCCGGTTACACAGTGAGGCCGCGCACCAGGAGATCGAGCAGCGCGCACGCGAAGAGGACGATTCCGATGAAGCCGTTGACCGTGAAGAAGGCGCGGTTGAGGCGGGACAGGTCGTGCGGCTGGACGATGGTGTGCTCGTAGAGGAACGCCGCCGTGACGATCACCAGGCCGGTCCAGAAGAACCCGCCGGCGTCCGTGGCCAGGGCGTACCAGACGAGCAGGACCGTCGTCACGACATGGCAGGTCCGAGCGCCGTAGAGCGCCGCGGGGATGCCGAAGCGGGCCGGGACCGACATCACGCCGTGGGCGCGGTCGGCGTCGACGTCCTGAGTGCCGAAGATCAGGTCGAAGCCGCCGATCCAGACGCCGACCGCGAGGCCGAGGATCACCGCGTCCCAGGACCACTGCCCGGTGACGGCGATCCAGGCGCCGACCGGGCCCATGGCCTGGGCGAGGCCGAGGATGGCGTGCGGGAAGTTGGTGAACCGCTTGCCGTACGGATAGACCACCATCGGGATCACCGCGATGGGGGCGAGCGCGAGGCACAGCGGGTTCAGCGCGGCGGCCGCGCCGAGGAAGACGACGACGGCGACCCCGGCCCCGGTCCACGCGGACCGCACCGAGACGGCGCCGGTGACGAGTTCGCGGCCCGCGGTACGCGGATTGCGGGCGTCGATCTCGCGGTCGATGATGCGGTTGCAGGCCATCGCGAAGGTCCGCAGGCCGACCATGGCGATCGTGACCAGGAGCAGCCGCCCCCAGTGGATGTTCCCGTCCAGCCGGAACATCGCGGTGAGCGCGGCGATGTACGCGAAGGGCAGCGCGAAGACCGAGTGCTCGATCATCACCAGGCGGAGAAAGGCCTTGGTCCTGCCGGGTTGCGGGACTGCGGCGGCAGCACTGGTCACAGGCCGTACTCCTTCCAACGGCGGTCGACCTTCGCCGCCGTCTCCGGGTCGGACTCGACCATGTCCGGCCAGCCGCCGTCCCGGACGTACCCCTCCTCGGGGAGCTTCTTCGTCGCGTCGATGCCCGCCTTGCCGCCCCAGAACTGCTGGTACGAGGCGTGGTCGAGGTGGTCGACCGGGCCTTCGACGACGGTCAGGTCACGGGCGTAGTCGGTGTTGCCGAGCGCCCGCCAGGAGACCTCGTGCAGATCGTGGACGTCGCAGTCGGCGTCCACGACGACGATCAGCTTCGTCAACGACATCATGTGCGCGCCCCAGATCGCGTGCATGACCTTCTGCGCGTGCTTGGGGTACTTCTTGTCGATCGAGACGATCGCGCAGTTGTGGAAGCCGCCCGACTCGGGCAGGTGGTAGTCCACGATGTCCGGCACGATGATCTTGAGCAGCGGGAGGAAGAACCGCTCGGTGGCCCGGCCCAGCGGACCGTCCTCCGTCGGCGGGCGGCCCACCACGATCGACTGGAGCAGCGGGCGCCTGCGCATCGTGACGCAGTCGATGGTCAGCGCGGGGAAGGGCTCCTGCGGAGTGTAGAAGCCGGTGTGGTCGCCGAAGGGGCCCTCCGGCAGCATCTCGCCGGGCTCCAGCCACCCCTCGATGACGACCTCGGCGTTGGCCGGGACCTGCAGCGGCACCGTCTTGCAGTCGACCATCTCGATCCGCTTGCCCTGGATGAAGCCCGCGAAGAGGTACTCGTCGATGTCGCCGGGCAGCGGCGCGGTGGACGCGTACGTCACGGCCGGCGGACAGCCGAAGGCGATCGCGACCGGCAGCCGCTCGCCCTTCTTCGCGGCCACCGCGTAGTGGTTGCGGCTGTCCTTGTGGATCTGCCAGTGCATGCCGATGGTGCGCCGGTCGTGGCGCTGGAGGCGGTACAGACCGAGGTTGCGTACGCCCGTCTCCGGGTGCTTGGTGTGCGTGAGGCCCAGGTTGAAGAAGGAGCCGCCGTCCTTCGGCCAGGTGAACAGCGCGGGCAGCTGGTCCAGGTCCACGTCGTCGCCGCGCAGGACGACTTCCTGCACCGGCGCGTCCTTCACCTTCTTCGGCGGTACGTGGACCATCGTGCCGAGCTTCCCGAACGCCTCGCGCACCCCGACGAAGCCGTGCGGCAGTTCCGGCTTGAGCAGCCCGCCGATCTTGTCGCTGATCTCCGTGTACGACTTCAGGCCGAGCGCCTTGAGCAGCCGGCGGTCGGTACCGAAGACGTTCATCGCGAGCGGCATCGCCGATCCGCGCACGTTCTCGAAGAGCAGCGCGGGGCCGCCGGCCTTGTTCACCCGGTCGACGATCTCCCCGACCTCCAGACAGGGGTCGACCTCGGCCTTGATGCGCTTGAGGTCTCCCTCGCGCTCCAGCGCCCGGAGCAGGGAGCGAAGATCGTCGTAAGCCATGCCGACCAGTATCGGCCACCCACTACCCTTGACCTGTCACCGGGGCCGTACCAGCCCCGCCGCCGCACTCCGGGGGGCCCGCTCCACGATGCTCAGGTACCTGCCGTTCCTTCTGATGCTGGCGCTGACGATCTACGCCTTCATCGACTGCCTCAACACGCCTGAGGAAGAGGTCAAGCACCTGCCCAAGGTCGTCTGGGTGCTCATCATCCTCATCTTCACCATCGTCGGCCCGGCCGTCTGGCTGTTCGCGGGCAAGAAGCGCCAAGGCTCCCCGGCCGGAGGCGCGCGGGGCGCGGCGGGCCGGCGGGGCTGGGTCGCTCCCGACGACAACCCCGACTTCCTGCGTTCCCTCAAGGACGAGGACAAGAAGGACGACAACAAGAACCGGGACGGGGACGACCCGTCCTGATGGAGCTGCGCCTGCTGGTCACCTTCGAGAAGGTCGCCACCGTTCTCTCCTTCACGCAGGCGGCGGCCGAACTGAAATACGCCCAGTCGAGTGTCACCAGCCAGATCCGCGCGCTGGAGGCCTCGCTCGGCACGGAGCTCTTCGACCGGCTCGGCAGCAGGATCCGTCTGACGGAGGCGGGCGAGCGGCTGCTGCCGTACGCGCGCCGGATCATCGACCTGTCGGCGGAGGCCCGGACCGCGGTCAACGGCGTCGACGAGCCCAACGGCACGATCAACATCGGCACCATGGAGTCTCTCACCTCCTACCGGCTGCCCGCGCTGCTGGAGCTCTTCCACCACCGCTATCCGCTGGTGAAGCTGTCGCTGCGCCCCACCCTCGGCGACGAGACCCGGCAGGCGCTGCGCCAGGGCGTGTACGACATCGGCTTTCTGATGGAGCGCGAGACCGTGCACGCGGGCCTGGAGACCGAGGTGCTGACCGCCGAGCCGCTGGTACTGGTCTGTGCGCCCACCCACGCGCTGGCCGGGGAGGCGAAGCTCGCGACGGTCGATCTGTCGGAGGTGCAGCTGGTGGGTACGGAGCCGGGCTGCCCGTACCGCGATCTCTTCGAGCGGGAGCTGCGCGAGAGCACCGGCACTCCCCCGCCCTTCATGGAGTTCGGGACGATCGAGGCGACCAAGCGGGGTGTGGCCGGCGGTCTCGGTGTCGCGCTGCTGCCGCGGATGGCGGTGCGCCAGGAGCTGGCGACGGGGGTGCTCGTCGCGCTGCCCTGGGAGCCGCCGTTCCAGCTGCACACGCAGGTGGCGTGGCGGGAGGGGAAGCGGCTGCCGCGCCATGTCCGGCTGTTCATCGACGAGACGGTGCGGCTGGTACGGGAGCAGGAGTCGTCGGACCGGTCGGAGCAGGTGAACCGACCGCCGTACGGGGAGACTTGGCAAAGCTGACTTTCAGGCTCGCGAGCACGATCAGCGGGACGCCGAGCGCCTGGACGAGGCCGATGTGGTGTCCGTACACCGCCCAGTCGGCGACCATCGCGACGGCCGGGTAGGTGAAGGCGAGCACGGCGATCTTCGCGGTGGGCAGCTTCTGGTAGGCGGCGTACATCAGGACGTACATCAGGCCGGTGTGGATCAGGCCGAGCCCGACGAGCCATGCCCAGCCGCTGCCGAGGCCGCTCGCGGCGGCGAAGTCGGCGAAGGGCAGCAGCAGCGGGATGCCGACCAGGACCTGGACGAGGGCGACGAGATGGGGGCGTACTCCCCTCACCCGCTTGGTGATCACGGTGGAGATCGCGTAGAAGAGCGCGGCGAGCAGGGCGAAGCCGAGGCCTTCGAGCGAGCCGGGGTCGGCGGGGCTCACTCCCGAGACGAGCATCAGTCCGGCGAAGGCGACGGCGAGCCAGCCGAACCTGGCGGCGGTGATCCGCTCGCGGAAGAGGAGCGCGCCGAGCAGCACCACGTAGAACGGCTGCGTGTGGTAGACGACCGTCGCCAGCGAGATGGACGTGGCCTCGTACGCCTTGAAGAGGAACGCCCAGTTGAAGACGATGAACGCGCCGCCGAGCGCGGCGAGGGCGAGCTTCTTCGGGGTGAATCCGTGGTCGGTGAAGTAGCCGCGGGCCAGGGCGTACGCGCCCAGCGCGACCGCCCCGAAGAGACTGCGGAAGAACACCACGTTGAAGGGCGACGCGCCGGACTCGACGACGAAGATTCCGAGGGTGCCGGAGAGCACCATGGCAAGGGTGAGTTCGAGGGTGCCCCGGCTCTCCAGGGACTTGTCCGTAGTCATGACAATGACGCTACGAACCGGGCGGCAGCCGGTCCACGGGCCAGTGGGGCGTCCTGCCGATGGGCCGATCGGCACCGCCGATGACGTACGTTCGGGATGTGAGCGCCATGGAGCACGCGGAGTACGGGACGTGGCTGGCGACGGCCGTCGACGAGGCGCGCGCCGGGCTGGCCGAGGGCGGGATTCCGATCGGCGCCGCGCTGTACGGGGCGGACGGGACCCTGCTGGGGCGCGGCCACAACCGCCGCGTACAGGACGGCGATCCGTCGACGCACGCGGAGACCGCGGCCTTCCGCGCGGCCGGCCGGCAGCGCTCGTACCGGGGTACGACGATGGTGACGACGCTCTCGCCCTGCTGGTACTGCAGCGGTCTGGTGCGGCAGTTCGGGATCTCCCGGGTGGTGATCGGCGAGGCCGCGACCTTCCACGGCGGGCACGACTGGCTGGCCGAACACGGCGTGGAGATCGTGCTGTTGGACGACGCCGAGTGCGAAACGCTGATGGATGACTTCATCAAGTCCAACCCCGAGCTGTGGAGCGAGGACATCGGTGACTGAGCCCAGGATTCCCACCATCGATCTGCGTCCCTGGTTCTCCGGGGACCCGGCCGCCCGCGCGGAGATCGCGGCGGCCGTCGACCAGGCCCTGCGGACCGCCGGGTTCCTGCTGGTCACCGGGCACGGCGTCGATCCCGACCTGCGGGCGGAAATCCGGGAGGCGGCGCGGGAGTTCTTCCGACTGCCGTCCGGTGCCAAGGAGCCGTACGCGGTGAAGGTCGGCGGGCGCGGCTGGCTCGGGCCCGGCGCGGAGGCGAACGGATACGCAGAGGGTACGGAGACTCCGCCGGACCTGAAGGAGTCGCTGTCCTTCGCCGCCGAGGACCCCACCGGCGACCCGGCCGTCGACGCCGAGTGGTTCGCGCCCAACACCTGGCCGGCCGAGGCACCGAAGCTGAAAGCCCTGGTGGAGACGTATCTCGGGCACATGCGGGCGCTCTGTGACCGGCTGCTTGAGCTGCTCGGGGTGGCGCTCGGCGAGTCCCGCACCTTCTTCACCGGGCACACCGGGCACCCCACCTGGGGCTTCAACATCAACTGGTATCCCGGCACCGGGACCGTGGGTCCCCCGCAGCCCGGCCAGTTCCGCATCGGCCCGCACACCGACTTCGGCACGGTCACCGTCCTGGACCGCCAGGCCGGAAAGGGCGGGCTCCAGGTGTTCACGGAAGAGGGCGGCTGGGAGAACGCGCCGTACGACCCCGCGGCCTTCACCATCAACATCGGCGACCTGATGGCCCGCTGGACGGGCGACCGCTGGCGCTCGGGCCGCCACCGGGTGCTGCCGCCGCCCGCGGACGTACCGGCCGAGGAGCTGATCTCGCTGGTCTACTTCTACGAGTGCGATCCGGGCACGGAGGTCAGGGGCATCGACTCGCACACATATCTGCGGGCCCAGCTCGACGCGATCACGGCCGGCTGACGTACTCCTCCCGCAGCTCCGCTGGTGCCATGGCCCAGGGCCCCGGTCGTGGCACCAGTTTCCTCCGGTGGCGGCTCAGACGCCCGCGTAGGAGTGCTTGCCGGTGACGAAGATGTTCACGCCGTAGTAGTTGAACAGCCAGCAGCCGAAGGCGATGAGCGCCAGCGTGGCCGCCTTGCGGCCCTTCCAGCCCGCGGTGGCGCGGGCGTGCAGGTAGCAGGCGTACGCGACCCAGGTGATGAAGGACCAGACCTCTTTGGGGTCCCAGCCCCAGTAGCGGCCCCAGGCGTCGCCCGCCCAGATCGCGCCCGCGATGATCGTGAAGGTCCACAGCGGGAAGACCGCGGCGTTGATCCGGTAGGAGAACTTGTCGAGCGTGGACGCCGCGGGCAGCCGCTCCATGATCGAGGTGCGCAGGCCGCTGATCTCGCCCCCGCGGGCGACCTTCGCCTCGTAGAAGTCGCGCAGCAGATAGAAGAGCGTGCCGACAGCACCGAGATAGAAGACCGCGCCGCAGATGATCGCGGTGGAGACGTGGATCCACAGCCAGTACGAGTGCAGGGCCGGGACGAGCTGGTCGCTCTCGGTGTACAGCCCGGTCGTGGCGATGCCCAGGTCCAGCAGGACGGTGGTGACCAGCGGCAGCCCGATCCAGCGGATGTTCTTCCTGGCGAGCAGGAAGCAGAGGTACGCGCCGACCGCCACCGTGGAGAAGGTGATGGAGAACTCGTACATGTTGGCCCAGGGGGCCCGCTGCACCGACATCGCGCGGGCCACGACGCCGGCCGCCTCGATGAGGAAGCCGAGGACGGTCAGCGAGACGGCCATCCGGCCGTACAGATCGCCCTTCTCGGTGCCGCCGGACGCGCCGGGGCCGTCCGGGACGTCACGCGTGCCGGCCGCCGAGCGGGTGACGACCTTGGGCCTGTCCAGTACGGCGGTGCCACCGCCCTGCTTGACCTGGACGGTGACCGAACGAGCCCCGGCGGCGGTGCCACCGCCGGTCAGCGCGGCGGCGGTACGGCCCACCTTGCTGCGGCTGCCGAAGACCCACTCGGCGATATGGGCGAAGAAGGCCAGCGTGTAGACGGCCATCGACGAATAGATCAGCACATTGCTGATGTGCGCGAGGTTCTCGTTGGTGGCGGCGGCGAGAGTCACTTCTCAGCCCCTTCGGCAGCTACGTCTGAGGGTTCAGGCGCCGTCGGCGCCTCTGAATGGAGGGTTACGGCCAGGTCGGCCAGCTCTTCGGGAAGCTTCGGGGACTCACTGCGGCCGAGTCCCGCCATTTCGACGACGGTTACGCCGTCCTCCCCCTGGACCGCCCGCACCCAGACGCGGCGGCGCTGGATGAACAGCGAGCCGACGAGACCGCCGATGGCGGCGATCGCCCCGGTCAGCGCCCAGCCGGTGGCCGGCTGCCGCGTGATCTGGAAGGTCGCCCACTCCTTCACTTCCTTCTCGAAGGTGATGGAACCGGCGCCGTCGGGCAGGGTCATCTTCTCGCCGGGCAGGAGCCGCGCCTTGAGAATCTCGCCCTTGGGGTCCTTGAACTGGGTCAGCTTGCGGGTGTCGAGCTGGTACACGTTCTGCGGCAGGCCCGCGTCGACGCCCAGGCTGCCGTGGTAGCCGGTGAGGGCGAGCACGGGGAACTCGAGACCGGGGAACTGCGAGAACATGTCGCCCTTGCCCGCGCCCCCGAACGTCGGCACGAAGAAGGCCTGGAAGCCCAGCTGGTCCTTCTTGCCGGATGTGTCGCGGTAGCCGTCCATCACCTTGATCGCGCCGGTGGAGGTGACGTTGTTGTCGATGGGCAGCAGCGGAACCGCGCCGTTGAAGACAACCTTGCCCTTGCCGTCCCGGACGGTGACGACGGGCGCGTACCCGTGGCCGTTGAGATAGACCTTGGTGTCGTCGAACACGAGGGGCTTGTTGATCTCGATGGTCTTCTTGCCCTCGGTGCCGTCGCCGCGCGTGTAGGTGACGTCGGCCTCGTAGGTGCGCGGCGTGCCGCGCTGCGGGCCGGTCTTCGCGTACGTCCCGGTGAACCGGTCCAGCGTGAAGCTGAACGGCGCGAGCTCGTCCGAGCTGAACATCGAGCCGGACTTGAAGTCGTCGTACTGGGTGAGGGTGTTGGAGAAGCCGTCGCCCTCGACGATCAGCTTGCCGCCCTCGGACTTGAGGAGCTGGCCGGCGGCGAAGGCCACCAGCATCACGATCAGCGCGATGTGGAAGAGGAGATTGCCGGCCTCGCGCAGATAGCCCTTCTCGGCCGCGACCGCGTCGCCGACGGTGTGGGCGCGGAAGCGGCGCTTCTTCAGGATCGCGAGGGCGGCCTCGCGCACCTGCTCGGGCCCGGCCTCGGTGCGCCAGGTGGTGTACGCCGGCAGCCGGGTCAGCCGGCCGGGGGCGCCCGGCGGGCGGCCCCGGAGCTGGCCGACGAACTGCCAGGTGCGCGGCACGATGCAGCCGATGAGGGAGACGAACAGCAGGATGTAGATCGCCGAGAACCACACCGAGCTGTAGACGTCGAAGAACTGCAGCTTCTCGTAGACCGGCGAGACCGTCTCGTGGGCCTCCTTGAAGGACTGCACCTTCAGCTCGTCCACGCTGTTCTGCGGAATGATCGAGCCGGGGATCGCGCCGAGCGAGAGCAGGAGGAGGAGAATCAGCGCGACCCGCATCGAGGTCAGCTGCCGCCAGAACCAGCGGGCCCAGCCGACGACTCCGAGGGTGGGACCGGCGATGAGCTCTTCCCGGGGAGCGGTCGACAGCAGAGCCCCGGCCGCGCCGAGGTCCTTGCTCTCCCGCCGCTCTTCCGCCCGCAGCTCTGCGTCTGTCTTGCTCATGGAACTCAGATCCCCACCGTGAAGCCGTTGGACCAGACCTGCATCTCCTGCACGAGGCTGTCCCAGACACCGGTCAGCAGCAGCAGACCGGTCGCGATCATCATGACGCCGCCGATCCGCATCACCCAGGCGTAGTGGCGCTTGACCCAGCCGAACGCACCGAGCGCCTTGCGGAACGCCACCGCCGCGAGCACGAACGGCAGACCGAGTCCCATGCAGTACGCGACGGTCAGTATGGCCCCGCGGCCCGCGCTCGCCTGCTCGGCGGCGAGCACCTGGACGGCCGAGAGCGTCGGCCCGATGCACGGCGTCCAGCCGACACCGAAGAGCGCGCCGAGCACCGGCGCGCCGGCCAGCCCGGTCACCGGCCGCTTGTGGATGCGGAATTCACGCTGGGTGAGCCAGGGCATCAGGCCCATGAAGAACACGCCCAGCAGGACCATCAGCACACCGAGGATCTTGGAGAGAACCTCCTGCTGCCCCTGGAGTGTCGAGCCGAAGTAGCCGAAGAGCGCGCCGCCGGAGACGAAGACGGCGGTGAAGCCGAGGACGAAGAGGGAGGCTCCCGCGACCATCCGGCCGCGCTTGGCCTCGGCCAGGTCGGTGCCGCTGACCCCGGTGACGTACGACAGATAGCCGGGGACGAGGGGCAGCACGCAGGGCGAGAAGAAGGAGACGAGGCCGCCGAGTGCGGCAATGGGCAGCGCGAGGATCAGGGCTCCGCCGAAAACCGTGTCATACGTGCCGGACGTGGCGGCGAGAACTTCCACGGGTCACTTCTCCGCGATCAACGGGTCGATGATCTTGCGGAGTTCCGATTCGCCGAGTGCCTTGAGTGAGCGGGCCGCGATCTTCCCCTCGCGGTCGAGCACGATCGTGGAGGGAATGGCCTGCGGATTGAGGCTGCCCTTGGGGAAGCCATGGGTGACCAGCTTGCCCGCCGGGTCGTACAGACTCGGGTACTCGACCTCGTAATCCTTCTCGAAGGCGAGCGCGGGGCCCTTGTTGGGGTCGCGGGTATTGATCCCGACGAACTCCACGCCCTTCGCCTTCGACTCCTTGGCGACCTTGGCGAAATGCGGGGCCTCGGCGCGGCAGGGCGGGCACCAGGAGCCCCAGACGTTCATCACGACAACCTTGCCCTTGAGGTCGGCGATGTCCAGCGCCGTGCCCGCGAGGGTCTCACCGGCGAGCTTGCCGGGGGCTGTGCGCTCGCCCTTCGCGACGGTGGAGATGCCGCCGGTGTCGGTGACGAAGTTGGTGTCACCGCCGCCGCCGGACTTTCCGCCGCCCCCGCCGCAAGCCGAGAGGGTGAGCGCACCGGCGGCGACCACAGCGGTCAGCAGGGCAGCGCGGGAGGCACGGCTAAGGCTCATGTGAAAAGTTTCGCATGACCGTTCCAGGGATCTTTCCGCGCCCCCCGGGGTGCCCGGAAAGCACCCTGTCAGACCGGCTTGAGGAACGTGTTCCAGCCGCCGGCCGGGGACTGACCGACCTCGAGCGTACGGAGCCTGGCCAGAACCTGCGGGTCCTGGACGTCGAGCCAGTCACAGAACTGCCGGAAGGACACCAGCCGTACGTCCTTCTTGCCGGCCATGCCCTTGAGGGCTTCCTCGACGGCGTCCATGTAGATGCCGCCGTTCCACTGTTCGAAGTGGTTGCCTATGTAGAAGGGCGCGCGATTGGACTCGTAGGCGCGCTCGAATCCGGCGAGATACGCCTCGGTGGCCTGCCTCTTCCAGCCGGGATAGCGCTCGGGCATGCCCTTGGTCGAATTCTGCGACTGATTGGCGAGCATGTTGTAGTCCATCGAGAGGACCTCGAAGGAGCGCCCGGGGAACGGCACCTGCTGGAGCGGCAGATCCCACAGGCCCATGCGCTTGACCGGCCACATCTGGCGGCCGCCCGGCGAGCTGGCGTCGTAGCGCCAGCCGAGCCTCTTCGCCGTGGGCAGCAGCTTGTCCTGGCCGAGCAGGCAGGGGGTGCGGGCGCCGACCAGTTCCTTGCGGTAGTCGAAGGGCAGCGGGTCGATGTCCGTCCAGCCGGTGTTCGTACGCCACTCGGTGACGAACTTCACGGCCTGGTCGATCTCGTTCTGCCAGTCGGCGGGCGACCAGTCGCCGACCGTGCCCGAGCCGGCGCAGAAGTGCCCGTTGAAGTGCGTGCCTATCTCATGGCCGTCGAGCCATGCCTGGCGTACGTACTTCAGCGTCGCCTTGATGTGATCGTCGGTGAGATATCCGATGTCGGACGCGCCGATGCCGTTGTTCGGCGGACGGTAGAGCGTCTTCTTCGATTCGGGGAGCAGATAGATCCCGGAGAGGAAGAAGGTCATCGCCGCATCGTGATTCCTGGCGAGTTCGAGGAACCGCGGGAAGAGTCCGTTGCCGACCTCGCCCGCGCCGTCCCAGGAGAAGATCACGAATTGCGGCGGGGTCTGGCCCGGTTCGAGGGGAACGGGCGCGGCGGGCTGGTGTGGCTGCTTTCCGGTGTCGGATGTGGAGCCGTCGCCGATCGGCCGGCCTCCGCTCTTGGACGGCGAGGGACTGCCGTCCTTGCCCTTGCCGCCATCCGCACCATGTCCGGACTGTCCTGATCTGTCCGGGTCGAGGGAGCCGCAGCCCGCGATTCCGATCGCGGCCGCGGCTCCAAGTCCCGCCCCGAGCAGACCCCTTCGGCTGATGTCGCGCATATCCCCCCCATCCGCGCTCTCCCTTTGCCCGGAGAGCCCTTCCAAACCGGCACCGTTTCAGATGCCTGCTCGAAGGCGGGGGTTCCGAAAGCTCGTACTTAATTTCGTGCGCAACTACGCCCGGACTCGCCCGGACTACGCGCCGAATGCCTTGGCCTTGCCCTTCACGGGTTTCGCACCGGCGAGAAGGTGCGCGGGAACAAGATCGCGCGCGGGCTCGGTGTAGCCGACCGAGACGATCCTGTCGTCCTGATACGTAAAGGTGGTCAGCGACGCGAGCGTGCACTGCCGGCGGCGCGGATCGTGCCAGAGCCGGCGCTTCTCGACGAAGCTCCGCACGATCCAGATCGGCAGCTGATGGCTGACGCAGACGGCCTCGTGCCCGCGGGCCGCGTCCCGTGCGGAGTCCAGCGCGCCCATCATCCGTACGACCTGATCGACGTACGGCTCCCCCCAGGACGGGCGGAACGGGTTGGTCAGGTGCTTCCAGTTGGCGGGCTTGCGCAGCGCGCCGTCGCCGACCCCGAAGGTCTTGCCCTCGAAGACGTTGCCCGCCTCGATCAGCCGCTCGTCGGTGTCGAGGGTGAGGCTGTGACTCTTGGCGACGGGGGTCGCGGTCTCCTGCGCACGCTCCAGCGGCGAGGACACCACATGGGTGATGTCGCGGTCCGCGAGATGCTCGGCGACCCGGTCGGCCATCTGCCGGCCGAGCTCGGAGAGGTGATAGCCGGAGCGGCGGCCGTACAGCACCCCGTCGGGGTTGTGGACCTCGCCATGGCGTACGACGTGGACGACGGTGATCTCGCTCATGCCGAAACCCCCGTCGCCTCGGCGGCGGCGCGGGCGGCGGCGGGCAGCGCGGCGGCGATCCGCTCGATCGCCCGGTCGTCGTGGGCCGTGGAGACGAACCAGGACTCGAAGGCGGACGGCGGCAGATAGACGCCCTGCGCGAGCATCGCGTGGAAGAAGGCGGTGAAGCGGAAGGACTGCTGCTTCTTCGCGTCCTCGTAGTTGCGGACGTCCGAGCCCGTGAAGAAGACGGAGAACATATTGCTCGCCGTCTGCAGCCGGTGGGCGACGCCCTCCTTGGCGAGCGCGTCCGTCACCAGACGCTGGATCTCTGCCGAGACGGCGTCGATCTTCTCGTACGCGGCGTCGTCGAGCAACCGCAGCTGCGCGAGACCGGCGGCGGTGGCGACGGGGTTACCGGAGAGGGTGCCCGCCTGGTAGACGGGACCGGCCGGGGCGAGGTGACCCATGATGTCCTGGCGCCCGCCGAACGCGGCGGCCGGGAAGCCGCCGCCCATGACCTTGCCGAAGGTCATCAGATCGGGCGCGACGCCGTCGATGCCGTACCAGCCGGACTTCGAGGTACGGAAGCCGGTCATGACCTCGTCGGAGACGTACAGCGCGCCGTTCTTGGCGCAGGCGTCCTTGAGGCCCTGGTTGAAGCCGGGACGCGGCGGTACGACGCCCATGTTGCCCGGCGAGGCCTCGGTGATCACACAGGCGATCTCGCCGGGGTGCGCGTGGAAGGCCTCGTGCACCGCTTCGAGGTCGTTGTACGGCAGCACGATCGTGTCGCCGGCCTGCGCGCCCGTGACGCCCGGCGTGTCCGGCAGCCCGAAGGTCGCCACCCCCGAGCCGGCCGCGGCGAGCAGCGCGTCCACATGACCGTGGTAGCAGCCGGCGAACTTCACGACCTTGGCCCGGCCGGTGAAACCCCGGGCGAGCCGGATCGCGGACATCGTCGCTTCCGTACCGCTCGAAACAAGCCGCACCTGCTCGACGGGCTCGATCCGCGCCACGATCTCCTCGGCGAGTGCGACCTCGCCCTCACCGGGCGTACCGAAGGAGGTGCCGCGGGCCACCGCGGTCTGGACCGCCTCGATGACGGCCGGGTGGGAGTGCCCGAGGATCATCGGCCCCCACGAGCAGACGAGGTCGACATACTCGCGCCCGTCGGCATCGGTGAGGTACGGACCCGTACCGGACACCATGAACCGGGGCGTACCGCCCACGGCGCGGAAGGCACGGACGGGAGAGTTCACGCCGCCGGGCGTCACGAGCGACGCGCGGTCGAAAAGCGCCTGCGAAACTGGGGCTTCGTATGAATACGACACTTTGGTCCTGATCTGCGATGCGGGCGGGCAGGGGGCCGGGGCGGATGATCTCGGCCACCGGTGAGCGGTCCGGGCGGTCTCCTCGTATTACGAGAGGGCGTCAGCCCTCTGGCGTCTGCGAAACTGGGGCGTCAGAGGGAAAGCTCACGGAATCCATGGTGTCAGAGGCCCCGACGTTCTTGCGGACCGGTGTTTCACCGGACAGTGGTGGGGGAGGTCACTGTCACGATGATCGGGTTGCGCGGCGGGGGCTGCGAGTGGTCGGGTGGAGATATGCATCGCGGTGGCGGACTGGGCGAGGGGACCGACGACCTGGGTCCCGAGCCTGCCCGGCGTGGAAAGCACCGTCGAGGCGAATCGGACGCGCACGAGCCCATGGGAAGCAGGAGCGGCCGAGTGGGGGTGACCTACAAGTACTTCGGCGCACCTGACGGGGCCACTGCCGCTCGTGTTCCGATCTCGATGCGCCCTGAGGAGCTGGGCGGGGACGAGCTCGGCATGGGCGGGATGTTCAGCAAGATCAAGCCGGAGACCATAGCCGCGATGGTACTGACCGGCATCCAGGGCATGCCGCTGAACAAGGTTCCGCCCCTCGAGCTGGTGGTGCTGCACCCCGACTACGCGGTGGTCAAGCTTCCGATGACGGTGGTCGACCCACTGCGGGGCATAGGCGAGGAGTCGGTGGGCGCGGCGGCCTTCATCTGGTCGACGGTCCCGGACCGGGGCGGTCCGCGGGACGCGTTCAATGTCTACCAACTGCTGCACGAGTGGCAGGACTTCTCGGTCCGGCTGCATGAGGCCGGGCACCAGCCTTACTGCCTGGTGTGGCCGTGACCTGAGGCCTTCGGCGTTCCGGGCGGGCCTCTTCGGAGGTTGCCCGGGGTCTGGAGGCCTCGGCGTGGTGCGCGGCGTCCGGCCTCGCACCTCCGCCACGCCGGCCGTCGTGCGGGGCGCACGTGTGCGGCATGACCTCGGCGAAGACCGGCGGGCACAGCCCGAGAACTCCGGGCGGGGGGAAGAGGCGGCTCGTGCGGACCGCCAACAGGTTGGGGGAAGTTTTCGCTTTGACCGGTTTCGGCGACTTGACAGTCGCTAGCCTTCGGATTCACAGCTTTCGCAGGGGATATACCGATTCAGTCGGGTCGCTCCTGCGGCAGGTCGCCCGGTCCGCGAGGTTATGTTGATCGAATTCCCCGATCCCCGACTGCCCGCACATGAGCTCGTACTTCCGCCCGACGACGCATTACGGGGTGAACCCGACGACGCCGCGACGACGCCGCTCGCCGGGCGCATCACGCTGGGCGGGCCGACCGCCTTACGGCTGACGGCCCACGAACTGTCCGCCGACCCCGAACTCGCCCGTTACGCCGCGGCGGAGGCCGGTCGCCACGCCTACCACCTCGTCCGGCTGGCCGTCACCTTCGCCCCCACCCCTCAGCGGCCTCGGCTGGAGTTCGCCCACGTCGCCCTGAACGTCACCTCCAAGCCGGATGAGCCGGCGCCTGTCGCCCACTCCATGGACCCGATGCGGATCTCCGATCCGGTGGAGATCAGCAGGACCCGGAGGCTCGGACCGCAGCTGTCGCTGCTCGGTGCCGATGCCTCTGTCGGGGAGATCGGGCGAAGCGTCCAGTACACCTCCCACCAGCCCCTCGTCCAAGCCCTGGGCCTCCAAAGCGGCAGCCCCGCATGGGAGTTCCGCCGAACCCGTGCCCACGAGCTGTCCGGCTGCCATCCGCTCAGCCTCATCGTCCGCACAGCGGCCGATGCCGTCACCGAGGTGACGCTTACGGTCAGCGCCGGGGTCAGGATTCCGTTGCTGCGGCGCTTCACACGGCGGCTGCCCGACCCGCTGCGGCTGGAGGCCACGCTGTGAGCACCGGCGAGGAGGCGGCCGAGGCGCCGCTGCTCCCGGAGGAGATCCGGGCGCTGGCGACGGTCTACAACACGCCCTCTCGGGCCGAGGTGCTGCTGCGCAGCGCGGGCTACCCGGCCGACGCCCTCCCGTACGCGCCGAGCACACTGTGGGAGTACTGGGAACAGGTCTCCCTGAGTCTGGCCACCGGGGTCATGGCCGACGGTCGCCGGTCGATTCTGACCAGGGCGAGGGAACGCTATCCGCACCACCCCGTCTTCCGTGGAGCCGCATCCGTCCCTGAGCCGCGCCCGCCGTCCGGCGCCTCCGAGGCCGGTGCCGGACGGCTCAAGGTCATGGTGCTGGGCGCCGAACCGGCGCGGCGCGGCGCGGTGCGGGCTGCCGCCGAACTGCGCGAAATCCAGTCGGCGGCCGCGGACCGGCTGGACGTCATTCCCTGCCCCGCGGCGACCCCCGGCGACCTGGAGCGGATTCGCCGGCAACGGCCCGACATCCTGCATCTGGCCTGCCATGGAAGCCATGGGGCACTGCTGCTGGAGGACCACGAGGGCGAACCGCACCCGCTGCCCGCGGCGGACCTCGTGGAGACACTGCGGCTCGCAGCCGAGCACTATCGGCACCGGCTGCGGGCGCTGTTGCTGCGCTCCTGCGACGGCGAGGAGATCGCGCGGCTCTTCACCGGCGTGGCAGACGTGGTGATCGCCCACCGCGGCGCCCTCGACGCGGACTGCTCGACGCTGTTCGCCTCTGCCTTCTACCGGGAACTGGCCTCCCGCACGGACTCCCCGGTGACCTCCGAGCACCTGAGCGCCACCGCACACATCGCGGCCCAGGACGTCGTCAACCGGGCCGAGTTCTGCCGTTCCCTCCGTACCGACCTGATGGTTCTGCCCCGCACAGCCTGAGGCAAAGGAGCAAGCAGTGACGCTTGCCAATGCGTCCGAATCGCCGCAGTCGCATGATGCCCAAGAAGTCGAGCCGGACGCCTGGGGCATCTCTGAGGAGGACTGGGGAAAACTCGTCCGAGGGCTGGCCAAGGTGTGCAAAACCGATGAGCCCCGCCGAAAACTCCTGACCGGCCTGGGATTTCCCGTCGACGAGCTGCCGGTCCACGCGAAGAGCGACCGCGATTTCTGGGACGCGGTCAGGACCGAGGCCCAAGCCGGCGTGGTCGACTGGGGCTGGCGGAAGATCGCCTGCGCTGTCCTCACCGGCCGCTACCCGCACAATCCGGAAATCAAGAGCCTGGCCGCCAAACACGGCCTCCAGGTCGACTCGCCCGCGGAGCAGCGCACCCAGCCCGCCGAGACGGATGCGGTCGTCATCCCCAGCCAGCCGCCGACCCCCGGGCCGCCGCCGGCCGCACCGACCGTCGTACCCGCTGTGTCCATCCCGGCGCCGGCCCCGCCGGACCGCGCCACGCTGCTGCCCGAGGTGTCCGGATACGCGGACCTCCTGCCCAGGTCTGCCCAGTCGGATCAGCGAAGAGCGTTCCTGGAGCTGTGGGAGGAGAAACTCGGCTCCTGGGAAGAGCTCGACAGGTTCCAGCGGGAGCTCATCAAGGTCTGCCGCAAGATCATCGACGATCGGGGCGTCGCGCTCGTGTACGCCGTGACCAACAGCGGCAAGACCACCGTGGCGCGCGTGGGCATGACGATGGCCCTGAACGGCGGCAACTCGGCGATGATGCTGCTGCCGACCAAGGCTCTGGTGGCCCAGGAGGAAGCCGAGTGGCAGCGCTGGCGCGACAGCCGTAAGCCACTGGACAAGCTCAACGTGTACGGCGTTTCCCGGGACTATCCCGAGAGCGACCGCCCCGTCGGCGGCGGCCGGTACAGCGTCGCCGTCGCCATCTACGAGAAGCTCGGCGTGTACCTGGTCAACGGGTTGAGTCCGCTGGACAAGACCGGGTTAGTGGTCGTCGACGAACTGCAGATGCTGGCCGAGACCAGTGACCGGGCAGCCAAGCTGGAAGCGCTCCTGACCCTGATAAAGCTGCGGATCGGTGCGGAGCAGCCCGCGCTGCTGGGCCTGTCGGCCGCGCTCACCCCAGAGGCGGGTGAGACCCTGGAACGGTGGCTGGGCACAGGCCGCACAACGTTCACGCCCAGCAGCAACGAACGTCCGGTCCCCCTCGACACCTATGTCGTCGGCCGGCGGAACTGGCTGGTCCAGCCCAACGCCCACCTCCTCAGCATGCCCGGCCGGGCGGTGCCGGATCCCGAGTACCAGCAGGACCACTCCCTCCCCGAACTGCGCACGAAATACGCGCAGGCGCTCTCCAAGGGGCTCAACGGGCTCCAGGGGCTGTCCACGGCGGAACTCGCCGCGACCCTGGTGCTCAGCATCCTCAACCAGAACGACAAGCGCCGGATCATCGTCTTCGTCCCTACCCGGACGGCCTCGGACCAGCTGGCCGAGGGGATCCGCAAGGTCTTGGACCAAGCGATGCGCCAGCCGCCGAGCGGCTCACCGTGGGCGCACGGCCGGTACAACAATGAGTCCTCCGCGGCCCGCGACAAGGTCAACTCCCTTTACTCGCGGCTGCGCAACTCGGACATCCCTGGCCATGAGCTGGTCATCCGGGGGTTGCGCAGCGGCGTGGCCGCGCACTCGGCCGCGCTCGCCCCTACGATGCGCCGCATGCTCGAGGACGAATTCCGCGCCGATGACGGGCTGTTGCGGGTACTCGTGGCCACGGACACCCTCGCCGTCGGCCTCAACCTGCCCGCCGACACGGTCATCGCCACGAGTATCTCCGGCCTCACCGGCGCCGGGTCGGACCGGATCCGGCAGATCCTGCTGCCCGCCGACCTCGACAACAAGGGTGGTCGCGCGGGACGACGCGGCCAGACGGAAGCGGGGCACGGGGAGTTCTACATCCTCGTACCCTCCGACCGGGAACTGCAGTTGGTCCACGGGCTGACGGCCGCCGAGATCGACGAGCTCTCCAGCGTGGAAGGGGTCTTCAAGCGGTTCGTGAAGAGCAAGTCCCGCTCGCTGAAGGTCCGGTCGCAGTACCGCGACCCGGTGGCGATCAGTGGACTCGTCCTTCAGGTGCTGTGCCAGGACAACCGCATGCTGACCCGCAGGAAATGGCTGGAGCGGGTCGGGACGATCCTGGAGAATCTGCTGATCAGCTACGAGCCCGAGCCCCAGATCCCGACGCCGGAGAAGGTCCTCGTGGAGCTGCAGAACCGTGGCCTGATCCACGAGGAGAGCCTCAGCAGGCGGCCCGGAGCGGGCAAAAGCCTGACACTGACCCCCGTCGGTCAGGCGGTCGGACGCTCCGGTCTGGAACTGGACGACGCCCCCGAGCTGAAAAAGCTGGCCGAGCGTGCGCGCAGCGGTGCCGGGACCATCGATCTGCTCTGGCACGCCTGCCGGACCCGGTCCATCCGGCAGGTGACGGCCTGGGTCGCCCTGCCCGGCCAGAGCACCAGCCGGCATCTGCCCTCTCTGAAGGGAGCCGTTCAGACCATGGGCATGGCGCACTGCGCGGAGTCGGAGCAGCAGCGGGCGAACTGCAGGGAGTGGGTGGCCGCCGAGGCCGTCCTGATGCCCGACCGGTTGTTGGACACGCAGAACTCGGTGGCGTCGGAGGAATTGCGGAACCTGCTGGAGAGCGATGAGGAAACCGCCTCGCTCGACGAGATCAACGCCCTGCTCCGCGCGTTGGTCGCGTACGAGTGGATGAAGGGGATTCCGTTCGCCGAGATGCAGCAGCGGTTCTCCGGTGCCATCAGGTCGGAGGAAGCGCCGGACAAGGGACACATGAAGCCGCCCTCGCTGTCGCTGTTCTACTCGGACGTCGAGCAGCTCTGCGAGCAGATGGCGGGGTACCTCCGCGCCGCGGCGGAGATCAGCGTCACCGAGGACGGCGTTGACCACTCGGGCCGCATGCAGGCGATCGCGCAGCAGGTGGAGTCGGGGCTGCCGACCTGGCTCGCCCAGGTATCGAAGATGCGCATCGCGGGACTGCACCGGGAGCGCCTCGCGAAGCTGGCGGGCCTGCCGGAGAACGATCAGCCGTCTCCGCTCTCCAAACTGGTGGACACCGAGCAGCTGTGCGACGGACTCACAGACGACGAGCGCGCGGGCGCGCGGCGCGTCATCGACGACCGGGTGGCACAGGAACACGAACACCGCCAGCGCCTCGCCCGGGAGTGGGCCAGCGTGGTGATCCCCGGCGGCGAGGGCGCGATCTTCGAAGACGTCTCCACGAAACTGGAGAAGGCCGACGGGCACGTCCCCTACCTTCAGGCGCTGTGCTGGCTCGCCGATTGCCTTGGGGTGGCGACCACTCCGCCGCAGCAGCAGGGCTCCTGCGTGGTCTCCCAGTGGAGTGCCGAGGGAGCCGAGCCGATCACTCTGCGGGTACCGGTGTCGGAGCTCACCAGCGACATGGCACGGGAGGTGTCCCCGGAGGACACTCTGGTCGTCGTCCGGGACCGCCGACCAGGCGTGCACGGCGTACTGGGGACCCAGGGCTCGCGCGCCCGGTTCCTGGAACCGGACCATCTGCTGTCGGTTCTCGCCCACTTGGTGAAGAACCATACGCAGGTTCCCGGACAGGATGTCGTCGAGGAGCTGTGGAGGATCCGGACCTCCTCGATGGGCACCGGCAATTGGGCCGTCCAGGCCACCCGGACACAGCCCGAGCCCGACTGAGCCGGCGCACACGGACCAGATCCTCGCCTCAGAGAGCCCGGCAATTCGTTCCAGTGCGGCCTACTGAGGGTCCGGCGCAGTGAGAGGGGCACGCGGTGGCGTCGGCTTCCGGCGGGCCGGCTGGTGTCGGCCCGTCTGCGGTGCGGACACACCTATGTCCCGCTCGCCGCGGGTTTCGACGTCGGGGGACCGGTCAGCCTCGGAGGTCGACCAGACCCCCGTCCGGTACGTCACCCGGGTGCGGGCACTCGTCGGCCTCGGGCGCGTCGGCCGGCCCCTCGTTCCCTACCTCACCCGGCCCCCTGCCCTGCTCACCCTCACGGCGTTCCGTCACCGCTGCCCCGCTTCCCGTTGTCCGCTCCCGGGCCGGATGTCCGCGACCTCGTCGCCACGGCATCCCGCAGCCAGTCGTCGAACGGCACCGTCCCCCGTACATCCGGCCGCTCCGACGTCGCCACGCCCGCGCGCAGCGCACGCCCCGCCTTGCCCGGCAGGGGCAGCGGCAGCAGCAGCGCCCGCCGGCCCGTGATCGACCGCCACCTGCGGGCGAGTGCCCGCGCGTCGACCGTCTCGGGGCCGGTCACCTCGACGCGTCCGCGCCGCGGCGCCGCCTCGGCCACGTCGGCGACCGCCCGGGCCGCGTCCGCGCTCGCGACCGTCTGCAGCCGCGCCCGCGGCACCGGCAGCACCCGCCACCGCGCACCCTTCGTGAACACCATGTCCATCAGCTCATGGAACTGCGTGGCGCGTACGACGGTCCACGGCACCGGGCCCGCCTCCACAACGCCCTCCTGCTCGGTCTTGACCTTGAAGTAGCCCATCGGCACCTGGTCGCAGCCGACGATGGACACACAGACATGGTGGCGCACACCCGCGGCATCCTCCGCGGCGAGCAGCCGTCGCGAGCCCTCGACGAGCGTCCGGGCCGCGTCCTTCGTCGACGTCTGGTTGTTGCTCGCGTCGACGACGACGTCGCAGCCCACGAGCGCCTCGTCCAGCCCGTCCCCGGTGGTCAGGTCGACCCGGTACTCCGGGGAGCGGCGGCTGAGCACCCGTACCTCGTGCCCGCGCGAACGCAGCTCGTCGGCGACCTGCCGGCCCAGGGTTCCTGTTCCTCCAGCAATTGCGATTCTCATGCCCTATAGACGACACAGCGGGCCGCCATGTGACACCGGGACACTCCGCACACTCCCGCACGCCGTCTCCGTGCACGTCCTGTCGCGTATCTTCTCTGTGCTCGCGCTCCGGACTAGGTTGGGCGGCGCGGCCCGAGCCCTCGGCAGCGTGAACTCCCTGCCCGCGCACGGAGGTCCACCGTGAACCCACTTCTCCTGCTCGCCGTCGTGGCCCTGATCGGCTTCGGATTCAAGGAGCCCGTGCTGTGGCTGGCCGCGGCAGTGCTGGTCTTCGGCCATGTGCGCTACGGCCGCGGCGCCGGCAGCCCCGGGAACCGGGGCGACACCGAGTACCGCGAGTACCGCGACCGACGGGACCGTCAGGCCCGTATGGAGCGGCGCTACCAGCGGGAGAACCGGGGCCGCCTGGCCCGCCAGGCCCGCCGTCAGGGCACACAGCCGGGCGGCAGGGACGGCGGCCGCCCGCCGGGGAAGCAGTAGGCCGGATCGGTTCAGCCCGGTACGGGTCCTGCGGCTACGACTGCCAGCGCGGGTTCCGGCCCGTCAGCGCCAGCAACCGGTCGAACTCCGACGCGTCGTCCGCGACCGGGAACGGCTCGCCGAACACGCCCCACTGCCGGGCCATCGGAGCCATCGCCTCGAGCGAAACCGAGAGCTCACCGACGACGACCGGGTCCGGCGTGAACTCCTGGCCGGTGGCGCGGGCAAGATCCCACGCGTGCACGGTCAGATCGCCCAGCACCATCTGGCCGACGGTCCTGGCCGGCATCCCCAGGCTCCCCGTGGTGCCCTCCTCCGCGCCGGGTGCCGCCCACGCCTCGGTCAGCGCGGCGGTCTCGTCCGCGAACCGCCCCCGCCAGTCACCTTCCGTCTCGGTGTAGTGCGGTTCGAACGAGAAGTCGCTGTCCTTCTTCGCCGCCAGCGCCCGGAAGTTGATCACCACCTGGATGAGGTGGTCGGCCAGGGCGCGTACGTCGTACTCGGTGCACGGCGTCGGCTCGGCCAGCCGGTCGTCGGTGATGCCGCGCACCACCGGCACAGCACGTTCCGCCGCCGAGCCGAGCAGGTCGCTGATGGTGTTCGTCATGAGTCCGACGCTAGGGCGGCCGCCCCCCTGCGTATTGAACAAACGCGACATAGGATCGCCCACATGGCAGGTCCGCGACGCGACACCCGGGGCATCGTCGAAGCCCAGGAGCTCTTCGCGCGCGTGCATTTCCGCCGCCGTGAACCCGCCCCGGCGCTGCGTCCGTATCTCGAGCACTACTGGCTCATCGACTGGGACCTGACACAGCCGTACGCCACCCACGTGGTGCCGCATCCGTCCGTGAACGTGGTCCTCCAGCAGTACGGCGACGAGGCGGCCTGGGGGGAGGTCGCCGGCGTCGGTCTGAGCCTGTTCACGCAGAAGCTGGAGGGGCGGGGGCGGGTGTGCGGGGTGCAGTTCCGCCCGGGGGGCTTCCGGCCGTTCGCACCGCTGCGGCAGGTGTCCGACTGGACGGGACAGCGGGTGCCGGTCGCGGACGTCCTGCCGGGCGCGGACCCGGAGACGATCCGCGGAATCCTCGGGCTTGAGACGCCGGGGACGCCGGGGACGCCGGGGACGTCGGGGACGTCGAAGGCGGTGGAAGCGTCCGAGGCCGCGGCGGAGGACGCGCGGGTCGCCGCGCTGGACGCCTTCCTGCTGGGGCTGGAGCCGGAGGCGGACCCGCAGGCGCTGCGCGCGATGAGGCTCGTCGACCTGGTGCGTACGGACCGTACGATCCTGCGGGTCGCCGAGCTGGCGGCCGCGGAAGGGGTGTCGGTGCGCTCGCTCCAGCGGCTGTTCGCCTCGTACGTCGGGGTCGGTCCGAAGTGGGTCATCCTGCGCTACCGCATCCACGAGGCGCTGGAGCGCGCCGAGCTGGCGGGCGGGCTGGACTGGGCCGAGCTGGCCGCCGAGCTCGGGTACAGCGATCAGGCGCATCTCGTACGGGACTTCACGGCGACGGTGGGCGTCCCGCCGACCGCGTACGCGCGCCCCGCACCGTAACGGCAGCGCGAACTTCAGCGCACCGCAGCGAGGATCAGTAGCTCCGGGTGACGCCGACCGCGCCGGTGCCGTTGGCCGCCGCGTACCGCAGCACCCGCAGCGGCCCGTCCAGCAGCGTGTTCGCGTCGAAGTCCGGGACGTCACTCATGGCCGACATCCAGGCGTCGATGCGGGCCAGCACCTCGGTGCGGCCGGGCCCGGTGACAGCGAGCACGGACTCGGCGTGCGGGAGGACGGCCCGTACCTCGGCGGCGGTCAGCAGGAAGTCGCCGAACCAGCCGGGCAGCCGGGCGGCGGCCTCCGCCCCGAGGCCGTACCAGAGAGCCGTGGCCGGATCGCCCTTGCGGGCCGAGGCGACAAAGGCGGCGCTCCCCTCCGTACCGCGCAGGAGGTCCGTGCCCGCGTCCTTCATCGCGGCGACGGCCGGGGCGCTGGGGCCGCCGCTGCTCGCGAAGGCGGCGAAACGGAGGGCGGCGGGGGTGGGACCGGGCGTGAAGTAGGGCTCGCGGTCGCCGCCGCTGAGCCACCAGGCCAGATCCTCGGCGTAGTGGGGAGGGATGGTCCACTCCCCCGCCGGACCTGCGAACCGTCCGGGCAGGGCGGCGACTTCGGCGTCGGGGACGGCACCGATCGCCCATTCACCGGTGATGCTCATCCTCCTGCCCCCTGGTTGTCGGACCCGCGTCCTACAGTGCGTGACATGACGATCAAAGCACCGACGGTACGGATCGAGCCATGGTCCGAGGACGACCTCGACCTGCTCCGCGCTGCGAACGCACCGGAGATGATGGATCAGCTGGGCGGCCCGGAGACGGAAGAACAGCTGATCAACCGGCACCAGCGGTACGTCGATCTGAGCGCGGACCGTACGGGCAAGGGCCGGATGTTCCGGATCGTGCTGCTGTCGAGCGGGCAGGCCGCGGGCACGATCGGTTTCTGGGAGCAGACCTGGAACGGGGAGAGGGTGTACGAGACGGGGTGGAGCGTGCTCCCCGGCTTCCAGGGGCGTGGCGTCGCGACGGCAGGCACGTCGGCCGTCGTCGAGGTGGCACGGGCGGAGCGCAAGCACCGCTATCTGCACGCCTTCCCGTCCGTGACGAACGGACCGTCGAACGCGGTGTGCAGGAAGGCCGGCTTCGACTTGGTCGGCGAGTGCGACTTCGCGTACCCACCCGGTCAGATCCACCGGTCCAACGACTGGCGGCTGGACTTGCAGGCCACGCCGCGAGACCGGGACTGATTGCGCCGTACTTCCGCGTCGTGCCGTAACGGCAGGCGCCGAGCCCGGCGGCGGGCGAAGAGCAGCAGGCACCTCAAGGGTCCGCTTGACCGGCGGGCCCGTTTCCAGGATATTTATCTGCGTCACGCAGATTCTGCACAACGCCTGATAGTGGGTGCTGCGACTGCGTGCCCAAGCCGCACCGGCACACAACTCACTCAAGGAACCTCCGCCATGACCGTCCTCGTCACCGGGAGCCGCGGCAAAGTCGGCTCCACCCTCATCGCGCTCCTGCACGGGGCCGGAGCCGACGTCCGCGCCGCCTCCGCCGCCCCCGAGAAACTCAGGCCCCCCGCGGGCGTCGACACCGTGCACTGCGCGCTCGACGACCCCGCGACCTTCCCGGCCGCTCTCGACTCCGTGACCTCCGTCTTTCTGTACGCCGAGCCGTCGCAGACCGGCGCCTTCCTCGACGAGGCACGGGCGGCGGGCGTCGAGCACATCGTGCTTCTCTCCTCCAGCTCCGCCCTCGATCCGGACGCCGCCGACAACCCGATCGCCGCGTCGCATCTCGCGGTCGAGCAGGCGGTGGCGGCCTCGCCCATCGAGACGTCCGTCCTGCAGCCGGGCGCCTTCGCGGGCAACGCGTTCCAGTGGCGCTGGGCGCTGGAGTCCGCAGGCGCGATCGACCTGCCCTACCCCGGCAGTTACAGCGATCCGATCCACGAACGCGACATCGCCGAGGCCGCGTTCGCGCTGCTCGCCCGGCCGGAGCCGCGGGGCAGGACGTACCACCTGACCGGCCCCGAATCACTCACCTTCACCGAGCAACTCGCCATCCTCGAACGCGCCGTCGGCGGCCCCTTCCCCTTCAACGCCGTGACGCGCGAGGCCTGGAAGGCATCCATGGCCGGACACATGCCGAGCGCCTTCGCCGACGGACTGCTCGACTACTGGGCCTCGACGGACGGCTCGCCCACGCCCCTCACCCATGCCGTCGAGGAACTGACCGGTCACCCGGCCCGCACCTTCGCCCAGTGGGCCACCGAGAACGCCGACGCCTTCAGAACGGCGTGGCCGGCGAGGGCCGCCCGATGACATGCTGGCTGCGTGAACGGACCGGAAATCCATCTCAGCGTCGCCCCTGAGCTGCGCCTCTTCGTCCCTTCGGAGCGCCGCCAGGGACGTACGACCCTGGTCACCGACGGATCGTCGACCCTCGGCCATGTCATCGAGTCACTCGGCATCCCGCTCACCGAGGCGGGCCGGGTGCTCGTCGACGACCGCCAGGTGGCCGTCTCCCACATCCCGCGCGCGGGCGAGAGCGTCGAGGTCAACGGCGTGGAGCGGCCGCAACAGGTCCCCGGCGCCCCGCTGCGCTTCCTGCTCGACGTCCACCTCGGCACGCTGGCGCGGCGGCTGCGGCTCCTCGGCGTCGATGCGGCTTACGAGAACGAGGACATCGGCGACCCCGCGCTTGCCACGCTCTCGGCGAAGGAGCAGCGGGTGCTGCTCTCCCGGGACCGCGGGCTGCTGCGGCGGCGGGAGATCTGGGCGGGGGCGTACATCTACAGCGACCGTCCCGACGACCAACTGCGCGACGTACTGGAGCGATTCGCGCCGGTGCTGGCGCCCTGGACCCGCTGCACGGCGTGCAACGGGTCGCTGTCGGTTGCGGACAAGGACTCGGTCCAGGACCAGTTGCAGCAGGGCACGCAGCGTTCTTACGACGTGTTCGCACAGTGCACGGCCTGCGAGCGCGTGTACTGGCGGGGCGCGCACCATGCCCGCCTGGAGGCGATCGTCGAGGAAGCACTGAGGGAATTCGGCGGAGCCGCAGCGTAGTTGAGGCCAGCTGGTGGGCGCCGCAGACCAGCCCTTCACGGCGGGGCGCGGCCACCAGACCCTGTGCGGGCACCGGACGCCAGGCGCTCACCCGCGATCCTGCGCAGGTCGTCGACGAAGGACCGGCCGACCACGCCCCCGCGTTGAGGGCCTTGCCCTCACGCCAGGTGCTCAGGCCGCCCCCACGCCGGGCCTTCAGGCGGGCGGCCCAGCCCTTCGGGGCCGGCGCGGCGGCCCGCAGACGCGTTCAGCCAGGCGCCGACCCCCGGAGCGCGGCCTGCCCGCGCCGCCCGCCGCCCCGCCCGGGGGCCGTGCGCCAGAGGGCGATTCGCTGGGCGCGTTGCGGTTGCCGGGCGTCGGCGAAGACGGCCAGGACCTGCTGGTAGTCCGGGTTGTCCGGCAGGCCGGGATGCTGCGCCGGCTGCTCGTCCGGGGAAATATCGCATCAGAACCACGCTGACTGTCCAGCCTTTTGCGATAGGCGCGACTTCCCGCTCCGGCACACCTCCGACGCCCACTTCGCGAGCTGGCAGGCGGTGTCCTCACGCAACTCAACGGCCTGCTGAGGCGGCAGGTACGTCGAGACGAAGGCCACGATCCGAAGCCCAGTGCCCGCGTCCTGGACTCCAGAGCGTAAGACCTCCACGCCCTCGCCCCCCGACGGCTGACCCCGCCTGCGGGGTTCGACGAACCCGCCCGGGGGGGGCGGGTTCGACGAACCTGCCCCCCGCCTCTCTCATCGGGCATCGGGCTCCACGTCACGGGCAGGTGTCCGAGCTTGGTTGTGCGGGCGCCGACAGCCGGCGTAGGGCGAGCATGCCTCCGACGCCGGGGATCGCGGCGAGGAGCGTCGCGGTGCGGTCCGGGCCGACCTCGCGGGCGGTCGCGATGATGGCGATCAGGTAGGCGCAGCCGTGGAGGGGGCCGATCGCCGAGGCGACGGCCTGCTGGTGCAGTACGGCGAGGTTGGCCAGCAGGATGCCCAAGGAGAGGAGTTCGACGGGGGCGCTGAGGCGCAGCAGTCGGCTGGGCGGGTGCATGGTCAGGCTCCTGTGGTGGATCCGGGGCGGATGATCATCAGAACGGTCACGGTGGCCCAGAGCAGGTTGAACACCCCTGTGAGCATCCCGAGTTGTCCGGCGATGCGTTGGACGGCCGCGGGCTCCAGCGTCCCGGCCGGGCCGTCGAGGGCGGCGAGGGCCGAGGCCTGGCGGGGGAGGATGCGGGCGCCGAGCACGGCCGCGGCCAGGGCCGTCAGGGCGATAGAGGTGAGGAGCCAGGCGCTGCCCAGGACGTGGAGGCTGTTGGCGGTCGCGAGGCCGAACACCGGTACCGCGACCGCGATCACGGCATAGACCCGGCAGATGCGGTGCAGGGTCCGGACTGTGGCGAGGCCGGAGGGGTCGTCAGGTGCGGCCAAGGCCCGACGGGCGGCGGGCGGGAACATGCTGGCGGCCACGGTGACCGGGCCAATGGTGATGATGGCGGCCAGAACATGGACGGCGAGGAGGAATTTCGTCACGGGAGGGCGTTTCCGGGGTTCAGGAGTCGGACGACGGCGCAGCGCGGCGGCCGGTGACCTTGGTCGCGGGCAGTCGGCCGGCCTTGGCGGTGCCCGCCAGCTCGTCGCCGCGCACCACGACGTCGAACGCCAGGTGCAGGCGGATCGGCTTGGTGATGGACTGGCGCCAGGTCAACCGGTCGCCGTCGAGGGTGAGTTCGGTCAGCGGGACCTCCTCCGCCTCTCCGGTGGCGACGCCGCGCAGGACGCCGCCCTCGATCGACAGTCGGAGCACGGCCTGCTGCCTGCCGACGGGTGTGGCGATGGCGAGGTTCCAGGTTCCTTCGACAGACATGGGAGTGCGCTCTTCCTTATGGGGTTTCGGGCTTATGGGGTTTCTGGGCGGAGACAGGGGGCGGGACGTCAGAAGGCGGCGGGGACCGGGCCGGCGGCCCGCCACACGGTGCCCCGGCGCTCGTGGGCGAACAGCTGCTCCACCGCGTGCGCGATCCGCGGGCCGAGTTCGCGCTCCAGCAGGTAGAGGCCGAGGTCCAGCCCGGAGGTGACGCCCGCGCCGCTCACCAGGTCGCCGTCGTCGACGACGCGGGCGTCGATCGCGACCACGCCGGTGGCGTCCAGCAGGTCCAGGCCAAGGTGGTTGGTGGTGGCGTGGCGGCCTTCGATCAGCCCGGCCATGGCGAGCACCATGGAACCCCCGCACACGGTGGCCACGATCGAGTCCGGCCGGTCGAGGGCCTCTTTCAGCAGAGCGGGCAGCCCGGTGGTGATCGAACGGGCCAGCAGGGCAGGGATGGTGTCCTCGCTGCCGGGGGCGTCCGGGTCGTCCGGGTCGCCGAGCGGTCCCACCGCTCCCGGCACCAGGACCAGGTCCGCTCGCTGGGGGTCGAGCCGGGCGGTGGCCCGCAGCGTGAGCAGCCCGGAGCCGCTGGGCACCTCGCGCGGGCCCTCGGCCGAGACCAGCTCGACGCTCAGCGCGCCCGGCGCGGCCATCGAGCCGGCGAACAGCACCTCGTACGGGGCGATGACGTCCAGCGGGTCGAAGCCGTCGAACAACACAATCTGACACAGCATCAGTAGATGTTTCCTCTCCAGGGGCGGCACCCCGGGCGGGGCGCCGAAACCGACGGTAGTAACCGCCGACAATGATCAATAGTGGCTGAATTGCCAGGTTCCAACAGATTCCGGCCAGACCGGAAGGATGCTGTTCACCAGGGGTTCCGGGCAGTCGGACCGATAGGATCGACCCCTGAGCGGCTTGGCTGGAACACGGTGTAGCCCTAGGGTTGGGCCATGCATACCGTGGCCGTCCTCGCGCTGGACGGAGTCATCGCCTTCGACCTGTCCACCCCCATCGAGGTCTTCGGACGCACCCGGCTGCCCGACGGCCGCCCCGCCTACCGCGTCCGGGTCTGCGCGCCCGCCGGTGAGGTCGACGCCGGCGCCTTCACCCTCAGGGCGCCCTGGCCGCTGCAGGCCCTCGCGGAGGCGGACACCATCGTGCTGCCCGGCGTGGCCGACCCCGATGTGCCCATCCCGCCAGAGGTCCTCGACGCGCTGCGCGAGGCCGCCGGCCGCGGCACCCGGATCGCGTCGATCTGCGCGGGTGCTTTCGTCCTCGCTGCCACGGGTCTGCTGGACGGACTGCGCGCCACCACCCACTGGGTGGCCGCGCCGCTGCTGGCGGCACGGTTCCCTGCGGTCGAGGTGGACCCCGACGTGCTCTACGTCGACAACGGGCAGTTCCTGACCTCGGCCGGAGCCGCCGCCGGACTGGACCTGTGCCTGCACCTGATCCGGCGCGACCACGGCTCGGCCGTGGCCGCGGACGCCGCCAGGCTTTCCGTTATGCCGCTGGAACGCGACGGCGGGCAGGCGCAGTTCATCGTCCACGAGCAGCCACCCGCCCCGCACGGATCGGTGCTGGAGCCACTGCTGCGCTGGATGGAGGACAACACTCGCCGCGAGCTCACCCTCGACGAGGTCGCCGCGCAGGCCGGCATGAGCGTGCGCACCCTCAACCGGCGCTTCCGCGAGCAGACCGGCACCTCGCCCCTGCAGTGGCTGCACCGCGCCCGGATCCGCCAGGCCCAGTACCTGCTGGAGACCACCGGCCACCCTGTCGACCGGATTGCTTCCCAGGTCGGCTTCGGCTCGCCGACCGCCTTCCGGGACCGCTTCCGGCGTGTCACCGGCACGAGCCCGAACGCCTACCGCCGCGCCTTCCAGGGCCAGGCCGCGCAGTGATGCCGGTGTGTCGGGGCCTCCGGCGGCGGGTCAGCCGACGACCGCGCGGCCCGGTTCGACCAGGCGCAGGTCCTGCAACGCCCGCGTGATCTCTCCGACGGGCCCGGCCATCATCGCCGTGAGGCGTCCGAGGACGGCCGCAGGTGCCAGCTCGGGCCGACCCGCATCGAACGGCGGCTCCACGCTTCCGCAGGGCCACCGGCACCAGCCCCTCCGCCTACCGCCGGACCTTCGCCCGCCACTGAGCCGGGCATGTCCCACACGTCCGTTGACGTCGTCCACGACCTCTCAGAGCTCCCCGCTTCGCAGCCGCTCGACCTGCGCCGCGCTGAGCTCCACGGTCCGCCGCATATGGGCCGTGAGGAGCGCGATCTCCTCATCGCTGTACGCGTCGAACATGGCGTACCAGGAACCGTTCAGCTTCTGCCACACCGCGCCGAACTCCGCCATGCGCTCGGGCACCAGGGTCACCAGCACCCGCCGCCGGTCCTCGATGTCGCGCTCGCGCGTGACATACCCGGCCCTCTCCAGCCGGTCGACGAGCCGCGTCGCGGACCCGGTGGTCAGACCGGTGAGCTCGGCAACCCGCCCGGTGGTTACCGGACCGGGCTCCAGCGCCAGCAGGTTGAGGCACTGCAGATCGGTGGGGTGGAGCCGCAGATGATCGGCGAGAGCCTGGTTGAACAGGGCGTACGAGGCCATGTAGCGGCGTGAGGCGGTGGACAGCTCTTCCATGAGCCTGCCGCGACCGGCCGCATTCTTCTGCGTCATGCAGAGATCGTACGGACCGAACGCACACCTCCGTCCGCCACGGCGGCTCCGCCGGCCGAGTCAGTCCGTCGGCGCCGGCCAGGCGGGGCGGCCGCCCCGGTCAGTCCGTCGGCGGGTCGAGGATGTGGCGCAGGTAGGCCTGCGGATCTGCGAGATACCGGCGCCAGTGGTCGACGACACCCAGCTCCCGCCACGCGACCCGCCGCATGCCGTGCTCGCCCACCTCGACGATGTCCGCGCCGGGCAGGGCGGTCAGCAGCGGCGAGTGCGTGGCGCAGATGACCTGGCCGCCCTGCTTCACCAACTGGTCGACATGACCGATCAGTTCAAGGCAGGAGGAGAAGGAGAGCGCGGCCTCCGGCTCGTCCATCACGTAGAGCCCGGTCTGCAGGAACTTCCCCCGGAACGCCGCGAGAAAGCCTTCACCATGGCTCACCGAATCCGGCTGGAAGCCCTCCCGGCCCAGGGCGTCCAGAGCGGTCTCGGCCCGCAGGAAGAACCCCTTGCGCGCCGACCAGCTGGCGACCATCCGGCGCCCGCGGGGTGCCGCGTCGAACCGCACGCGCTCGCCGAGCACCGACTTTCCGCGGTGGGAGGCGTATCGCCAGTCGTGGGAGCCGCCGTACGAGTCCAGCCCGAAACCCTCCGCCAGCGCCTCGACCAGGGTCGACTTCCCCGAGCCGTTCTCACCGACCAGAAAGGTCACGGGTGCGGTGAAGCGCAGCCCCTCGTCGAGCAGCTGCCGGACGCAGGGCACCGACCAGGGCCACTCGCCCTCGTCGCACGAGGGCAGGTGGACGTATGCGCGTTCGACAATCACCGGCCCAGTGTCGCCCACGGGCAGGACACCGGCCCAGAAGGCGCCCGCTCGCCGTTCGCCCGATCAGAAGACGTACGAGTCGCCGGGCACGCGCTCAGAATGCGTACGAGTCGCCGGTCGCCGGCGCCAGCACCCGGTGCTCGTTGTTCTGCGGGTTCCGGTCGGTCGCGCCGCCGTTCCACTGCGTGCCGACGGTCACGACCACCTCGTCGGGCGCCCCCACCGTCCTCAGTTCGAGCGCGAACTGCCGCCCGACCCCGCCGGCCCGTAGCGCGCCCGTCGCGCAGAACACCATCCGGTCCCCGGCCCACAGACATCCCGCCGGCAGCGCCTGAGCCCCGGCCGGCGACACCGAGAAGGCCAGCCGCACCGTTGCGTTCGCGAGGCTTCCGGGACCATGGCTCTCCGTCAGCAGCCGGACCGAGAGCCGGCCGTTCGTGAGCGCGACACGGCCGTGGTGCGCCACATCCGCCTCCGGCGCGATCGCCCGGTCGCCCGCGCCCGCGCTCGCCCCCGTACAGACCACCAACACCACTGCGGCGGACGCCGCCCACAGCACCTTGCGCATCAGACACATAGGCAGAAGATACCCATAATCTCCCTTATGCCCTGATTGCCCGTCAGCTCCGGCGAGTCCCGGGCGTCTCACGTGACACCCTGTCGCCATGCTCGTCGCCCGGTCCGCCGCCCTCTTCGTCCTCGCCGCCCTCTTCGAAATCGGCGGCGCCTGGCTCGTCTGGCAGGGCCTCAAGGAGCACCGGGGCTGGATCTGGATCGGCGCGGGAGTCATCGCCCTGGGTGCGTACGGCTTCGTCGCGACGCTCCAGCCGGAGGGCGAGTTCGGCCGCATCCTCGCCGCGTACGGCGGAGTCTTCGTGGCGGGCTCGATCGCCTGGGGCATGGTCGCCGACGGCTACCGCCCCGACCGCTGGGACGTGACCGGAGCCTTGATCTGCCTGGCGGGCATGGCCGTGATCATGTACGCCCCGCGCGGCCACTGACTCCGTCGCGCCACCGGTCCCCAGGTCCTGTCCATGATCGACCGGAGACCGCCGAGAGCCGCGCAACGGCGCCGCGCATCCGCGCCGCCCATCGGCGCCGCCTATCCTGGCCGCGTATCGATCACACGCGCGAGGAGTACGACATGACCGCCGCTGGGACCCCCGTCGCCGTCGTCACCGGAGCCAGCGGCGGCATCGGTGCCGCCACCGCACGCCAACTCGCCGCCGCCGGCTACCACGTCGCCCTCACCGCCCGCCGCAAGGACCGCATCGAGGCGCTCGCCGCCGAACTCATCGCCGCGGGCCACCGGGCCACCGCGTACGCCCTCGACGTCACCGACCGCCCGGCGGTCGACACCTTCGCCGCCTCCCTCGACCGCTGCGACGTCCTCATCAACAACGCCGGCGGCGCACTGGGCGCGGACCCCGTCGCCACCGGCGACCCCGCCGACTGGCGCACGATGTACGAGGTCAACGTCATCGGCACCCTCCACACCACCCAGGCCCTGCTGCCCGCCCTCACGGCGAGCGGCGACGGCACCGTGGTGATCCTCTCCTCCACCGCCGGCCACGCCGCCTACGAGGGCGGCGCGGGCTACGTCGCCGCGAAGAACGGCGCCCGCGTCCTCGCCGAGACCCTGCGCCTGGAGATCGTCGGCACCCCGGTCCGCGTGATCGAGATCGCCCCCGGCATGGTCAAGACGGAGGAGTTCGCCACGACCCGCTTCCGCGGCGACGAGGAGAAGGCCGCCAAGGTCTACGCGGGCGTGGCCGAGCCCCTCACCGCGGACGACGTGGCCGACACCATCACCTGGGCGGTCACCCGCCCCTCCCACGTCAACATCGACCTGCTGGTGGTCCGCCCCCGCGCCCAGGCCTCCAACTCCAAGGTCCACCGCGAACTCTGACCGCTGCTCAGCTCCGGCGGCGGTGAACAGCAGGTCGCACGGCCGTGTCGTGCATCCGCCCGCCCGCTCCGCGCAGCGGGCGTCACCAGGTCGGCATCATGACCTCGGGGTAGCGGGATCCGGCCGCGCCATGGGGCAGGATCTCCTGGATGCGGGCGAGGTCCTCCGGCGTGAGCGTGACGTACGCCGCCGCCACGTTCAGGGCGAGGCGCTCGGGGCTGCGGGTGCCCGGGATCGGCACGATGTCGTCGCCCTGGGCCAGCAGCCAGGCCAGCGCCAGCTGCGTGACCGTGATGCCCTTGGCGTCCGCGAGAGCGGTCAGCTCACGGACAGCGGCCAGATTCTTCTCGTAGTTCCCCGGCTGCCAGCGGTCGTCCCAGCTGCGCATGTCGTCGGCGGGGTACTCGGCGGCGGGCTTCACAGCCCCGGTCAGGAAGCCGCGGCCCAGCGGCGAGTACGGGACGAAGCCGATGCCCAGCTCCCGCACCACCGGCAGCACCCCGGCCTCCACGGCGCGCTCGAACACCGAGTACTCGGTCTGCAGCACCGACACCGGGTGGACGGCGTGGGCACGGCGGATGATGTCGGGGCCGGCCTCGCTCAGCCCGAAGTAGCCCACCTTGCCTTCCGTGATCAGCTCGCCGACCGTGCCCGCCACATCCTCAATGGGTACGTGCGGGTCGACGCGGTGCTGGTAGAGCACGTCGATGCGGTCGGTTCCGAGGTGGCGCAGGCTGTTCTCGGTGACCTCGCGGATGTGCTCGGGCCGGCTGTCCATCGCCGTGCCGACGGCGGCAAGATCGGTCAGGTCGAAGCCGAACTTGGTCGCGATGACGATGTCGTCGCGGAAATCCTTGACGGCGCGGCCGAGCAGCTGCTCGTTGCTGCCGGTACCCATGCCGTACAGCTCGGCGGTGTCGAAGAGGGTGACGCCCAGCTCGTACGCCCGGCGGATGGTGGCGAGGCCGCCTGCCTCGTCCGCGGCGCCGTACGCCATGGTCATACCCATCGTGCCCAGGCCGATCGCCCCGGCCTCCAGGCCCTGCGTGCCGAGCCGGCGCTTCGGAAGATTGTTGTCGTTCTCTGTCATGCCTTCAACGCTAGGGCGGTGACCGCCGCCGGGTCATGGGCCGCAGATCGCATAGTGTTGCCCAAAACTCTCAGGGAGTGGGGCGACGCATGGTGGACCGGCTCGCGGCGGCCATCGCCCGGCACAGCGACGGCCGGTGGTCCGACACAGCGGTGCCACGCCTCACGGTGGTCGCACTCGAGGAACCGGTCGCCCCCGCCGACCTCCTGTACGAGCCGATGGTCTGCTTCATCGCCGGCGGCGCCAAGCGCACCGTCGCGGGTGACCGGAGCTGGGTGGCAGGGCGCGGCGAGATGTTCCTCAATTCGTTCGTGCTGCCGGTCACGTGCGTGTTCGAGCAGGTGCCGTACCGCTCGGCGGTGCTGCGGCTCGACAGCCGGGTGCTCGCGGACCTGCTGCTGGAACTGGACGGATCGAGCCCGCGTCCGCAGCCCCATCCCGCCGGGCAGGGCATCGCCCTGATGACACCGGAGCTCCTCGACGCGGTCACCCGGTGGGTACGGCTCCTGGACGCCCCCGAGGACATCCGCCCCCTGGCAGCCCGTACCGAGAGCGAGATCCTCTACCGGCTGCTCGGCAGCCCCCTCGGACCGCACCTGCGCCAGTTCGCGCTCGCCGACTCCGGCACGGCACGGGTGCGCGAGGCCGCGGGATGGATCAGCGCGCACTACACCGAACCGCTCACCGTCGAGGAGATCGCGGCCGTGGCGCACATGAGCACCGCCACGCTGCACCGGCACTTCAAGGCCGCTACCGGGATGAGCCCCCTGCGGTTCCAGAGGCACCTGCGGCTGCAGGAGGCACGCCGGAGACTGGTCGCCGGCGGCACCACGGCCGCGCTGGTCGCGGAAGCGGTCGGATACGCGAGCCCGACCCAGTTCAGCCGCGAGTACCGGCGCGCCTACGGATTGCCGCCCGCCCAGGACGCGGCGCACCTGCGCGGCCGGATGGAGAGCGCCGCAACACCGTAGATCATGGTGTCCGGGCTGAGGGGCGGTCCGGTCTCACCCGGCCGATAACCACCGCTCGACCGCCGGGCGAACCTCGGTACAGAGGATGTCCGATCCGGCACATGGCCCCAGAATGGGCGTTATCTACCGTTTCTGCCGGATCGGAGACATCCATGAAGGACCTCAAGTTTGAGCAGAAGCGCTCGCTGACACGCCTTGAGGCAGCTGATCAGCTCACGGCGCTCGCGGCCGCACTGAAGCACGGTGGTGATGCCGAACTGGAACTCGGCCCCGGGAGACTGAGCCTGCGGATCCCCGACGACCTTCGCAGCGAGATAGAGGTCGAGGTCGGTAACGGGGAGATCGAGCTGGAGATCGAGTTCAAGTGGCCGACCGCGCCGGCCCGGACAGCGCCATCGCAGGCGGTGGCAGGCACAGAGGAGGCCCCGCGAAGCGAAGACGACTGACGCGAGACGCGAACCGGTCCGCACCGGATCTCACCGGCCCGGACCACCGATGGGCCGAACACCATCTGCGCTACGGTTCCGTCGAGCGGGGCTGGGTGGTCGGGATCCGCTGGGTGAAGAACAGGGCGAGGAGCGCGGCGAGAGCGAGGATGGCGAGTGCGGCGCGCAGGCCGTCGAGCCTCGCCTCCGCGTTCGCGTCGAGCGCGGCCTGGGTCACCTCCGCGCTCGTGCCCGATTCGTCGAGGGCGTCCTTGAGCTGGGCGTCCGACAGGAAGGGCACGCCACTTTGGAGTTCGACGGTCGCCTGGCTCTTGACGTCGGCCGGGATCGCCTCATTCTGTTCGACGCTGGTCAGGAACGAAGCCGTCAGGGCGGCGATCAGGATCGACCCGGCGAGTGCCGTACCGATCGATGCGCCCAGGTTGGTGACGGCGTTCTGGATGCCGCCGACCTCCGCGCTCTGCTTGTCCGGCACCGCGGACACAGTGACCGATCCGAGCTGGGACGCCAGCGCGCCCATGCCGAGCCCGATCAACAGGAGGGGGATGGTGACGATTTCCGCACCGGCGTCCGCGTCGAGCGCGGCGATCAGGACCACCGCACCCGCGAGCAACGCAAGGATCCCGAGCCGCACCACCCGCCGCGGTGAGACGTCCGGGAAGAGACGCGGGATCAGGATCGCGGCGGCCAGCAGTGTCAGCGAGAGCGGCAGGATGCGTGCGCCGGTCTTGAGCGTGGACAGGCCGAGTGCGACCGACAGGTAGAGCGGTACGACGAAGAACACGCCCATCTGCACGAGGTACTGGAAGAAGAACATCGTCAGGCCGCCGGTGAGCTGCTTGTTCCTCAGGAGCGCCGGGTCGACGAGGGGTTCCTTGCGCTGCTCCACCATGCGGGCCTGCCAGCGCAGGAAGATCCAGATCAGGAGGATGCCCGCCAGCATCAGCCACACGACCAGCGAGATCCCGAGCCAGGAGGGTGCGTCGGGCTTCGGCCGGAACCAGCCCCATTCGTCCGAGCGGAGTACGCCGTAGACGAAGATCCCGAGTCCGAGAGCGGAGAGCACAGCACCGACGAGATCGAGGCGGTGGCGTTGGCCGGTCGGCGCGTCGGCAATGCGGCGGGTGAGCAGCAGGATGCCGAGCACGATGGCGACCTCACCGGCGAAGACCCAGCGCCAGGAGAAGTACGTCGTTGCGACACCCCCGATGATCGGCCCGACCGCGATCGCCACGGCTCCTGCGGCCGCGACGAGTCCGTAGGCGGCGGGGCGCCGTTCCGCGGCGAAGTTGCCGGCGACAAGGGCCACGATCGCGGGCAGGATGAGCGCCGCCCCGACGCCTTCGAGGAACGACCAGCCGAACAGGAGCACAGGCAGGTTCGGGGCGAGCGCCGTCGTCAGTGATCCGCAGCCGTAGATGACGCAGCCGATCATGAACGCACGCCTGTGGCCGATGATCGCGCCGATCTTGCCGCCAGGGATCATGAACATCGCCATCACGAGCGTGTAGGCCGTGATCGCCCCCTGGATCCCCGTCACGGTGGTGCCGACATCGTCGGCCACCGTCGCGATCGAAACGTTCATGACGGAGCTGTCGAGCGCCATCAGGAACTGCCCGGACGCGAGCGTCAGCAGGACGAGTCCCGACTTTGTCGAACTCTCGGGGGTGCCCGCCCTGGGTGCCATGGGCGGATCATCCCAGCGGACCAGGCGAACGGATCCTCGACCCGCCTCGGGGATCGACCAGTTGGCGGACATTTCCGCGCCGGCAGCATCGGCCTGCTCGCCCGTCGTGCTGCTCATCGTCACCCATGCCGCCGCTTGGAGCGAGCTGGTGTTCCCTGTCCGGACCGTCGGGCCCGACTGCTCACCGCCGATCGACGCGCTGACGGAAATTCCCTACCGTGGTGGCCGGAAAGGGCGGAGACTCGTCTCATGGCTGACATGGGGTCGTTCCGGGAGGCGGTCACCGCGTGGGCGGCCGGTGGCCCGGGCGACCCCGCCCGCGAGCTGGCCGCGCGGCTGCCCGTCCGGGCAGCCGTCCTGCTCGAAGGGCCGAGCGACGTCGCAGCGGTCAGCGCGCTGGCCGCGAGTCGCGACCGGAACCTGGAGGCCGAAGGAGTCTGCGTCCTGTCGATGGGCGGTGCGATGAGCGTCGGGCGCTTCGCCCGCCTCCTCGGGCCACCCGGCCTGGGCCTCCGCCTCACGGGACTGTGCGACGAGGCGGAGCGTCGCTACTACGCCCGCGGCTTGGAGCGGGCCAGTGCGGCACAGCAAGGGTTCTTCGTCTGCGCGGCAGATCTGGAAGACGAACTCATCCGCGCGCTGGGCGTGACACGGGTGGAGGAGCTCGTCCGGGCGGAGGGCGACCTGCGCGCCCTGCAGACCTTCCTGCACCAGCCCGCACAACGGGGCCGCACCTCACAGCAGCAGTTGCGGCGCTTCCTCGGCACCAAAAAAGGGCGCAAGATCCGCTACGGCCGCGTCCTCGTCGAGGCCCTCGACCCCGACCGCATACCCGCCCCACTCGACGGCCTGCTCACCAGCCTCTGACCGCTGGGCGACGTCACCAAGCTCACAACAAAAGCCCCGGACCCATTCAGTTGTCGAACCAGACGACGAGCCGGACATTGTCGCCGCCGTGCTGCGCCGCGAGCGTTTCCATCGCCTCCCAGACCGGCTTCCACTCGCCGTCCTCCCGGACCGCGTCCCGACGGCGGAGCGTCTCGGACCTGTAGAGGGTGTCGCCGATGAGCCATTCTGTCCCCTCGGGCCAGGTCTGCGGCGGGTCGGTCGGACGCTGTGGCAGGTTGAGCGCCTGCGCGAATCTGGGGTCCCAGGCGGCTTTGCCCACGAGTTTGAGCCCGTCAAGGGTCTGCCGGTACTGGTGGATGCGGCTGTCCGGCCGTTCGGCCGGCTCATCCCAGTCGACCGCCTTCAGGTCCGCCCAGGTGATCCGCGTGGTGCCGTACGCCTGGTCCGGCCACGGGGCGAGTCGGTCCAGTTCGGCCCGGACCTCCTCCGACGCATCGACGGGCCTGCCACGCTCGGCGGCCAGCGGCCGGAAGTTGGCAAAGTTGCGCACCCCGAAGAGACAGCCGAACGCGTCATAGTTCCGGGTGTCATTGAGGTGGTACAGGTCGACGGCGGCCCGCCAGACGACGTCTCGCTCCCCCACGTCGGCACGCCACGCCCTGCACTCAACGAACCCGCTGATGTCCGTACCCATCCAAAGACCCCCTGCCGGTGAACCGTACAAGAGAGAAGCCGCGGAGGACGCACGCTGTGCGCGGTCCACGGCCCCTCGAAAAGGTCTGGATGAGCAGCAACCGCAAGCGTGATCAGACGGCGGTTCGACCGTTTATGCGGAGGCTGCCATGGTCGTGCGCCCGGCGGTCCGCAGGCTGAGGGAGGCGGAATAGCGGCGCAGCAAGAGCACCGCGGTAGCGGCCAGTCCGGTGAGCAGTCCCAACCAGATGCCGAGGGTGTCGAGGCCGAGCGGGTAGGCCAGGAGCCAGGCGGCCGGCAGTCCGATGGCCCAGTAGCCGATGAGGGTGATGAGGAATCCGCTCTTGGTGTCGTCGAGGCCTCGCAGAAGTCCGACGCCAATGTTCTGGGCGCAGTCGAAGAACTGGAGGAAGGCGGTGACGACAAGCAGGTGGGTGGCGATGGTCAACGCCTGCCCGGAGCCGGAGTCCAGGAAGGGCGCCAGGACCAGGCGGGGAATCGTGAGATACAGGATGCCGACGAGCGCCATGACGGCGGCGGCGCAGGCCAGAGCGGTGTTCTTGATGCGGCGGGCGTCATCGGTGCGACCAAGCGCCAGTTCACGGCTGACGTTGATGGATGCGGCGTGGGACAGCCCGACGGCTACCTGGAAGACGATGTAGACGAGTTGGTTGACGGCAGTGTGTGCGGCGAGCGCGTCGGGTCCGAAGGAACCGGCCATCAGCGCGGTGACGGAGAAGAAACCGGCTTCGGATCCGTACGTCGCCGCGATCGGGACGCCGAGTGCGATCAGGCGCTTCACGGTGGCCGGGTCCGCCTTGGCAATGTTCAGGCTGAGCAGCGGGGCCAGCTCGCTGTCCTTCTTCGCCGAGAGGTAAAGGGCGATGAAGGACAGCAGGTAGACGGTGGAGGTGGCCACGCCGATGCCCGTCAGGCCGAGCCGGGGCAGGCCGAAGGTGCCGTGGATGAGAATCCAGTTGAGGCCGGCGTTGACGGCAACGGATGCGACGGTGATCTGCAACAGAGCCTGGGGACGGCGCATGCCGACGGTGAACTGGCGGATGGCCTGGAACCACAGACAGGGCAGCAGACCGGGGGCCAGGGCGTTGAGCATGGTCTGGGTACGGTCGACGACGGCCGCGTCCTGGCCGAGCCAGGTGAGGGCCTGCCCTATGAGGATCATGAGAATGATCCCCACGACGCCGGCGAGGGTGGCGACGGCCAGGGCGGCCCGAAGGATCTTGCGGACTTCCTCGTTCGCCGTCCCTTCCTCCCCCTGCGCGTCCTTCTCCGCTCTGGCCGCGGCGGCGGCAATCTGGTTGCCGACGGAGGTGACGAGACCGACACCCATGGTGCGGAGCTGGTTGAAGATGACGATGGCCAGACCGCCGGCGGCCAGTTCCTGGGTGCCGAGCAGGCCCATCATCACGGTGTCGGTGGTCGTCAGCGCGACCTGGGCGAGCTGGGCGAGGACGAGAGGTACGGCAAGGGTTGCCAGAGCGCGACTGTCGCGGAGGAGCGTGGTCAGCATGGGGTTATCGGTTCCTGCGGAGTTTGCTGAGGAGTTCGTCGATTTCGCGCTCTGCCTCGGCGTTCAGGAGATTGCGCTCCTGCATCCAGTCGTCGTTGAAGACGGTGTCCATGTACTTCTCCCCGCCGTCATTGATCAGAGCGACCATAGTGCTGCCCGGAGGAAGGGACGGCAGGCGGGTCAGCGCCTCGTGGACGACGCCGCCGGCGGAGCCTCCGATGAGCAGTCCGGTCCGGGCGACGGCCCGGCATGTCGCGAACGCCTCGACGTCGCCGACCTTGACGCCTTCGTCGATCAGGTCGAAGTCGACCAGCGCCCCGATCTCGGCGCCTTCGGGCGTGCCGGTGCCGGACTGGTAGTAGTCGTGGGCGGGACCGCCGAAAGCTATGGACCCCTTCGGCTCGACGCCTATGACGGTGAAGCCGGAGATCAGCTTGCCCAGTTCGCGGCCGGTGCCACACAGCGCGCCGCCGGTGCCGACCGCACCGATGAGGACGTCGATTGCCCCGTCGAGGGCTTCGTTGAGCTCGTGGGCGACGGGGAAGTATCCGACGCCGTTGGCGGGGTTGTTGTGCTGCTCCGTGAAGATGGTGTTGTCCTGGCCGCGGGCCATGTCCTCGGCGAGATCCTCGCGGGCGGCCGTGGCGAGTTCCTCCGTGCCGTCGTCGACGACGTAGACGAGTTCGGTGCCCAGGGCTTTCATGCCGCGCAGCTTGTCGACGCACGCGTGGTTGTCGACCACGGCCGTGAACGTGTAGCCGCGTTCGGCGGCTATGACGGCCAGTCCGAGGCCCGTGTTGCCCGATGTGGACTCGATGATTCTGCCGCCGGTACGCAGTTCTCCCGCCTCTTCGGCGGCGGTGACCATTGCCCGGGCCATACGGATCTTTGCCGTGCCGGTGGGGTTGAACATCTCCAGCTTCAGCAACAGGCGGCTGCCTGTCTCGGTGGAGGCGAGTTCCAGCAGGGGGGTGTAGCCGATGAGGTCGGACACGCGGGAGACCACGGCGGGGCGCTGGAGTGCTCCGGGCATCGAATGCTCCTGTTGAGGGGGGCGGACGGGGCAGGCGGGACCGGTCAGGCGAAGTGGCGGTCGAGACGCCAGCGCGGGCGGGGCAGGTCGGTCTGGTCGATGACGACCTTGGGCGGCAGCGGCAGGTCGTGGAAGGGCGACTCGTTGGAGTCCATCTGGTACCCGGCAGTGTTGGGATACACCAGCAGGTCACCGGTGCGCGGACGACGGGGGAAGCCGACCTTGCGCCAGGTGATCATGTCGGATTCCAGGCAGGTGGCGGCCCCGACGCTGGCCGGGTAGGTGCCGGCGGGTCCGGTGGTGTCCTGCGGCAGGAGGCGGGGATCGGGCAGGTATTCGCTGTTGAACCACTGCTCCGACAGACTCAGGCTGGTGCCGTCGACGGTCAGGAGCTGGTATCCGTCCCGGTCCTTGACGCCCTGGATGCTGAAGACGGTCGCCCCGGCCTGGTCGAGGAGTGCGCGACCCGGTTCGAGCAGCAGCTCGACGCCGGCGTCTTTCACTATCTCGGCGAGAGACTGTTGGCTTCCCTCGGGTGTGGCTGCCAGCAGCGAGGCCAGGGCGACGGGCCCAGCCTTTGGAGAGTGATACGGGTAGAAGTCACCGGTCCGGAATGTCTTGCCCGCGTGGTAGTAGCGGCTGTGGTGCTCGGCGAGGAAGCTGTGCCAGCTGCTCGCGTCGGTGTAGCTGATGGGCAGGCCGCCGCCGATGCTGATCCGGCTGGCTTCCAGGCCCTGGACGCGGGCTTTGAGACACCGTTCGGCGAGGCGGCCGACGAGGTCGGTGCGGGGCTGGAGTGCGTAGCCGGACAGGTGGAAGCTGAAGCCTTCCATGCGTAGTGCGTCGCCCGCCTGGACACACCGGTCCGTGGCTGTCGCCAGTTCGTTCTCGTTCATCCCGAAGCGGCTGTGAAGCTGATCGGGGGGAAGGCAGCGCAGCAGGACGCGAGCCGGGCGAACCCGACCGGTCAGTGCGATGGTGATCAGCGTGTCCAGTTCGTCGAGGGCGTCGACCGCGATGAGCGCGCCGTGCTGTACCGCCAGGCGGAGCAGGGAGGCGTCCTTGGCCGGGCCGGTGACGACGACATGCTCGCCGCGTACACCGTGGCCCAAGGCTTCACGCAGTTCACCGGCGGAGGCGACATCCACGCCGGCGCCGCCCGCCGCTGCCCGTTCCACGAACACCGCGGCCTTGTTGGCCTTCTTGGCGAAGTACACGAAGCCGTCCACTCCAGCAGCCGCGAGCGCGTCCTGCATGACGCGCAGGTTGGCGTCGAACGCGTCGGGGAGCAGGAAGTGGAACGGGCCGCCGAAGGCGTAGGCGAGTTCGGGCAGCAGCCCGCTGCCCAGCACCTGTTCCGTTGCCGGGTCGGCGAGGGCGGGGAGCGCGGGCCAGCGGCCGGGGCTCACTGCCACAGCGGCACCTCGGTGCCCAGGCCCTGGGCGATGGCCAGCTGGGCGAAGTGATGCCCGAGGGCGATGTCGGTGACGACGAGGCCGCTGTTGTAGGCGAAGATCCGCTCGGTGCTGCTCAGGCGGCCCGCGGTGATTCCCGCGAGTACGGGCGGGAACTCCGAGTCGACGGCGGGCAGTTTGCCGTCGTCGTCGGCCATGTCGGTGCCGGTGACGTTCATCTGCGCCTCGCTGGTCGCGATGACGCGGTCCGCCCGGTGCAGAGTCGAGGGCGCGAGTCCGTGGCCGACCAGGACGGACAGCGCGCCGGGCTTCAGCCACTCGGCTTCAATCGCGGCCGGGGTGTGGTCGCCGGCGGTCGCGACGATGACATCGGCGTCCGAGGCGGCGGCCCGCACGTCGGTGACGATCTCGATGTCCCGGTCGGGGAAGTGGACGCGCAGCTGCTCGCGAACGGTGGCGATGCCGTCGGGGTGAGTACCGAACACCATCAGCCGGTCCAAGTTGGGCAGGGTGGTCAGGAGGAACGGCAGAGCGAGGCGGCCCTGAGTACCTGTTCCGATGACCAGGGCCGAGCGGGCGCCGGGGGCCGCACATTCGCGGGCCAGCAGGGCCGATACGGCGGGCGTGCGCAAGGAGCCGATGCGGGAGCAGTCCATCATCGCGACCGGCAGGCCGGTTGTGTCGTCGTAGATCGTGAGGGCGGTGTAGTAGTGCTGTTCCTCGCGACCCTTGTCCAGGCCGTGCTTGTACGAGGTTTTGATCGCCACAACGTTGCGGGAGCCGTCCCGGCCGAGCATCGCGTACGAGACGGAGTGACCGTCCTGCGGCTTGACGGTCAGCTTCCGGGGGTTGTCGGACTGGCCCGCGTGGAGGGTCCGGTACGCCCCTTCCACGGTGGCGACCACGTCCGCGAGGGATATGTCGATCCCGGCGAGGTCGGTGGTCGACAGGACCCGCAGGCTCTTGGGGTCGCCGGATATCGGTATGCCGTCGGCGGCCGAAGTGTCCGTCATGGTGATGCTTCCTCCAGTTCGGGGCGGGTGTTCAGCTCGCGTGTGCCTCGAGGGCGGCCTGACCGTACCCGTGCTCGGTGGATTCGGCCGCGGGGCGTGTGCGGCGCCCGGGGACGCGGACGGAGGCGCGCTTGAGCCAGCGGTCGGTTCCGTCGTACCGGGCCTGGAACGGCACTCGGCCGTGGACGACCATGTCGTTGTCGACGACGAGGATTTCGCCGGGGCTGAGGCTCACGGCCACCGACACCCGCGCGAGTTCGTCCGACAGCCGTCCGTACGCGCTCCGGTAGGTCTCGTCCGCGTCGTCCAGCGGCGTGTACGCCGGGTCGAAGCGCAGCGTCATCCCGTCCTCGGCGGCGTACAGCGCCGGTACCGCGGGCGCAGCCTCGTCCGTGTAGCCCTGAGCGGCTTCGTAGGCGTCGTCGGGCAGGATCGGCACGACCGGCTTCTTCAGCACTTCGGTGTCCGTGTCGGTGAGGCGGGTCTTGCGGATGCTGGCCGCGGTGGTGGCGATGTTGTCGGGGTTGCGCACGCAGCCGAGCATCAGCAGATGGGCGCGGCCGGGGTGGAAGGCGTCCTCGGTGTGCGGGCTCAGCAGCACGCTGCTGGATGCGCCGGTCTGCTCCGCCTCATGTCCCGGGGACGGGACGATGTTGTGGACGAAGCGTCCGTCCTGCTGCCCCTCCCAGGCGATCGGATTGCCCATCACGGTGGCGAGAAGCAGGAGAGCGATGTCGTACACGGCGCCGCTGTCTCCGGCGGTAGCCCAGCTGGACGGAGTCGGGCAGACTTCCTCGTCGTCGACGTCCAGGCCCCGGATGACGAACAGTCCGTCAGCGGTGTCCACGGGGCGGCACTCGTCGCGCAAGGGCCGGCTGAACCCACTGGCAACTTCGCGGACACGGACCAGAAGCTGCGGGCTCGTGGCGGAGGTTCCGAACTCGGCGAGCAGTTTCTCCGCAGCCTGGCGGAGTTCGCCCACCATGTGGGCATCGAGCGTGCGGACAGGTGCGGCTGCCGTGCTCATGGCGAAGGAATCCGTTTCAGTCGGATGGCAGGGGGAATGCCGGTTCACTGGCGCAGTTCTCTCGCGACGAAGGCGAGGCTTCGTAACTGGCGGGATTTGACGGTTGGTTGGGGACCAACCGTGGCGGCGCGGATCCGGCGAACGGCTGGAACAGTAGCAGGAAACTTAGGTAAGGCAAACCTTAGTCACGAACGGCCGGTGGTGAATTCGGACATGTGATCCAACGCGGGCGACAGGTTGCGGCCCTACGGGTCATTAGGGTAGGCAAACCTAAGCACCCCCCAGTTGCCAGTGGATCGAGGGACGTACGTGGACATCAACAGGCGCCAACTGCTTCTGGCCGGCGGAGCGATAGGCGCGACCGCACTGCTCGCAGCCTGCTCCTCGGGGGCGGAAGACACCGACACCGCACCGGCCGGTGGCAACAAGCCCAAGAGCGGCGGCACACTGCGCGTCGGAGCCCTCGGCCGGGCCAGCGCCATCACTCGCGACCCGCACGGCACCCAGGCCAACGAGAGCGACTACCTCATCCTGGCCCTCGTCTACGACACCCTCACGATCCCCGGTGCCAACCCCAACACCAAGCCCCGGCTGGCGGCTTCGTGGGAGCCGTCGGCCGATCTGAAGACCTGGAAGTTCAAGATCGCCAAGGGGGCGGCCTTCCACGACGGCAGCCCGGTGACGGCCGATGACGTCGTCTGGTCGCTGAAGCGCCTGCGCAACACCCCCTCGGGCGCCGCGCGACTGCCGGGCATCAAGCCGGAGAACATCCGCGCCGAGGGAACCGACACCGTCGTCCTGGTCTCCGACTACGCCAACGCCGAACTGCCGCTCCTGACCCGCCTGACGACGTTCGTGCTGAAGAAGGGCACCGCCGAGAAGGCCCTGGAGAAGGCGCCGGGCACCGGCCCGTTCAAGCTGGACTGGTTCCGCGGCGGCAATGCGCGCCTGGTGAAGAACGACAAGTGGTACGGCGGCGCCGTGCACCTCGATGCCATCGAGGTCACCATGTTCGAAACCCCGCAGGCCATGGCCAACGCCCTCCTTGCCGGCCAGATCGACGTGGCCTCCAACGCCGGCGCGGTCGCCGCCCGCACTGCCGCGAGCCGCAAGGACATCCAGGTCCTGCGTCGCCCCAACGACATGGCGATGCCGATCGTGATGCGCACGGCGAGCGGACCGTTCGCCGACGTACGCGTGCGCGAGGCCATGCGCCTGGTCGTCGACCGCGACGCGATGGTCAAGCAGGTCCTGTCCGGCTACGGCACGGTCGCCAACGACATCATGGGCACCGGAGACCCTCACCTGGCCAAGGACATCCCCCAGCGCAAGAAGGACCTGGCAACGGCCAAGTCCCTCCTCGCGGAGGCCAAGTTCGACCTGTCCAAGACCTACGACCTCGTCACCACCGAGGACATCCCCGGCCTGGCCGAGTCCGCGACGCTCTTCGCGAACCAGGCCCGCGAGGCAGGCATCAAGATCAAGGTCGTCAAGCAGGAGTCCGGCGCCTTCTGGGACAAGACCTGGAAGAACGGCGACTTCTACACAACGTACTGGGGCACCAACGACTCGGTCATCTTCTTCGCCTCGAAGACCATGGTCAGCGAGGCGGGACAGAACGAAGCCGGCTGGGCGGACAAGGAGTTCGACGCCTCCTACCTCAAGGTCATCGGCACGGCCGACGAAACGGCACGCGCCGCGGCTCTCAAGGAACTCCAGCAGATCGAGTTCGCCAAGTCCGGCTACCTGCTGTGGGGCATGGCCGACGGCATCGACCTGGCGGCGTCCAAGGTCCAGAACCTGCCCAAGCTCGCCGGCTACGGCCGGGTCCAGCTCGAGAACGTGTGGCTTCGTTGATACCCACGGTCAACACCGACACGGTGGCCGCCCCCGCTCCGGCAGGGGCGGCCACCGCGTCGCGCCGCGCCACCGCGCTCGCCGGAAGGGCAGCAGCGGCAGTGGCCCGCCGTGCGCTGATGCTGGTGGTGCTCCTCGCAGTGGTCTTCGCCGCCGTCGAAGTACTGCCGGGCGACGCGGCATCGGCATCCTCCGAGCGGGGTGACAGCGCGGCCGACGTGGCCGCCCGACGTCATCTGCTGGGGCTGGACCGGCCGCTGTGGGAACGGTTCTGGGACTGGATGACCGCACTGCCCACCGGAGACCTCGGCACGTCGGCCCGCGGCCAGAACGTCACCGAGCTGCTGGCCGACCCCTTCCCCAACACCCTGCTGCTGGGGGCGAGTGCGTTCGTGATCACGGTCGTCCTGTCACTGGCTCTCGGCTGCTGGGCGGCGGCCCGCCCCGGACGGCTCGTCGACCGGATCGTCGGACACACGGCCACCGCGGCATTCGCCGTACCCGAGTTCGTCATTTCCGTCCTGCTGCTGCTCGTACTGTCGCTGTGGACAGGCTGGCTGCCCGCCGTCACCGTCACCGGCGCCGACGGCTCCCCGGCGACCTGGACGATGCTGATCATGCCGGTCCTCGCCCTGGTCGTCCCGCAGACCGGTTGGAACACACGGATCGTGCGCGGAGCCCTTGCCGACCAGGCCGCAACGCCCCACGTCGAAGCCGCCTATCTGGACGGGCTGCCCACCCTCCAGGTTCTCCTGCGACACGCCCTGCCCGGAGCCGTCCCGACCATCGCCACCGGCATCGCCACCTCGACCGGCATGCTCCTGGGAGGCGCCGTGGTGGTGGAAACCCTCTTCAACTACCCCGGCATCGGCAGTGTCCTGGCCGGCGCCGTCGCCGCCCGCGACACCCCGCTCATCGCCGGCGTCGTCATCTGCGCCGGCGCCGTCATCAGCCTCATTCTGCTGGCCGCGGACCTCATCCGCGCCCGCGCCCTGGGAGCCCGCGCATGAGCGCCACCACCGCGGCCCGCAAACGGTCGCCCGCATCTGCCCGCGCAAAAGCCCTGCCTCGCATCGCCCCTGGTGTCCTGCTGGTACTCCTGGCCTTGTGCGGGCCCTTCCTCTCCCCTCACACCATCGACACCCCCGTCACCGGCCCGTATATGGCGCCGGGCGACGGCGCCCCCCTCGGCGGCGACCAGCTGGGCCGCGATGTGCTGAGCCGCCTGCTGCACGGCGGCACCGCCCTGATCGGCAGCGCCTTCCTGGTGGCGGTCGTCGTCACCCTGGTGGCAACACTCCTGGGCTGCATCGCCGTACTGCGCCCCGCCGTCGGCCGGGCCGTCGAGCGGGCTGCCGACGTCGCGATCCTCCTCCCGCCCATCCTCGGAATCATGCTCATCGCCCTGGCCTGGCCCGGCGGCGGACGCTGGGCGGTCGTCTGCGCGGCGATCGTCCTCGGCATCCCGTACGCCGTGCGCATCGTCGCCAGTGCTGCGGCCCCCCTCGCCGCTTCCGGCTACGTCGAAGCAGCCATGGCTCGCGGCGAGAGCCTGACCTACATCGCGCTGCGCGAGCTGCTGCCCAATCTCCGCGCCACCGTCCTGGCCCTGTTCGGCCTGCGGTTCGTCGAAGCCACCTACGTCATCTCGATGGCCGGCTTCCTTCAGATCGGCCCGCAGCCGCCGGACCCCGACTGGTCCCTGATGGTCCGCGAGAACGCCCCCGGCATTCTGCTCAACCCCTGGGCGGTCGTGGCCCCGAGCCTCGCCATCGCCCTCCTCGCGATCACCGTCAACCTCGCCTCCACGGCCCTGGCCCCCCAATTCGTCCGCAGGACGGTGACCACCTCATGAGCGACACCGCACATCACGACACACGAGCCGTCCCGGCCGACCAGACCTCGCAGCAGGACCCGTCGTCGCCCGTCGCCACGGTCACCGATCTCAAGATCACCCTCCCGGATGGGCCCGTCCTGCTGCAGACCGTCTCCGCCGCCTTCCACGCAGGCCGTGTCACCGCCCTCACCGGCGCTTCCGGATCCGGCAAGACGACCCTGCTGCGCGCCCTGATCGGCCACATCCCGCCCGGTGCCGCCATCTCCGGTGGAACACTCGAAGTCCTTGGGCACCACACCCCCACGCTCGCCCCCGAGCAGTTGCGGAATCTGCGCCGCTCACGTATCGCCTTCGTTGGGCAGGATCCCGGATCGGCGCTCAATCCACGGATGAAGGTCCGTCAGCTCGTGGCCGAAGTGGCCCGCGACCGCAGCGACGCAAACGTCCTGGGCCTCCTGCGCGAATGCCGACTCCCCGTCGACGACGGACTCCCCGAGCGACGTCCCACCGCCCTCTCCGGAGGGCAGCAACGCCGCGTCGCTTTTGCCCGCGCGCTTGCCCGCACGCCCGACGTTCTTCTTCTGGACGAACCCACCGCAGGGCTCGACGCAGCCCTTCGTGACGAGATCGCCACTTTGCTGCGTGACCTGGCGGCCACACGGGGCCTCGCAGTCGTCATGGCCACCCACGACCCTCACCTCGTCCGGTCTTACGCCGACGACGTCATCCAGCTGGCCTCCCCGGCATTCCGGAGCCTTCCCGTCCAGAAGGCCCCAACTCCCGCAACCCGCCCGATTCCGGCCACGCGCGAAACCGAGCGGAACGGGCTCGCGGCACGCTCCGTCAGCGTCGCGTTCCGTCACCGCGGCGGCAGCCACCTGGCCCTCGACGCCGTCGACTTCACCGCTCCCGCCGGGTCCGCCACCGCCATCGTCGGCCCCTCAGGTTCGGGGAAGACCACACTCCTGCGGGTCCTCGCCGGACTGCACCCCCCGGAAACCGGCCACCTGACGCTCGACGGACGGTCACTGGCGCACACAGCGCGCCGGCGCACACGAGAAGACCAGCGCCGCATCCAGTTCGTCCCACAGAACCCGCTGGCCGCCCTCAACCCCTCACACACCGTCGCGGCCGCCCTGGCCAGGCCCCTGCGCCTGCACGCCGGCCTTCCCCGGACCGACATACCCGGCCGGATCGCCGAGCTGCTCAAGCAGGTAGAACTTCCGGGCGACTTCGCCGGGCGCTACCCGGCAGAGCTCTCCGGCGGTCAGCGTCAGCGCGTCTCCATTGCCCGCGCTCTGGCCGCCGCGCCCGACGTCCTGCTCTGCGACGAGATCACATCCGCCCTCGACCCGGCCACGGCCACCGCGGTCATGGACCTTCTCACCCGGCTGCGGACCGAGCACGCCATGACGATCGCGATGGTCTCCCACGAACTCCACCTGATCGCCGCCTACACAGACACCGTGCACATCCTGGACGCCGGCCAGATGCGGGAGCACGGCTCCACCACGACCCTGATGCCTGCCTACTCACGGGGCCCGGAGGGCCGCCGAGCAACGTCGTGAATCAGTCTCGACGACGCGGCGGCGGTGTGCCGGAGACGGACCCTGGGGATCAGTGGGTTTGGTCGCCGGCGATCCACTCCGCCAGGGCGAGCAGCGTGGACTCCGTGCTGTCGGCCATATGGTCGCGCAGCGAAAGGACGTCCTCGCGGGTGTCGCCCAGGACCGGATCGGTGCGCAGCAGCCGCCAGGATTGCTGGACGATGCTGCCCCTGCCCTGCTCGCGGAAGTGCCAGTCCCAGCGCACGATGCCGTGGTCGGCTCCGCCGACGACGAAGGCGAACGCGCCGCCCGGATCGGCCCGTACCACCTCGGAGTGGGTGACCCATTCGCGCCCGTCCCGGCGGTTGCGGCCGCTGAACCAGGAGCTGACCCACGGACCGTCGCCCGGTGCGTAGCTCACCTCGCTGGCGCTCGGGCTCCACGTCTCGATCAGTGACACGTCGCTGATGAGGCGGTAGACGGAGTCCGGCGTTGTGTCGACCCAGCACCGCCGGGTGAAGGTGAAGGAAGTCAGGTCGAGCCCGGCGAGGGGGTGTTGTGGGTTGGGGGTGGTGGTGCTCATGGATTCTCCCGGAAGCGATGAAGAGGAATGCGGCCCATCCTGGAGACCGGGGCCGAGGTGAGCCAGACCCTGCGGATCCCTACCCCAGCGGGGTCAGGCGCGGATCGTCGGCGGTACGCATACTCGGCACCATGAACAAGCACGGGCACCTCGCCGACTTCCTCCAGGCACGCCGGGGCCAGCTGCGGCCCGAGGACGTCGGGCTGCGGACCTACGGTGAGCGGCGCCGGGTGCCGGGGCTGCGGCGGGAGGAGCTCGCGATGCTCGCAGGCATCAGCGCGCCCTACTACACCCGCCTGGAGCAGGGCCAGTCACGCAACGCCTCGCGCGAGGTGCTCGACGCCATAGCGAGCGCCCTGCAACTGGATGAGTCCGAGCGAGCCCATCTGCACGCCCTGGCCCGTGCACCGAAACGGGGCAGACCCGCGGGCCGGCCGCGTGCCGAACGCATCGCCCCGGCAACCAGCGCGTTGCTGGCCGCCCTCGAGTCCACACCCGCCATCGTCATTGGCCGCCGCAGCGACGTCCTGGCCTGGAACCGGCCAGGACACGGGCTGTTCGCAGGCCATCTCGATCCGGGCAGCCCCAACGACCCGGGCCAACGGCCGAACATGGCCAGGCTGATGTTCCTTGACGCGCACACCCGCGACCTGTACACCGACTGGCCCGCCAAGGCCAGGGCCGTGGTGGGCAACCTGCGCCTGACGGCCGGCCGATACCCGGACGATCCACTACTGGCCGGACTGATCGGCGAACTGACCATGCGCAGTCCGGAGTTCGCCACGATGTGGGCCGATCACCGGATCCTGGCCTGCGATGTCGCCGACTACGAAATGCGCCACCCCCTGGTCGGGACACTGACAGTCACCCAGCAGACGCTACAGAGCCCGCAAGGAAGCGGACCGTCCCTGGTGGTGGCTACAGCCGACCCCGGCTCCCCGTTCGCGACAGCCCTGAACCTTCTCGCCCACGCCACCGCACCGCAGGAAGCGACCCAGCCGCGCCACGTCGCCGAAACCCACACCACCTGACCCGAGCCCCTCCGCCGGCCGAGGGCGCCCGCGGCGTGCGTATCCGCCGCGGGCGTCCCGCCGCCGGGCTGCCCCCTGCCGCCTGCCGCCTGCCGCCTGCGCGCTCGCATGCCCGCCCGCCGGCGGCAAGATCGCGACCTCCCCCCTGATGCGCCCCTCGACCACGGCGCCGCACCGCGGCTGCCGCATGCCCGAAAACAGTGAAGGAATCATGTCCAAGCGAAGCATCAAGATGACCATGTCGGCCGTTCTGGTGGCCGCAGCCGCCCTCACGGCGACTGCTCCGGCCAACGCGACGCCCGCCAGAGGACCCCTGGCAGACGTGCGGGTCGCCACCCACTTCGACCTCTCCACGGGCCAGATGCCGGAGAACATCACCCTGCTCCCCGACGGCACGGCAGCCGTCACCTTCGCCGCCGGCCGCCAGGTGGCCCGCGTCACCCCCCGGGGCACAACGCGCATCCTGGCAACGCTGCCCGCACCCGCCGACGGCGGAGTCAACACACCCGTCCTCGGCTTCCCCCTGGCCACCGGCATCGTCCACACCCCGGACGGCACCGTGTACGTGCTGTACGCGACCGGCACGGCCGACCTGACGGGACTGTGGCGGTTGCGCCCCGGGCAGGCCCCGCAGCGCATCGCCGCACTGCCCGCAGGCGGCCTGCCCAACGGGCTGGCACTGGACAGGCACAGCAAGCAGCTCTACATCACCGACTCGGTGCTCGGCACCGTATGGACCGTCCCCGTCACCGGCGGCACACCCACCGCATGGTCCACCGCTCCCGAACTCGCCTCGACCGGCTTCCTCGGAGCCAACGGCGCGAAAGTACGCGACGGCGCGCTGTGGGTGACCAACCTCGACCAGGGCACCCTCCTGCGCATTGCGATCCGCTCCGGAAACCGTGCCGGAGCGCCGCAGGTCAAGGCATCGGGCATGGTCGGTATCGACGATTTCGCCTTCACCGGCCGCGGTGACGAGATCCTCGCCGCTCTCAACGCCCCCAACACGGTCGTGCGCATCCGCCCCGACGGCACCAGCACCACCGTTCTGGACGCCACCGACGGACTTCAGAACCCCACCTCCGTCGCGCTGCGCGGCAATGACGTCTACGTGCTCAGCGCCGCCTACACCACAGCCACTGACCCCAATCTGCTGCGCGCGCCTGCGCGGCCACCGGTAGGACCCGGCCCTGCACGATACGAATACAGGAGCACACACCATGAGTGACATGACTCTCGGCGACGTCGAGGTGGCCCGGGTCGAGGAGATGCACGGATCGGTCGGCATGACCCCGGAGGTCTTCTTCCCGGGCTCGCCGAAGCAGGACTGGGACGAACACCGGTCCGTACTCGTCCCGGACTTCCTCAACGACGAGACCGGGATCTGCGAGGTCGCCGTGCAGACGTGGGTGCTGCGCAGCGAGGGCAAGACCGTCTTGATCGACACCGGGGTCGGCAATCACAAGGAACGCCCCTACGCGCCGTCCTGGGGCCACCTGGAGCTGGACTTCCTCGGCAATCTCGAGCGGGCCGGCGTGCGCCCTGACGACGTCGATGTTGTGGTCAACACCCATCTGCACGTCGACCACGTCGGTTGGAACACCCGGTTGGAGGGCCAGTCCTGGGCGCCGACCTTCCGCAACGCCACGTACCTGATGCCCAAAGCCGACTTCGAGTTCTGGAACCCGGCCAACAACCCGAAGATCGCCGGCGGGGTCAACCAGAACGTCTTCGAGGACAGCGTCGCGCCCGTACATGCCGCCGGCCAGGTCCTGCTCTGGGAATCGAGCCACCAGATCGACGCCAACCTGCGTCTGCAGGCCGCACCCGGCCACACACCGGGATCGAGCGTCGTGATGCTGGCCTCCGGCTCCGAGCGCGCGGTCTTCGCCGGCGACCTGATGCACTCCCCCTTCCAGGTCATGCAGCCGGACCACAACAGCTGCTTCTGCGAGGACGCACAAGCCGCCCGCAAGACCCGCCAGGAGATTCTCGGCTGGGCCGCTGACACCAACGCGCTTGTCCTGCCCGCCCATTTCGCGGGACACGGCGCGCTGGAGGTGGAACGCAGCGGGGGCTCGTTCGGCATCAAGCGGTGGGCCCCGCTCGGCCGACTCTGACATCCGGTTGGTCCACAACCGCGGCCCCGGGGCCGTGCCCCGGGGCCGCGGGCGACAACGCGCCGACACGCCGACAACAACGCACTCGTGATCCCCGCGCACCCGGGCTGTCACGGCACCGCAGAAATGGTGCGCGACGGAAGCAAGTTCGCGATTAGGCGCTGGGCCCCCTTCGCCCCGTACCCCAACCAGGGCTGAGGCCCGCAGAGAGGCACGACTGTGAACCCCGACACCGACCCCATCGTGACGACCGCTCAGGGAGCGGTCCGTGGCCTGCGCCAGGACGGAATCACCGCCTTCCTGAACATCCCCTACGCCGCCCCTCCCCTCGACGCCGGCCGTTTCGCGCCGCCGCAGCCGCAGCCGCACGAGTCCTGGGACGGAGTACGGGACGCCACCGTGCCGGGACCCAACGCGCCGCAGTCCGAGCGCAAGCTCGGCAGCGTGGACATGTCCCCCTACTTCGGCGCCGGTTGGAAGCACGGGGAGGACTACCTCACCGTCAGCGTCTGGACGCCTGCCGCCGTGGGCGGCGACCTGCCCGTCATGGTGTTCGCCCACGGCGGCGGATTCGTCGCGGGATCGACGCGGTCCGCGATGTACGACGGCTCCGGCTTCGCCCGCGACGGCGTCGTCCTCGTCACCCTGAACTACCGGCTCGGCATCGCGGGATTCCTCGACATCCCCGGAGCGCCCGTCAATCGCGGCCTGCTCGACGTCGTCGCCGCGCTGCGCTGGGTGCGGGAGAACATCGCCGCCTTCGGCGGTGATCCGCGCAACGTCACGCTCTTCGGCCAGTCGGCCGGGGCAACCATTGTCGGCGGCGTGCTCGCCACCCCCGAGGCCACGGGCCTCTTCCGCCGGGCGATCGTCCAAAGCGGCAGCGGACTGGGGGCGTTCACGACCGAGCAGGCCGCCCGCGTCACCAAGGCCGCAGCCGCGGCGCTGGGCATCGATCCCCATGTCGACGCCTTCGCGGACATCGACGACGAGCGCCTGGTCGAGGCCGCCAACCGGCTCGCGGGCATTGACCTGCAGACCGAGACGCACAGCGACCCGCTGATCGGACTCAGCCCCTTCAGCCTGGTCCTCGACACCCAGCCCGCCGAATCCGTCTCCGCCGGCCTCAGCGCCGACGTCGACCTGCTCATCGGGACCAACACCGAGGAGGGAAACCTCTACCTGGCACCCGTGGGCAACTACTCCACCTCGACCGCAGCCGACGTCGACGCGGCGGCGGCCCGCTCGCACCCGAATCCGGCGCAGCTCGTCGAGACGTACCGGAAGGCACGCCCCGAGGCGTCCTGCGGTGAGCTGCGGTCCGCCATCATGGGCGACGCCGCGTTCGGCGCGGGCAGCTGGGCACTGGCCAGCGCCCATGCCGCCCACCCCCAGTCCGCCACCTTCGGCTACGAGTTCGCCTGGCGCTCCCCTGCCCTGAACGGAGAGCTCGGCGCCACCCACGCGATAGAGCTCCCCTTCGTCTTCGACCTCGCGCATCTCCCCCAGCTGCACGGACCCAACGGCCTGCTCGGCCTCGACAAGCCTCCCGCGGATCTCGCCGCCCGAGTGCACGAGACGTGGGTGCGGTTCGCCAGGACCGGTAACCCCGGCTGGGACCCGTACGACAGCGAGCGCCGGGCCACGATGCGCATCGACGCAGAGTGGACCCAGGTCGACGACCCCCGCGGCCAGGAACGACAGGCCTGGAGGACCCGGCCCACGCATCGTTCCGCACACCCCTTCAAGGACACACCATGACCAGCACGTGCGGCGGTTACCGACACGAGTGATCAAGTTCGAGACCTCGTTCGGACCCCGGGGTTAAAGATCAAGTCAGCCCTTGACGCAGATGACCTGCTTCAGCTTCGCGACGACCTCCACCAGGTCCCGCTGCTGGTCGATGACCTTCTCGATCGGCTTGTACGCCCCCGGGATCTCATCCACGACGCCGGAGTCCTTACGGCACTCCACACCCCGCGTCTGCTCCGCCAGGTCCTTCGTCGAGAACCGCCGCTTCGCCGCGGTACGGCTCATCTTCCGACCCGCGCCGTGCGACGCCGAGTTGAAGGACTTGGTGTTCCCCAGACCCTTCACGATGTACGAGCCGGTGCCCATCGACCCCGGGATGATCCCGAACTCCCCGCTGCCTGCCCGGATCGCTCCCTTGCGGGTGACCAGCAGGTCCATGCCCTCGTACCGCTCCTCCGCCACATAGTTGTGATGGCAGGAGAGAACCGGCTCGAAGGTCACCTTCGCCTTCTTGAACTCCCGCCGGACCACGTCCTGGAAGAGCCCCATCATGATCGCGCGGTTGTACTTCGCATACTCCTGCGCCCAGAAGAGATCATTCCGGTACGCCTCCATCTGCGGGGTATCCGCGATGAAGACTGCCAGGTCACGGTCCACAAGACCCTGGTTGTGCGGCAGCTTCTGCGCCTGGCCGATGTGGAAGTCGGCGAGCTCCTTGCCGATGTTCCGCGAACCCGAGTGCAGCATCAGCCAGGCCGACCCCGACTCGTCCAGACAGAATTCGACGAAGTGGTTTCCCGATCCGAGCGTTCCCATCTGCCTGGTGGCACGTTCCTGACGGAATTTGACCGCTTCCGCGATCCCGTCGAACCGGCTCCAGAAGTCGTCCCACCCCGCCGCCGGAAGCCCGTGCACCCGGCTCGGGTCCACCGGGTCGTCGTGCATCCCGCGGCCGACCGGGATCGCCTGCTCGATCTTCGAGCGGAGCCGGGAAAGATCACCGGGCAGGTCGTTCGCGGTGAGCGAGGTCTTCACCGCCGACATGCCGCAGCCGATGTCGACGCCGACGGCCGCCGGGCAGACCGCCCCGCGCATCGCGATCACCGAGCCGACCGTCGCGCCCTTGCCGTAGTGGACGTCCGGCATCACGGCAAGACCCTTGATCCACGGCAGGGTGGCAACGTTCCGCAGTTGCTGCATCGCCCCGTCCTCGACCGTCGAAGGGTCGGTCCACATCCGGATCGGGACCTTCGCGCCCGGCACCTCTACATACGACATAACTCCTCAATTCCCCCAAAAAAGCCCAAAGCGCAAAAGGCGGCACCAAGATCAGTAAAAGACTCGGCGGACCGGCATCCACCGCAGCTCGTGCGATAGACATTGTGTCCATCGGCCGTCATCGGGCGGCAACCGCTTTTCCTCTCGAAGGGAGCCTGGGACCGTGCAACGAAAGGCGTACGTACCCGGCCTCGCGGCGCTCCTCGTGGCGTTCGTCGCCGGCTGCACCGCCGACACCGCCACCGACGGCTCCGCCACCGACTCCAAGGCAGGCGGCGCCAAGTCCTCCGCCGCGGCCCCCGGCAAGTACCGCACGCTCCGCGAGCCCTGCGGATCGGTCGAGCGCTCCACTCTGAAGGATCTGCTGCCCGGCGCCACCGAGCTGCCCGAGGATCAGCGGCAGCAGGTGTACCGCGGTACGGCCTCGGTCACCTACGACACCGACCGCCGCGTCGGCTGCCGCTGGAAGGCCGACGCCCCGGACGCCTCGCACCGCCTCACCGTCGACTTCGAGCGGGTCGTCTCGTACGACACCGCGGTGAGCGACGACGACCGGGCGCAGGAGGTCTTCGCCAAGAAGCAGGCCGCTGCCGCGCTGCCGGTCCCCGCCGACCCGAGGGACGAGAAGGGGCAGGAGTCCTCCACCGGCACCCCGTCCCCGACGACGGCCACGACGCCGAAGACCCCGACGACCCCGACGACCCCGACGACGGATCCGTCCACCCCGTCGGGCACAGAGACCCCGTCGGGCACCGCCACCGGCACTCCCGACGGGCTCGAGCCGCGCGTGCTCGACGGCCTCGGTGACGGCGCCTTCATCGATGACGTCCTCGCCGGCGCCGGGACCGGTTCCACCGCCCGGCACCGCACCGTGAGCGTGGTCTTCCGCACATCGAACGTGATCGTGACCATCGTCTACGCCGAGCAGCCCGCCCTCACCACAGGGGTCCCGGACAGCAAGGAACTGCAGGAAAAGGCACAGAGTCTGGCCCGCAAGCTCGTCGAGCAGGTCAGCGGTTGAGCCGCGACTGAGCCGTTCCGCGCACCCGCGTACGTATACGGAGTCATACCCCCGGACGGGCCAGGTCCGCGTACCGTGGCCTCGCCGACCGGACCGGACGACAATCGACCCACTGAAGGAACCATGCACCGTTCAGCCCCGCGACTCACCCGCATACTCGCCTGCGCAGCCGTCCCGGTGATGCTCGTCGTCGCCGGCTGCTCGTCGGACTCCGACTCCGGCAGCAAGAAGGACTCGGGCTCGTCCTCCGCCGCCTCCCCGGACGCGAAGACGTCGCCGACCGTCGCTGCGGCAAGGTTCGCCAAGCTCTCCGACCCCTGCAAGTCGATCTCCGCGAAGACGATCGCGAAGCTGGTGCCTCAGACGAAGGTCAAGGCGGGCACGGCCGGCAAGTCCACTGACGTCGCCAACCGCCGCTCGTGCTCCTGGAACGGTCTGGACGACAACGGTGTGAAGGGCTCGCAGTACCGCTGGCTCGATGTCTCCTTCCTGCGGTACGACTCCGAGTCGTCCCTCGGCGTCAGCGGCGAGCAGCGTGCCAAGGACAACTACGCCAAGGAGATCGCCAAGGCGAAGGCGACGGAGGGCGCCAAGAGCGTCCGGACCTCGCCCGCGACGGGCGTCGGTGAGGCTGGTACGGCCATCGCCTACAACCTGGTGAAGACCGGCGAGGACTTCACGTACGCGACCATCGTGTCGCGCACCGGCAATGTCGTGGTCACGCTCACCTACAACGGCACCGGCTACGCGGGCGCGAAGTCCCCGGCCTCCGCCGACCTGATGAAGGGCGCCGTCGCGGCGGCGAAGGAGGCGGTGGCCTCGGTCGCCGTCGCCAACAAGTAGGGCCGTCGCCGGCACGTAGCCTCACCAACGCTTTCACCAAGGCTCAGGTTCGGTAACACCTGGGTTCCGAACCCGGCACGGAGGTTCGCCGGCACGTAGGTTCAGGACTCGGCACGTAGGTTCTGACCCCAGCCTGTTGACGGAGCCCGCCGCTGCCCGGGGCCCGCCGCTGCCCGGACCAACGCCCGGACCGACGCGGGAATGCCGCCCGGAGGGACGGCCTCCGCAAGCATGTGCCAGGCTGTGGCCGCTGGATTCGAAAACGGGAGGGGATCGCGGGTGGCCGCGATGCAGCTGACACGCACGCACCGCATACTCATCGGGGTCGTGGTCGCAGGCGCGGTGATCATCGCCGCGATCGGCTTCGCGGGCTCGTACGCCGCTGTGCGCGAGCTTGCCGAGCGCAAGGGCTTCGGCGACTTCTCCCTCGTCTTCCCGATCGGCATCGACGCGGGCATCTGCGTCCTGCTCGCCCTCGACCTGCTCCTGACCTGGCTGCGCATCCCCTTCCCGCTGCTGCGCCAGACCGCATGGCTCCTCACCGTGGCCACGATCGCCTTCAACGGCGCCGCCTCCTGGCCCGACCCGCTCGGCGTCGGCATGCACGCCGTCATCCCGGTCCTGTTCGTCGTCTCCGTCGAAGCGGCCCGGCACGCCGTGGGCCGGATCGCCGACATCACGGCCGACAAGCACATGGAAGGCGTCCGTCTCACCCGCTGGCTCCTCTCCCCCATCCCCACCTTCATGCTGTGGCGCCGGATGAAGCTGTGGGAGCTGCGCAGTTACGAGCAGGTCATCAAGCTCGAACAGGACCGGCTGATCTACCAGGCCCGCCTCCAGGCGCGCTTCGGCCGCGGCTGGAAACGCAAAGCCCCCATCGAATCCCTCATGCCCCTGCGCCTGTCCAAATACGGCGTACCCCTCACCGACACCGCCCCCGCCGGACTCGCCGCAGCAGGCATCGAACCCATGCTCCTGCCACCGACGCCGGCACCGGCATCGCATCCGGAGCTGACGCGGGCACAGACCCCGGGCCAGGCACAGACCCCGGGCCAGCAGCAGGGCCTGGGCCAGGCGCCGGTGGCGCAGGAATGGCCCCAGGAGCAGGAGCAGTACCAGGAGTACGACGAGTACCAGCAGTACCAGGAGTACGAAGCGCAGCAGAGCGCGCAGCAGTACGCGGAACAGCAGCCGCAGCAGGCTGAGGACGGCGCACCCCACCAGAATCCCTGGTTCGCGGCTCCGCAGGTGCCCCAGGAGGCGCACGAGACCGCCTTCAACCCGACGTACGTCGAGGACCTGGAGCCCACCCCGGTACGCGTCCCGGCCGGACCGGGCCGCACCCGCCCCCTCGGCGGGACCGTCCCGGGCCAACGCGCCGACGCCCAGGCCCAGTACGCCGAGCCCGGCGCGCAGCGGGAGCTGCCCGTCGAGGAGCTCCTCGACGCGGAGGCCGAGGAGCTGCCGGCCACCGGCCTGCCCGACGATCTGACCCGCGAGGAGGCGTACTTCAACGCCTTCCGCAAGTACGTCAGCGAGCACGGCGACTTCCCCAACGCCCGCCAGTTCGGCCTCTATCTGATGGACCTCTACGGCATCACGGGGCGCACGGGCGGCCCGCTGAGCGAGAGCTCACTCAGGGGTTATCTGCGGGACTTCCGGTACCGGTACCAGACGGAACTGGACGCGGACGCCGAGCACATCGCGTAGTCGGGGCGGCGGGACGTCCGGCAACGCCGAGGGCCGCTCAGCACCAGCAACGCCGGAGGGCCCTCACCCGACAACTCGGATGAGGGCCCTCCGTACAACTCCGTACAGCTTTCGTACAACCGCGGTGGCTACGCCCCGAGCAGCTTGCGCACCCGGTCCGCCCCCACCGCCAGCAGCAGCGTCGGCAGCCGCGGCCCCGTCTCCCTGCTCACCAGCAGCCGGTACAGCAGCGCGAAGAACGTCCGCTGGGCCACCTTCAGCTCCGGCGTCGGCTTGGCGTCAGGCTCCAGGCCCGCCATCACCTTCGGTACGCCGTAGACCAGCGTCGTCAGACCGTCCAGCGACCAGTGCGTGTCCAGCCCCTCCATGAGCAGCCGCAGCGACTCGCGCCCCTGGCCGTCCAGCGAGCCGAGCAGCTCGGTGTCCGGCTCCTCGCGGACCAGTGTGCGCTGGTCGGCCGGGACCTGGGTGGTGATCCAGTTCTCGGCGCGGTCCAGCCGGGGCCGGGCCTCGTCGAGCGAGTTCAGCGGGTTCGCCGGGTCCAGTTCGCTCAGGATCCGCAGCGTCTGCTCCTCGGCGCCCGCCGTGATGTCGACGACCGAGGCGAGCGTCCGGTACGGCAACGGGCGTGGCGTACGCGGCAGTTCACCCGCGGCGGTCCGCGCCGCCCGCGAGTAGGCCGCGGCGTCGGCCGGCAGCACCGACCCGTCCGCGACCTTGGACTCCAGCTTGTCCCACTCGTCGTACAGCCGCTGGATCTCCTGGTCGAAGGCGATCTTGAACGACTGGTTCGGCCGGCGCCGCGCGTACAGCCAGCGCAGCAGCGGCGCCTCCATGATCTTCAGCGCGTCGGCCGGCGTCGGCACGCCACCGCGCGAGGAGGACATCTTGGCCATGCCGCTGATGCCGACGAACGCGTACATCGGACCGATCGGCTGCACGCCGTCGAAGATCTCGCGCACGATCTGCCCGCCGACGACGAACGACGACCCCGGCGAGGAGTGGTCGACACCGCTCGGCTCGAAGATCACGCCCTCGTACGCCCAGCGCATCGGCCAGTCGACCTTCCAGACCAGCTTGCCGCGGTTGAACTCGCTCAGCCGCACGGTCTCACCGAAGCCGCACGCCGTGCAGACATAGGCCAGCTCGGTCGTGCCGTCGTCGTACGAGGTGACGGTGGTGAGGTCCTTCCCGCACTGCCCGCAGTACGGCTTGTACGGGAAGTAGCCCGCGGTGCCGCCGCTGCCGTCGTCCTCGGCGGCCGCGCCGGAACCCTCCGCGGCCTCCAGCTCGGCCTCTTCGACCGGCTTCTGCGACTTCTGCGGCTTCGCGGGAGCCTTCTTCGTCCGGTACTGGTCCAGGATCGCGTCGATCTTGGCCCGGTTCCTCATCGCGTGCAGGACCTGCTCGCGGTACACGCCCGTCGTGTACTGCTCGGTCTGGCTGATGCCGTCGTACTCGACACCCAGCTCGGCCAGCGCGTCGACCATCGCGGCCTTGAAGTGCGCCGCCCAGTCCGGGTACGCCGACCCGGCGGGCGCCGGCACCGAGGTCAGCGGCTTGCCGATGTACTCGCCCCAGGAGTCGTCCACGCCCTCGACCCCGGCCGGCACCTTGCGGTACCGGTCGTAGTCGTCCCAGGAGATCAGATGCCGGACCTCGTACCCCCGCCGCCGGATCTCGTCCGCGACCAGGTGCGGGGTCATCACCTCACGGAGATTGCCCAGGTGGATCGGTCCTGAGGGGGAGAGCCCGGACGCGACGACTACCGGTTTGCCAGGCGCACGTCGCTCCGACTCGGCGATGACCTCGTCCGCGAAACGGGAGACCCAGTCGGTCTCGGTGCTGCTCTGAGCCACGATCGGCACGTCCTCGTCCTTGATGCCCGGGTTACTCGGGTTGTTTCGGTTGCCTGGGATGCAAACCATTCTCCCAGACGGGAGGCACCCCTCCGGGGTTGCCCGCTCCGCCGCCATTCTCGCGGGAAATGGCTTGCCGCTCCATGGGATACTTGACAACCGTCCGGACACCCCCCGACACCCACGACTCCCTCGACAGGAACGGAAGCTCATGGCCTCGGTCCCTTCCCTCGCTTCGACCGTGCAGCAGCGCCTCGCGGACGCCTTCTCGGCAACTCTGCCGGAGGCCGGATCCGCCGACCCGCTGCTGCGACGAAGCGACCGGGCCGACTTCCAGGCCAACGGCATCCTGGCGCTCGCCAAGAAGCTGAAGGGCAACCCGCGCGAGCTCGCGGCCAAGGTCGTCGAGGCGATCGGGCCCAATGACGTGCTGAAGGAGATCGAGGTCTCGGGCCCCGGCTTCCTCAACATCACGCTCACCGACGAGGCGATCGTGAAGACCCTCGCCGCACGCGCCGCCGACGACCGGCTCGGCGTCCCGTTCGCCGAGAACCCGGGCACCACGGTCATCGACTACGCCCAGCCGAACGTGGCCAAGGAGATGCACGTCGGCCACCTCCGCTCCGCCGTGATCGGCGCCGCGATGGTCGAGATCCTGGAGTTCACCGGCGAGCAGGTGGTCCGGCGCCACCACATCGGCGACTGGGGCACCCAGTACGGCATGCTCATCCAGTACCTGATCGAGCACCCCCACGAGCTGGACCACGAGGGCGGCGAGGTCTCCGGCGAGGAGGCCATGTCGTCCCTGGACCGCATCTACAAGGCCTCCCGCGCGGTCTTCGACTCCGACGAGGAGTTCAAGGCCCGCGCCCGGGACCGGGTGGTGGCCCTCCAGTCCGGAGACCCCGAGACGCGCGCCCTCTGGCAGCGGTTCGTCGACGAGTCGAAGATCTACTTCTACTCGGTCTTCAACAAGCTCGACATGGAGATCCGCGACCCCGACATCGTCGGCGAGTCCGGCTACAACGACATGCTCGAGGAGACCTGCCGTCTCCTCGAGGAGTCGGGCGTGGCGGTGCGCTCGGAGGGCGCGCTCTGTGTCTTCTTCGACGATGTGAAGGGACCGGACGGCAACCCGACCCCGCTCATCGTCAAGAAGAGCAACGGCGGCTACGGCTATGCGGCCACCGACCTCTCCGCGATCCGCGACCGGGTGCAGAACCTCAAGGCGAACACGCTGATCTACGTCGTGGACGCCCGCCAGTCCCTGCACTTCAAGATGGTCTTCGAGACGGCACGCAGGGCGGGCTGGCTGAACGACGAGGTCAAGGCCGTACAGCTGGCATTCGGCACGGTGCTGGGCAAGGACGGCAAGCCGTTCAAGACCCGTGCGGGTGAGACGGTGCGGCTGGTGGACCTGCTGGACGAGGCGATCGAGCGGGCGACGGCGGTCGTGCGCGAGAAGAACAACGAGAAGGTCGCCCTCAGCGAGCAGGAGATCGTCGAGAACGGCGTCCAGATCGGGATCGGCGCGGTGAAGTATGCCGACTTGTCGACGTCCGCGGCCCGGGACTACAAGTTCGACCTGGACCAGATGGTCTCGCTGAACGGCGACACGTCCGTGTACCTCCAGTACGCGTACGCCCGTATCCAGTCGATCCTGCGGCTGCGCGGCGAGGCACAGCCCGTCGCACACCCGGAGCTCGAACTGACCTCGGCAGAGCGTGCGTTGGGCCTGCACGTGGACCGGTTCGGCGAAACGCTGACGGACGTCGCCTCGACGTACGAGCCGCACAAGCTGGCCGCGTACCTGTACCAGTTGGCGTCGCTCTTCACGACGTTCTACGCCGAGTGCCCGGTCCTCAAGGCGGACACCCCGGCCCAGGTCGAGAACCGGCTGCTCCTGTGCGACATCACCGCCCGCACGCTCCACCAGGGCATGGCGCTCCTCGGCATCCGCACCCCTGATCGCCTTTGAGGGCCGAGCGCCTCTGACCCCCTACTGGCCGGACCGGGCGACCCACTCGCCCTTGTCCGGCCAGTACCCGTACTCGGTCCGGCCCTCGATCGCGCTCGTACGGAACGGCTCGCCGCCGTCGTCGACACGCACTGTGCCGCGCCGGTCGCCGCTGCTCCAGTCGAGCTCCAGGTACCAGCTGATGTCGTGGCCCTCGGTGTGGACGTCGAGGTTGAGCACCTGCGGATCGTTGGACGCGACCTTGTACGGGAAGTCCTTGGCGGGCACGACGGTGTCGCCGTTCTGCCCCGCCACGGGCTTCACCAGCGGGTGCGCGGCGTCCAGGTCGACGTCGAAGGTCTGCGGGGTGACACCGCTGCCGCAGCCGTCCCCCATCGAGTACGCCTTCCAGTCGAGGGGTGCGTTGCGCCCCACGACCCGTACGTGAACGGCGTTCAGCACCACCGAGTCCGCGCTCTTGCCGGTCGCGGTCAGCTGGAGCTGCATATGGCCGCCGTCCACCCCGCCCAGCGCGCGGGCCCAGCCGCGGTTGTCCTGCGGTGCGGGCGGCGGCGGGACGGCGTCCGGCTCCTGGTCGAGCAGGTAGTACTGGCCGCAGGGCGAGTCCCAGTTGTACGAACTGATGCCGACGCGCAGGGGGACGCCGACGGTCGCCGGAGGTGTGGCCGCGCGGCTCGGGGACGGTGAGGCCGACGGACTCCCGCTCGGCGACACGCTCGGGGCAGCGCTGCCGCTCGGGGAGGCGCTGGGGGTCCGGGGCGACGCGGCGGTGCCGGGCGGGGCACTGGCCCCGGCGACGGGCTTGCCCTTTCCGTCCGGGTCCTGCGTGGCGGCGTGGCTCGCGATGAAGGCGGCCGGTACGGCGAGGGCGACGACGGCGCCTGCCGCGAGGGCGATGCGCAGCCGCTTGGGGTTGCGGGTGCGGGCCGCGAGGACGGTCTCGGCCTCGGGCACCGCTTCCGGCTCGGCCGGCGCCTGTACGGTGCCCGTCACCGCAACCGGAGCCACCGTCCCCGGAACCACGCCAGAGGCCGCCGGAGGAACCGCCGCCGCCTCGGGAACAGTCTCCGGCGCCGCGCCCTCGGCCCGTGCCCGGCGCCGGGCACCGTCCGCCAGGATCCAGCGCCGGTGCAGCTCCACGTGCTCGTCCGGCGTCGCCGCGCACAGCCGGGCGAGCCGCTCCACGGGCGCGTACTCGGTGGGGACGGCGTCGCCGTTGCAGTACCGGTGGAGCGTGGACGTACTGACATGGAGTTTGCCCGCCAGCACCCCGTAGCTGCGTCCCGAGCGGTCCTTCAGTTCCCTGAGCAGGGCCGCGAACTCCTCGGCCTCTGGCGTCGCCACTGCCGTCTTCCCCCTCGTAAGCCCTGCTGAGCTGCCTCGTAAGCCCTGCTGAGCTGCGTCCACTGTCCCGGAATGCCGTTCCAGGGACGGGACATCCCCCCAGGTCACAGTACGCGCAAGCATTCCAGCATCCCCAATGGTCCGGCGGCCGTTGCGGCCGGAATCCGCCGCCGCGCAGGCTGTGATCAATGCGAATCCGAAGCCGAATCAGCAGCAGCGTGACCGATGCCGTGGCCGTGCTCGTACTGATCGCGGCGACCGTGATCGTCACGGCCCTCATCTGCCACTACTGACCCAGACCGACCACACGGGGAGAACCGAACACGATGCGCAAAACCGCCGTAGCCGCCGCTCTGCTGGCCGCCCTCCCACTGACCGCCTGCCAGTCGACGGACGACGGAAAGAAGCCGGACGCCTCGGCCCCGTCCACCAGCGCGCCCGATGCTCCTGGTGCTCCCAAGGCCCCGGCCACCGGCGGGACCGGGCAGCCCGCGGCGAACCCGGAGCGGACCCCCGCGGGCAGTGGAAAGGCGCGCGACACCGGCACGGGCAGCGGCACGGGCAGCGGCACGGGCAGCGGCAGCGACCCGGCCCCCGTCACCACCGCCTGCGTCGGCGAGAACACCAAGGTCAGCGTCAGCCAGGTGAGCCGCCCCATCAACCACCTGCTGCTGACCCTGACCAACACCGGCTCCAAGGCGTGCAACGCGTACCACGCCCCGCTCCTCCGCTTCGACGACGCCCAGGCCCCCACGCGGGTCGTGGACGACAGCCGACCGCAGGCGGTCGTCACCCTCGCCCCGGGGGAGTCCGCGTACGCCTCGATCATCCTGTCCGGCGACAGCAGCGGCGAGAACGGGTATACGGCGAAGGCCCTCACCGTCCACTTCGCCCCGCGCAGCGGCTCCGGATCGACCGGAACGGCCGCCGACCGGCTGACCCTCCCCGCCGGCACGTACATCGACGACAACGCGGCCGTCAGCTACTGGCAGAGCGACATGTCCGACGCGCTCACCTATTAGGCCCTGCTGGACTCGGCCGGCACGGGTGTGGCCCCCACCGGATCCCCGGTGGGGGCTGCACCGCATCCCGTCACATCAGCGCGTGCGACGTTCTGCCCGAGGCCTCGTCGATCTCGACGTGGGCCTTCTGCAGCAGCTGCGAGGCGATGTCCATGAGCGCCCGTGCGCCCGCGATCTCCTCGCCGACCCGCAGCTGTTCCGAATCCGACGGGTGACGCTGGGCGTTGCCGTGGCCGCGTATTTCCGTGCCGTCGCCGAGCCTCACCATGGCGGCCGACCTGGTCCGGTCGCCTTCTTCCTGGAATTCCATCTCGATGTGCCATCCGACGAGAGTCTCCATGGCGGATCACCTCCAGTGGCACCGCTTCAAGCGGTACTCCCTCCAGAGTGCGCCGCCCGGGCGCCGACCACCACCCACTTACCGGATGGTGAGTACCCGACTTAATAGTCGGTACTTGTTCCTGTTTCTGCGCCCGTGATCGGGAGCGCGCCAGAGCGGGACCGGAGCGCGCCCGCCAAGCCGCCGCATCCCGTGGATCCAAGGAGCACACCCATGTCTGCCAGCACTTCCCCGGTCTCCGTCGTCGGCCTCGGAATCATGGGTACGGCCCTCGCCGCAGCCTTCCTCAAGGCGGGCCACCCCACGACCGTCTGGAACAGATCCGCCGCGAAAACCGGCCCTCTGGTCGCCCAGGGCGCACTGCCCGCCCGGAGCGCAGGGCGCCCAGTACCTCGACGGCGGCATCATGGCCGTGCCGCAGATGATCGCGGGCCCCCATGCGTACGTCTTCTACAGCGGCGGGACGCAGGCCTTCGAGACCCACCGGCCCGCCCTCGCGAGCGGCACCAAGTTCCAGGCGGTCCTGGACCGGCGATCGAACAGGGCCACGCGGCGGACGGCCTGTCCCGCATCGCGGACCTTCTCAAGAAGTAGCGCCGAACTCGCACCACACGATCTTGCCTGGATCGCGCTCGCCGACCCCCCACTTGTCGGCGAGCGCGTCCACGAGCATCAGCCCCCGCCCCGACTCCCCGTCCGGCTCACGGACGGACGGCTGCCCGTCGCCGCTGTCGTGCACCTCGACACGAAGGAGCCCGTCGCCGTACAGCCACAGCCGCAGCCGATAGCCACGGCCGGGTGGTACGCCGTGCACGAGTGCGTTGGTGGCCAGTTCGCTCACACAGAGCAGTACGTCGTCGGCCCGCGCGCCGAGGCCCCAGTCGGCGATGGTCTCGCGCACGAACTGCCTGGCGGCGGGCACGGACCGCCGCTCGCGACGGTAGAACTGTTCGCGCAGGGAGGGCTGTTGAATCACGTCATCCATGAAACGAGCGTCACTCCCCGTGACTAAGATGATGCAGTGCGTGCAGCCGTACAAGAAATCCGTACGGTCCCGAGTGCGTGACGTACGGATGTGGGTGGGGAGTTGGACGTGTATGCACCCCAGAAAGCGGCAGCGGAAGAACGCGTCGGCGATGAAGCTCGTGGGCGCGCAGTTGGCCATGTTCCGGGAGTTCGCCGGGCTGAGGCAGCGCGAACTGGCCGAGCGCGTCTGCGTACACGAGGAGACGATCGCATCGGTGGAGCAGGGCCGCCGCCCACTGAAGCCGGACCTGGCGAAGGTGCTGGACCGGGTCCTCGATACGAAGAGGGCGCTGGAGACGGCGGTAGACAACATGCCGGAGATTGACCGCTTTCCGGTCTGGGCCGCAGAGTTCATGGACGCGGAGCGCGAGGCAATCGCCGTGTCCTCGTATCAGAACCAGGTCGTGCCAGGCCAACTGCAGACCGAGAACTATGCCCGGGCTGTCTTCCGCAGCCGCATCCCGATCCTCGACGAGGATGAGATCACCAAGCGCGCCACAACCCGAATTGAGCGCCAGGAGATCCTGCACCGCAAGAACCCATTGAGCATCAGCTTCGTCATCTGGCAACCGGTACTCATGCTCCGCCTCGGAGACACGGAGACCTACGCGGAACAAATCCGCCACCTCCGTACCTGCGCCCAACTCCCCGGCGTCTCCATCCAGGTCATGCCGCTCGATCGAGGGTCCCACCCCGCTCTCGACGGCCCCTTCATCCTGCTGGAGACCGTGGATCACCAGTACCTCGCGTACGCCGAAACTCAGCGTGGAAGCCAGCTCATTTCGGACCTCGACGAGGTGAGCATCCTTTCCCAGAGGTATGCGATGCTGCGGACTCAGGCCCTCAACCAAGAGGACACAGTGGGCCTGTTGGGCCGTTTGCTAGGAGAGCAATGAGCATCGCACTGCACTGGTTCAAGTCCAGCTACAGCGGCAGCGACGGCGGCGACTGCCTCGAAGTCGCCTACGACTGGCACAAGTCCACGTACAGCGGCGACGAAGGAGGTGAGTGCGTCGAGGTCGCCACCCACCCCACCGCCGTCCACGTCCGGGACTCCAAGAACCCCGACGGCCCCGTCCTCACGCTGGATCCAGCCGCGTGGACCGCGTTCACAGTCACAATTTTGGACTAGACCAAGATTCTCATTGGTCTATACCTTGACTCGATCATGCCAACGCGCTTGAGTGAGCGGCACAACCCCCCACCACGGCATCGCCGTTGCTGTGAAGGAGTGAGCGAGTGCTGAGACAGCGCATCAAAATATGGCTGGTCGCGATCGTCGCCGGAGCCGGGCTGGCGGCCGGGCTCATCCCGTCCGCAACCGCAGCCCCCTCCGCCGCGGCGGACGCCTGCACCTCCGCGCCCAACTGGCAGCAGGGCGCCTGGTACGTCACTGGCAACGTTGTCAAATACACCGACGGCAAGTACTACATCGCCGAGCACGACAACCCGGGTTACGACCCGACGATCAGCACCTGGTACTGGAACCCGCACACCTGCAGCGGCGGCGGGAACCCCTCCCCGTCCGGCTTCGTGGTGAGTGAGTCGCAGTTCAACCAGATGTTCCCGAGCCGGAATTCGTTCTACACGTACAGCGGTCTGACCGCGGCGCTGAGCGCGTACCCGGGCTTCGCGAACTCCGGCAGTGACACCGTCAAGAAGCAGGAGGCCGCGGCCTTCCTCGCCAACGTCTCCCACGAGACGGGTGGTCTGGTCCACATCGTGGAGCAGAACCAGGCCAACTACCCGCACTACTGCGACTGGAGCCAGCCCTACGGCTGCCCGGCCGGCCAGGCCGCGTACTACGGCCGCGGGCCGATCCAGCTCAGCTGGAACTTCAACTACAAGGCGGCGGGCGACGCGCTCGGCATCGACCTTCTCAACAACCCGTGGCTTGTGCAGAACGACGCCGCGGTCGCCTGGAAGACCGGCCTCTGGTACTGGAACACCCAGAACGGCCCCGGCACGATGACCCCGCACAACGCGATGGTCAACCAGGCCGGCTTCGGCCAGACCATCCGCTCCATCAACGGCTCGCTCGAGTGCGACGGCAAGAACCCGGCGCAGGTGCAGAGCCGCGTGAACAACTACACGCAGTTCACGCAGATCCTGGGCGTGCCGACAGGTTCCAACCTGTACTGCTGACACCACCCCCCACACAGACCGCGGGCCGGGGAGAACGCTCCCCCGGCCCGCGGTCAGCCATGTGAGCCCCATTTCGCGCCACAGTCACCGTGGCCACTCGCTGTTCACGCGCCCCCAGGCAACCAGAAGGATCTTCTCCCCGTCCTCCGGGATCGAGAGGCACCCGGGCCCAACCGGGCGCCCCACCCGGGGGGTTGAGGAGAGAGAAGTTGATACGTGCCCGGAGAGTGTGGGCCACCGCGATAGCGGTGCTCACGGTGGCGGGGGTGTCGCCGGCAGTGGCTTACGCCCAGCCGCAGCCACCCCACGTCACGCCCGTCTCGGCCGCGAATGACGATGACCTGCCGCCCGGCTGGCAGATCACGAACACCAAGGGGGAACAAGCCCTGGAGTGGCGTTCCCCGCGCCCGGTGCCGGTGGGCGACGCGCGCGTGGAGTTCCACGCCGACGGCAAGCTGGTCGGCGTGCCCGAGCCGGAGAAGGACGGCCGGACCTTCCGACTGCCACTCTCCGACGCGCGCACATCGGATCTGGCGGACCTACAGGTGCTGGCGGCCGGCCGGCGGCTGGACCAGAAGGCAGACGGCGCTCGTGACCGGCGCTCCCCTTCCGCCGCGAAACCGCCTGCCAAGCTCCCGGCCGGCTCCGTCGACCCGGGCAAGCCCGGCGCGTACCGCACGGTCACCGGCGAGTACGCGCTCGACTCGATACGCCTGCCCGGCCTCTCCGCGCCCGTCGAGATGCGCGGCGTCGTCGTCGCACCGAAGGACGCCAAGGGCAAGCGTCCGGTCGCACTGTTCCTGCACGGCCGGCACAGCACCTGCTACGTCCCGGGCAGCGACCAGCCGGACATCGACTGGCCCTGTGCCAAGGGTGCCAAGCCGATCCCGAGCCACCGGGGCTATCTGCGCGACCAGGAACTGCTGGCCTCCCAGGGCTATGTGACCGTGTCGATCTCCGCCAACGGCATCAACGGCCAGGACGGGAACATCGAGGACGCCGGCGCGCAGGCGCGCTCCTCCCTGGTGCGCACCCACCTGGCCCGCTGGGCGGACTGGGCCGCCAAGCCGGCCACGGCACCGGCGGCCGTACGCAAGGCGCCGAAGGCCGACCTGTCCCGCGTCCTGCTCGTCGGCCACTCGCGCGGCGGCGAGGGTGTCAACCGTGCCGCCATGGACAGCCTGTACCCGCCCCCGCCCGCCCAGGACGGCTACCGGGGCGCGGTGCGCTGGCACATCCGCGGGACCGTGCTCATCGGGCCGACGATCTTCGGCCACAACCCGGTGCCGGACGTTCCGTCGCTGACGATCCTGCCGGGCTGCGACGGCGACGTCTCCGACCTCCAGGGCCAGGTGTACGCCGACGGCACCCGCGGGGTCAGCACGGGCAAGGCCCTGCACAGCGCGGTCTACATGGTCGGCGCCAACCACAACTACTTCAACAGCGAGTGGACGCCGGGCCAGGCCCAGGCTCCCGCCAATGACGATTTCGGGCAGGACCCCGAGCACCCGGACCCGGTGTGCTCGCCGGGCACCGCGACCCGGCTGACCGCCGACCAGCAGCACAAGGCCGGCGCCACCTACATCGCCGCCGCGGCCCGGCTGTTCGTCGCCGGTGACGACCGGGTGCGCGAGCTGGTCGACGGCTCGGGCCGCCGGGCCCCCTCCGCCGATCCCGCGCGGGTGCTGACCCACGCGGTCGGCGCGAACCGCGGCGCCGGGTTCCTGCCGGACAGCTCGGTGAAGGTGACCGGCGGACGGCTGTGCTCCGCGATCGATCCCGACCCGAAAACCGGCTGCCTGGACTCCGCGGCGGGCGGCTCATCGCCGCACTTCGCGTACTGGCAGCCGGAACGCGAGACGGGCCGCCGGGCGGTCGCGATGCGCTGGACCGCGCCGGGCTCGGCGGTGACGGTGCGCCCGGAGAAGCCTCTCTCCGTCAAGGATGCCAAGAGCCTCGCGCTGCGCGTGTTCGTGCCGCAGAACTCCACCGGCACACAGCTCGACGTGTCCGTCACCGACGCCTCCGGCAAGCGGGCCAATCTCGGCCGCGTACAGGTGGACGGCCTGCCGGGCAGCGACCGCACCGCCTCCTACTGGGCGCGCGAGGTGCGCGTACCGCTCACTGCCGCCACTCGCGCGGGCCTCGACCTGCGCCGGGTCGCCTCCCTGGAGCTGACCCCGCGCACACGTTCCGGACAGGCATGGCTGATGGACGCCTGGGCGTGGAGCCCCGGCACCCCCGCCGTGAAGGAAGCCTCGCTGCCCCGTGTCGACATCGGCCGTCTGAAGGTCAAGGAGGGCGACTCGGGCGTCCGCACGTACAAGGTGCCCGTCCGCGTGTCCGGGAAGGGCAGCGGCACGGTCCGGCTGTACGTACTCGACCCGGCCACCGGTAAGGCGAAGGACCGGCTGGTGACAGTGCGGCCCGGCGGCAGCGTCGACGTGACGGTGCAGGTGAAGGGCAACAAGCGGTACGCCTGGGACGTGTCCCACGACGTGCTCGTGAAGGCGGTCCGCGGGACCGTCGTGGGCTCGCACGCCGGCGGGGTCACCGCCGAGAACGACGACCCGATGCCCGAGATCACCGTGAAGCCGGTCGCCGACAAGGTGACCGAGGGGCAGCCCCTGAAGTGGCAGGTTTCCCTGTCCGCGCCCGCCGACGTGGACATCTCGAAGACGCTGGCGTTCGTCCCTGTCCCGGGCCGTAGCGAGCTGTCCGCCAAGGACGTCGACCGGCAGTGGCTGCTCGACCTGATCGGCCATGTCCCGGACGGTGAAGTGCCGCTGTCCCAGCTGGAGTACGCCTACCTGTGGGTGTCCGTACCGGCCGGGAGGACGAGCGCGGAAGTCGCCGTGCCCACGGTCCGCGACCAGGTGGCCGAACCGACGGAGTACGTCGGCCTCCAGTCCATCGACGACGAGGACAAGCCGGAGGGCCCGGTCCTGACCGGCACGGTGCTCAACGCGCCTTAAGCCGTGTTGGCCACGCGGGCGTGAACCGGGACCCCCGGTTCACGCCCGCGTTGGCTTCCTTCGTCAGCGACCCGCGCCGATCCCCCGCGCGACCTCGGTCGCCCAGTAGGTGAGGATCATGTCCGCACCGGCCCGCTTGATGCCCAGCAGCGTCTCGGCGATCGCCCGGTCCCGGTCGATCCAGCCCTTCTCGGCGGCGGCCTCGACCATCGCGTACTCGCCGCTGATCTGGTACGCGGCGACCGGCACGTCCACGGATTCGGCGACCTTCGCCAGCACGTCGAGGTACGGCCCCGCGGGCTTCACCATCACCATGTCGGCGCCCTCTTCGAGATCGAGCGCCAACTCGCGCATGGACTCACGGAGGTTGGCGGGGTCCTGCTGGTAGGTCTTGCGGTCGCCCTTGAGCGAGGAGCCGACGGCCTCGCGGAACGGCCCGTAGAACGCTGACGAGTACTTCGCCGTGTACGCCAGGATCGACACGTCCTCGTGGCCGGTCTGGTCCAGCGCATCGCGGATGACGCCGACCTGACCGTCCATCATCCCGCTGGCCCCCACGACATGGACGCCCGCGTCGGCCTGGACCTGCGCCATCTCGGCGTACCGCTCCAGGGTCGCGTCGTTGTCGACGCGGCCCTCGGCGTCCAGCACGCCGCAGTGGCCGTGATCGGTGTACTCGTCCAGGCACAGGTCCGACATGATGACGAGCTCGTCCCCGACCTCGGCCTTCACATCCCGGATGGCGACCTGCAGAATCCCGTCCGGATCCGTCCCCGCGGTCCCGGCGGCGTCCTTCTTGGCATCCTCCGGCACCCCGAAGAGCATGATCCCGGCGACCCCGGCCTCACGGGCCACGACGGCGGCCTTCCGCAGGGTGTCGCGCGTGTGCTGCACGACGCCGGGCATCGCGGAGATCGGAACGGGCTCGCTGATGCCCTCCCGTACGAAGGCGGGAAGGATGAGATCGGCGGGGTGCAGCCGGGTCTCGGCAACCATCCGCCGCATCGCGGGCGTCACGCGCAGCCGCCGCGGCCGCGCGCCGGGAAAGGATCCGTACGCAGTCATGGCGGCAACGCTACGCCGGGTGGAGGGGGCCCGGTGCCGACAGGGTGTCGGCGCGGGTGCGGTGGCCGGATACTCAAGCCTCGCCGGCGTTTGAGGCGCGGGGTCTGGGGCGGAGCCCCAGTTCGGGAAGGGGCGGGTAGGGGAGCAAGCCCGCCGCAGGCGCGCCCACCCGCACCGCCCCGCCTCACCGCCGCGCCCAACCGTCCACGACCACCGAAATCGCCCCCGCCGCCTCATCCAGACCCGCCGCATCCGCCCGCGCGCTCGCGTTCAGCTCCACATGGAGAAAGCGACGGTCCTCCCTCGCCGCCACCCGCCCCTGCACATTGTCCGATCCGGACAACTCGCACTCCCGCTCCCAGGCCCGGCACACCTCAAGACCCGCCGCGCGGAACACCTTCGCGAGCCGCCTGCCGTCCTCGACCGCTCCGCCCCCCGCGCCGGTGGAGACCACAGCGTCGTACCGCGGGAAGGACTCGTCCGCGAAACCGTGGAGCTGCACCCCCGGGAGTCCTCGACCCATCAGCTCGGCCACGATCTCGTGGAAGACGGAGTCCGTACGGTGCGCGACGTCGGCGGCATCTCCCTTGCCCGCCGTACGGTGCGCCCCGGCCAGCACCATGACGCCGCCCGGGGAGTTCCGCAGCACCCGGACGCCCAGCCGCTCCGTGTCAGCGTCGGCGATCGGATGCGGGACCTGGACCGACCAGCGTGGCGGCGCGCCCAGGCCGACGTACACCCGGCCCCAGCCCCGGTTCGTACCGTCGGTGCGGGTGACCGCGTCGGACACCTCCGCGAAGTGGCGTCCGCTTGCGCCGTCCGTGAACTCCTTCACGACGAAGTCCACTTCGGCGAGCCGGGTGCGGGCCTCGTCCTGCTTGCCGTCCAGCAGGAGCGCGACGCCCTCGCTGACGGTCCGCCGTTCGTCCCGCGTGGGGATCCGGTATCCGCCCCGTGAACCGAACCCGGTCGTGAACCGGGTGATCCGGTCCTCCAGATCGACGTCCGCGACGGGCACGGCCCGTTCGGCTTCGTGCTTGTCGCCAGATGGTTGTACGGCGCCTTGCGTGATACACGCCACTATGACGCAAAAGGAAGCGCCTACTCCAAGAATTACGCCAATCGTTATCCGTTGTGCAAGCGATGTGGTCATAGGCAGATGAAAATAGCCTAGTGATGAAGACTGCCGTCCCACGCGCCTCCGCCCGCACAGGTGACACCCCTTCGAGGTGTACGTCCCTGACCGGCTGCGGACCCGGCGCGCCCGACGGCACCGGATCCGGTTCCCGGCCTCCGGCAGGTCCGCTCGGATGACAGGCCCCGGTGCGCACCGGCGGACACGCCGCGCGCGGCACCGCCGGGCGCCGTAAGGCCGCGCCACAGCACTCACGCATCACGCACACACGTCCAGATGACACCCGCATGCCCGTCCACCAAGCCTGCTCCGGAGCCCCCGTGGCACCGGAGCGTTCAAAAGGGAGCCTCCGTTGGCCGCGTCGCGCACAAAGCGACGGCACAGAGTCCGCCGCAGGGCAGACATGTCGCTACTGGGCGGGATACGGCCCCCCATCGCCATGCTGTCCGTCCTGTTGCTCTGCATCGCCGCCCTTACGGCCTTCCAGCTCGGACGCGCGGGCGAGGATCCCGTTCCGGAGGCGGTAAGCACCTCGCAGCAGCACTTCGCCGAGGACGGCGCCATCGCGCTCCGTGCGTCCCTGGACGCGAGCATCACCGACCTGAGCCGCACCGCCGCGATGTTCAACGCGGGTGATCCCGTCTCGGCCGACACCGTGCTCGACAAGCTCAGCAGCATCTATCAGAAGTGGCGCGGCACCGCCGTCATCGAGATCAAGTCGGGACGACTCGAGGCCCAGCGCGGGGAGAACCTGCCGCTGACGGCCGTCGACCGGACAAAGCTCGGCGACGAGGACGGTCTGAGCCCGCGCATGGTCCGGCTCGAACACGGCGGGACGCGACTGCTCACCTTCGCCGTCCTGTCCTGGCCCGACCGGCCCCAGCAACTGCTGATCGCCTCCAGCAGCCTGAAGTTTCCCGGCGTGAGCCTCGGCGACGACCGCGCGATCGCGGTGGTCGACTCCTCCGGGCAGGTCCTCAGCAGCGACGGTCTCCCCAGCCCCGGCCGCGGAGCCTCCGCCAAGGCCAAGGCGGACGCCGCTCGGACGGGCAAGGACCTCGCCGCCTTCGCCGAGACGGCGGCGGGCAAGGCCCGTCAACATCCGCTCAAGTCCAAGGCTCCCGGTTCCGGCGGCTTCCCCGGCGTCAGCGGGAGCCTGCTGGGCGACGCCCACGAAACGGAGCGCCCGGTGGCCGGCTACGCGGCCCTGACCGGCCCGGTGCCCGGCGAGGGCACCGAGTCGACCGGGCTGGGCCTCACCGTTGTCTCGCTCGTCGACGTCCCCGAGAACGGGTCCGCCGCGCTCGACTCCTTCTTCTGGATCTCCGCCGCCGGCGCGCTGCTCCTCATCGGCGCCCTCGCCGTCGCCCTGCTGATCGGCACCGTCCAACGGCCGCTGCTGCAACTCTTCCTGGAAAGCCGCCGGCTCAGTCGCGGCGACCTCACCCGCCCGGTGACTCAGCCCAAGTACGGCGAGGCCTCCCGGGTCGGAGCCGTACTGGAGCGGCTGCGCCGCCAGCTGCTCTCAGAGCCGGCCCAGGACCAGGGGCTCCCCGAAACCCGCCGCGGCCGGCGCGGCAGAATCGGTATGCGCGCGCTCGTCGCCGTCTGCGGCGTCCTGCTGCTCGTGTGGTCGGCCCCGCTCGTGCTGCTGCTCAACAGAGCCGGAGATTCCGTCGCCGTGCCGAAGTCGATCGTCCACGACCAGCGGGAACGCACCGACACCCTGGCCGACCGGGTCCGGCGTGCGCTCAACGAGGGCCACGCCGACCTGACCTTGGTGGCGTCATTGCTCGACGGCCGCACCACCCCCGCCGCCATGACGGAGTCCCTGGAGCAGACCCGTAGACAGCACCCGCACTACACATCGATATACGTGCTCGGGGCGGACGGCACCATCGTGGCGGAATCCGGTTCCGAGCCCCGCCACCCCCGTGGCAAAGGCCCGTCGGCCGAGCCTGTCGTCCTGCTCGGCGAGGGGGGCAACGAGCCGGTCATCGTCGAGTACGCCAAAGCCTCCGGTCTCAAGGGCGCGGCCGTCGTCGGCGAGCTGCGCATCGGCTATCTCAACGCGCTGCTCAAGCGGCCGGGCCTGGGCCAGATTCGCGTCGTCGACGAGAAGCACCGGGTGATCGGCGCCAACAGCGGCTACCTGGCCTTCGAGAAACTGCCGGGCAAGATCGACGCTCTGGTGACGAAGGCGAACCAGAAGGCCTCCGGCAAGAACAGCAAGGACAGCAAGGACAGCAAGGACGGCGGCGAGGACGCGGACAACTCCCGTCCGAGCGCCAGGGTCATCCGCAGCGGCGGCGTGACCATCGCGGCCGCCGCCGCGTTCGACGGCGGCGGCGCCGCCGGGCCGCTCCGCTGGACCGTGGTCAGCTGGCAGCCCGCCAAGGGCCTGGCGATCCCCGCGTACGACGCGCAGAACCGCACCGTGCTGGCCGGCCTGCTCGGTCTCACGGCCGCCACCGCCTGCCTCGGCTGGCTGCACATCATCGTCGTACGGCCACTGCGTGAACTCGCCCAGCGGGCCGAAGCCCTCGCCGACGGGGACCGGCGCACCGTCATGTACCCGCGCCATCACGACGAAGTCGGCGCCGTCACCCGCAGCCTGGAAGTCATCCGCCAGCAGCTGCACGAGCAGCGCAAGCGGGACGTCGGCGGCAGCGCCGGCCGGTCCGGCAGCTCAACTCCGGTCGGAAGGACCTGAACCGCCGTGCTCTTCCTCTATGCCGTACTCGTCGTCTGCTGCGCGATCATGCTGATCGCGGGCATCGTCGAACAGCGGCGGCACTTCGCAAGCCTCGACCAGATACCGACGCGGGTGCTGGTCAACGGCATCCGCGGCAAAAGCTCCATCACCCGTCTGTGCGCGGGCGCGCTGCGCGGCGGCGGACTGACGACGGTCGCCAAGACCACCGGAACCGCTGCCCGCTTCATCCACCCCGACGCAACCGAGGAGCCGGTCTACCGCAAGTTCGGCATCGCCAATGTCGTCGAACAGATCGGCATTGTGCGGCGCGCCGCCTCCTACCGGCCGGACGCACTGGTCATGGAGTGCATGGCGGTCATGCCCGCGCTCCAGGAGATCAACCAGTCCAAGCTGATCCAGTCCACGATCGGCGTGCTGTGCAACGTCCGCGAGGACCACGTCGCCGAGATGGGCCCGACCCTCGACGACATCGCGCGCTCGCTGTCCCGCTCGATGCCGCACGGCGGTATCTGCGTCACCGCCGAGAAGGACCGTTTCCACGTCCTGCAGGAGGAAGCCGACAAGCGCGACTGCCGGCTCATCTACGCGGACCCCGAGATCGTCACCGACGAAGAGCTGCGCGGCTTCAGCTGGTTCACCTTCAAGGAGAACGTGGCCATCGCGCTCACCGTCGCCGACCTGCTCGGCGTCGACCGCGACACGGCGCTCCAGGGCATGTACGACGCCCCGCCGGACCCGGGTGTCCTCTCCGTCGAGCGCTACATCGCCCCCGGCGGCAAGCGGCTGCGCTTCGCCAACGTCTTCGCGGCCAACGATCCCGAATCGACGCTGATGAACATCAACCAGCTGCTCGACGTCGGCGCGATCAACAGGCCGCTGAACGTCGTCATCAACTGCCGCCCCGACCGCGTCGAGCGCAACGGCCAGATGGGCCAGATCATCCCCGATCTCCAGCCCGACAAGGTGTTCGTCATCGGCCACCCGGCCAAGAGCGCCATCGACGCCATTCCCGCCGAATGGCGTTCACACGCCGTCGACCTCGGCGGGGACTCCCGCGACGGCGAGGAGTTCATGCTCGAACTCCTCGGCCGGCTCGGTGAGAACTCCTCGCTCGTCGCCATCGGCAACATTCACGGCCAGGGCGAGGTCCTCCTCGAGCACCTCGCGGAGCTGCCGCCCGACGAGGAGACGGACCAGAGCGGCACGGACCGGGCGGGCATCGCGGACAGCGCCGGCGACAGGACCGAGCCCACTCGCCACGACCAGACCGTGGCTCTGTACGTCAAGCACCTCGACCCGTACGCGCACCTGCCCGCAGCCGAGGAGGGCCGCCGAGTACAGGCCAGGCCCGGCCCGCGGCATCCCGAGGCGTTCCCGTACCAGCACCCGCAGCAGCCCCCTTCGATCCCCCAGCAGTGGCAGAACCCAGGAGAGCCCCGTTGATCCCCGCCGTCCTCACCCCCGAGATCGCCGCGATCGGCATCGCGCTGGGCCTGCTGTTCTCGCTCCTGTGCTACCTGACGACGAACCTCTCTCCCGGCGGCATGATCACGCCGGGCTGGCTGGCACTCACCCTGATCGAGGACCTGCAGCGCGCCGCGCTCGTCGTCGGCGTCACCGTCCTGACGTACGTGCTCACGCTGCTCACCCAGCGCTTCGTGATCCTCTACGGCAAGCGGCTGTTCGCAGCGGTGGTGCTCATCGGCGTTCTGCTTCAGGCGACCGTGGTGATCGTGCTCCAGATGGAGTTCCCGCTCCTGTACGCCAACCAGACCCTCGGTTTCATTGTGCCCGGCCTGATCGCCTATCAGCTGGTGCGCCAGCCCAAGGGCGCCACGCTGCTCGCGACGGGATCGGCGACGCTCACGACGTACGTCGTCCTCACCGCGGGAATCCTGCTCGGCCTCATGCCGCACGCGTGACGCACACCTGACGCACGCATGACGCCCCTTCCGTCGACCGACCCACTCGGAGCAAGCGAATGACCGCCAAGTCCAAGAGCCGCACACGTCGCGTCCTGCACGGGGCCACTGTGATCGCGCTGCTGGCCGGCAGCGCGTACTTCACCATCGAGCTGCGCAAGGAGGAGCAGGCGAAGGCGCCCGCCATCCAGGCAGTCACCGACAAGCCCGTCGACTCCGGCGCCGTCGCTGACGACGGCTCGCAGAAGTGGGAACGGCTGAAGAACCCCGCGCGCTCCGTGCTGCGCGACGGTGACGGCGACGTGCTCGCCACCTTCACCGACGGCGCCCGGACCGCCACCCTGACCGGCCCGAGCCGCACCTTCACCGAGCCCGCCAACACCAAGTCCAAGGTGGTCACGGAGAACTGGGTGCGCCTGATGCCCGAGGAGTGGCGCAAGGGCTCCGAGCGCGAGCAGTGGTTCAAGGACTGGTTCAAGGAGAACTACGGCAGCAAGAAGGAAGACCTCTTCGCCATCGCCTTCCAGTACGGCGACCAGGCGCCGCCGAAGAAGGACGCCGACGGCACCCAGTACGCGGGCGACGCGGCCTTCGGTCCCCTCAACCCGAACTCCGCCGGGGCCGGCGACCTCCGGCTCGAGCAGTCGGACTTCTACGACTACCTCGGCCAGTCGTACACCTTCCGCAGCGGCACCACCCTCGCGGCCGAGCCGGCCAAGTACCGGGCCATGGACTGCTCGGGCTTCATCCGCACGGTCTTCGGCTACCGGGCTCGCTACCCGCTGATGGCGACCGACACCTCGGGCGACGGTCTGCCGCGCACCGCCAACGGCATGGCCCGCTCAAAGGCCGGCGTCGACGTCATCCCGCTCAAGGGCGTCGCCCCGGCGGACCGGCCCAGCTCGACCGACGTGCTGCAGCCGGGCGACCTGGTGTTCTTCAAGCTCGATACGCGCACCGCACAGCGCCTGGACCATACGGGGATGTACCTCGGCAACGACGCCGACGGCCACAAGATCTTCATCTCCAGCCGCGAGGAGGCGAACGGCCCCACGATCGGCGACAAGGGCGGCACATCGCGCCTGGACGGCAACGGCTACTACGCCTCCACCCTGCGCAGCGCCAAGCGCCTCTGACTCAAACGCCGGCACACCCGGCCCCGCCCGCGTTTGAGGCGCGGGGCCTGGGGCGGAGCCCCGCTTACGGGAAGGGGCGGGGTGGGGGAAACCCCCAACCCCGCCCCTTCCGAAACCCGCGCCCTACGTCGTCCGCCGCCGCCGTCCGCCAGGACGCCGCTCCGAAGGCCGCGTCACATGCTCGCCCGCCTCCACCGCCGCCTCGCGGCGCCTCGCGCCGAACTCCGCCAGCGCCTCCGCCAGCTTGTGCACCGACGGCTCCGGTGACAGCACGTCCACCCGCAGCCCGTGCTCCTCCGCGGTCTTCGCCGTAGCAGGGCCGATGCACGCGATCACGGTCACGTTGTGCGGCTTGCCGGCGATCCCCACCAGATTCCGCACCGTCGAGGACGACGTGAACAGCACGGCATCGAACCCGCCGCCCTTGATCGCCTCCCGCGTGTCCGCCGGCGGCGGCGACGCGCGCACCGTCCGGTACGCGGTCACGTCGTCGACCTCCCACCCGAGCTCGATCAGGCCCGCCACCAGCGTCTCGGTGGCGATGTCCGCCCGCGGCAGGAAAACCCGGTCGATCGGATCGAAGACCGGATCGTACGGCGGCCAGTCCTCCAGCAGACCCGCGGCCGACTGCTCACCGCTCGGCACGAGGTCCGGCTTCACACCGAAGTCCACCAGCGCGGCAGCGGTCTGCTCCCCCACCGCCGCGACCTTGATCCCCGCGAACGCACGGGCATCGAGCCCGTACTCCTCGAACTTCTCCCGCACCGCCTTCACCGCGTTGACCGACGTGAAGGCGATCCACTCATAGCGACCGGTCACGAGCCCCTTGACCGCCCGCTCCATCTGCTGCGGCGTACGCGGCGGCTCGACGGCGATCGTCGGCACCTCGTGCGGCACAGCACCGTAGCTGCGCAGCTGGTCGGAGAGCGAAGCCGCCTGCTCCTTGGTCCGCGGTACGAGCACCTTCCAGCCGAAGAGCGGCTTGGACTCGAACCACGAGAGCTGGTCGCGCTGGGCGGCGGAACTGCGCTCACCGACCACGGCTATGACGGGCCGGTGGCCCTCGGGCGAGGGAAGTACCTTCGCCTGCTTGAGGACCTGTGCGATCGTCCCGAGGGTCGCGGACCACGTCCGCTGCCTGGTCGTCGTACCGGCGACGGTGACGGTCAGCGGGGTGTCCGGCTTGCGGCCCGCGGCCACCAGCTCGCCCGCCGCCGCGGCGACCGTCTCCAGCGTCGCCGAGACGACGGCCGTGCCGTCGCTCGCGCCGACTTCGGTCCAGCACCGCTCACTCGCGCTGCGGGCGTCGATGAAACGTACGTCCGTGCCCTGCGCGTCGCGCAGCGGTACACCGGCGTACGCGGGTACGCCGACCGACGTGGCGACACCCGGCACGACCTCGAAGGGAATCCCCTCGGCGGCGCAGGCGAGCATCTCCTGACCTGCGTTTCCGTCGAGGCCCGGGTCACCGGTGACCGCACGGACGACCCGCTTGCCACCCCTCGCGGCCTCCATGACAAGATTGGCCGCATCCCTGAGGACGGGGATCCCGGCGGCTGTTGACGCGTCGTCAACAACCGTCAGTTCAGGCGTGCTTACGTTCGCCCGCGCATGGCTGCGTACAACGTCGAGCACTTCCGGCTCGGCGATCAGTACGTCGGCTCCCGCGAGCGCCTCGACAGCGCGCAGAGTCAGCAGTCCGGGGTCGCCGGGACCGGCGCCGAGGAAGGTGACGTGCCCGTGTGCCGAGAACACCGAGGATGCGTTGGCGGTGGGACGGGTGGGGCTCAAAGTGCTCGCTCCCCCATAAGACCGGCCGCACCCTTGGCAAGCATCTCGGACGCGAGTTCGCGACCGAGCGCGACAGCGTCGTCGTGCGACGTGGGTACGGGACCGGTGGTGGACAGCTGCACCAGCGTCGAGCCGTCGGTTGTGCCGACGACGCCGCGCAGGCGCATTTCAGTGACAACCTGTCCGTCGGCCAGCAGGTCGGCCAGCGCACCCACAGGTGCGGTGCAGCCGGCCTCCAGGGCGGCGAGCAGGGAACGCTCGGCGGTCACGGCGGCCCGGGTGAACGGGTCGTCGAGCTCGGCGAGTGCGGCGGTGAGGTCCGCGTTGACCGCGGCGCACTCTATCGCCAGTGCCCCCTGGCCGGGGGCGGGCAGGACGAAGTCGACCGACAGGAAGTCGGTGACCTCGTCGATCCTGCCCAGGCGGATGAGCCCGGCGGCGGCGAGAACCACCGCGTCCAGCTCCCCGCTGCGTACAAATCCGATCCGCGTATCGACATTGCCGCGGATCGGCACGGTCTCGACCGCCATGCCGTGGCTGCGCGCGTGCGCGTTGAGCTGCGCCATCCTGCGCGGCGAACCGGTCCCGATCCGGGCGCCGTTCGGCAGCCGGTCGAAGGTCAGCCCGTCGCGCGCCACCAGCACGTCCCGCGGGTCCTCGCGCAGCGGCACGGCCGCCAGTGCGAGGTCGTCGGGCTGCGCAGTGGGCAGGTCCTTCAGCGAGTGGACGGCGAAGTCCACCTCGCCGGCGACGACAGCTTCGCGCAGCGCGGTGACGAAGACCCCCGTACCGCCGATCTGTGCGAGATGCTCACGGGAGGTGTCCCCGTACGTGGTGATCTCGACGAGCTCCACGGCACGGCCGGTCAACTGGCGCACCGCCTGAGCCACGCGCCCGGACTGAGCCATGGCCAGCTTGCTACGCCTGGTCCCGAGCCTCAGTGCCCTCTCGGTCATACTCGCCCTCGATTCGGGTCATTCATGTCGGCCCGGCTGACGGAGGCGACCGTCTCCGGGTCGAGGTCGAAGAGTGTCCGCAGCGCGTCCGCGTACCCGGCACCGCCGGGCTCGCCGGCCAGCTGCTTGACCCGCACGGTGGGCGCGTGCAGGAGCTTGTCGACGACGCGGCGCACGGTCTGGCCGATCTCGGCGCGCTGCTTCTCGTCGAGGCCGGGGAGCCGGCCCTCGAGCCGCGCGACCTCACCGGCCACCACATCGGCGGCCATGGCGCGCAGGGCGACGACGGTCGGGGTGATGTGCGCGGCGCGCTGGGCGGCGCCGAAGGCGGCGACCTCGTCGGAGACTATGCCGCGCACCTGGTCCACGTCGGCGGCCATCGGCGCGTCGGCGGAGGCCTCGGCGAGGGACTCGATGTCGACGAGCCGTACGCCGGCGAGGCGGTGAACGGCGCCGTCGATGTCCCGGGGCATGGCGAGATCGAGCAGCGCGAGCCGTACGGGCCCGTTGGCCCGCGCCCGGGCACCGGAACCGGTCCGAACGCTCCGCGCCGCGCTGTCGACCCAGGCCCCGTGCTGCGCGAGGTCCTCGGCAGGCGGCGGCTCCAGCCCCACAGGACAGCCATCCGCCCCCGCGGGCACATCAAGCCCATCCAGCCCCGTCGGCGTTTGAGGCGCGGGGCTCGGGGCGGAGCCCCGACCTGCGCCCGCATCGTCATCGGAGAGCCCAGCCGCGGCCGAGCGATCGTGCACACGGCCGTCCCGCGCCGCCGTCGCCGCGAGCCGCGCCACCAGGCTGCCGTCCGGCGCCCGCAGATCCACAGCGGACACCGGCCCCGGAACCACGTGCTCCGCAAGCGCCGCCGCGACCGACTCCGCGGTCAGGACAAGACCCGTCGCACCGGTGCACGAGACAGCCACATCGGCACGTGTCAGCTCTTCGCCGACAGAAGCCATCGGTACCGCGTGCGCGGCCACTCCGTCCGGCTCCGCCAGCACCGCGGCCAGTCGCTCCGCGCGCTCCAGCGTCCGGTTGGCGATGACAAGTTCACGTACGCCCAGGCGCGCGAGCGTCGTCGCGGCGAGCGAGGACATCGAGCCGGCACCGATGACCAGCACCCGCTTGTCCGCCGCCCACTCCTCGACGTCGGCGCCGTCGGCCAGCTGCTGCAGACCGAAGGTGACGAGCGACTGCCCGGCCCGGTCGATCCCGGTCTCGCTGTGCGCGCGCTTGCCGACCCGGAGGGCCTGCTGGAACAGGTCGTTGATCAGCCGGCCGGCGGTGTGCAGCTCCTGCCCCAGCGCGAGGGCGTCCTTGATCTGCCCGAGGATCTGCCCCTCGCCGACGACCATGGAGTCCAGTCCGCAGGCCACCGAGAAGAGGTGGTGTACGGCCCGGTCCTCGTAGTGCACATAGAGATACGGAGTGAGCTCCTCGAGCCCCACCCCGCTGTGCTGCGCGAGCAGCATCGACAGCTCGGCGACACCGGCGTGGAACTTGTCCACGTCCGCGTACAGCTCGATGCGGTTGCACGTGGCCAGCACGGCCGCCTCGGTGGCGGGCTCCGCGGCCAGGGTGTCCTGGAGCAGCTTGATCTGAGAGTCGGAGGCGAGGGAGGCCCGCTCCAGCACGCTCACCGGCGCGCTGCGATGGCTGAGACCGACGACCAGGAGGCTCATGCCGGCATCACGGCGGGCATATCCCCGTCGGGTCCCTTCCGGCCTGCGGCCTCGGCCTCCTCGCCGGCCTTCCGCTGCTCGTGGAAGGCGAGGATCTGCAGCTCGATCGAGAGATCGACCTTGCGCACATCGACGCCGTCGGGCACGGAGAGGACGGTGGGGGCGAAGTTGAGGATGGAGGTGACACCGGCCGCGATCAGGCGCTCGCACACTTGCTGTGCGGCGCCGGCGGGCGTCGAGATGACGCCGATCGAGACACCGTTGTCGCTGATGATCTTCTCGAGTTCATCGGTGTGCTGGACGGGGATCCCGGCGACCGGCTTCCCCGCCATGGCCGGGTCGGCGTCGATCAGCGCGGCGACCCGGAAGCCGCGGGAGGCGAATCCGCCGTAGTTGGCGAGCGCGGCGCCGAGGTTGCCGATACCGACGATGACCACGGGCCAGTCCTGCGTCAGACCGAGCTCGCGCGAGATCTGGTAGACGAGGTACTCGACGTCGTAGCCCACTCCGCGCGTCCCGTAGGAGCCGAGGTAGGAGAAGTCCTTGCGCAGCTTCGCGGAGTTGACTCCGGCGGCGGCCGCGAGTTCCTCGGAGGAGACCGTGGGAACAGAACGCTCCGACAGCGCGGTCAGAGCGCGCAGGTACAGCGGAAGTCGGGCGACGGTGGCCTCGGGGATTCCTCGGCTACGGGTCGCCGGTCGGTGATTTCGGCCAGTTGCCACGGTGCTCCTGCGGGATGAGCGAGGCTGCAGGCGGCCGTAGGTCCCAGGACCGCCCCGTCGAATGCAGGCTATGTCTTTGTGAACGCGTGCACAAAGATGGTGTCCGTTTTGTCCACCCAAAGTGACCGGGGTCACGCAATCCGTACGCATGTTCCTGGAACCTCGGACCGCGTCGGCCCGTTTAAGACCCGAACGGGGCAAAACCGTACACACTCCTCACGAACGCGCCCCCGAGACCGCCTACTGTGCCGTGTCCGCATCGCGTCCCGATAGAGCCGGGCCCATATGCGGACCCGAGCAGAACGTCCCCGACGGTAGCGGCGCTTCCCTTTACGCCCCCAGTCCTTAGGCCCCGAGTTCGCGACGCAGCCGTCCGGCATCCACCCGCCAGAACGTGTGCTGCTCCCCGTCGACCAGGACGACCGGAATCTGCTCCCAGTACGCACGGTGCAGCGCCTCGTCCTGGGTGATGTCCTTCTCCTCCCAGGACGCACCCGTCTCGGTACACACCTCCTCGATCACGGCCCGCGCATCGTCACAGAGGTGACACCCCGGCTTCCCGATCAGCGTCACCACCCGCTCGGCGGCCTTCTTCTTCGCACGTCGCAACACAGGACTCATGTGCCCATTCTCCGCCCGCCCCGGGCGAATGCGGCCCGCATCCCCTACGTCCGGATCGCCCGTTTAACGAACCGGTCGCGGAGAGTTCACGCCATGGCATCCCGGCGTGTCGGGAAGTACCGAACAGACTGGCTATGCTCACGACATGGCCGCACTGGGATGGCTCACCCCCCGTAGGCGCTCCGCCACCGCGCGGAGCGTGCTCGCAGGCGAGGCAGCAGCCGAGGCAGCGCGCAAGTCGTCGCAGGAACTCGAGGCTCTCGAAGCACTGCACGGCACTGCCCCGGCCGCCGAACCGGACTTCCCCGTCGCCGGGGACGACCGGGCCGCAGCCTTCTTCGACCTCGACAACACCGTGATGCAGGGCGCCGCGATCTTCCACTTCGGCCGCGGCCTGTACAAGCGGAAGTTCTTCCAGCGCCGGGAACTGGCCCGGTTCGCCTGGCAGCAGGCGTGGTTCCGGCTGGCCGGCGTCGAGGATCCGGAGCATATGCAGGACGCCCGCGACAGCGCCCTGTCCATCGTCAAGGGCCATCGCGTGGCCGAGCTGATGAGCATCGGCGAGGAGATCTACGACGAGTACATGGCCGAGCGCATCTGGCCCGGCACCCGAGCCCTCGCCCAGGCGCACCTCGACGCCGGGCAGAAGGTCTGGCTGGTCACCGCCGCTCCCGTGGAGACCGCGACGATCATCGCCCGCCGCCTCGGCCTGACCGGCGCGCTGGGCACCGTCGCCGAGTCCGTCGACGGCGTGTACACGGGCAAACTCGTGGGCGAGCCGCTGCACGGACCCGCCAAGGCCGAGGCGGTACGCGCCCTGGCGCACGCCGAGGGCCTGGACCTGACCCGCTGCGCGGCGTACAGCGACTCGCACAACGACATCCCGATGCTGTCGCTGGTGGGGCATCCGTACGCCATCAACCCGGACGCCAAGCTGCGCAAGCACGCCCGCGCTCGCGAGTGGCGGCTGCGCGACTACCGGACGGGCCGCAAGGCCGCGAAGGTCGGCATCCCGGCAGCGGCCGGCGTGGGCGCCATCGCGGGCGGCACCGCGGCCGCGGTCGCCCTGCACCGCCGCCGCCGCTGACGCCGCCCGCTGACGACGGCACTGCGAACACAGCGACGAGGACGGGACGGTCCCGCGGGCAATCCCGTACCCTTGCCCGCCCGAGCCCCCTGCCAGGCCTGTTGCCGCGTGTCGGGCACAACCCACCGCACGACACGACAGATCACGAAGCAATTCGATCAACAAGTGCTCACGATCTGCGACTTGAAGCGTCGCAAAGTCGCAACAGAAGCGACGGAAACGACGATTTGAGCAACTGGGTGTAGCACTGCCTGTACGAAGCGTTATTCTCCTCAGACGCATGACGGACCCCACCAGTCCCCACGACGGGTGAACGGTCCCGCACTGCACGTGATGGAAGCTCTGCCTCTGGGAGTCCCGTGTACCCACACGTCGGGGTTGACGCCTCGGGCCTGGCTACGCTGCGCGCAACGGTCCTCGACCACTTGCGCGGCTTCGTCCCCACCGCGTACGCCGTCCCCGCATTCGCCATGCCCCGCCTTGCCGTCAGCGGCCCGGCCGGCCCCTGCTACGCCCTGGCCGACGGCCGCGCAGCCGTCGGCAGACGGGGCGGCCGGGGCACCACCGGCGCCTCGACCACCGCCCGCCGCCCCAGTGCCGACAGCGACAGTGCCCGCATGATGGATCTGGTCGAACGTGCCCAGGCGGGCGAGGCCGACGCTTTCGGCCGTCTCTACGACCAGTACAGCGACACCGTGTACCGCTACATCTACTACCGCGTGGGCGGAAAGGCGACGGCGGAGGACCTCACCAGCGAGACCTTCCTGCGCGCCCTGCGCCGCATCTCCACCTTCACCTGGCAGGGCCGCGACTTCGGCGCCTGGCTGGTCACGATCGCCCGCAATCTGGTCGCCGACCACTTCAAGTCCAGCCGCTTCCGGCTGGAAGTGACCACCGGCGAGATGCTCGACGCCAATGAGGTCGAGCGCAGCCCGGAGGACTCCGTCCTCGAGTCCCTCTCGAACGCCGCACTGCTGGAAGCGGTCCGCAAGCTCAACCCTCAGCAGCAGGAATGCGTGACCCTGCGCTTCCTGCAGGGCCTCTCGGTCGCCGAGACGGCCAGGGTCATGGGCAAGAACGAGGGCGCGATCAAGACCCTCCAGTACCGGGCGGTGCGCACACTGGCCCGGCTCCTCCCCGACGACGCCCGCTGACCGCCCCCAACTCACAATCGGTGACGCCTCGATGACGCACTGGTCCGATCATCCTTCGCGCGTAACCCAAGTGCCACGACGCTCGTTGTGCGGGATGCAGGCTCCCTGTGGTCACGCCATGCCCGCACCCACTCACTCGATCGAGTGGATGCACTCAAGGCGTGCAACCCTCCAGACCCCCAGGGGAGTCGATCGTCATGACGAGAGGAGGTGCCGCCAGTGATCGGACACGTTTCGGCGCACCGGGCGAACGCCTTCGCCCAGGCCTTGGAAGATCAGGCGGCCAAGCAGCCCGAAGAATCGGTCGAACCGACCGGGCACGGACGGCTGTTGGCTCTGGCGAACGGTCTCGGCGAATTGCCGAAACCGGAGATGGATCCCGAGGTCAAAGTGGTGCAGCGAGCACAGCTCGTGGCTGCCATGGAAGAGATGTTCGCTTCGGGAGGTGCGTCCGCGGGCCCTACGGTGCCCGAGCAGCGGACGCCCGGCCGCGGCGCCCATCGGGCCTCCCCGCTCCGGAAATTGCGACCGCGTTCCCGCTGGTCGAAGGGCATCGCGGTCGGCGGTCTCACCGTCGGTGTGGCCGCGGGAGCCTTCAGCGGAGTGGCCGCTGCCAGCTCCGACGCCCTGCCCGGTGATTCGCTGTACGGGCTGAAGCGTGGCATGGAGGATCTGAAGCTCGGCCTGGCGGACGACGACTCCGACCGCGGCGGGCTCTACCTCGACCACGCATCGACCCGGCTCAGCGAGGCTCGCCGCCTCATGGAGCGCGGCCGCGCGGGCGACATGGATCACGAATCGCTCGGCGAGGTCCGCCGCGCGCTCAACGGCATGAGACACGACGCCACCGAAGGCCACCGCCTGCTCCACGAGGCGTACGAGAGGGACGGCTCCCTCGGCCCGATGGCCAGGCTCAATTCGTTCTCCCGGTCCCATCGCGACGCCTGGAACGGGCTGCGCGACCGGCTGCCGGCCCAGCTGACCGACGTCGGCAATGAGGTGAACTCGGTCTTCGACGCCATAGACGAAGAAGTCGGCCCCCTGGAGTCGATGCTGCCACGGCCCCCGGAGAAGGGCCGCGGCTCCCAGGGCCCCGGCTCCACCCAGGACGCCACGAGCACTTCGGGCCCGGGACGTACGACACCCTCCTCACCGGCGTCCGGCGACGGTCGTACGGGAGACAGCGGCAAGCCGCGGCCGTCCGGTTCGGGCAGCACGGCGGACGACGGCCTGCTCGGCGGAAACACGGGCGGTCTGTTCGAGCCCCCGGTGAACGGCGTCTCGCCGTCACCGTCAGGCAAGAACACCACCCTGCCGGAGCCGGACGTCACGATCCCGCCGCTGCTGCCTGGGCTCCTGCCGGGGCTGGGCATCGACGGCGAGGACGCGCCGTAGGCCGTAGCAGTACGGGTGAGGGCGGGAGCTCCTGAGAAGGAGCGCCCGCCCTCACGCGTATGCCCTCGCACATATGCCCCGGCAGGACGTGTCAGAAGAAGACCGACCGCCGCTGCACCAACAGCTTGTAGAGCGTGTGCTGGATCTGCTCCCGTACCTGGTCCGTCAGGTTGAACATCAGCATCGGGTCCTCCGCCGCCTCCGGCGGGTACCCGTTGGTCTGGATCGGCTCGCCGAACTGGATCGTCCACTTCGTCGGCAGCGGCACCGCACCCAGCGGCCCCAGCCACGGGAACGTCGGCGTGATCGGGAAGTACGGGAACCCGAGCAGCCGCGCCAGCGTCTTCGCGTTGCCGATCATGGGGTATATCTCCTCGGCCCCGACGATCGAGCACGGCACGATCGGCGCCCCCGCCCGAAGCGCCGTCGAGACGAACCCGCCACGCCCGAAGCGCTGGAGCTTGTAGCGGTCGCTGAACGGCTTGCCGATGCCCTTGAAGCCCTCCGGCATCACACCGACGACCTCGCCGCGCTGCAGCAGCCGTTCCGCGTCCTCCGCGCACGCCAGGGTGTGACCGGCCTTGCGGGCCAGCTCGTTGACCACCGGCAGCATGAAGACCAGATCCGCGGCGAGCAGCCGCAGATGACGGTTGGCAGGGTGGTTGTCATGGACGGCGACCTGCATCATCAGCCCGTCCAGCGGCAGCGTCCCCGAGTGGTTGGCCACCACCAGCGCCCCGCCCTCGGACGGGATGTTCTCGATGCCCTTCACCTCGACCCGGAAGTACTTCTCGTACAACGGGCGGACCATGGACATCAGGACCTGGTCGGTGAGCTCCTTGTCGTAACCGAACTCGTCGACCTCGTAATCACCGGTGACCCGCCGCCGCAGAAACGCCAGACCGCCCGCGATCCGCCGCTCCCAGCCGCCCGTGCCCGCCGTCTCCTGAGCCGCCAGGGGCTCTCGGCCCGCGTCCGCCGCCCGTACCGCTCCCCGGCGCTCGCCGTCCTTGCTCTGCGCCGGCAGCGGGCTGACCGGAGCCTCGCGCACCACCGCGGGCTCGGCCTTCCGCCGGCCGCCCACCGCGGGGCGCCGCCGCGCCGGGCGCTGCGCGCTGCCGCGCGAACGGTCGTCGTCGAAGGGAATGACCTTGGCGTCCGCCATCGTTGGCTGCGCTCCTTATTCGGCGTCGCTCTGAGTCGTCTGCATGATCGTCCTACTCAGTCCTGCTCAGTCCTGCTCAGTCCTACTCAGTCCTGCTCAGTCCTGCTCGATGGTCCTGCTCGCGCCGGCCGCGCTGCCGGCACTGCCCGCGGCGCCCGTACCGCCCGTGAAGGGCAGCGCCGCCGCCAGCTGGTCCACCGCCCTGGCCATGGTCTCCGGCGGCAGCAGCCCCGGCCCGCGGCTGCGCGCGAAGTCCGCGAAGGTCTCCGCGGTCGTGTACTTCGGGGCGAAGCCCAGTGTCTCGCGCATCTGAGTGGTGCTCACCACCCGGCCGTGCGTGAGCAGCCGGATCTGCTCGGGCGAGAAGTCGGTGATGCCGACCGTACGCAGCGCGGAACCGACCCAGGTGACCGCCGGCAGCAGCACCGGCATCGTCGGCCGTCCCAGCCGCCGCGAGCACTGCGACAGCAGCAGCACACCGGCTCCCGCGACATTGAACGTGCCGCTGTTGAGCGTGCCCCGCCGCGGCTCGTGCAGAGCGATCCGCAGCACATCGATCACATCGTCCTCGTGGACGAACTGCAGCCGCGGATCGTAGCCGAAGACGGTCGGCATGACGGGCAGTGAGAAGAACTCGGCGAGCGGGGAGTCCGCGCACGGCCCGAGGATGTTCGCGAAGCGCAGCACGCACACGGCCACATCGGGCCGCCGCCGGGCGAATCCCCGTACGTACCCCTCGACCTCGACCGCGTCCTTCGCGAAGCCGCCGCTCGGCAGGGACTTGGGCGGGGTGGTCTCGGTGAAGACCGCCGGATCGCGGGGCGCGGAGCCGTACACACTCGTACTGGACTTGATCACCAGCCGCTTGACGGTCGGCGACTTCTGGCACGCCCCGAGCAGCTGCATGGTGCCGATGACGTTGGTTTCCTTGACCGTCGTACGGCCGCCGGCGCCCAGCGGCGTACCGGTGACATCCATGTGCACGACGGTGTCGACGCCATGCTCGGCCAGCACGCGCGCAATGGCCGGCTGGCGGATATCGGCACGGACGAATTCGGCTCCCCCGAGATGATGCCCGGGCCCCACCGCATCGACCCCGATCACCCGGTCCACCTCGGGATCCCGCTGGATACGCCGTACGAGACGGCCTCCGAGCTGCCGGGCCACTCCGGTGACGAGCACGACCTTCCCCAAGATCAGCGCCTTCCCTCACGTCCGCTTGGTCCGCCTGGATCCACCCTTGTGCGTCACCGTAGCGGCTACGTGTTGCCATGTGATGACCGCGGGGCGCACTTTCGCCGCTACCGCAACGCACTGCGACCCTCCCACCTGCTGGTGGGAGGGTCGCGGCGACACGTACAGCTGTCGCTTACTTCTTGTTACGACGCTGAACGCGGGTGCGCTTGAGCAGCTTGCGGTGCTTCTTCTTGGCCATCCGCTTACGCCGCTTCTTGATAACAGAGCCCACGACTACCCTCGCTCACTTCTCTTCACTCGGTGCGGGGCGTCTGGGCCCACACGACCTACGTCGGCCTAGCCTACCTGCCGCCGAGTGAGGGACGTAATCCGAGGGGAATCGTCCGGCTCCGGCTATGCGGATTCCACCCCCACGAAAGATTCGCGGAGGTACTCGTGAACCGCTTGCTCCGGAACCCGGAAGGACCTGCCCACCCGGATCGCCGGCAGATGACCACTGTGCACCAAGCGGTACACGGTCATCTTCGACACTCGCATCACCGAGGCGACTTCCGCCACGGTAAGAAACTTGACCTCATTGAGAGGCCTCTCGCTGCCAGCAGTCATGACCCACCTGTACCTTCCGCACACGACGCACACCGGCTTCCCCTCCGGTGACTCTTCGTCGCGGTGCGCTCACTCCCAGACTAGGGGCGGGTGATGCGAGTGGGGAAGAGGAGCAGCGATCGGGCGCCTACTGTGACAGACACGCTCGATTGAGTACATAGCGTGTAAGCGGTCGGTAGTAATCGGACCGCACAGCGTCATCAAGCGGAACGACTACGGACACCCGCCCCTCGGCCTCACCGACGAACAGGGCGGGGTCGTCCGTATCCGCCAGCCCGATGGCCTCAATCCCCAGCTGACCTGCCCCGCAGACCCAGCCGTGGTCCCCGACGATCAGTTCGGGAAGGGGACCGCCGCCCTGCGCGACACCCTCCAGCGCGGCCCTAACCGGCAGGGGTGAGTGGGTATGTGCGCCGGTCCCACTCCCGGCACCCTGCGCGCCGGGTTCCCGCACCAGCGCGACTCCTCGTACGTACTCAAGGTTGTACGTGCGTACGCCGAACCGGGTCGGTATGTCGACACATCGCCCCTGCGCGGGGGTGAGGACTTCGCACCCCGCTGCCGACAAAGCGTCTGCCAGCCCGGCGTAGAACCCGAGAAGCCGATGCGGATGCCCGGTCCCGAACAGCACGGGCGCCCGCCGCGCGGCCACCTCCCCGAGCCGCTCGGCAAACGCGGCGAGCGCGCTCAACGTCCGCTCCGGATCGATGACATCGGGCCCGGCGACGTGCCGGGGATCGTCGGAAACCCCGCATCTCTCGGCCATCAGCGCAATCACATCGCGCTCGCCCCAGGCCCATTCGGGATCGAGCCCCAGGGTCACGCGCGGATCTCTGACGGCGAAGAGCCGATAGCTGCGCAGGCTCTCCTCCCGCGACGTGGCCACGGTCCCGGCCAGCCGAGCGGCCAACAGATGTGCACGCAGCGCTCCGGTGCTCAACACCCTGCCGATGCTGCCGCACAGCTGCGGGTTCCGGGCCAAAAGCCTGGATAGCACCCACAGTTGGCGTAATGGCTGCGTAGCGACGGAGGCGCGGTGCTACGGGGTCGGAAGCCAAACCTCCTTCACGCCAGCAGTCCCCGCAACGGAAACACCGCCCGCCGCGTGGCCACCACCGCCTGGTCCAGCCGATCCGCCGGGTCGTAGCCCTCTTCCCACCCCCGCCATTCCGGCGTCCGCCCGTCCGTCATCCGCCCCGGTGCCAACTGCCGCGTCCGCGCGTACACCTCATCCCGCCACGACGACGGAATCACCGACTCCGGATCCACCGGCGCGTGCGCCGCAATCCCCACCAGGTGCGTCCACGACCGCGGTACGACGTCCACCACCGCGTAGCCTCCGCCCCCCAGGGCCACCCACCGGGCGCCCTCCACGTATTCGTGCGCCAACGAATGACACGCCTCCTGCACCGCCCGCTGCGCATCCAGCGACACCGCCAGATGCGCCAGGGGATCCTCGAAGTGCGTATCCGCCCCGTGCTGCGTCACCAGCACCTGCGGCCTGAAGTCCGCCAACAGCTCCGGCACCACCGCGTGGAACGCCCGCAGCCACCCCGCGTCCCCCGTCCCCGCCGGCAGCGCCACATTCACCGCACTGCCCTCACCCGCCCCGGCCGCGCCCGTCTCCTCCGGCCACCCGGTCTGCGGAAACAGCGTCCGCGGATGCTCGTGCAGCGAAACCGTCAGCACCCGCGGGTCCTCCCAGAACGCCGCCTGGACGCCGTCCCCGTGGTGAACGTCGACATCCACATACGCGACCCGCTCCGCCCCCAGCTCCAACAGCCGGGCGATCGCCAGCGACGCGTCGTTGTAGATGCAGAACCCCGAAGCGCTGCCCGGCATCGCATGATGCAGCCCACCCGCGAAGTTCACCGCGTGCTCGGCCTCACCCCGCCACACCGCCTCGGCCGCCCCCACCGACTGCCCGGCGATCAGCGCCGACGCCTCATGCATCCCGACGAAGGCCGGATCGTCCATCGTCCCGAGCCCGAAGGACTGATCCGCGGCCCGCGGATCGACGGACGCCGCCCGCACCGCCGCCACATAGTCCTCGTGATGTACGAGTCTGAGCGTCGAGTCCCCGGCCGGCTTCGCGGCGACCACATCCACCACACGATCCAGCCCGTACGCCCGCACCAACCCCATGGTCAGCGCAAGCCGCACCGGATCCATCGGATGGCCGGCACCGAAGTCATACTTCGTTACCGCCTCGTCCCACATCAACAACCCGCGGCCGCTCATGCCCGCCACCGTATCTGGCGGTTTCCGTCCCGAACGACAGGGCATACACCAACGTCACAAGCACCAACACCATCGGAACGATCATCGCGCCCCGATAGCTCCACACATCCCCGAGCGCCCCGACCAACGGCGACCCGATCAAGAACCCCACGTAATTGAAGACATTCAGGCGCGCCACCGCACCGTCGCTCGCCCCGGGGAACATCCGCCCCGCCGCCGCGAACGTCTGCGGCACGATCACACACAGCCCGAGCCCCAGCATGGTGAACCCCAGCATCCCCACCCGCGGCCCCGGCGCCACGGCCACCACCCCGAACCCGGCCGCCGCGAGAACCGACCCGCACCGCACGACCGCCACCGCCCCGAACCGCCGCACCCCAGATCCCCGACGGCCCGCCCCAGCAGCGTCGTGACCATATAGGCGTTGTACGGAAGGGTCGCGAGCTCCTCCGAGCTCCCCAGTACGTCCTGGAGATACTTCGCGCTCCAATTCGAGACCGTCGAGTCCCCGATGTACGCGAAGGTCATCACCAGACAGAGCGGCAGCAGCAGCTTGAACGCACCCGACTGCCGTTCCCCCGCCGCCCGTTCGGCTGCTTCCTCGCCCCGCTCGCCGTCCGCGTACCACCGGCTCGCGACGAGCGCCACCGGCAACAGCACCGCCACCACCGGCAGATACGACACCAGAAGCGACAGGTCCCAGTGCGCCCCGACCCAGGCGAGCGAGGCACCGGCGATCCCACCGAGGCTGTACGCGGCGTGGAAGCCGAGCATGATGCTGCGCCCGTACGCCCGTTGCAGGCTGACCCCGAGCATGTTCATGGACGCGTCCAGCGCGCCCACCGCCAGCCCGAACGCCCCCAGCGCGACAGCCACCTGCCACAGCCGGCTACCGGCCCCGACCCCGAGCAGCCCCAGGAGCACCACCGGCTGCGACCACCTGAGCACCACGCTCGGCGCGACCCGTTTCACGAGCCGCTCGGTGACGACGCTCCCCACACCGGCGAGGATCGGCACCGCCGCCAGAAAGGCGGGCAGCAGCCCGTCGGATATCCCGTACCGGTCCTGGATGGCCGGGATACGCGTCACGAGCAGAGCGAAGGCCACCCCCTGCGCGAAGAAGCTCAACGCCAAGGAGGCTCGCCCGTGCCGCAGCCGCGCATCTGTCATGGCCGCACAGCGTAGGCCGCGCGTCTACCCATGGGTAGATGGATCACGCGAGCAATGCGGGCAACTCCGCCATCGCTCCGAAGTACCCCTTGGCGCCTGTCAGCTTCACGGCAGCCGTCATCGCCGTGAATGCGTACACATCCATCCTCGCCGCCCTGGCGGCCGCCACCCCGAGGGGGCTGTCCTCCACGACGACGCACCGCTCCGGAGCCACCCCCATCCGCTCCGCGGCGTGGAGAAAGAGATCCGGCGCCGGCTTCCCCCGTCCCACATCCTCCGCGCTGAAGACCGCACGGTCCTCGAACCACCGGTCCAGCCCGGTCTTGCGGTGCCCGACCCTGATCCGCTCATGGCTCCCGGACGACGCCACGCAGTACGGCACCCCGTCCGCCACCAGCTTCTCCAGCACCTCGGTCACGCCATCGACAGCGGCCAACTCCCGCTCAAAGGCGGCAAAGACGCGAGCGTGCAGGGTGTCGTCGAAGTCCGCGGGCAACGCCTGCCCGGTCCGCTCCCGCACAAGATCGTGTACACGGTGCACAGCGGCCCCCATGTAGTCACGGAGAGACTCCTCGTACGAGGTGGGATGACCGAGCTCGGTGAGGTAGCCGGCCAGAATGGTGTTGGAGATCGGCTCGCTGTCGACGAGCACACCGTCGTTGTCAAAGATGACGAGGTCATAGCGCATACCTCGACCCTAAACGCCGAAAAGCCCCGCACCATAAGGTGCGGGGCTTTCCCACAATGATTGTTCGGCGGTGTCCTACTCTCCCACAGGGTCCCCCCTGCAGTACCATCGGCGCTGAAAGGCTTAGCTTCCGGGTTCGGAATGTAACCGGGCGTTTCCCTAACGCTATGACCACCGAAACTCTATGAAAATATCGATCCGGAACCCGGCCTCATGTGACCTATGAGGCGGTTCGACAGTTCGTTACTTCAGAACTGACACAGTGGACGCGAGCAACTGAGGACAAGCCCTCGGCCTATTAGTACCGGTCAACTCCACACCTTGCGGTGCTTCCATATCCGGCCTATCAACCCAGTCGTCTACTGGGAGCCTTACCCTCTCTAGGAGGTGGGAGTCCTCATCTCGAAGCAGGCTTCCCGCTTAGATGCTTTCAGCGGTTATCCTTTCCGAACGTAGCCAACCAGCCATGCCCTTGGCAGGACAACTGGCACACCAGAGGTTCGTCCGTCCCGGTCCTCTCGTACTAGGGACAGCCCTTCTCAAGACTCCTGCGCGCGCAGCGGATAGGGACCGAACTGTCTCACGACGTTCTAAACCCAGCTCGCGTACCGCTTTAATGGGCGAACAGCCCAACCCTTGGGACCGACTCCAGCCCCAGGATGCGACGAGCCGACATCGAGGTGCCAAACCATCCCGTCGATATGGACTCTTGGGGAAGATCAGCCTGTTATCCCGGGTACCTTTATCCGTTGAGCGACGGCGCTTCCACAAGCCACCGCCGGATCACTAGTCCCGACTTTCGTCCCTGCTCGACCCGTCGGTCTCACAGTCAAGCTCCCTTGTGCACTTACACTCAACACCTGATTGCCAACCAGGCTGAGGGAACCTTTGGGCGCCTCCGTTACTCTTTAGGAGGCAACCGCCCCAGTTAAACTACCCATCAGACACTGTCCCTGATCCGGATCACGGACCCAGGTTAGACATCCAGCACGACCAGAGTGGTATTTCAACGGCGACTCCACAACCACTGGCGTGGCCGCTTCAAAGTCTCCCACCTATCCTACACAAGCCGAACCGAACACCAATATCAAACTGTAGTAAAGGTCCCGGGGTCTTTCCGTCCTGCTGCGCGAAACGAGCATCTTTACTCGTAGTGCAATTTCACCGGGCCTATGGTTGAGACAGTCGAGAAGTCGTTACGCCATTCGTGCAGGTCGGAACTTACCCGACAAGGAATTTCGCTACCTTAGGATGGTTATAGTTACCACCGCCGTTTACTGGCGCTTAAGTTCTCAGCTTCGCACGCCCGAAAGCGCACTAACCGGTCCCCTTAACGTTCCAGCACCGGGCAGGCGTCAGTCCGTATACATCGCCTTACGGCTTCGCACGGACCTGTGTTTTTAGTAAACAGTCGCTTCTCGCTGGTCTCTGCGGCCACCCCCAGCTCAAGGAGCAAGTCCTCTCACCAGTGATGGCCCCCCTTCTCCCGAAGTTACGGGGGCATTTTGCCGAGTTCCTTAACCATAGTTCACCCGAACGCCTCGGTATTCTCTACCTGACCACCTGAGTCGGTTTAGGGTACGGGCCGCCATGAAACTCGCTAGAGGCTTTTCTCGACAGCATAGGATCATCCACTTCACCACAATCGGCTCGGCATCAGGTCTCAGCCTTAATGTGTGACGGATTTACCTGCCACACGGCCTACACCCTTACCCCGGGACAACCACCGCCCGGGCTGGACTACCTTCCTGCGTCACCCCATCGCTTACCTACTACCACCTTGGGCCGGCGGCTCCACCCTCAACTCCGAAGAGATCAGGGCGGCTTCACGGCCTTAGCATTAGAGGATTCAGTATTGGGCGTTTCAAAGCGGGTACCGGAATATCAACCGGTTGTCCATCGACTACGCCTGTCGGCCTCGCCTTAGGTCCCGACTTACCCTGGGCAGATCAGCTTGACCCAGGAACCCTTAGTCAATCGGCGCACACGTTTCTCACGTGTGTATCGCTACTCATGCCTGCATTCTCACTCGTGTACCGTCCACCACTGCCTTCCGGCGCGGCTTCACCCGGCACACGACGCTCCCCTACCCATCCCAGCGGGCGTTGGCCCTATATGCTGAAATGACACGACTTCGGCGGTACGCTTGAGCCCCGCTACATTGTCGGCGCGGAATCACTTGACCAGTGAGCTATTACGCACTCTTTCAAGGGTGGCTGCTTCTAAGCCAACCTCCTGGTTGTCTCTGCGACTCCACATCCTTTCCCACTTAGCGTACGCTTAGGGGCCTTAGTCGATGCTCTGGGCTGTTTCCCTCTCGACCATGGAGCTTATCCCCCACAGTCTCACTGCCGTGCTCTCACTTACCGGCATTCGGAGTTTGGCTAAGGTCAGTAACCCGGTAGGGCCCATCGCCTATCCAGTGCTCTACCTCCGGCAAGAAACACACGACGCTGCACCTAAATGCATTTCGGGGAGAACCAGCTATCACGGAGTTTGATTGGCCTTTCACCCCTAACCACAGGTCATCCCCCAGGTTTTCAACCCTGGTGGGTTCGGTCCTCCACGAAGTCTTACCTCCGCTTCAACCTGCCCATGGCTAGATCCTCGCTTCGGGTCTAGAGCGTGCAACTCAATCGCCCTGTTCGGACTCGCTTTCGCTACGGCTTCCCCACACGGGTTAACCTCGCTACACCGCTAACTCGCAGGCTCATTCTTCAAAAGGCACGCAGTCACGACCCATTGAGTAAACTCAATGAGCGACGCTCCCACGGCTTGTAGGCACACGGTTTCAGGTACTATTTCACTCCGCTCCCGCGGTACTTTTCACCATTCCCTCACGGTACTATCCGCTATCGGTCACCAGGGAATATTTAGGCTTAACGGGTGGTCCCGCCAGATTCACACGGGATTTCTCGGGCCCCGTGCTACTTGGGTGTCGCACAAGCAAGCCGTTGATGTTTCAGCTACGGGGGTCTTACCTCTACGCCGGACCTTTCGCATGTCCTTCGCCTACATCAACGGTTTCTGACTTGCCCAACAGCCGGCAGACTGTTGAAGTGCAATCCACAACCCGTATGCGCAACCCCTGCCGGGTATCACACGCATACGGTTTGGCCTCATCCGGTTTCGCTCGCCACTACTCCCGGAATCACGGTTGTTTCTCTTCCTGAGGGTACTGAGATGTTTCACTTCCCTCGTTCCTCCACACTGCCTATGTGTTCAGCAGCGGGTGACAGCCCATGACGACTGCCGGTTTCCCATTCGAAACCCCGGATCAAAGCCTGGTTGACGGCTCCCGGGACTATCGTGGCCTCCCACGTCCTTCATCGGTTCCTGGTGCCAAGGCATCCACCGTGCGCCCTTAAAAACTTGGCCACAGATGCTCGCGTCCACTGTGCAGTTCTCAAGCAACGACCAGCCACCCATCACCCCGCCCTCACAGGCGAGTTCACTGGGGCCGGCATCGCGAAGGTTCAGACTTTTCAGTCCGCACCCTCAGATACCCAACAGCGCGCCCGGCACGTCCAATCCAGATCCTGTGTTCCACGCCGAAGCAGTACTGACAGTCCCAAACCAAACGTGCCGAATAGTCAACGTTCCACCCATGAGCAACCAGCACCGGACATTCGCCGGTGTTCTGGCCTCTGACCGAGCAGGCTCGGTAAGAAGTGCTCCTTAGAAAGGAGGTGATCCAGCCGCACCTTCCGGTACGGCTACCTTGTTACGACTTCGTCCCAATCGCCAGTCCCACCTTCGACAGCTCCCTCCCACAAGGGGTTGGGCCACCGGCTTCGGGTGTTACCGACTTTCGTGACGTGACGGGCGGTGTGTACAAGGCCCGGGAACGTATTCACCGCAGCAATGCTGATCTGCGATTACTAGCAACTCCGACTTCATGGGGTCGAGTTGCAGACCCCAATCCGAACTGAGACCGGCTTTTTGAGATTCGCTCCGCCTCACGGCATCGCAGCTCATTGTACCGGCCATTGTAGCACGTGTGCAGCCCAAGACATAAGGGGCATGATGACTTGACGTCGTCCCCACCTTCCTCCGAGTTGACCCCGGCAGTCTCCTGTGAGTCCCCATCACCCCGAAGGGCATGCTGGCAACACAGAACAAGGGTTGCGCTCGTTGCGGGACTTAACCCAACATCTCACGACACGAGCTGACGACAGCCATGCACCACCTGTATACCGACCACAAGGGGGGCACCATCTCTGATGCTTTCCGGTATATGTCAAGCCTTGGTAAGGTTCTTCGCGTTGCGTCGAATTAAGCCACATGCTCCGCTGCTTGTGCGGGCCCCCGTCAATTCCTTTGAGTTTTAGCCTTGCGGCCGTACTCCCCAGGCGGGGAACTTAATGCGTTAGCTGCGGCACCGACGACGTGGAATGTCGCCAACACCTAGTTCCCAACGTTTACGGCGTGGACTACCAGGGTATCTAATCCTGTTCGCTCCCCACGCTTTCGCTCCTCAGCGTCAGTAATGGCCCAGAGATCCGCCTTCGCCACCGGTGTTCCTCCTGATATCTGCGCATTTCACCGCTACACCAGGAATTCCGATCTCCCCTACCACACTCTAGCTAGCCCGTATCGAATGCAGACCCGGGGTTAAGCCCCGGGCTTTCACATCCGACGTGACAAGCCGCCTACGAGCTCTTTACGCCCAATAATTCCGGACAACGCTTGCGCCCTACGTATTACCGCGGCTGCTGGCACGTAGTTAGCCGGCGCTTCTTCTGCAGGTACCGTCACTTTCGCTTCTTCCCTGCTGAAAGAGGTTTACAACCCGAAGGCCGTCATCCCTCACGCGGCGTCGCTGCATCAGGCTTTCGCCCATTGTGCAATATTCCCCACTGCTGCCTCCCGTAGGAGTCTGGGCCGTGTCTCAGTCCCAGTGTGGCCGGTCGCCCTCTCAGGCCGGCTACCGTCGTCGCCTTGGTGGGCCATCACCCCACCAACAAGCTGATAGGCCGCGGGCTCATCCTTCACCGCCGGAGCTTTCAACCTCTTCCCATGCGGGAAGAAGTATTATCCGGTATTAGACCCCGTTTCCAGGGCTTGTCCCAGAGTGAAGGGCAGATTGCCCACGTGTTACTCACCCGTTCGCCACTAATCCACCCCGAAGGGCTTCATCGTTCGACTTGCATGTGTTAAGCACGCCGCCAGCGTTCGTCCTGAGCCAGGATCAAACTCTCCATGAATTTTTCCCCGTAATCGGGATAAACCCCACTTAGAGCGAAACAGTCGACTCGAAAAAAGAGCGACTGTCCACAGCGCCCTCGTTGTGTCATTCCCTCCCCGCCACAAGGGCCAGTAGGACTTTCAAAGGAACCTCAACCCACCGAAGTGGGCCGGGGTTGTCAATCTGGCGTTGACTTTTGGCACGCTGTTGAGTTCTCAAGGAACGGACGCTTCCTTCGTACTCACCCTCTCGGGCTTTCCTCCGGGCGCTTCCCTTCGGTCTTGCGTTTCCGACTCTATCAGACTCTTTCGTGTCCGATTCCCCGTCGGAGCGGGGCTGCTTTCCGGCCTTTCGGCTTTCCGGCGATTCCGACTCTATCAGATCCTTTCGGGCCTGATTCCCGGTCGAACTCGGGTTGTCTTTCCGGCCGTTGAGCCGTTCCGACGAGTGAGACTTTAGCGGAATCCTGGCCCCCGACGCTAATCGGGGTTGCGCTCCTTCGAACGCGGATTCCTCATTTCGCAAAAGCGCACGATAAGCAGGGCGACAGAGTGTCGCTCGCTTGTAGTGGGTCTTGCGGAATGGCTGTCCGGGGACCGGCCGAAGTCGGTGCTCACGTCGGACAACTCGGAGAACACTACGGTCGCCCGAATCTGCTGTCAACCTGGGGCCGGGTGTCGTAGTCTCGGACGCGTGACAACGCGTACGTGCCCCCTCCAGTGGTGGGCCGCCTGACGGCGGCCGGCACCTACGTATGCACGCAACGGCCGCCGCTACGGCGGCCGTTCTCGTTTCTCCCTCCGGGAGTCCGGTCGCTGAAGGCGGCGGCTCCGATCAGGAGACGGAGAGCGGGATGACACGGATCTTCAGCGGGATCAAGCCGACGGGGCATCTGACCCTGGGCAACTACCTCGGGGCCCTGCGCAGGTGGGTCGAGGTCGATCAGTACCAGGCGGACGCGCTGTTCAGCGTCGTGGATCTGCATGCGCTGACCATGGAGCACGAACCGGCGCGGGTGCTCAGACTCAGTCGGCAGGCCGCGACGCTGATGATGGCGGCCGGACTGGATCCGGAGCAGTGCACCGTATTCGTACAGAGTCATGTGGACGAGCACGCGCGGCTGTCGTATCTGCTGGAGTGCACGGCCACGGACGGCGAACTGCGGCGCATGATCCAGTACAAGGAGAAGGGTGCGCGGGCGCAGGCCGCGGGGGCGAGCGTGCGGGTCTCACTGCTGACGTATCCGGTGCTGATGGCGGCGGACATCCTGGCGTACGGGACCGATGAGGTGCCGGTGGGTGATGACCAGACCCAGCATGTGGAGCTGACCCGGGATCTGGCCGTGCGGTTCAACCAGAGGTACGGGCATACCTTCACGGTGCCGAAGGCGACGCATCCGCCCGTGGCGGCGCGGGTCATGGATCTGCAGGACCCGACCTCGAAGATGGGGAAGTCCCAGGAGTCCGGTGCCGGGATCGTCTATCTGCTCGATGACGCGGACGTGGTCCGCAAGAAGATCATGCGGGCGGTCACGGACAGTGGGCGCGAGGTGGAGTACGACCGGGAGAGCAGACCGGGCATCGCGAATCTGCTCGACATGCTGGCGGCCTGTACGAGTGGGAACCCGAACGAGCTGGCCGGTGCATATGACTCGTACGGAGCGTTGAAGAAGGACACGGCCGAGGCGGTGGTGGAGCTGCTCAAGCCGGTCAGGGAGCGGCACGCCGGGCTGGCGGCGGATCCGGGTTACGTCGACGACGTACTGAGGAAAGGAGCCGAGCGGGCCAGGGGGTTGGCCCGGCCGCGCGTCGATGCCGCCTATCGGGCGATCGGGCTGCTGCCGGCGTAGCTCCCGCGACCTCGCATGCACCTCTATATAGGGGGCGGCTTCTCCCGTGCCGTGGCGCCGCGGCAACGGGAGGGGACGTCGTCAGCCGTTGCCGGAGGCGAGCTCGCGGCTGCGGTCGCGGGCCGCTTCGAGGGCGTTGATGAGGGCGGCGCGTACGCCGTGGTTCTCGAGTTCGCGGATGGCGCTGATCGTGGTGCCTGCGGGGGAGGTGACGGCTTCACGGAGCTTGACGGGGTGTTCGCCGCTGTCGCGGAGCATCACGGCGGCGCCGATGGCGGCCTGGACGATCAGGTCGTGGGCCTGGGCGCGGGGGAGGCCGAGGAGGATGCCTGCGTCGGTCATGGCCTCGACGAGGAAGTAGAAGTACGCCGGACCTGAGCCGGACAGGGCGGTGGCCGCGTCCTGCTGGGACTCGGGGACGCGGAGGGTCTTGCCGACGCCGCCGAAGATCTCCTCGGTGTGGGCGAGGTGTGCGGCGGTGGCGTGGCTGCCGGCCGAGATCACGGACATGCCTTCGTCGACGAGGACGGGGGTGTTGGGCATGACGCGGACGACGGGGGTGCCTGCGGCCAGGCGCTCCTCGATGAAGGAGGTGGGAATACCGGCCGCGGCGCTGATGACGAGACGGTCCGCGGTGATGTGGGGGGTGAGTTCGTCGAGGAGCTTGCCCATGTCCTGGGGCTTGACGGCCAGGATGAGGGTGTCGGCGCGCTTGGCGGCTTCGGCGTTGGTGACCGGCTCGACGCCGTAGCGGGTGCGGAGCTCTTCGGCGCGGTCGGCGCGGCGAGTGGTGACCAGCAGGTCTGCGGGGCGCCAGCCGGCGCGGATCATGCCGCTGAGCAGGGCTTCGCCGATCTTGCCCGTGCCGAGGACTGCGACTGTCTGGGTCATGGCTCTGTCACCTCGCCGGTGGGGATATGTGCGGCCATCCTCGCACCGCGGGCGTGGCTGCGCCGGGGCGTCCGAGGGGCGGTACGGGTGAGTTCCGGCCTGGGGCAGTGAGGTCCGGCGGCGCGGCGAGGCGCGGGGCCGCTGACAGTCACCAAGGCCGGGGTCGGGGACACGATCGTCCCGGATGTGGCCCGGTCCGGCCTGACCTAGGTCGTACGGCGGCGCAGTGTTGCCGCGCCCAGGGTCAGGACCAGGATCGCGCAGGCCCCGACGATCAGGACGTCGCGGGTGAAGTCGGCGGTGGCTTCGGGGTGGCCGAGGACCTGGGTCATGGCGTCGACGGCGTACGACATGGGCAGGACGTTCGAGATCGCCTCGAGCACGGGCTGCATCTTGTCGCGCGCGATGAACAGGCCGCAGAGCAGCAGCTGCGGGAAGATCACGGCCGGCATGAACTGGACCGCCTGGAACTCGGAGGCGGCGAAGGCGGAGACGAAGAGGCCCAGGGCCGTGCCGAGCAGGGCGTCAAGGAGTGCGACGAGCAGCAGCAGCCAGGGCGAGCCGACGACATCGAGGCCCAGCACCCACAGCGCGAGGCCGGTGGCGAGCAGGGACTGGACGACGGCGACGAGGCCGAAGGCCAGGGCATAGCCGGCGATCAGATCGCCCTTGCCGAGCGGCATGGCGAGCAGTCGTTCCAGGGTGCCCGAGGTGCGTTCGCGCAGGGTGGCGATGGATGTCACCAGGAACATCGTGATCAGCGGGAAGATGCCGAGCAGCGAGGCGCCGATGGAGTCGAAGGTGCGCGGGCTGCCGTCGAAGACGTAGCGCAGCAGGAAGAGCATCACGCACGGCACGAGGACCATCAGCGCGATGGAGCGCGGGTCGTGGCGCAGCTGGCGCAGGACGCGGGCGGCGGTGGCGAGGGTGCGGGCTGTGCTCATCGGGCGTTCTCCTGAAGGGCGTTGGCCTGACCGGGGCCGGCTTCGCCCGCGTCGGTTCCACGGGCGTGGGCTTCACGGGCGTTGGCCTCGTCGACCAGGTGGAGGAAGGCCTGTTCGACCGTCGCGGAGTGGGTGCGGGAGCGCAGGAAGTCCGGGCTGTCCTCGGCGAGGATCTCGCCCTCCCGCATCAGGAGCAGACGGTGGCAGCGCTCGGCCTCGTCCATCACGTGGGAGGAGACGAGGATCGTCGCGCCGCGTTCGTCGGCGAGGCGGTGGAAGAGGTCCCACAGATCGCGGCGCAGGACGGGGTCGAGGCCGACGGTCGGTTCGTCGAGGACGAGCAGTTCGGGGGTGCCGAGCAGGGCGACGGCGAGGGAGACGCGGGTGCGCTGGCCGCCCGAGAGCCGGCCGGCGAGGGAGTCCGCGTGCGAGGTGAGGTCGACGTCGGTGATGGCGCGGGTGACGTGATCGCGGCGGGCGTCGCGGTGGCGGCGGCCGGGCTGCAGGACGGCGGCGAAGTAGTCGAGATTCTGGCGGACCGTCAGATCGTCGTAGATGGAGGGGTCCTGGGTGACATAGCCGATACGGGAGCGGAGCGTGGCGTCGCCCGCGGGTTTGCCGAGGATCTCGAGGGTCCCGGTGACATTGGCCTGGGTGCCGACAATCGCGCGCATCAGGGTCGTCTTGCCGCAGCCGGACGGCCCGAGCAGGCCGGTGATCCGGCCGGGGGGCACGGTGAAGTCGAGGCCGCGCAGGACGGTGCGGTCTCCTCGTACGACGGTGAGGCCGCGGGCCAGGACGGCCAGGCCGGACGAATTCATCATATGATGAATAATGCGCCGAGAGCTTGGGCGCGTCAAGGGATGGGGGGTGTCCGGGAGATCGCCGCGGCGGGCGGCGGCGGGCGGTGCGGCTCGCGACCGGGGCGTTGAATTCCTCGCGGCTTGTCGGGGCGTGCGGGTGGGGGGTTCCCCAGCCCGCCCCTTCCCGGAACTGTGGGCTTCGCCCCCAGACCCCATGCCGGCCCGGGCAGAGGCCGCCCGGGCTGCTACTTGCGGCGGGGCCTGGGCCTGGGCTTGGGCTTGCGGGGGGGGCGGCGCTTTTCGTGGCGGGTGCGGGCCGTCTCGTACTCGTCGCGGTGCAGCTTCTCGCCCGGCGCCTCGGTCAGGGAGCGGAAGAAGTACGCGAGGAGCGTGCCGACGAAGCCGATTGCCTTCAGGCTGCGCAGGGAGTCCTCGCTTGCGGAGCCCGTGGGGCGGCGCGTGAAGCTCTCCCAGGTCTTGCGGAACGCGACCGCGCTGCAGATCGCGAATATCAAGACGACCAGCATGTTGACGAAGCCGCCCACGTCGGAGAGCGCCAGGCCCTGGTAGGCGAAGCGCAGGACGAGACAGCCGGCGACGGCAGCGGCGAGCGAACCGGCGGCGACGCCCGCACGGCGCAGGCCGTAGCCCCCGTCGTGGCCGACCCAGGTCGTGCCGAAGAAACGGATCGGCTCGGGCTGCGGGCCGCTGCCGTCGGCGCCGCCGCCACCGGTCGCGTCAGTGCTGGAGTTCTCGGTCTGCTCGGTCACGGGGTCGATTATCCCCGCGGAACGCCGACTCGGTCACGAACACCGAATGGTGACGTAGCCGTCGCTGCCCGTATTCACATACGCGTCGGCGATGAACTGACCGTTGGCGATGTTGTCCCACAGATTCGAGGTGCCGTACGGGCCGCTGACCCACTCCCCCGGCTTCTGGCAGTTGATCGGCACCCGGGATCCGTACGGCAGGACCTTGATGAGCCGGTAATTGGTGCCGGGGCCGCTGCGGACGTTCACGCGGTAGCCGGGCGCGACCGGGTAGCGCTGCGCCCCCAGCGAGTCAGCCGACTGGGACAACTCGGCCGACTCGGACAACCCGGCCGATACCGATACATCGCCGGATCCACTCTGTACTTCTTCAACAGCCATCGAACTCTCCCCCGTTGAAACGTGCTCCCTATACGCCGCGCAGGCTAGCAAGCAACCCCTGAATCGCAAGCGTCATCGACTAGGCTCCGTGCGTCGCGCATGCGCACGAACAACACGGGGGTGGACATGCCACCGCTGCGCACCACCGGGCAGTTCCCGGAAGCGGAGCATCCGGAATACGCCGGGCAGTACCACCTCGAGGCATGCCTCGGCAGAGGCGGCATGGGCGTCGTCCATCTGGCCACATCCGCCTCGGGGTTGCGCCTGGCCGTCAAGGTCATCCATGGCGAGCACGCTTCGGATCCGGAGTTCAGAGCCCGCTTCAAGCAGGAGGTCGCGGCCGCCCGCAGGGTCAGCGGCGCCTTCACCGCGCCCGTCGTCGATGCCGACCCGGAGGCCGAACGGCCCTGGATGGCCACGCTGTTCATCGAAGGTCCGACGCTTGCCGAGCGGGTGAAGCGGAACGGGCCGCTGGACGCGACGGAACTGCGTAAGGCCGGCGCCGGACTCGCCGAGGCGCTGCGCGACATCCATCGTGCCGGTGTGGTGCACCGCGATCTCAAGCCGAGCAATGTGCTCCTCGCGCCCGACGGACCGAAGGTCATCGACTTCGGCATCTCCCGCCCGACGGACAGCGATCTGCGTACGGAGACGGGCAAGCTGATCGGTACGCCGCCGTTCATGGCGCCCGAGCAGTTCCAGCGTCCGCGCGAGGTCGGGCCCGCCGCCGATGTGTTCGCGATGGGCGCCGTACTCGTACACGCGGCGACCGGACGCGGGCCCTTCGACTCGGACAGCCCGTACATCATCGCGTACCAAGTGGTGCACAACGAGCCGGACTTGGCGGGTGTGCCCGCGGATCTCGTACCGCTGTTCCGGCGTTGTCTGGCGAAGGATCCGCAGGACCGGCCGACGCCGTACGAGCTGATGATCGCGCTGCGTGCGTCCTCGCCCTCGGCCTCGTACGACACCCAGGCCTACATACCGGTCCAGCGGACGCCGGACCCCCGGGAGAACGCCCCCCGGGGTCTCGGCACGAAGCCCGGCTCACCGCGCTTCCGGCACAAAAAGAAACTCCGGTGGGCGGCCGCCGGGATCGCGGTGCTGGTCGCGGTCACGGCCGGGATCGTGGTCGTGCGAGCCGCGGCCGACGACGACAGCCCAGGGCCGACGGCCACCGCACCGCGCGCGGAGCGGGCCTTCCACCCGTGGAGCGTTCAATTGCGCGGCGGCGAGGGGGAGAACCGGACGCCGGTCTGCACGGTTGCGAGCGGACCGGCGCTGTACTGCACGGCGCCCGGGATCAAGGCTGCCCGGCTGAACCCGGGCGACGGCAGGACGCTCTGGTCGACGAAGGCCGCCGACAGCGATTCGCAGACCGACGAGGGCATGACGCCCGTCATCGCCGGCGGGCTGCTGCAGGTGGTGACGCCCGGCGGGGACCGGCTGGAGGCACTCGACCCGGAGTCGGGCGAGGTGCGCTGGGACCTGGACATCTCCTCGTACTCCACGGTCCGGCACGCCGCCGATGCGGTGCTGCTGGTGACGGACGGCGGTCTGGTGCGGGCCGTCGACGCCGCGACGGGCAAGGAGCGCTGGTCCCGGCAGCGCGCCGGACTGGGCACCCAGTGGGTCTCGTCCCCGGGCGGCGACGGGCCCGCCCTCGCCGCGGCTCCCGCCGCCAACGGGGCGTCCACGCTGGTCAGCGCGGTCGACCCGGCCGACGGCAAGCTGCTGTGGGAAAAGCGCGTCAAGGGGACGCTGAACCCGGTGCGGTTCGCGGGCGGCGCCCTGTATCTGCTCTCCGCCGACAAGGACGGCTTCACGGACGCCGTCGTACGACTCGACACCACCAGCGGCACGCGCGCTGTGCGCCGTATCCCGCTGTCCACCCCGCTCGACCAGGCGCAGGCGACGGTGACGGGGAATGTCGTATACCTCAGCGGGGCGGGCGGTTCTCTTCTCGCCCTCGACACCAGCGGGACGAAGTCCGCGCAGCTGTGGCGGCTGGAAACCTCGGTCACACATCTGTCCCGCCCGGCGGCGGATGCGCGGTCGGTGTACGTGACGGCCGGGGACGGGCGACTGCTGGCCGTGGACGCGGCGCGGGGGGTGCTGGTCGGGCAGACGAAACCCCGGATGGACGACGGGCGTTACACGTTCGCGTCCGTGCTGCCGGCGCCGGCCCAGGCGGGCGGGACGGTGTTCGGTACGGCGCCGGACGGGTCCGTCTTCGGGGTGGATGCGGGGGGTCCCGGGCGGTGGTAGCGGGCGGGGGCTTTCCCCTGCCCGCCCCTTCCCGCGACTGGGGCTCCGCCCGGGGCCCCGCGCCTCAAACGTCGGCGAGGCCGGATGGGCGTAGCTCCTCAGCCCAGTTTGGACACGTCCCGGACCGCGCCCTTGTCCGCGCTCGTCGCCATCGCCGCGTACGCGCGCAGCGCCGCCGAGACCTTGCGGTCGCGGGACCTGGGCGCGTAGGCGCCGCCCAGGGCCTCGCGGCGGGTGGCCAACTCGGCCTCGGAGACGAGGAGTTCGATCGTACGGTTCGGGATGTCGATGTGGATGCGGTCGCCGTCCTCGACGAGGGCGATCGTCCCGCCCGAGGCCGCCTCCGGTGAGGCGTGGCCGATCGACAGACCCGACGTACCGCCGGAGAAGCGGCCGTCCGTCACCAGTGCGCAGGCCTTGCCGAGCCCGCGGCCCTTGAGGAAGGACGTCGGGTAGAGCATCTCCTGCATACCGGGGCCGCCCCTGGGGCCCTCGTAACGGATGACGACGACATCGCCCTCCTTGATCTCCTTGCGGAGGATCTTGTCGACGGCGTCGTCCTGCGACTCGCAGACGACGGCCGGTCCCTCGAAGGTCCAGATCGACTCGTCCACGCCGGCCGTCTTCACGACACAGCCGTCGACGGCCAGGTTTCCCTTGAGGACGGCCAGTCCGCCGTCCTTCGAGTACGCGTGCTCCGCGTCGCGGATGCAGCCGCCGGCCGCGTCCGTGTCCAGGGTCTCCCAGCGCTCGGACTGCGAGAAGGCGGTCGCGGACCGGACACACCCGGGGGCCGCGTGCCACAGCTCGACGGACTCGTCGGAGGGTGAGCCGCCGCGCACGTCCCAGGTTCCCAGCCAGTCCTTGATACTCGGCGAGTGGACGGTGTGCACGTCCTCGTTGAGCAGACCCGCGCGGTAGAGCTCGCCGAGGATGGCGGGGATGCCGCCGGCGCGGTGCACGTCCTCCATGTAGTACGTGCCGCCGGGGGCGACGTTCGGGGCGACCTTGGCCAGGCACGGAACGCGGCGCGAGACCGCGTCGATGTCGTTGAGGTCGTAGTCGAGCCCGGCCTCCTGAGCGGCGGCGAGCAGGTGCAGGATCGTGTTGGTCGAGCCGCCCATGGCGATGTCGAGCGCCATGGCGTTGTCGAAGGCCGCGCGAGTCGCGATATTGCGCGGCAGGACCGACTCGTCGTCCTGCTCGTAGTAGCGCTTGGTGATCTCGACGACCGTGCGGCCGGCGTTCTCGTACAGCGCCTTGCGGGCGGTGTGCGTGGCCAGCACCGAGCCGTTGCCCGGCAGGGAGAGGCCCATGGCCTCGGTCAGGCAGTTCATGGAGTTGGCGGTGAACATGCCGGAACAGGACCCGCAGGTCGGGCAGGCGTTCTCCTCGATGCGCAGGACGTCCTCGTCCGAGACGTTCTCGTTGACCGCGTCGACGATGGCGTTGATCAGGTCGAGCTTGCGGACCGTGCCGTCGACGAGGGTGGCCTGGCCGGCCTCCATGGGCCCGCCGGAGACGAAGACGACCGGGATGTTGAGGCGCAGCGCGGCCATCAGCATGCCGGGGGTGATCTTGTCGCAGTTGGAGATGCAGATCAGCGCGTCCGCGCAGTGCGCCTCGACCATGTACTCGACGGAGTCGGCGATCAGGTCGCGGGAGGGAAGGCTGTAGAGCATGCCCGCGTGGCCCATCGCGATGCCGTCGTCGACGGCGATCGTGTTGAACTCGCGCGGCACCGCGCCCGCCGCCAGGATCGCGTCGGAGACGATCCGGCCGACCGGGGCGAGGTGGGTGTGGCCGGGCACGAACTCGGTGAAGGAGTTGGCGACCGCGATGATCGGCTTGCCGATGTCCGCGCTCGCTACGCCCGAGGCCCGCATAAGGGCGCGGGCACCTGCCATGTTCCGGCCGTGGGTGACAGTGCGGGACCTCAGCTCGGGCATCGTCGCTCGCTCCTTCAGACAGATAGGACTTCAATCGAGCGTACGCCGCGGCTCCAAGATCTGGACAGGGTGTCCGTTATGCGGGACGGGATGCTCGCCCTTCGGGCGGTGGGCCCTTCCTCGAACCGGGGCTCCGCCCCAGACCCCGCTCCTCAACCGCCGGAGGGGCTGGAAGTGCTGGATTCGCCGGGGTCCGTCAGATAGCGCTGGAGGGTGGGGGCCACCATCTTGATGATCTCCTCCGGGTCTGCCGAGGCCAGTGGCTCCACACGGATCACATACCGCAGGATCGCGATGCCGATCATGTGCGAGGCCGCCAGTTCCGCCCGGAACTTCGGATCCGGTACGTCCAGATCCGCGGCGATCCGCTCGAGCAGCCGCCGCAGCACAAAGCCGCGCAGCACCTTCGCCGCCGCCTCGTGGGTCAGTGCGGAACGGATGATCGCCAGCAGCGGGCCACGCGTCGTGGGGTTCTCCCACACGCCGATGAAGTAGCGGGCGAGCCGCTCGCCGATGCCGTCCGTGCCCTGTCCCAGGATCGCCGGGATGACCAGCGCCGGCTCGAAGGAGACCTCGATGGCGGCCGCGAAGACCTCGTCCTTCGTACCGAAGTAGTGGTGGACGAGAGCCGGGTCGACGCCCGCCGCCCTGGCGATACCGCGGACGGTGGTCTTGTCGTAGCCGCGCTCGGCGAACTCCGTACGGGCCGCCTCCAGGATCCGCTCCCGGGCGCCGGGCCCCTCGTCCGCCGCCGTACGGGCCGGCCGGCCGCGTCGCCGCGGAACCGCGCCGGTCATGATCGGCTGATCCCTGACGCGGCCGAGGCGAGATGCAGCCGGGTGAAGGCGAGGGCCTCCGCCAGATCGGCCTCGCGTTCGGCGGCGGACATCGCGCGCCGGGTGTTGACCTCGATGACGACATGGCCGTCGAAGCCGGTACGGGCCAGCTGCTCGAGCAGCTCGGCGCAGGGCTGGTTGCCGCGCCCCGGGACCAGGTGCTCGTCCTTCGCGGATCCCTTGCCGTCGGCGAGATGGACATGGCCCAGCCGGTCGCCCATCCGGTCCACCATCGCCATGGTGTCGGCGCGGGAGGTCGCGGTGTGCGAGAGGTCGATCGTGAAATGCCGGTAGTCCTCTTTGGTGACGTCCCAGTCGGGGGCATACGCCAGCATCTCGCGGTCCCGGTAGCGCCACGGGTACATGTTCTCGACGGCGAACCGGACATCCGTCTCGTGAGCCATCCGCCATATCCCGGTGACGAAGTCCCGGGCGTACTGCCGCTGCCAGCGGAAGGGCGGGTGGACCACGACGGTCGAGGCGCCCAGCTTCTCGGCGGCCGCCTGCGCGCGCTGGAGCTTCACCCAGGGGTCGGTGGACCAGACCCGCTGGGTGATCAGCAGACAGGGCGCGTGGACGGCGAGGATGGGCACCTGGTGATAGTCGGAGAGACGGCGCAGAGACTCGATGTCCTGGCTGACGGGATCGGTCCAGACCATGACCTCGACGCCGTCGTAGCCCAGGCGCGCGGCAATCTCGAAGGCTGTCGCCGTCGACTCCGGATAGACGGAAGCCGTCGACAGGACAACCTTCGCATCCGGGATACGCACCACTGGTTCTGCCACGGGAGACAGGGTACGGGCCCGCGCTACGAGGCCGTGAGACGGTTCTGGCGGGTCGGGAGGTGGTCGAGGCGCCGGAGAATGACGCCCTCGCGCAGCGCCCAGGGGCAGATTTCCAGCTCCTGGGCCCCGAACAGATCCATCGCACCCTCCGCGACCAGCGCTCCTGCCAGCAGCTGGCCGGCCCGGCCCTCGGAGACACCGGGGAGCGTGCCGCGCTGCTCGACCGTCATGGCGGAGAGCTTGGGCACCCACTCCTGCAGTGACTTACGACTCAGTTCCCGCTGCACGTACAGGCCCTCGGTGGAGCGCGCGGCGCCCGCGATACGGGCCAGCTGCTTGAAGGTCTTGGACGTCGCCACGATGTGGTCCGGCTTGCCGAACCGGCTGAACTCGCCGACCGTACGGGCGATTTCGGCCCGCACATGGCGGCGCAGCGACTTCACGTCCTGAGGGTCGGGCGGGTCGCCGGGCAGCAGCGCCGAGGTCAGCCGGCCCGCGCCGAGCGGCAGGGACACCGCGGCGTCCGGCTCCTCGTCGATCCCGTACGCGATCTCCAGTGAACCGCCGCCGATGTCCAGGACCAGCAGCTTTCCGGCGGACCAGCCGAACCAGCGGCGGGCGGCCAGGAAGGTGAGCCGGGCCTCCTCCTCGCCGGTCAGCACGGCCAGATCCACACCGGTCTCGTCCTTGACCCGGGCCAGCACCTGGTCGGCGTTGCTCGCCTCCCGTACCGCCGAGGTCGCGAACGACAGCACCTGCTCGCAGCCCTTGTCCTCGGCGGCCTGCAGCGCGTCTCTGATGGTGTCGATCAGCCGGTCGACACCCTCGGGCCCGATCGCCCCGTCCGCGTCGAGAAGTTCGGCGAGCCGGAGCTCCGCCTTGTGCGAGTGGGCGGGCAGCGGGCGTGCGCCGGGGTGCGCATCCACCACCAGCAGATGCACCGTGTTCGAACCCACATCAAGGACTCCGAGTCTCATGGACCGAACGCTACTGCGGTCGCGTGGACTGAACGTCACCGCGGTAGCGGCTTACGCTGGGCTCGTGGCAAAGACGAAAAAGGCGAAGCCGGGCAAAGCCAAGCCCCCGAAGAACCCCAAGAACGACGAGAAGGGTCTGGACTTCGCGCGCGCGTGGGTGGAATTCCCGGACCCCGCCGACGACGAACAGGTCTTCCGCTGCGATCTGACCTGGCTGACCTCGCGCTGGACCTGCATCTTCGGAAGCGGCTGCCAGGGCATCGAGGCGGGCCGCGCGGACGACGGCTGCTGCACGCTGGGCGCCCATTTCTCGGACGAGGACGACGAGAAGCGGGTGGCCGGGCATGTCGCCCGGCTCACTCCGGACCTGTGGCAGTTCCACGACGTGGGTACGGAGACGGGCTGGGTCCAGACCGACGACGACGGCGAACGCCAGACGCGCCGCTGGGAGGGCTCGTGCATCTTCCAGAACCGCCCGGGATTCAAGGGCGGGGCGGGCTGCTCGCTGCACATCCTGGCGCTGCGGGAGGGCAAGGAGCCGCTGGAGACCAAGCCGGACGTCTGCTGGCAGCTGCCGGTGCGGCGTACGTACGACTGGATCGAGCGCCCCGACGACACGAAGGTGCTGCAGGTCTCGATCGGTGAGTACGACCGGCGGGGCTGGGGGTCGGGCGGCCACGACCTGCACTGGTGGTGCACGTCGGCGACGTCGGCGCACGGGGCGGGGGAGCCGGTGTACGTGACGTACCGCCCGGAGCTGACGGAGCTGATGGGCAAGCAGGCGTACGACGTGCTGGTCGAGCTGTGCGAGACGCGGCTGTCCTCGCAGTTGCCGCTGGTGGCCCCGCACCCGGCGGACCCGAAGCGGTAGCCCCGCGCGGTTCTCAGTTCGAGGGCGGGGGTGTCGAGGCGGTCGAGGTGTCCGATCCGGTCGGCGCCGGATCCGACTCGGTCGGGGTCGGGTCCGATGGCGTCGGAGTCGGGTCCGATGGCGTCGGAGTCGGGTCCGACGGGTGGTGGGTCCGACGGCGTCGGGTGGGTCCGGGTCGGGTCCGAAGGGGTCGGTGTCGGGTCCGGGGTCGGTGTCGGGTCCGGGCTCGGGGGCGTCGCACCGTAGCCGTCGATCTCCAGCACCACGCCCGACGGGTCGACCCCGACGCGCGCGCTCCACGCGCCGGCCGGTTCCCGGTCGTGGTCCACGGTGATGTAGATCGTGATCGACTCGCCCGGGTGCAGCGTGCCCGAGGACTGGCTCACGTAGAGCCAGGGTGCGTCCGTCCAGGCCGACCAGGTCACCGGGGAGCCGCCGGACGCCGTGAGCGTGATGCGGGTGGTGTCGCCGGAGGGCTGCGCCTCGACCGTGAGGCGGCCGGGGACCGGCACGCCGGGCCGGGTGGGCGGCGCCGGTGTGCCCGCACTGATGACCTCGACCGAGACGTCCGGCGAGCGGCTGCCCACCATGAACCTGTTGTCCGGTTCCGCCTGGGCGTTGCCCGCGTTCTCGTAGTGGTCGTACGGATCGCCCTCGAGACCGCCTGGCCCGTCCGCCTCGCTCGCGGTGACCGAGGAGCCGTCGTGCCCCTCCCCCGTCAGCGGCGCGCCCCGGTACGCCGCCCACAGCGCGAGCACCGGAGCAGCCACGACCGCCGCCACGACCGTGGTCGTCACGGCCCGTGCCCGCAGCCGGTCGCGGCGGGCCGCGCGGTCCTTCGGGTCCAGCGGGAAGCCGCCGGCACCGAAGCGTGGCGCGGTCGCGCGGGCGCGCGGGACGTGCAGCATCGCGACGTACGCGGCGGCCCGCGGCGCGTCGATCAGGGGCAGCGTGGCCGGGGTGACGGCCGACCCCGGCCACGGCCCGCCCGCGCCGGCGCGCTCGGCGGCGCGGCGGCAGCGCGGGCAGTCGTCGACATGCCGTACGAGCTCCTGGCGGAGCGCGGCGGAGAGCAGCACCCGGTGGTCGCCGGTGAGCCGGGCGACGGCCGGGCAGTTCCCGGTCTCCACGACGGCGAGCGCGGCACGGGTGCGCTCCACCTCGCAGGCCGCGGCGGCGAGCAGCTCCCGGGCGGCCAGGGCACCGAGGCCGAGGACCGAGGCGACCTCGCGCGAGCCGAGCCCGTGGCGTACGGCCAGTTCGAGTGCCTCGCGCTGTTCGGGGGTCGTACCGGCCGCCTCGGGCCAGGCCAGCAGGGCCAGTTCGCCGCGGCGGCGCTCCGCGGTCTCTTCCGGGACGCGGGGTCCGGCCTCCTCGGAGACGTCGGGGCGCCCGGTGTGCGCCCCCTGCCGCTTGCGCCGCTGCTCGGTCAGCCGGCGCAGGCAGGCCCACCGCGCGAGCGCGTACAGCCACGCCTTCCGTTCGGTCTCGCCCGCGGGGCAACGCCCGTGCTGCCGCTCGGCGATGGCGAGTACGTCACCGAGGAGCCCGGTCGCCGCGTCGTGGTCGCAGAGCACGGAGAGGCAGTAGGTGAACAGGCCGTCGAGGTACGGCTCGTAACGCGCGGGCGGGCGCTGCGCGGGCGGGCGCTGTGCCGACGGACGGGGCGCGCGCCGGTACGCCCGGTGTGCGCCGGTGGTGTGCGTGGGTGGCTCCAGCCTGCTGCTCGTCACTCCGTGACCGTAGGCGTCGGAGCACACCCCCTTCGTACCCCTTGAACACTTTTACTCCTTACGGGTGAACAGATCGCTCGAAGGGGGACAGGAATCGTTAATTCCGCCCCTACCGGTCCACCGGTGCGCGCCGGAGCTACGCCGGGCGCCCTATGCGCCCCACGCATCCCGGTGGAATCCCGGCCGCATCCCGATGAATCCCGCGCCGCCGGGCAGTCAACCCGCTATGAGCAAAGTGATCTCAGGCATGTCGATGTCGCTGGACGGCTTCATCACCGCCCCTGACGACACCCGCGAGAATCCGCTGGGAGTGGGCGGCCGGCGGCTGCACCAGTGGCTGCTGGACATCAACGACACCGACGCGAAGGTCCTGGACGACATGAGGCAGAGCATCGGCGCCGTCGTGATGGGCCGGCACTCCTACGACGTGTGCGAAGGGGACGGCGGCTGGGGCGACGGCGGCCCCGTCGGCAAGACCCCTTGCTTCGTCCTCACCCACCGGCCGCCGGACCCGAAGGACGTCGTCGCGCCCGATGTGTTCACGTTTGTCACGGACGGCATCGAGTCGGCGATCGCGCGGGCGAAAGCGGCCGCCGGCGCCAAGGACGTCGGCGTGCACGGCGCGACAGCCGCCCAGCAGGCGCTGAACGCGGAGCTGCTGGACGGGATCCACATCATGCTCGTCCCGGTTCTGCTGGGCTCGGGCAAGCGGCTGTTCGACCATGTCGGCGGGCCCGTTGAACTGCGGCGGACCTGGACCGTGGCGTCGGAGGACATCACCCACCTGCGCTTCGACGTCGTGAAGCAGCCGTGAAGCAGCCGTGAAGCAGCCGCGGACCAGCGGCGGACCAGCGGCCGACAGCCGCGGACCAGCGACGGGAACGGCACTGGCGGCGGCACTGTCAGTGGACCCCGCTACGGTTCCCCCATGGCTGCCCGTACGAAATCCGCGAAGGACCGGCCGTCCTACCGCTGCACCGAATGCGGCTGGACGACCGCCAAGTGGCTCGGCCGCTGCCCCGAATGCCAGACCTGGGGCACCGTCGAGGAGTACGGCGCGCCCGCCGTGCGTACGACCGCGGCCGGCCGTGTCTCCACCGCCGCCGTCCCCATCGGCCAGGTCGACGGCCGGCAGGCGACCGCGCGCTCGACCGGCGTGACCGAGCTCGACCGGGTGCTCGGCGGCGGTCTGGTGCCCGGCGCCGTCGTGCTGCTCGCGGGTGAGCCCGGCGTCGGCAAGTCCACCCTGCTGCTCGACGTCGCCGCGAAGGCCGCGAGCGACGACCACCGCACGCTGTACGTCACGGGCGAGGAGTCCGCGAGCCAGGTCCGTCTGCGCGCCGACCGGATCAACGCCCTGCACGACCACCTCTACCTCGCCGCCGAGACCGATCTCTCCGCCGTCCTCGGCCACTTGGACGCGGTCAAGCCGTCCCTGCTGGTCCTCGACTCCGTACAGACCGTCGCATCCCCCGAGATCGACGGCGCGCCCGGCGGGATGGCGCAGGTCCGCGAGGTCGCGGGCGCGCTGATCCGCGCCTCCAAGGAGCGCGGGATGTCCACGATCCTGGTCGGCCATGTCACCAAGGACGGCGCGATCGCCGGACCGCGCCTGCTCGAGCATCTCGTGGACGTCGTGCTGTCCTTCGAGGGCGACCGGCACGCGCGCCTGCGTCTCGTACGGGGCGTCAAGAACCGCTACGGCGCGACGGACGAGGTCGGCTGCTTCGAGCTGCACGACGAGGGCATCACCGGCCTCGCCGACCCCTCGGGCCTCTTCCTCACCCGCCGCGCCGAGGCCGTCCCCGGCACCTGTCTGACGGTCACCCTCGAAGGCCGCCGTCCCCTCGTCGCCGAGGTGCAGGCGCTGACGGTCGACTCGCAGATCCCCTCGCCCCGGCGCACCACATCGGGCCTGGAGACCTCGCGGGTCTCGATGATGCTGGCCGTACTGGAGCAGCGCGGCCGTATCACCGCGCTCGGCAAGCGCGACATCTACAGCGCGACCGTCGGCGGCGTGAAGCTCTCCGAGCCGGCCGCGGACCTGGCGATCGCGCTCGCGCTGGCCTCGGCCGCCAGCGACACCCCGCTGCCCAAGAATCTGGTCGCGATCGGCGAAGTCGGCCTCGCGGGCGAGGTCAGACGGGTCACGGGCGTCCAGCGCCGGCTCGCCGAGGCCCACCGGCTCGGCTTCACGCACGCCCTCGTTCCGTCCGATCCCGGCAAGGTCCCGCCCGGTATGAAGGTCACGGAAGTCGCCGACATGGGGGACGCGCTGAGGGTGCTCCCGCGCGGTCGGCAGAGGCCTTCGGACGGCGCACCGAGGAAAGAGCGGACGGAGGCCCCACGGGAGGTCGACACGCGCCGGTAGACTTTGCCCTGGTCTCGCCCATCCGTACGAGCCGGAGGAGTGCAGTGGCAGCCAACGACCGGGCAGCAGCACCCGGAAAGTCCGGCGGAGGCTCCGGCAACGAAGCACTGATCCGCGCCGCCCTGAGCGCGGTCGCGCCCGGCCAGGCCTTGCGCGACGGCCTCGAGCGGATCCTCCGCGGCAACACCGGAGGCCTGATCGTCCTCGGCATGGACAAAACGGTCGAATCGATGTGCACCGGCGGTTTCGTGCTGGACGTCGAGTTCACCGCGACGCGGCTGCGCGAGCTGTGCAAGCTCGACGGCGCGCTCATCCTCGACAAGGACATCACCAAGATCCACCGGGCCGGTGTGCAGCTGGTCCCGGACGCGTCGATCCCCACCGAGGAGACCGGCACCCGCCACCGCACCGCGGACCGTGTCTCCCGGGCGTGCGGCTTCCCCGTCGTCTCCGTATCGCAGTCGATGCGGCTGATCGCCCTGTACGTGGGCGGAGAGCGCCGCGTCCTGGAGGAGTCGGCCGCGATCCTCTCCCGCGCCAACCAGGCGCTCGCGACCCTGGAGCGGTACAAGCTCCGCCTCGACGAGGTCGCGGGCACGCTCTCCGCGCTGGAGATCGAGGACCTGGTGACCGTCCGGGACGTCACGGCCGTGGCGCAGCGCCTGGAGATGGTGCGCCGGATCGCCACCGAGATCGCCGAGTACGTGGTGGAGTTGGGCACCGACGGCCGTCTTCTCTCGCTCCAGCTGGACGAGTTGATCGCGGGTGTGGAGCCGGAGCGCGAACTGGTCGTACGCGACTATGTGCCGGAGCCGACCGCGAAGCGGTCCCGTACGGTCGACGAGGCGCTCACCGAGCTGAATGACCTCACTCACGCCGAGCTGCTCGAACTGCCCATAGTGGCAAGGGCGTTGGGCTACAGCGGCTCTCCCGAGACGCTCGACTCCGCGGTCTCGCCGCGGGGCTACCGGCTCCTTGCGAAGGTGCCGCGGCTGCCCGGCGCGATCATCGAGCGGCTCGTGGAGCACTTCGGCGGACTGCAGAAGCTGCTCGCGGCCAGTGTCGACGATCTGCAGACGGTCGACGGCGTGGGCGAGGCGCGGGCGCGCAGCGTCCGCGAGGGCCTGTCGCGGCTCGCCGAGTCCTCGATCCTCGAGCGGTACGTCTGAAGTCGAGCCCGTCCGGCGTTTGAGGACGAACCCGCTGCCGGGCCGGCTCCGCGCTAGGGCGTGCTAGTCGTTCCCCAGGCGGAACGACGCCGGCAGCACCTTCACGCCCGGGAACTCCGCCTCCACCAGGTACGTGCCCGGCGCGACGGCCCCCGCGGGCGGCGTGGCGCACTGCGGTGCGCTCTGCTTGCGGTCCCACTGCACGGTGTGCGTGATGTTCGCGCCCGCCGGAACCCTCAGCAGCAGACTCCCCGCCGGGTTCGGGCAGTCCTTGGACGACCACACCTCGTCGTCCTTGTCGTCGGTCACCGACAGCACCGCCGCCTTGGGCCCGAAGTCCGCCTTGCAGGTCGTCGCCGACGAGTTGGAGGCGACGAGCTGGAACGTGGGCTTCTCTCCCGGCTCGTACGAGACTTTGACGCTGCGCAGGCTCAACTTCAGTGCGCCCGGGGCGCAGTCGGGCAGGCTCGATCCCGCCGGGACCTGCTGACCGCCGGCGCCGCCGCTGGCCGCGCCGCCCGCTCCGTTGTCGCCGTTCTTGCCCGGGTCGCCGCCCGAGCCCGCGTCCGTACCGCCGTCACCGCCGCTGCCTCCGCTGCCGCCGCTGCCGTCGGATTCGCCCGACTCGTCGCGCCCGCCCGGCTGTTCACTGATCGCGGGCCCGGACCCGGAGGGCCCGGGGGTGATGGAGGGCGCGGGACTGTCGCCGTTGGCCTTGCCGTCGTCCTTGCCGCCGTCGCCCCCACCGGAACTGACGGCCCATACGATCAGCAACGCGAGCAGCGCGATCAAGGACGTCGCGACTGCCCTCCGTCGCCAATAGATGGAGGACGGGAGCGGCCCGATCGGATTGCGCATAGATCCCACGACCCAAACTCTACGAGAGATCCGGGCCAACTCCGGTCCCACCCGCCGCCGGACTTCGCGAGTTCTACGGATCATCATCACGGGCGGCCCGGCTCACACCCGCCCGCACCCCCACGATTCGTCCGGGTCACGTCCGGTCGGTCGCTACGGGTGACCACCCGCATGCGTACGAGCACAGACCGGCAGGAGCAGCGTCCGGAGCGGATACACCGTCCACTCGCCCGGACGTGCCAGGATCGGTATGCCATGACTGACACCACCGCGGACACCGCCACCCCAGACATCGCCACGACCGACGCCGCCGCCTTCCACTCACCCGTCATCGACTGGTTCGACGAGCACGCCCGCGATCTGCCCTGGCGCCGCCCCGAGGCCGGCGCCTGGGGTGTGATGGTCAGCGAGTTCATGCTGCAGCAGACCCCGGTCAGCCGGGTGCTCCCGGTCTACGAGCAGTGGATGGCGCGCTGGCCGCGCCCCGCCGATCTCGCGGCCGACGCGCCCGGCGAGGCCGTCCGCGCCTGGGGCCGGCTCGGCTATCCGCGGCGCGCGCTGCGCCTGCACGGGGCCGCGCAGGCGATAGCGGAGCGGCACGGCGGCGATGTGCCGCGCGACCACGGGCAGTTGCTCTCGCTGCCCGGGATCGGCGAGTACACGGCGGCCGCGGTGGCCTCCTTCGCGTACGGGCAGCGGCATGCCGTTCTCGACACCAATGTCCGGCGGGTGTTCGCCCGCGCCGCGAGCGGCGTCCAGTACCCGCCGACCGCGACGACGGCCTCCGAGCGCAGGCTGGCCCGCACACTGCTCCCGGACGACGAGGCGACCGCGGCCCGCTGGGCAGCGGCCTCCATGGAGCTGGGCGCGCTGCTGTGCACCTCCAAGAACGAGGACTGCTCGCGCTGCCCGATCGCCTCGCGGTGCGCCTGGCGTCTCGCCGGGAAGCCCGCACACGAGGGTCCCGCGCGCCGCGGCCAGACCTACGCGGGCACCGACCGTCAGGTGCGCGGCAAGCTCCTCGCCGTACTGCGCGAGGCGGTGGCGCCGGTCGAACAGTCGGCGCTGGACGCCGTCTGGCACGAGCCGGTGCAGCGCGCGCGGGCGCTCGACGGACTGGTCGCGGACGGCCTCGTAGAGCCCCTGGGGAACGGCGTCTACCGCCTCCCTCTCAGCTGAGCCCATCTCCGTTTCCCACCCGAACCCCACCTGAAACATCCGCTGTTACACAACCGATGGACGGCCGTGCGCCCTCCGACGGCTGCTCCGCACAGTGCCGTGACAAGTCCTCCGTAGCTTCTTGCGACGTAAGGGAACGGCAGAGCTTGTCACGGGGACGGAGGCGGTTGGAATGGCGCACGGCGAGGTGCTCGAATTCGAAGAGTACGTACGCAACCGGCAGGAGGCTCTGCTGCGCAGCGCCCGGCGTCTCGTGCCCGACCCGATCGACGCGCAGGACCTGCTGCAGACCGCTCTGGTTCGTACATACGGCCGCTGGGACGGAATCGCGGACAAGTCGCTCGCCGACGCGTACCTTCGCCGCGTGATGATCAATACGCGTACGGAGTGGTGGCGCGCCCGCAAGCTCGAAGAGGTCCCCACCGAGCAGCTGCCCGACGCGAGCGTGGAGGACGGCAGTGAGCAGCGCGCCGACCGCGCCCTGCTGATGGACGTCCTCAAGGTGCTGGCCCCCAAGCAGCGCAGCGTCGTGGTGCTGCGACACTGGGAGCAGATGAGCACCGAGGAGACCGCGGCCGCGCTCGGTATGTCGGCCGGTACCGTGAAGAGCACGCTGCACCGGGCGCTGGCCCGGCTCCGCCAGGAGCTGGAGAGCCGGGATCTGGACGCCCGTGCCCTGGAGCGTGCCGAGGTACGGCGCGAGCGTGCGGGTGACGATCGGGGGCAGGAGCGTTGCGCGGCCTGAGCGGCGGTGGCGGTACAAGGACTCGGGCGGCGAGTGGCGCGGCGATGGCCGGGCTCGCCGCCGTCGGCCTGTTCAGCGTCGGCTGCTCCACGGGCGGCAGCGGGGCGCAGGACGAGGGCGCGGCCCACACCGACTCGGTGGCCAAGGCCACCCCGTCCCAGGCCACGCCCTCGAACAGCGCCGGGCGGAAGGCCGAGGCCGTCAACGCGGTGAAGCTGATCATGAGCGACCCGAAGGTCAGCGAGCGGGTCAAGGCGGACCTCAGGCCGTGCGCCCGGGACGCCTACCCGCTGGACACCTCGTACGGGAACCTCACCGGCGGTACCTCACCCGATGTCGTCATCAACGTGCTGACGTGCGGTGACGCGGTGGGCATGGGCACGTACGTGTACCGCGAGAACGGCGACTCGTACGAGAACGTCTTCGCGGTACAGGAGCCCGCGGTGTACTCCGCGATCGACCGGGGCGACCTGGTGGTGACCCAGCAGGTGTACGCCAAGGGCGACCCGGTGGCCGAGCCGTCCGGCGAGGAGATCACGACGTACCACTGGTCGAGCGGCAAGTTCGTGCAGCAGTACTGGGTGCGCAACGAATTCAGCAGAGGGGTCGGTGAGGGCGAGGTAGTCGCCACCGAACCGCCCCCGCCGAACGAGAACTGAGAGCAGCGGGTTGGCCGAGACACATGTCCTGTTCGTCGAGGACGACGACGTCATCCGCGAGGCGACCCAGCTCGCTCTGGAGCGGGACGGCTTCGTCGTCACCGCGATGCCGGACGGACTGCTGGGCCTCGAGGCCTTCCGCGCCAACCGGCCGGACATCGCGCTGCTCGATGTGATGGTGCCGGGGCTGGACGGGGTGAGCCTGTGCCGGCGCATCCGCGACGAGTCGACCGTGCCCGTGATCATGCTGTCGGCGCGTGCCGACTCGATCGATGTGGTGCTCGGCCTGGAGGCCGGCGCCGACGACTATGTGACGAAGCCCTTCGACGGGGCGGTGCTGGTCGCGCGCATTCGCGCGGTGCTGCGCCGCTTCGGGCACGCGGGCGGACCCGCGGGCGGCGAGTTCGGCCCGGCGGGGCAGCAGGAGCAGGGGGCGCTGTCCTTCGGCGATCTGGAGATCGACACGGAGGGCATGGAGGTGCGCAGGGCCGGTGAGCCGGTGGCGCTGACGCCGACCGAGATGCGGCTGCTGCTGGAGTTCTCGTCCGCACCGGGCACCGTGCTCTCGCGCGACAAGCTGCTGGAGCGAGTCTGGGACTACGGCTGGGGCGGCGACACCCGTGTCGTGGACGTCCATGTCCAGCGACTGCGCACCAAGATCGGGCAGGACAGGATCGAAACGGTCCGCGGCTTCGGCTACAAGCTCAAGGCATGAAGCGGCTCGTACTGCGCACCGGCGTCCGGTGGAAGATCAGCATCGCGATCGCGGCCGTCGGCGCGCTGATCGCGATGGCGCTGAGTCTCGTCGTGCACAACGCCGCCCGTGTCTCGATGCTGGACAACGCGCGCGATGTGCAGATGGACCGGGTGCTGCTCGCGCAGCGCTGGTACGAGACGTCCAAGAACAAGGACCCGCGCTTCAACACCAAGATCAATGACCCCGCGCTGCCCAGGGGCCTGCAGAAACTGATGCAGCAGAAGCGCCGCGGCAGCTACGTCGACGAGGGCCACGGCGGCACGCCCGACATCTGGGCGGCCGTGCCGCTGACCAACGGCGATGTGCTCTCCCTGCACACCCAGTTCGCCGGCCGCAGTGCCACCGTCATGAAGGACCTCGACCGGGCGCTGATCATCGGCTCGGTCTCGGTGGTCTTCGGCGGCTGCGCGCTCGGCGTGCTGATCGGCGGGCAGCTCTCGCGCCGGCTGCGCAAGGCCGCCGCGGCCGCCGGCCATGTCGCCCAGGGCAATACGGACGTACGCGTACGGGACGCGATCGGCGGAGTCGTACGCGACGAGACCGACGACCTGGCCCGCGCCGTCGACGCCCTGACCGACGCGCTGAACGAGCGCATCGAGGCGGAGCGCCGGGTCACCGCCGACATCGCGCACGAGCTGCGCACACCGGTGACCGGGCTGCTCACCGCGGCCGAGCTGCTGCCGCCCGGCCGCCCGACCGAGCTCGTACGGGACCGGGCGCAGGCCATGCGGACACTGGTCGAGGACGTCCTGGAGGTGGCCAGGCTCGACAGCGCGTCGGAGCGGGCCGAGCTCCAGGAGGTCGCGCTGGGAGAGTTCGTCAGCCGCCGGATCGCACTGCTGAACCCCGATGTGGTGGTCCGGGTCGTGCACGAGTCATGGGTCAGCACCGATCCGCGCCGGCTCGAGCGCATCCTCCTCAATCTGCTCACCAACGCCGCCAAGTACGGAAAGCCGCTGGTCGAGGTCACGGTCGAGGGCCGCGTGGTGCGGGTCCGCGACCACGGTCCCGGCTTTCCCGAGGCGCTGCTGCGCGAGGGCCCGAGCCGCTTCCGCACGGGCGCCAGCGACCGTGCGGGGACCGGCCACGGCCTGGGCCTGACGATCGCGGCGGGACAGGCACGCGTCCTCGGCGCACGGCTGACGTTCCGCAATGCGGCGCCGGAGGGGACCGAGACCCCTCTGGGCCAGTCCGGCGGCGCGATCGCGGTGCTCTGGCTGCCCGAGCACGCGCCGACGAACACCGGCAGCTTCCCGATGATGCCGCTGTCGGACTAAGCGGCTCAGGCGGTCAGGCAGTGGCAGGACGGCCGCACTGTCTCCGTCTCAGACCGTCTCCGTCACCTTTTCCGGGGTGCCGGAGGGCGCGTCCTCGGGCGCCGGGCCGGCCCCCCGCAGCGGCACCTCCTTGACGAAGAACGCCGCCACGAAGCCGATCACCGCGACCGCCGCCCCGAGCAGGAACGCCGCGTGCGTGCCGGACGCCACCGCGAATTCGTACGCCTCACGCACCTGGTCCGGCAGCTTCGCCAGGCTCGCCGCGTCCAGCTGCGCCGACCCCTGGGTGATCTGTGATCCGCCCCGGGCGGCCATCTCGTCCTGGACCCGGCCGGTGAAGAGCGCGCCCATGATCGCGACGCCGAAGGAGCTGCCGAGCGTACGGAAGAGGGTGGCGCCGGAGGAGGCGACGCCCATGTCCTTGAGCTCGACGCTGTTCTGCGCGACCAGCATGGTGATCTGCATCAGGAAGCCCATGCCGGCGCCGAGCACCGCCATGTAGAGCCCGGAGGTCAGCCGCGAGGTCCCGGTGTCCATCGTCGAGAGCAGGAACAGGCCGGCCATCATCAGCCCGCCTCCGATGATCGGGAAGATCCGGTACTTGCCGGTGCTGGTGGTGACCCGGCCCGCGATCATCGAGACGACGAGCATCGAGAGCAGCATCGGCAGCAGGAGCAGACCGGAGTTCGTCGCCGACGCACCCTGCACGGACTGCTGGTACAGCGGCAGGAAGAGCACCGCGCCGAACATCACGAAGCCGGCCAGGAAGCCGATCACCGACATGAGCGTGAAGTTGCGGCTGCGGAATATGTGCAGCGGCATGATCGGCTCGGGCACCCTGGTCTGCGAGAACACGAAGCCGGTGAGCGAGGCCACGCCGATCGCGATCAGTTCCATGATCACGGCCGAGTCCCAGGCGTACTCCGTACCGCCCCAGGTCGTGACCAGCACGATCGCGGTGATGCCGACCGTCAGCAGCACGGCGCCGAGATAGTCGATCCGCGCATCGGTCCGCTTCTTCGGCAGGTGGAGCACCGTGGTGACCATGGCGAGTGCGACGGCACCCAGCGGCAGGTTGATGTAGAAGCTCCAGCGCCAGCCGAGGTGGTCGGTGATGGTCCCGCCGACCAGGGGTCCGCCGATCATCGCGACGGCCATGACGGCGGCCATCATGCCCTGGTACTTGCCACGCTCCCGCGGCGGTACGAGGTCTCCGATGATCGCCATCACGCCGACCATCAGGCCGCCCGCGCCCAGTCCCTGGATCGCGCGGAAGCCGATCAGCTGCCCCATGTCCTGGGCCATGCCGCTCAGTACCGAGCCGATCAGGAAGATCACGATGGCGGTGAGGAAGGCGCCCTTCCGCCCGTACATGTCGCCGAGCTTGCCCCAGATCGGGGTGGAGGCGGCGGTGGCCAGGGTGTACGCGGTGACGACCCAGGACAGATGCTCGAGCCCGCCGAGCTCACCGACGATGGTCGGCATCGCGGTGCCGACGATCATGTTGTCGAGCATGGCCAGCAGCATCGCGATCATGAGCGCGAGGATCACGACCCGTACGCTGCGCGGCTCGGGCGCCGCCTCAGCACTCGGCTGCTTCTCGTCTTTCGCCATACCGGCCACCGTTCCCCACTCCCCGACACTTACTTGCCGCCCGGCTAGTTGAATACACTGGGGAACGTAGCCCCGTAACTAGCCGGGCGTCAAGTAAGTTTTCAGGAGAGCCCATGACCAGAGGCAACACCCGTCAGCGCATCCAGGACGTGGCCCTGGAGCTCTTCGCCGAGCAGGGTTACGAGAAGACGTCATTGCGCGAGATCGCCGAGAACCTCGAGGTCACGAAGGCAGCGCTGTACTACCACTTCAAGACCAAGGAAGACATCCTCATCAGCCTCTTCCAGGATCTGACCAGGCCGATGGACGAGCTGATCGAGTGGGCGCAGACGCAGCCGCACACCCTGGAGACGAAGCAGGAGATCCTGCGCCGCTACAGCGAGGCACTCGCCAGCGCGGCACCGCTCTTCCGCTTCATACAGGAGAACCAGGCGACGCTGCGCGATCTGAGCATCGGCGAGACCTTCAAGGACCGCATGCTGAGGATGCTCGACCTGATCAAGGAACCCGAGGCGGCACTGGCCGACCAGGTCCGCTGCCTCAGCGCGCTCCTCACGATGCACGCCGGAATGTTCCTGCTCAAGGACGTCGAAGGCGACCCGGAGGAGAAGCGCTTGGCCGTCCTCGAGGTCGCCTTCGATCTGGTGAGCCAGGCCCACCACGTCACACGTTGACGCCGGGGCGTCGGGTGCGGTGCGTCAGATAGTGACACCCACGGTACGCAGGAACGCCGTCGGGTTGAGCGCGGAGCCGTAGTTCGGGGTCGTACGGATCTCGAAGTGCAGGTGCGGGCCGGACGAGTTGCCGGTGTTGCCGGACAGAGCGATCTTCTGGTTGACCTTGACGCTCTGGCCGATGTGCACGTTGATCTTCGACAGGTGCGCGTACTGCGAGTACTTGCCGTTGGCGTGCTTGATCACGATGGCGTTGCCGTACGCGGGACCGTCACCGCCACCGTTCGGGCCGGCCTTGACGACGGTGCCGGAACCGGCGGCCTTGACCGCGGTGCCGACCGGGACGGCGAAGTCCTGGCCGGAGTGCTTGTGCGACCACATGGCGCCGCCCTGGTTGAAGCTGGCGGTCAGCGTGTAGTGCGTGACGGGCTTGACCCAGGCCACGGCCTTCTTCGCCGGAGCCTTCTTCTTGGCCACGGCCTTAGCGGCCACGGCCTTCGCGGCGACAGCCTGCTTGGCGGCGCCGGCGGCCTTGGCCTGCGCCTGCGCCTGGGCGGCTACGGCGCTCGAGGCGTTCACCACGGCCGGAGCCGCGGCCGCTGCCGTGCCGGTCCCTGCGGCGAAGGCGGCCCCTGCTCCGAGCACCATCGACGTCCCCAGACCGGCGGCCAGGACGGCGGCACGGGTACGGAGAACGGACGGGCGGGGATGGCGGGACGTAGCGCGCTTCGACATACGGGAAACCTCCGGGCAAATAAGTCACCCGGCGCTTCCGCACCGGGCTTGGCCATACCTTGGTAACCGATGCCCCCACTTCCCCCCAAACCACCCATCTACGACATCAGGTCGTAGCCGCTATGCCGGGAATTCGACTCTTGACGCCGTTCTTGCCCGCTTTCGCACCCTCCAGAAATCGGACAAACTATCCCAAGCGAAACGGGTTTAACCCCATGTGCCGGCCGATCGAATCCGACATCCAGCACGGATCCCCCGCCCTCGGCCACCTGAGGGCGGACGGTCCCGGCCGCCCGCGGCGCGAAGGTCCCGGATCGGGACCGGTCGGAACGACTATTCGGGCTAGTAGGCCCCGATCGGCCTGTGTGCCTTGTCACGGGCAGGCCCGACAACCGCCCCGTGGCGGACCCCGTAGAAGTGCTCCAGACCACACCTTCGGCGGGCCTCGGCGGGGTCTCGGCAGGGCGTCATCGGGACATTTCGGCGACCCTGACACGCCCCGCGTTCTTCCCGGGCGGACCCCCGTCCGGGATGCTCCTGTGCCATGAGTAGACCCGTGATTCGCTCGAACCGCCGCGGTCAGCGCCGCGGCTGGATCTGGCCCGTCGTCATCGGGCTCGCCTGCACACTCACCTGGAGCTCGCCCGCCGGGGCCGGCCCCTCCGGCACCGGCCTCAAGGGCGCCATCGACAAGATCCTCGCCGACGCCCGTATGGACGGCGCGGCCGCGAGCGTGGTGATCGCCGATGCCGCCACCGGGGAGCGGCTCTACCAGCGGGACGGCGCCGGCCGCCTGATGCCCGCCTCAAACACCAAGCTCGCCACCTCCGCCGCCGCCATGGCGCTGCTCGGCCCCGACTACCGCTACCGCACCGACGTCCTGTCCACCGGCCGCCGGCTCGGCTCCACCCTCCTCGGCGACCTCTATCTGCGCGGCAGCGGCGACCCGACCACGCTCGCCAAGGACTACGGCCGGCTCGCCGCCGACCTGGCCGCCTCCGGCGTCACGCGCGTCACCGGCCGCCTCGTCGCGGACGACACCCGCTTCGACACCCAGCGCCTCGGCCGCTCCTGGGCCGCGGACGACGAGTCCTCGTACTACTCCGCGCAGATCTCCCCGCTCACCGTCGCGCCCGACACCGACTACGACTCCGGCAGTGTCGTCGTAGAGGCGCTCCCCGGCGCCGCGCCGGGCGACAAGCCGCGGGTGAAGGTCACCCCGCCCACCGACTACGTAAGCCTCGACATCAGCGGCACCACCGTCCCCTCCGGGCAGCCCGACACCCTCGCGGTCGAGCGGCAGCACGGCACCAACACGATCAGCGTCAGCGGGAGCATTCCGGTCGGCGCGAGCGCCACCAAGGAGTGGGTGACCGTCTGGGAACCCACCGGCTACGCCGCCGCGGTCTTCTCCGACGCACTCGCCGCCCATGGCGTACGCATCGCCGGCAGCCCCCGCCTCGGCCGCCCCACCCCGCCCGGCGCGAAGCTCCTCGCCTCGCACAGCTCCATGCCGCTGCGGGAGTTGATGCTCCCGTTCATGAAGCTGTCCAACAACATGCACGCCGAGGCGCTCACCAAGACGATCGGTTACGAGAGCGCCGGACGCGGCACCTGGGCCGCGGGCCTGGCGGCCATCGAGGGCTATATGAAGCAGGAGGGCGTGCGGACCTCCACGATCCGCCAGTTCGACGGCTCGGGCCTGACCCGGATGAACCTCTTCCCGGCCGAACAGCTCGCCACGCTGCTGCTGTCGGTACGGGACGCCCCCTGGTACCCCGACTGGTACGCGTCGCTCCCGCAGGCCTGCAACCCGGACCGCGCCATCGGCGGCACGCTCCGCTCCCGCATGTGCGCCACCCCGGCGGCACTCAACGCCCGCGGCAAGACAGGCTCGTTGACAGGAGCGTCCGCGCTCTCCGGATACGTGACGGACACCGGCGGCCGCGAGCTGGTCTACAGCGTCGTCCTCAACAACTACCTGGCCTCCTCGGTGAAAAGCATCGAGGACGCGATCGTGGTCACGCTCGCGTCGTCAAGGACGGGGGAGGACGCGATCACGGCCGTACCGCCACGGGCTCCGCGCAGCGCCGAACCGGCGACCGATCTCGAGTGCTCCTGGCGCAAGCCGCTGGCCTGCTGAGGCTCCCTCAGCCGTCAAAAATGGGGCTGCCCCGGACCGTACGAAACGGTCCGGGGCAGCCCCTTCAGTCGCTCAGGTCAGCGCGCGAGCGTCACGCGTCCTTCGACAGGTTCGGACCGGCGCCGCCGGCCGCCTGCTCGATCGGCGGAACGTCCGGCAGAGCCGACTTCTCCTCGCCGCGGAAGGTGAACTTCTTCTCCTCACCCTCGCCCTCGGTGTCCACGACCACGATGTGACCGGGGCGCAGCTCGCCGAAGAGGATCTTCTCGGAGAGCACGTCCTCGATCTCGCGCTGGATCGTCCGGCGCAGCGGCCGGGCGCCCATGACCGGGTCGTAGCCCTTCTTGGCGAGGAGCGCCTTGGCCGTGGGGCTGAGCTCGAGGCCCATGTCACGGTCCTTCAGACGCTCGTCCACCTTGGCGACCATGAGGTCGACGATCTGGATGATGTCTTCCTCGGTGAGCTGGTGGAAGACGACCGTGTCGTCGACACGGTTGAGGAACTCCGGCCGGAAGTGCTGCTTGAGCTCTTCGTTGACCTTGTTCTTCATCCGCTCGTAGTTCGACTTGGTGTCGCCCTGGGCGGCGAAGCCCAGGTTGAAGCCCTTCGAGATGTCCCGGGTCCCGAGGTTGGTCGTCATGATGATGACCGTGTTCTTGAAGTCCACGACGCGGCCCTGGGAGTCGGTCAGCCGACCGTCCTCCAGGATCTGCAGAAGGGAATTGAAGATATCGGGGTGGGCCTTCTCGACCTCGTCGAAGAGGACGACCGAGAACGGCTTCCGGCGCACCTTCTCGGTGAGCTGGCCGCCCTCTTCGTAACCCACATATCCGGGCGGGGAACCGAAGAGACGGGAAACCGTGTGCTTCTCGCTGAACTCCGACATGTCGAGGGAGATCAGCGCGTCCTCGTCGCCGAAGAGGAATTCGGCGAGCGTCTTGGAGAGCTCGGTCTTACCGACACCGGACGGGCCGGCGAAGATGAACGAGCCTCCGGGGCGCTTCGGGTCCTTCAGACCGGCTCGCGTACGGCGAATAGCCTGCGAGAGGGCCTTGATGGCGTCCTTCTGCCCGATGACGCGCTTGTGGAGCTCGTCCTCCATGCGCAGCAGACGCGAGGACTCCTCCTCGGTCAGCTTGAAGACCGGAATGCCCGTGGCCGTGGCGAGGACCTCGGCGATGAGCTCGCCGTCGACCTCGGCGACGACGTCCATGTCGCCGGCCTTCCACTCCTTCTCGCGCTTGGCCTTCGCCGCCAGCAGCTGCTTCTCCTTGTCGCGGAGAGACGCCGCCTTCTCGAAGTCCTGGGAGTCGATCGCCGACTCCTTGTCGCGGCGGACGCCCGCGATCTTCTCGTCGAACTCGCGGAGATCCGGCGGCGCGGTCATCCGGCGGATGCGCATCCGGGAGCCGGCCTCGTCGATCAGGTCGATCGCCTTGTCCGGCAGGAAGCGGTCCGAGATGTACCTGTCCGCCAGCGTGGCGGCCTGGACCAGCGCCTCGTCCGTGATGGAGACCCGGTGGTGGGCCTCGTAACGGTCGCGCAGACCCTTGAGGATCTCGATGGTGTGCGGCAGTGACGGCTCCGCGACCTGGATGGGCTGGAAGCGGCGCTCGAGGGCCGCGTCCTTCTCCAGGTGCTTGCGGTACTCGTCCAGCGTGGTGGCGCCGATGGTCTGCAGCTCGCCCCGCGCCAGCATCGGCTTGAGGATCGAGGCAGCGTCGATCGCGCCCTCGGCGGCGCCCGCACCCACCAGGGTGTGGAGCTCGTCGATGAACAGGATGATGTCGCCGCGGGTGCGGATCTCCTTGAGGACCTTCTTCAGGCGCTCCTCGAAGTCACCGCGGTAGCGGGAGCCGGCGACCAGCGCGCCGAGGTCCAGGGTGTAGAGGTGCTTGTCCTTGAGGGTCTCGGGCACCTCGCCCTTGACGATGGCCTGCGCCAGGCCCTCGACGACCGCCGTCTTGCCGACGCCGGGCTCGCCGATGAGAACCGGGTTGTTCTTGGTACGGCGGGACAGCACCTGCATGACCCGCTCGATCTCCTTCTCGCGCCCGATGACCGGGTCGAGCTTGGACTCACGAGCGGCCTGGGTGAGATTCCGGCCGAACTGGTCCAGGACGAGCGAGGTCGAGGGCGTGCCCTCGGCCGGGCCGCCTGCAGTGGCGGCTTCCTTGCCCTGGTAGCCGGAGAGCAGCTGGATGACCTGCTGCCGCACCCGGTTGAGATCGGCGCCCAGCTTCACCAGGACCTGGGCGGCGACGCCCTCGCCCTCGCGGATCAGGCCGAGCAGGATGTGCTCCGTGCCGATGTAGTTGTGGCCCAGCTGAAGAGCCTCGCGGAGCGACAGCTCCAGGACCTTCTTGGCACGGGGGGTGAAGGGGATGTGCCCGGACGGGGCCTGCTGCCCCTGCCCGATGATCTCCTCCACCTGCTGGCGGACCGCCTCGAGCGAAATCCCGAGGCTCTCCAGGGCCTTAGCGGCGACACCCTCACCCTCGTGGATAAGGCCCAGGAGGATGTGCTCGGTGCCGATGTAGTTGTGGTTGAGCATCCGGGCTTCTTCCTGAGCCAGGACGACAACCCGCCGCGCGCGGTCGGTGAACCTCTCGAACATCGTTAATCGCTCCTCAGAGCGGTCAGGCAGTAAGGGGTCGGTCCCCTCCCTGTCCTTCCGCAGCTTAGTCCCGCAAGCGGGGACCGCTCATTCCAACTGCCGACACCCGTCTGTGGCCTCCTGACCGCAAAACGCCGACAACTGCTCCAACTCGATGGTGGAAGACGATGTTCCCGCAGGCCAGGCAGTCACCCCCGTCATCGCTACGCCGATGGCGAACGTGAGACGGCCGAGCACGCGTGTCGCCCCTTCCCACTAGGAATGTCTTACCCGTAAGCACTGACAGTCCATGCGGCGCGCACCGGTTCCCTCAGCTACGGGCGAACAACATTGCGCTCTCGAATGCGCTCGTACGCCCCCAACCCGGGCACCCCGAGCAATCACCCCTCGACTCTGCGTAACTCCCGGGGCTCATCGGGAGTTCCCGGAGTATGGCCTTCACCGTCCCGCTCCCCCGCGCGCCCTTCGACGGCGGCACCCTGCAGTGGTACGAGAACGAGCTCGGCTGGGCCGCGGCGGACAGCGTCCCGGTCCAGCTGCTCACCGGGCTGCGCTTCGACGTCCTGGAGCTGCCTGTCGACGCCGGGGCGGCCGTACTGAGCCGGATGGACCTGGACAGTCCGGTCGCCCTCATGGGGCTGCGTATGCGGCTACTGGTGGCCGCGGGGAGCGCCGACGAGCTGCCGGGGCTGCTCGACTGGCTCGAGTGGGGCGGGATCGCGCTCGATCTGACCGCCATCGGCGCGGGCGGACGCATGACCGCCCCGCCGCCACCCGGATGGCCTGGCTCGCGGGGGGCCGCCGCATGGCTGCGACCCCCCGTGCCGGGGCGCGAGGTGGAGCCGACGTTGCCGGCCCTTGCCCCGTTCGGGCACAGCGCCGGTTCCGGTGGGGGAAACAGCCCCGATCTCGTACGGCTCGTGGACGCGGCGGCGACCGAGTGCCACCGGGCCCGTTTGCTGCGTACGAATACGCCGCATGCGAATACTCAGCCGTTGGCCTTCTCGTAAGCGTCGCGAACCGTGGCCGGGACGCGGCCGCGGTCGTTGACCTCGTAGCCGTTCGACTTGGCCCATGCGCGGATTGCGGCGGTGTCCTTGTTGCCACCCGCGGCGGCGCGACCCTTGCCACGGCCGACCGCAGCGCGGCCACCGGTGCGTCGGCCGCTCTTGACGTACGCCTCCAGCAGGCCACGGAGCTTGTCCGCATTGGCGGTGGTGAGGTCGATCTCGTAGGTCTTGCCGTCCAGAGCGAACGTCACGGTCTCGTCCGCCTCAACGCCGTCGAGGTCATCGACAAGAAGGACCTGAACCTTCTGTGCCACCGGATTTCCTTTCATCGAAAATGCAGTACGCGGAAAGGAAACCGCTTTTCCTTGGAAAACACAAACCCTTGGCAGAGGTTCAGAACCTCAAGAACGCGGGAAACATGCGCGATTCGGACAAAGGGTTCCGCTTCTTGCGGTGATCACAGGTGCAGAAGCATCCGGCTGTTGCCCAAGGTGTTCGGCTTCACTCGTTCGAGGCCGAGGAACTCGGCGACGCCCTCGTCATAGGAACGCAGCAGCTCGCTGTAGACATCTCCGTCGACCGGTGTCTCACCGATCTCCACGAAGCCGTGCTTCCCGAAGAAGTCGCGTTCGAAGGTGAGGCAGAAAACCCGGCGTACACCGAGCCATCGGGCCGTCCGCAGCAGTGTGTCCAGCACCTGATGCCCCACGCCGGTGCCCTTGCACGCGGGATCGACCGCGAGAGTACGTACTTCGGCGAGGTCTTCCCACATGACGTGGAGTGCACCGCAGCCGACCACCGTGGCGTCGTCGTCGCGTTCCGCGACCCAGAACTCCTGGATGGCTTCGTAAAGCGTGACGGTCGCTTTGTCGAGCAGGATGCCTTCCCTCACGTACGGGTCCACGAGTCGGCGGACCGAGGGCACATCGCTGGTCCTGGCACGCCGGACGGTGATGGCATTTGCTGCGGCATAAGGCATGGGGCGACGCTATCGCCCCGGTGCGGCCCCGCCATCGGCGGCCTCGTCGCCCTGAACGATGCGGACGGCGGCAAGGAGAGCTTCGCGCTGCTCGGGCGACATCATGCCGAAGAAGGCGACAAGCGCGGCCGCGGGGTTGTCGCTCTTGGACCAGGCTTCGTTCATGAGTGCGGCGGAGTAGGCGGCGCGGGTGGAGACCGCCGTATATCGATAGGCGCGGCCGTCGACTTCCCTCCGTACCCAGCCCTTCTGATGGAGATTGTCCATTACCGTCATGACGGTGGTGTAGGCGATGGACCGTTCCTGCTGAAGGTCTTCAAGGACTTCCCGGACCGTGACAGGCCGGTTCCATTGCCAGACGCGAGTCATGACGGCGTCTTCCAGCTCTCCCAATTGGCGGGGCACAGCAGCCACCATAGTGCGAGATGTCGGAATGACTGGCTATTGGCGTAACAAAAAGGACGTACAGCTGGAAATCTGCCGTACGTCCTCGATGCGGAGGGGTGCGCCCGCCTCCGTGCGCCTGCTGCCTTCGGGCGGCGTCAGTCGCGGCGGTCGGCCTGCCGGGTGGCCTCCGCGCGGGCGAGCGCGGCGTCCACGATCGCGTCCTCCTTGGCCTTGTTCGGGCCACCCTGACTCTTGACGATCGTCACGACCAGGGCGGTGAAGAAGGCGGCCATCACCACGGGGGGCAGGAGCGCGGATACGTAGTCCATGGCTCCCAGAGTAGCTATCCGGCGGCCAGCTGTTCCGGTGGGGGCACGGGCCGGCGGCGGGGCGGGAAGACCTCGGAGGGCTTCGGCACCGGGCGCTCGATGGGCTCGGGCGGCTTGGGCTGCGGCTTCTTCGGCTCGTCGGCGGCGCGGCCGCCGGGGAGCGCGTGGAGCCGGGTGCGGGGGGCGGGCGCGGTGGGGGATGCCGCGGCCTTGGGGGTACGGCCCGCCAGCAGGGCTCGCAGGGACTGCTCCGCGAGCGCCTGGCAGCGGCGCAGCACGGCGGCGCCGACCGGTGTGCCGCGCAGGGTGCGCAGCGCGGCCAGATCCGCGGGGCGGGGGTCGTAGCCGGCGGCCAGGGCGTCCTGGAGGAGCTCCAGATAGCCGGTGGCGGTGCCGGGGAGCGCGTCGCGGTAGCGGGCGAGGTCGGCGTGGAGGAACGAACGCAGCCGACCGGCCTCGCGGACCGTCTCGTCCACGGAATCGGCCAGACGCAGGCAGTCCTGGATGTCCTCGTCGGCGAGAGGGACAGGATGGAGGGCGATGGCGAGGGCGCGTCGGAGCACACGCAGCTCGTCTGCGCTGAAGGCCATTCCGCCGCGGGATCCGTAAGGCGTGGGCATGGGCCGACGATACGTGCGACTTGGACAAAATCGGGTTAATCGACCAACCCCGGGCGCGGCGGACCCCAGTCCTCGATCGTCGGAGGGGCTCATTCTGAGCCCGTCCGGCGATTGAGGACTGGGGCGGTTGAGGACTGGGGGTCTGAGGACTGAAGGGTCTGAGGGCGAAGCCCCCAGTTACATCCGGGAGACGTTCCGCTCGTAGACCAGGCGCAGGCCGATCAGCGTCAGCCAGGGCTCGTGCTCGTCGATCGCCGAGGATTCGCCGAGCACCATCGGGGCCAGGCCGCCCGTCGCGATCACGGTGACCTCGTCGGGGTCGTCGGCCAGCTCGACCTTCATCCGTGCCACGACGCCGTCGACCTGGCCCGCGAAGCCGTACACGATGCCCGACTGCATGGCCTCGACGGTGTTCTTGCCGATCACGCTGCGCGGGCGGGCCAGTTCGATCTTGCGGAGTTGCGCGCCCTTGACGCCGAGTGCCTCGACGGAGATCTCGATGCCGGGGGCGATCACACCGCCCGCGTACTCACCGCGCGCGCTGACCGCGTCGAACGTCGTCGCCGTACCGAAGTCGACGACGATCGCCGGGCCGCCGTAGAGATCGACAGCGGCGACCGCGTTGATGATGCGGTCCGCGCCGACCTCCTTGGGGTTGTCCATCAGGATCGGGACACCGGTCTTGATGCCGGGCTCGACCAGGACCGCCGGGACGTCGCCGTAGTAGCGGCGGGTCACCTCGCGCAGTTCGTGCAGCACGGAGGGGACGGTGGAGCAGATCGCGATGCCCTCGATGCCGTCGCCCAGCTCGTCGCCGAGCAGCGGGTGCATGCCCATCAGGCCCTGGAGCAGGACGGCGAGTTCGTCGGCCGTGCGGCGGGCGTCGGTGGAGATCCGCCAGTGCTCGACGATCTCCTCACCGTCGAACAGGCCAAGGACGGTATGGGTGTTGCCGACGTCGATCGTGAGCAGCATCAGACGCCTGCCTCGCGCAGGTCGAGGCCGATGTCGAGGATCGGGGAGGAGTGCGTGAGCGCGCCCACCGCGAGGTAGTCGACGCCCGTCTCGGCGTACGCACGAGCGGTCTCGAGGGTGAGGCGGCCCGAGGACTCCAGGGCGGCGCGGTTCGCGACGAGGGCGACGGCCTCCTTGGTCTCGGCGGGGGTGAAGTTGTCCAGCAGGATCAGGTCGGCGCCCGCGTCGAGGACCTCGCGGACCTGGTCCATGGTGTCCACCTCGACCTCGATCGCGAGTTGGGGGAACCGCTCCCGTACGGCCTTGAAGGCCTGTGCGACACCGCCCGCCGCCACCACGTGGTTGTCCTTGACCAGCGCTGCGTCGGACAGCGACATGCGGTGGTTGACGCCGCCGCCGCAGCGCACCGCGTACTTCTCCAGGGCGCGCAGGCCCGGCGTGGTCTTGCGGGTGTCGCGGACCCTCGCCCTGGTGCCTTCGAGGAGGTCCGCCCACGCGCGCGTGGCGGTCGCGATGCCCGAGAGGCGGCACAGCAGATTGAGCGCGCTGCGCTCGCCGGTGAGCAGGTCACGGGTGTTGGTGGTGACGGACAGCAGCTTCTGGCCGGCCTTGACGCGGTCGCCGTCCTGGACGTGCCGCTCCACCTCGAACTCGTCCGTGCAGACGATGGACAGGATGGCCTCGGCGACCTGCAGGCCCGCGACCGTACCGGCCTCGCGGGCGGTGAAGTCGCCCGTGGCGACGGCGTCCTGGGGGACGGTCGCCACGGTCGTCACATCCGCACCGCCGTCGAGGTCCTCGCCGATGGCGAGATGGGCGATGTCCTCGACCTGCACGGGGTCGAGGCCCGCGTCGATCAGCAGCCGGGCGAGGCCGGGGTCGAGCCCGCACTCCAGCTCGTCGTACCCCTCGTCGCCGCCGGAGCAGCCACAGGCGTCCCCACAGCCACCCGCGGCGGCCGGAGCGGGTGCGCCGATCTGGATCAGCGGTACGTCCACGGGACGCGGACGTTCTTCGGGCGTGCTCACGGTTACGGCTCCCTGGGGGCGTCGGGGACGGTAGGGGCGAATGCGGTGTTCTCGGTGCGGCGGACGAGAAGGCTGCGGTCCGGCGCGAGGCGTACGACGAGATGGCGGCGCCACTCGGCGTCGTCGCGGTCGGGGCGGTCCTCGCGCCAGTGGCAGCCGCGGGTCTCCTCGCGCTCCAGCGCGGCGGCGGTCAGGACGCGGGCGACGCAGAGGAGGTTGGACGTCTCCCAGGACTCGACGCCGGGCTCGGCGGTCTTGGCGGCGCCTCGGCCATCGGGCGCGGCGTCGTTGACCGCGTTCCGGTGTACGGCCGCGAGCGCCTCGGCGGCGACCGTCAGACTCTCGGCCGAGCGGAGCACGCCCGCGCCCTCGGACATGATCCGCTGGATCTCCGCGCGGGCCTCGGGGGCGATGAGCGGCAGTACGGAGGGGGTCGCGGGCACGACCGGCCGCCCGGCCTCGCGCGGGGCCCGGGAGGCAATGTCGGCAGCGATGCGCTCGGCGAAGACCAGGCCCTCGAGGAGGGAGTTGGAGGCGAGGCGGTTCGCGCCGTGGACGCCCGTGCAGGCCACCTCACCGCACGCGTACAGGCCCGGGACCGTCGTGCGGCCGTGCAGGTCCGTGCGTACACCGCCGGAGGCGTAGTGGGCGGCCGGGGCGACCGGGATCGGCTCGGTGACCGGGTCTATGCCGTGAGCACGGCAGGCCGCCAGGATCGTGGGGAAGCGCTGCTCCCACATCTCGGCGCCGAAGTGGCGGGCGTCGAGGTACATGTGCGCGGCGCCCTGTTCCTGCATGCGGCGCATGATGCCCTTGGCGACGATGTCGCGGGGGGCGAGCTCGGCCAGCTCGTGCTGTCCGACCATGAAGCGGATGCCGGAGGCGTCGACGAGATGGGCGCCCTCTCCCCGTACCGCCTCGGAGACCAGCGGCTGCTGCCCCTCGGAGTCCGTACCCAGGAAGAGCACCGTCGGGTGGAACTGCACGAATTCGAGGTCGGAGACCTCGGCTCCGGCGCGCAGAGCGAGCGCGACACCGTCGCCGGTGGAGACAGCGGGGTTGGTGGTGGCGGAGAAGACCTGGCCCATGCCGCCGGTGGCCAGGACGACGGTCGGGCATCGGACCGCGCCGACGCCGTCGTGCTGGCCCTCGCCCATGACATGGAGGGTGATACCGGCCGTACGGCCTTCGGCGTCCGTCAACAGGTCCAGAACCAGGGCGTTCTCGATGGTGCGGAGCTTGCTCGCGTGCACGGCCTCGACCAGCGCGCGGGAGATCTCGGCGCCCGTCGCGTCGCCGCCCGCGTGCGCGATACGGCGGCGGTGGTGGCCGCCCTCGCGGGTGAGCTCGATCTCGCCGGCGTCGGAGGTGTCGAAGTGCGCGCCGGTGGCGATCAGCCGGCGTACGGCGTCGGGGCCTTCGGTGACCAGCGTGCGTACCGCCTCCTCGTCGCACAGGCCGGCGCCCGCGACGAGGGTGTCGTCCAGATGCTGCTCGGGGGTGTCGCCGTCGCCGAGGGCCGCGGCGATGCCGCCCTGCGCCCAGCGCGTGGAGCCGTCGTCCAGGCGGGCCTTGGTGACCACGACCGTGCTCAGCCCGGCGGCGGCGCAGCGCAGCGCGGTGGTGAGGCCCGCGACGCCGGAGCCGACCACGACGACATCGGCCTCGATGGCCCAGCCGGGAGCGGGGGCGTGCAGCTGTATGCCTGCCAGGGGTCCGGGGGTTGCCCCCCGGGAAGACACAGCGGTCACTGGGGGGCTCCGAAGGTCAGGGGAAGGTTGTCGATCAGGCGGGTCGCGCCGACGCGCGCGGCGACGGCGAGGATCGCGTCGCCGGTGTGGTCGTCGGGGACCTCGGTGAAGGTGGCCGGGTCGACGAGGGCCAGATAGTCGAGAACGAGGGGCGGTTGGGCTCGCGCGCCCTCGTCCAGTACGGCTCGGGCCGCGGCGCGTACGGCGTCGGCGCCGCCAGGCCCTGCCTTGGCGACCGCGTGCGCGTCGGCCGCGGCACGGGCCTCGCCGATCGCGGACAGCGCGGCGGCGCGGGCGGGCGTGCCGGGGATGGCCTCCGCGCGTGCGTGCAGGGCGTGTTGGGCGGCGAGACGGTCGTGGGCCGCGAACAGGGACCGGGACAGGGTCAGTGCGGTACGGCGCTCGGCGGCCGACAGGAATCGGTTGCGGCTGGAGAGCGCGAGGCCGTCGCCCTCGCGGACGGTCGGTACGCCGACGATCTCGACCGGGAAGTTCAGATCGCGGACCATGCGGCGGATCAGCGCGAGCTGCTGCGCGTCCTTCTGCCCGAAGAACGCGACATCGGGGCGGGTGAGGTGGAGGAGCTTCGCGACGACCGTGAGCATGCCGTCGAAGTGGCCGGGGCGCGACGCTCCCTCCAGTCGCTCGCCCATGGGGCCCGCGGTGATTCTGACCTGCGGTGCGCCGCCCGGGTAGACCTCGTCGACGGAGGGGGCGAACACGACGTCCGCGCCTGCCTGTTCGGCCGTCTTGAGATCGGCTTCGAGGGTACGGGGGTAACGGTCGAGGTCCTCGCCGGCGCCGAACTGGAGGGGGTTGACGAAGACCGTGACGGTCACGAAGCCGTTGGGGCCGACGTGCTCGCGGGCGGTGCGGACGAGGGTGGCGTGACCATCGTGGAGGGCGCCCATGGTCATGACGACGGCGGTGCGGCCGTGGGACCGCGCCAGTGCGTGTTCGAGGGCTTCGCGGGTGGGGACAAGCTCGAAGCCGCGGCCGGCCGGGCTTTGCGGGTTGGTCGGGCTTTGCGGGTTCGTCGGGCTCTGCGGGTTCGTCGGGCTCTGCGGGTTCGTCGGGCTCATCGCACTCGTCGGGGTGGTCGGACCGGTCGGGCTCATCGGGGGTCCCCGTTCTCCGCGAGGACGCCGAGCAGATCCTCCGCCAGCTCCGGCTTCAGCATGCCGTGGGCCAGTGCCCGGTCGGCGGTCGTACGGGCCATGGCGAGGTATCCGGCGACGGTCTGCGGCGCGTGCTTGCGCAGCTCTGCGACGTGCGCCGCGACGGTGCCGGCATCGCCGCGGGCCACCGGGCCGGTGAGCGCGGCGTCGCCCGAGCGCAGGGCGTTGTCGAGTGCGGCGCCGAGCAGCGGGCCGAGCATCCGGTCCGGGGCGCCGACTCCGGCCTTGCGCAGCAGCTCCATCGACTGGGCGACCAGGGTGACCAGGTGGTTCGCGCCGAGGGCGAGCGCCGCGTGGTAGAGCGGGCGGGACTCCTCCTCGATCCACTCGGGCTCGCCGCCCATCTCGATGACCAGCGCCTCGGCGGCCAGCCGCAGCTCCTCGGGGGCGGTCACCCCGAAGGAGCAGCCGGCCAGCCGCTGGACGTCGACGCTGGTCCCGGTGAACGTCATCGCGGGGTGCAGGGCGAGCGGCAGCGCGCCGGCGCGCATGGCGGGGTCGAGGACCTTCGCGCCGTACCGGCCGGAGGTGTGCACGAGCAGCTGCCCGGGGCGTACGGCGCCCGTCTCGACGAGCCCGTCGACCAGGCCGGGCAGCGCGTCGTCGGGGACGGTCAGCAGCACCAGATCGGCGCGGGAGAGGACGTCGGCGGGGGTCACCAGCGGTACGTCGGGGAGCAGTGCGGCAGCCCGTCGTACGGACGCGTCGGAGACTCCGGAGGCGGCCACCGGGCGGTGTCCGGCGAGCTGGAGCGCCGCGGCGAGAGCCGGGCCGACGCGGCCCGCTCCGACGACGCCGACGGACAGCCTGGCGGGGCGGTTCCGCGGGTCGAGCGGATCCTGTGGTGCTGAGGCATTCACGCGGTGGGGCCTTCCGTTCCAGTCCGCGGGCGGTACCGGACGATTTCTCGTCATGCTACGCCAGCGGTTCCCGGCGTCTTCGAGTTGTCCACAGGCTCCAGGTTGTCCACAGGCTGTGGGCGCTGATCGGCGACCGGTGGATGATCGGAGCATGGCTGACAAGAGCGAGCGGGACGAGCGGCGGCGCAGGCTCGAAGCGTGGCGGGCCTCCGACCGGGTGCTGTGGCGGGCCTCGGCGGACCAGCGCGTGGGGGAACGGCTCGCGGCGCTGGCGGCGGACGCGGGAGGGGTTTACGACCTGGACGAGTGGACGGACATCTACGGCGGCGGGGTCGTCGCGGAGGTGGAGCGGCGGGCGGCGGATCTGCTCGGGTTCCCGGCCGCGGCGTTCTTCCCGACGGGGACGATGGCACAGCAGGTGGCGCTGCGGTGCTGGGCGGGGCGTACGGGGAATCCGACGGTGGCGCTGCATCCGGTGTCGCATCCGGAGCTGCACGAGCGGGGCGCGTTCGGGGCGGTGAGCGGGCTGCGGACGGTCCACCCGACGGACGAGCCGCGGCCGGCGACGGCGCAGGAGGTACGGGACTTCGACGAGCCGTTCGGCGCGCTGATGCTGGAACTGCCGCTGCGGGACGCGGGTTTCGTACTCCCGTCGTGGGACGAGTTGGTGGAGGTCGTTGACGCGGCGAGGGAACGCGATGCGGTGGTGCATTTCGACGGCGCGCGCCTGTGGGAGTGCACGACGCACTTCGGCCGCCCGCTGGACGAGATCGCGCCCCTCGCTGACAGCGTGTACGTGTCCTTCTACAAGTCCCTGGACGCGCTGTCGGGGGCTGTGCTGGCGGGCCCGGAGGACCTGGTGGACGAGGCGCGGACCTGGCGGCACCGGTACGGGGGCCAGGTCTTCCAGCAGTACCCGGCGGCACTGTCGGCGCTGCTGGGGCTGGAGCGGGAGCTGCCGCGGCTGCCGTCGTACGTGTCCCACGCGAAGGTGGTCGCGGCGGCGCTGCGGGAGGGCTTCCTGGAGGCGGGCGTCCCCTGGTCCCGGGTCCACCCGGAGGAACCGCACACGCACCAGTTCCAGGTCTGGCTGCCGTACGGGGCGGACGCCCTGAACGATGCGGCGCTGCGCCAGTCGGAGGAGACGGGCGTGACGCTGTTCCGCAGGTGGTTCACGGACAGGTGCCCGCCGGGGGTGTCGGTGACGGAGGTGACGGTGGCGTCGGAGGGGCTGGAGTGGACGGGGGAGGATGTGAGGAGGGCGGTCGGGGCGTTTGTGGAGCGGGTGGGGTAGTACCGCTCCACCCCGGTCCTTCCCAGTCACCGGCCCACCCCCTCCCGAAACGTGGGGCCCCCTCAGTGGCAGCCCGTCGTCCCCGGGCGGCGGGGGTGCAGCAGGCGGGTGAGCGCCGCGCGGAGGCGGCCGTGGACCGGGTGGCCCGCGAGCACCGCTTGGACGTGGCGGTAGTCGCGGAGCTCGCGCATCACCTGCCAGTCGTGCAGGCCCGGCTGCGGCGGGAGCCGCCCGCCCCACTGCGCCGCGCGGTAATTGTCGAGCATGTACTGATGCATGGGGTTCATGCCTTTACGCTGCGCCCGCCCCGCCCCGCCCGTCGCGCCGATTGACGAGGCCCGTCAAATGGTGCGGGACCCGGCCCGCGTACCCGCACCATGGAAGCGTGAGCGTGACCATCGAGATCGCGGGGCTGCCCCCCGAGCGCATCGTCTTCGAGATTTCTCCCCTCGCCGAGCTGGGCGTGGCGCTGCACGCGCTCGCCGAGCCCGCACATCACCCAGGGCTGCACGGCTGGGCCACCGCGACCTCCGCCGGGCTCAAGCCCGATCTCGCCGACCGGCTGCACGAGGCCGACTTCCTCTGGCGGTCCACCTTCTCGGACGTCTTCATGCCGTTCGCCGGCCTGCCTGCGGCCCTCAACGGGGCGAACGGCAGGACCGGCGCCACCCTCGCCGAAGAGCTGGACCAGCTCGACCGGCTCGACGACGAGCGCTTCGTCTCCGCGGCCCTGGAGTTCACCTGCGCCAGTACGTACGGAATCGGCGGCCCGTCCGCCCTTGGTGACCCCGCCCGCCGCGAGCGCGCACTCGAACTCGCCGCCACCCGCGGCCCCAAGCAACTGGACTTCACCCGGCGGCTGCTGGACGACCCAGCCTCGGTACGTGCCTGGGCGCGGCGTCTGTTCGAGGACTGCGACCGGGCCTTCTTCGCCGACACCTGGCGACGCGTGAGCACCCAGCTCGCGGCCGACGCCCGGCACAAGACCGAGCTGCTGCGCCGCAAGGGCCTCGCTGAGGCGCTGCACGCCGTCTCTCCCGCACTCGCAGTCGACGAGGACCGCACCCGTATCAGCGCCGACAAACTCGCGGACGGGCGGACCACCGCCGTCGACCCCGCCGTCGGCGCCGGGCTCACCCTCGTCCCGTCCAGCTTCGGCTGGCCGCATCTGATGGTGCTGCACGCGCCGGGCTGGCGGCCGGTGATCCACTACCCAGTCGGCTCACCCGAACTGCCCGGCCCCGCCCCCGTCGAGCTGTTGAAGCTGCGGATGGAGGCGCTGGCCCACCCCATGCGCATGCGGCTGTGCCGCAACCTCGCCCGCGCCCCGTACACGACCAGCGAGCTGGCGGACGCGTACGGGATCACCGCGCCCGAGGTCTCCCGCCATCTCGCCGTACTGAAGAAAGCCGGGCTGATCTCGACCAGGCGGCGCGGCCGGTACGTACTGCACCAGCTGGACGTGACCGCCGTCGCCCGGCTCGGCAGCGACTTCCTGGAGACGGTGCTCCGCTAAGCGGCCCCGGGGACACCGCTCAGGCCGTGTCCGGGCTCCGGCGCCGGCGTCTCGACCAGCCGCAGCGCCTCGGGGCCGCCGTACTCCGTGACCTGGATCGCGCGCCTGCCGAACCGTCGCGGCAGATCTCAGGACACGCTGCCCCCGCCGGCCCGCACCAGCCCCGACTCGTACGCCAGCACCACCACCTGCACCCGGTCCCGCAGGCCCAGCTTGGTGAGAATGCGGCCCACATGCGTCTTGACCGTGGCCTCGGAGAGCACGAGCCGCGCCGCGATCTCGCCGTTCGACAGGCCCTGCGCGACCAGCAGCATCACCTCGCGTTCGCGCTCGGTCAGCCGCTCCAGCTGCTTGTTCCGCGGCTCGTTGCCGCTGCTCGGCAGCAGCGGCGAGAAGCGGTCGAGCAGCCGCCGCGTCGTAGACGGCGCGACGACCGCGTCGCCGCTGTGCACCGAGCGGATCGCGCCGAGCAGTTCCGCGGGCGGCACATCCTTGAGCATGAAGCCGCTGGCGCCCGCCTTCAGCCCGGAGAACGCGTACTCGTCCAGGTCGAAGGTGGTCAGGATCAGCACCTTGGGGGCGTCCGGCTCGGCGCAGATGCGCCGCGTCGCCTCGACGCCGTCCAGCCGCGGCATGCGTACGTCCATCAGCACCACGTCCACGGCGGTGGAGCGGAGATTCTCGATCGCCTCCGCGCCGTCGCCCGCCTCGGCGACGACCTCCATGTCCGGCTGGGCGGCGAGGACCATCCGGAATCCGGTGCGCAGCAGCACCTGGTCGTCGACGAGCATCACGCGGATGGACATGTCAGGGGGTCCTCGATCTCTAGTGGGCGGGCTTGAGGGGAAGCAGTGCGCTGATCCGGAAGCCGCCGCCGGGCCGAGGCCCCGCGTCCAGCGTGCCGCCGACCATACCGATGCGCTCGCGCATACCGATGAGCCCGTGGCCGCGCCCGTCCGCGCCGCCGTCCTCGTACAGCTCGTGCGCCGAGCCCCGGCCGTCGTCCTCCACCAGCAGCCCGAGCCCGTCGTCGAAGTAGACCAGGCGCACGCTGGCACCGGCCTCCGGGCCGCCGTGCTTGCGCGTGTTCGTCAGCGCCTCCTGGACGATGCGGTACGCGGTGAGCTCGACGCCGCTGGGCAGCGGGCGCGGCGTTCCCTCGATCTTGAAGTCCACGGTCAGACCCGCGCTGCGCACCTGCTCGACCAAGTCCTCTATCTGCTGCACATCGGGCTGCGGGACGTACTCACCGCTCTCGGGGGCATCGCCGGTGCGCAGTACGCCGAGGAGTCTGCGCATCTCCGCGAGCGCCTGGCGGCCGGTGCTCGAGATGGTCTCCAGCGCCTGCTTGGCCTGGTCGGGGGCGGCGTCCAGGACGTAGGCGGCGCCGTCCGCCTGCACCACCATCACCGAGACGTTGTGAGCGACGACATCGTGCAGCTCGCGCGCGATCCGTGCCCGCTCCGCCGCGACCGCGACCTTCGACTGCGCCTCACGCTCCTTCTCCAGCCGGGTGGCGCGCTCCTCGAGCTGGGCGAAGTACGCGCGCCGGGTGCGTATCGAGTCGCCGAGCACCCAGGCGAGCGCGAACGGCACGGTCATGAAGATCGTGAAGAGGATCCTGCCGCCGACGCCGGTGGTCTCCTCCGGCCAGCGCACCTGCGCCAGCGTGGCCGCGGACAGCCCGCCGACGAGCGCCAGCCGGGATGTCCAGCGCGACCCGTCGTGGGCGGCGACGGTGTAGATGATGACCAGCATCGCGAAGTCGGCCGGGTTGACCTCGATGTCCAGCGCGAGCTGGGCGAGGCCCAGGACCGCGGCGAGGATCAGCATCTTCTCCGGCATACGGCGGCGCAGCGCCACGACCAGACTCAGCAGCAGAACGATCAGGGCCGCCGAGATACGGGGCCCGATCCCGACCGGAACCTGGATTACCCACAGCATGGAGAACCCGAAGAGCATCACAGCCCAGAAGCTGTCGACGCCCGTCGGGTGTCTGCGGATGAAGTCATAGAGGCGCTGCACGTAACCCAGCGTAGGGAAAGGAGGTAGGTGCAGGGGTCAACCGGAGGAGCGATCCGGGCGGCGGAGGCGTACTCCGCAAGGTGGAGACTTGTGCGCGTGATGGATGAGTCGTGTCAGTGGCGAGGCTGGCGGGAAGCGGCGGAAGCGGCGCTGTACGGGCCGGGCGGCTTCTATCTGCGGCCCGAGGGACCGGCCGGCCACTTCCGTACGTCGGTGCACGCGTCGCCGCTGTTCGCCTCCGCGGTGGCCCGGCTGCTGACGTCCCTCGAGCTTGACGAGCCGGCCCTCGTCGACATCGGCGCGGGCCGCGGCGAGCTGCTCACCGGCGTACTCGCCGCGCTGCCGTCCGGTTTCCCGGTACGGGCGTACGCCGTCGAGCGGGCGGACCGGCCGGCCGGCCTGGACCCCCGCATCGAGTGGACGGCCGAGCCCCCGGCCGGCGTGAGCGGACTGCTCTTCGCCAACGAGTGGCTGGACAACGTCCCGGTGGACGTCGCCGAGGCGGACCCGGACGGGGTGGCGCGGTACGTCCTCGTACGCCCGGACGGTGCCGAGCGGCTCGGCGAACCGGTGTCGGGGGCGGACGCGGAGTGGCTGGCGCGCTGGTGGCCGCTGACGGAGCCCGGCACGCGGGCGGAGATCGGCCGCCCGCGGGACGAGGCGTGGGCGCGGGCGGTGGGCACGCTGCGGGCGGGCCTGGCGGTCGCGGTCGACTACGCGCACACGGCGGCGTCCCGCCCGCCGTTCGGCACGCTGACGGGCTTCCGCTCGGGCCGCGAGGTCCGCCCGGTCCCGGACGGCAGCTGCGACATCACGGCCCATGTGGCTCTGGACGCGTGCGCGCTGCCGGGCGCGGAACTCCTCACGCAGCGGGAGGCGCTGCGCGAGGAGGGCGTCACGGGCGACCGCCCGCCGCTGTCGCTGGCGACGTCCGACCCGGCGGCGTACATCCGCGCGCTGTCGACGGCGGGCGAGGCGGCGGAACTGACGTCGCGCGGCGGCCTGGGCGACTTCGGCTGGCTGCGCCAGCGGGTCCGACCGTGCGGGCCCACGACCTGAGCGGCTTGCGCGACCTTCGGCCGCGTTTTGTCCGGGGTGGAGCCCCGGGTGCTGACCGCACAGGGAATACTGGACCCATGACGGAGACCACGGTCGGCATCGGCGGCGCGGCGGAGAGCACCGACATGGTGCTCAACATCGGCCCCCAGCACCCCTCCACCCACGGCGTCCTCCGCCTCCGTCTCGTCCTCGACGGAGAGCGCATCCAGCACGCCGAGCCCGTCATCGGCTATATGCACCGCGGCGCCGAGAAGCTCTTCGAGGCGCGCGACTACCGCCAGATCGTGATGCTCGCCAACCGCCACGACTGGCTCTCCGCCTTCTCCAACGAGCTCGGCGTCGTCATGGCCGTCGAGCGGATGCTCGGCATGGAGGTCCCGCAGCGCGCGGTCTGGACCCGCACTCTGCTCGCCGAGCTCAACCGGGTCCTCAACCACCTCATGTTCCTCGGGTCGTACCCCCTCGAACTGGGCGGCATCACCCCGATCTTCCACGCCTTCCGCGAGCGGGAGGACCTCCAGCACGTCATGGAGGAGGTCTCCGGCGGCCGGATGCACTACATGTTCAACCGGGTCGGCGGCCTCAAGGAGGACCTCCCCGCGGGCTGGCTCGGGCGCGCGCGGCACTCGGTGGCGGAGCTCCGCTCCCGGATGGACATCTACGACCGGCTGGTCCTCGGCAACGAGATCTTCCGCGGCCGTACGCGCGGCGTCGGCGTCCTCTCCCCCGAGGCGGTCCACGCGTACGGAGTCAGCGGCCCCATCGCCCGCGGGTCCGGCGTCGACTTCGATCTGCGCCGCGACGAGCCGTATCTCGCGTACGGGGAGCTCCAGGACACGCTCAAGGTCGTCACCCGCACCGAGGGCGACTGCCTGGCCCGCTTCGAGATCCTGCTGGACCAGACCCACAACGCGCTGGACCTCGCCGACGCCTGCCTCGACCGGATCGCGGACCTGCCGCCCGGGCCGATCAACCAGCGGCTGCCGAAGGTGCTCAAGGCCCCCGAGGGCCACACCTACGCCTGGACCGAGAACCCGCTCGGCATCAACGGCTACTACCTGGTGTCCAAGGGCGAGAAGACCCCGTACCGGCTGAAGCTGCGCTCGGCTTCGTTCAACAACATCCAGGCGCTGACGGAGCTGCTGCCCGGGACGCTGGTCTCGGACATGGTGGCGATCCTGGGCTCGCTCTTCTTCGTCGTCGGCGACATCGACAAGTAGCGCGTCCCGCAAGCAACGCGGCTCCGCAGGCAACGGGGCCCGGGAGACGGGAAACCCGGCCGCCGTCTACGAAATCGCGCTGCGCAGCTCCACGACGTCCAGCTGCTCCGTCTCGTCGTGCGCGGTCAGGTCGATCACCTTGCCGACCACGCGGCCGTCCGTCCTGAGCTGCGCGGCCAGGGCCTCCTCGCCCACCACATCCGCGAGGTCCTCGTTCTGCGCGGCCTCGATGGCCTTCTGCGCTCCCGGACCGGCAGCCGTACCGAAGAAGTCGAAGCCGCCTTCGGGACGGCGGGCGGGGCGGCGCTGCGGTCCGTACGGAACGATCGCTGTCGCCGCCGGGACGGGACGCCTGGCGGGGACGGCGGACGTCGGGCGGCTGTGCTGCTCTGCCCCGGCGGCCGCCGCGTGCTTCCCCTGCGGTTCGTCCGCCTCCCGGGCCCGCTCGGCCAGATCACGGGCGCGGGCTTCCTCGACGGTGCGCTTCGCCTCCTGCGACGCGGCGTTGCGCGACAGGTCGTCCAGCGCCTTGTTGGCGCGCAGATACGTCGCCGGGGTGGGCGTGGTCCCGGCCGGGGGCAAGGCCTTGGCGGGCGACGCCGCTTCGAGCGCGAGCTGCCTGCGGCCCTCGAGCGCGGTGGCACGCTCGGTCTCCGCGGTCGCGTACCGCCGCAGCAGCGCGGCGTGCTCACTGCGCAGCCCGGCGAGCTCGACCCGCTTGGCACGCAGCCTCGCGTCCAGCTTGGTGCGCAGCTCGCGGGATTCCTCGAGGTCCGTCTCGAGTTCCGCCAGGCGTTCTTCGGTCTTCCACTCGTCGCTCGCGCGGGCGCGCGTGAGCTCCGCGACCCGGCGACCGGCGCTCCGGTCCCAAGCGCGCATGAGGACCGCGCCGGTCACGGCCGCGGCCGCGGCCGCGCCGACCAGGGATCTGAGCATGACCGGCTCCGCCAGAAACCACGCGCCGGCGGCGCACAGAACCGACGCTCCGGCTACCGCTGAAGGCGGCAGCAGCCTGTGCAGGGGCGGGGAATGACGGTGGCGTCCACGTGGCATGGCCCGAAATTTACCGTGCGTAGACGCCGAATGGGGTGTCGGCCCGGCAAATCTCTTGATGAAGAACGCCGGGCCGACCGATGACTACTTCTTGAGCAGCCCCTTGGACTCGAGATATGCCTTCGCCGCGTCCTGGGGCTTCGCGCGCTCGGCGTCCACCTTGCGGTTCAACTCGGCAAGATCCTCGGTCGTCAGCACCTTGGTCAGCTTGTCGAGCGCGTCGGCTATCTCCTTGGCGCCCGCGTCCTTGGCATTGACCACCGGGAGGACGTTGTCGGCGTTCTGGAGCTTCTTGTCGTCCTCCAGGAAGACCAGTCCGTCCAGCACCGCGTCGGTGGTGGTGGTCAGCACCAGCTGGTCGTCACCGTCCTTGACCGCCTGCTTGGCCTGCGGGGTGCCGACACCCTTGGGGTCGATGCCCGCTACGTCGATGCCGTAGACCTTCTTCAGACCCGGCGCGCAGAACGGCCGCACCTCGCACTCGTCGCCCGCCGCGATCTTCACCTTCAGCTTCGACTTTCCAAGATCGGACAGGGTCTTGAGCTTGTTCTTCTCAGCGAATTCCCTGCTCACCGCGAAGGCGTTCTGATCGACGGCCGCACCGGCGGGAAGCACCTTCAGCCCGCGCGGCCCGGCGAGCCCGGTGAGGGCGGCGACCGTGGCGTTGACATCACCGGAGGCCACCGGCTTCTCGTCGGGCGCCTTCGGCCCGTTCACCTTGGCATTGAGGAATTCGGCGATCGTCGCGGCGTATTCCGGTACGACGTCGATCTCGCCCTTCTCCAGGGAGGGTTCGTACAGCTCACGGTTCTTCACCGTGGTGACGGACGTCTTGTATCCGGCGTCGCTCAGGATCTGGGCATACAGCTCGGCGAGCACCTTGGACTCCGTGAAGGCCGCCGCACCGACGACGAGCGTGCCCTTCCCGCCCGCCGCGCCGGCCGAGTCGGAGCCGCCCTTCTCCTTCTCCAGGCTGTCGCCACCGCATGCGGCGAGAGAACCCGTCAGGGCGACCGCACCGAGTATTGCGCCCGCGATGCGCGAGATCTTGCTCATCAGGTTCTCCGTCCACAGCAAATGGGTTGAGTGCGTCGTCACACGGATTTCACGGACGACAGGGATTTCACGGACGCCGCGGACGACACTGACCGCGCGGTCTTCCGGCGGGGGTCGAGCAGCCGGTCGGCCGCCACCAGCGCCCCTTCCACCAGCAGCGCGAGCAGCGCCGCCAGCAGCGCCCCCGCCACGACCTGCGGAGTGTTGTACGTGTTGAAGCCCGCGGTGATGATCCGGCCCAGACCGCCCTGGCCCACCATCGAGGCGATGGTGGCCGTGGCCACCACCTGCACGGCGGCCGTCCTGAGCCCGGTCATGAGCAGCGGGTGGGCGAGGGGAAGTTCGACCCGCAGGAAGAGCTGGCCGCCCGACATCCCCATTCCGCGCGCGGCCTCCACCACCGCCCGGTCCACTTCCCGCATGCCGACATAGGCGTTGGTGAGCAGCGGCGGTACGGCGAACAGCACCAGCGCGATGATCGTCGGCAGATAGCCGGCGCTGCGCAGCGGTGTGAGCATGAAGAGGGCGAGGACCGCGAAGACCGGGATCGCCCGGCCGGCGTTGGAGATGTTGACCGCGAGCGCGCCCCCCTTGCCGAGGTGCCCCAGCCACAGCGCGATCGGCAGCGCGATCGCGCAGGCCAGCAGGAGCGCCACCCCGCTGACGTACACATGCTCGCCCAGCCGGTGCCAGGCACCGCTCTCCCCCGACCAGTTGGAGCCGGTGCTGAGCCAGGTCCACGCGTCGGCCACTACCCCCATCAGCCCGTCCCCTTCGCCGTACGTATGCGGGTCCAGGGCGTCAGCAGGCGCTGCGCACCGAGCAGCAGCAGATCGGCGACGGCCGCCAGCAGCACACAGAGCACGGACGCGGCCAGCACCTGCGCCTTGAAGGTGGTCTGCACGCCGTCGTCGATGAGATTGCCCAGACCGCCCTTGCCGACCAGCGCGCCGACCGTCGTCAGCGCGATCGTCGAGACCGTCGCTATCCGCAGCCCGGCCATCAACGTGGGCAGCGCGAGGGGCAGTTCGACCTCCCAGAGCAGCCGTCCCGAGCCGTACCCCATCCCGCGCGCGGCCTCCCTCGCCTCTTCGGGCACCGCGTCCAGACCGGCCATGATGTTCCGTACGAGAATGGTGAGCGAATACAGCACAAGGCCGGTCACCACCAGCGCCGCCGAAAGCCCGAAGACCGGCAGCAGCAGCGAGAACATCGCCAGCGACGGAATCGTGTAGAGCAGGGTCGTCAGACCCAGCACCGGACCCGCGAACTTCGGCTTGGCGCGGGCGAGCAGCGCCAGCGGAAATGCCACCGCAAGGCCGATCAGGACCGACACCACCGTGATCCAGATGTGCTGGACGGTGGCATCGGTCAATTCCTGGCTGCGGGTGCGGAGGTACTCCCCGCAGATCCAGTCATTCGCCGCCAGACAGCTCTGCGCGGCCTGCTCCGTACTCATCCACCCCCACCTCCCCAGGCACTGCGAACGTATGTCCGGCGACCATATCCCTGAGCACTGACAATCGCCGAGAGCCGCCACAGTGCAGCAACATGGCCTTCACACAACACCCGTCACAATGGGGAACCATGATCCGTTTCGAGCACGTCACCAAGCGGTACCCGGACGGCACCACGGCCGTCGACGACCTGTCCTTCGAGGTCGCCGAGGGCGAACTGGTCACGCTCGTCGGACCGTCCGGCTGTGGAAAGACGACGACCATGAAGATGGTCAACCGTCTGATCGAACCGAGCGAAGGCCGGATATTCCTGGACGGGGACGACATATCCGCCATCGACCCGGTCCAGCTGCGGCGCCGTATCGGCTATGTGATCCAGCAGGTCGGCCTCTTCCCGCACAGAACCGTCCTGGAGAACACCGCGACCGTCCCCCATCTCCTGGGCTGGAAGCGCGGCAAGGGCCGTGAGCGCGCCGCCGAGCTGCTCGATCTCGTCGGCCTCGACCCGTCTGTCTACGGCGACCGTTACCCCGAGCAGCTCTCCGGCGGTCAGCGCCAGCGCGTCGGCGTGGCGCGCGCGCTGGCGGCCGATCCGCCCGTGCTGCTGATGGACGAGCCGTTCGGCGCGGTCGACCCGGTGGTGCGCGAGCATCTGCAGAACGAGTTCCTGAGACTCCAGTCCCAGGTCCGCAAGACCGTGCTCTTCGTCACCCACGACATCGAGGAAGCCGTCCGCCTGGGCGACCGTATCGCCGTCTACGGGCACGGCCGGATCGAGCAGTTCGACGCGCCGGCCGCCGTGCTCGGCACCCCGGCCACCCCGTATGTCGCGGACTTCGTCGGCGCGGACCGCGGCCTCAAGCGCCTCTCGGTCACCCCCATCGAGGACGGCGATCTGGAGCAGCCGCCGGTCGTCCATCTCGACGACCCCCTGCCCCGGGAGCTCGGCTCCCGCTGGGCCGTCGTCCTGGACAGCAAGGACAATCTGCACGGCTGGATCTCCGCCGAGCAGGCGGGACAGCGCGGTTCCGTGCGCGAGTACGCCCGCCGGATGGAGGCCTGGCTGCCCGTCGGCGCCTCCCTCAAGCAGGCGTTCTCCACGATGCTCCAGCACGACGCGGGCTGGATCGCGGTCATCGACAAGGAGGAGACCGGGCGCTTCCTCGGTGTCCTCACACCGGCCCGGCTGCACGAGGCGCTGCGGCGCTCGATCGACGCGGACGCGCAGGACATCCCGCGTACCGAGGTCGCGCTGGAGACGATCGAGACGCTGACGAAGCGCTGAGCCCGCTGCCGCCGAGCGCCGAGTCGGCAACTATGAAGCGCTGATCCTGCCGCTGATCCACACCAGGGCCGGCGGGATCTCGCGCCGCCAGGTGTTGAAGTTGTGCCCGCCGCTGTCGAGCGTGATCGACGAGACACGCGCGGGCGACTTCACCTTGTCGATGAACTGCAGGGTGCTCTTGAGGTTTCCCTCGCCCTCCTTCGACGTGGTGACCAGGAAGGACGACTTGCCCTGCGGCAAGTGGTCCAGGCTCCACAGCAGATTGGCCCGGCTCTTCTCCTTCTTGTTGCCGTGGAAGAGATCACCGGTCGTCGGGTCGTCGGCGGCCTTGTAGTACGGGGACAGGCCCGCGGCCGCCCCGAACTGCTCCGGGTGGTGCAGCGCGATCTTCAGGGCGCAGTAGCCACCCGTGGAGTTCCCCATGAAGCCCCAGTTCCGCGGCTTGGTCCCGACGCGGTACGTCTCCGAGATCGCCTTCGGCACATCCTTGGCGAAGAAGGTCTCGGTCTTCGGCCCGCCGGGTACGTCCACGCACTCGGTGTCCCGCGGCGGCGCGACGGTCGGCCGCATCATCACCAGGATCATCGGCTGCATCTTGCCGTCCCTGGCCTGCATGAAGGCCGTCCTGGGGTACTTCAGCCCCTTGAGCAGGTTCTCCGCGGTCCCCGGATATCCGGTCAGTACCAGAGATGCCGGAAATGTACTCTTCTTGTATTTCGGCTGGAAATACTCCGGCGGCAGATAGACATACGCGGGGCTGTCAATCTTCGACTTCTCGCCCGCGATGACGACCTTCTGTATCTGACCGCCCGTCGAGGGCCGCGAGCCGCCCGGCACATCCAGCTTCTGCGTGCCGACGACCTTGATGCGCTTCCCGTCGGCCGAGTGGTCCACGACCACACCCAGATCCTGCTGCTGTCCGAAGAGGTCGGCCCAAGACCCGTAGAACAGGAAGGAATTGTTGGCGGCGAGACCGACCGCGGCGAAGAGCGCGAACTGGGTCGCCAGCAGCAGACCGATCCTCCCGGTCACGGCACGCCAGCCGCTGCGTGACAGCCGCGGCCAGAGCCAGATCGTGGCCGCGAACAGCAGCACGGCGGCGATGACCGCCAAGGCCAGAACTTTGTTACTGGTCAGACCCATGAGTCGCGTGAGCTTTCTTCCTTGAGAATTTCCTGAGAATGAGTGAACCCACCCCCCGGAAGTCCCGTCCTAGAGAACGCAAATCGTCCGGAGCCCGACACGCGGCCCACGGACAAAGGATCTCTCGCGGAACCACGGGAAGCGATGTCTGCAACGGTAGATGGGGACAAATCTGGATTGGTTCCGGATCGGGTACGTCGCGTGCTGCGCGGCCCCCGGCCGGAGTCGGTCCCTGCGCTGGTCGGCACGGCGGCCACGCTCGTCGGCCTGATCGACATTGCCGCCGGGGTCTTCCCCCGATTCCGGCACAGTCGGATGCACTCGCTGGCCGAAGTGCTGCCGGGGGCCACCGGCCCGTTCGCCGCGGCGCTCTCGCTCAGCGTCGGCGTACTGCTGCTGCTGCTCGCCCACGGGCTCAAGCGCCACAAGCGCCGCGCCTGGCGGGCGGCGGCGGTTCTGCTGCCCGTCGGGGCCGTCGGTCAGTTCGTCTACCGGCACTCGGTCATCGGCGCACTGGTGTCGCTGGCGCTGCTCGCGCTGCTCCTGCGCCACCGGAGTGAGTTCGCCGCGCTGCCCGACCCGCGCAGCCGCTGGAAGGCGCTCGCCAACTTCATTCTCATGGGCGCCGGTTCCCTCGGCCTCGGCCTGGTCATCGTCAGCGCGCACCCTGGCAAGGTCGTCGGCAGCCCCAGTCTCACCGACCGCCTCGAGCACGTCCTGTACGGCCTGTTCGGCTTCGAGGGCCCCGTCGACTACGTCGGCCGGGTGTCCTGGACCGTCGGCTACTCGCTCGGCGCGCTCGGCCTGCTGACCGCCGTCACCACCATCTATCTGGCCTTCCGCCCCGAGCACCCGGCCGCGCGCCTCACCGAGGACGACGAGGGCCGACTGCGCGACCTGCTGACCCGGCACGGCGGCCGGGACTCGCTCGGGCACTTCGCGCTCCGCCGCGACAAGGCCGTGGTCTTCTCACCGAGCGGCAAGGCCGCCGTCACCTACCGCGTGGTCTCCGGCGTGATGCTCGCCAGTGGCGACCCGATCGGCGACGTCGAGGCCTGGCCGGGCGCCATCGAGCGCTTCATGGACGAGGCCAAGGCGCACTCCTGGACCCCCGCGGTGATGGGCTGCTCGGAGACCGGCGGCGAGGTCTGGACCCGGGAGACCGGTCTGGACGCGCTGGAGCTGGGTGACGAGGCGGTGGTGGACGTCGCGGATTTCTCCCTGACCGGGCGCGCGATGCGGAACGTACGCCAGATGGTGAAGCGCATCGAGCGCAATGGCTACGAAACCCGGGTACGGCGCGCCCGTGATCTCTCCGACCTGGAGCTGGAGCAGATCCGGCGGGCCGCTGCCGACTGGCGCGGCACCGACACCGAGCGCGGGTTCTCCATGGCGCTCGGCCGGATCGGCGACCCGTCCGACGGCGACGCGGTGATCGCCACCGCGCACAAGGCGGACGAGGGCTCGGAGACCGGCCCGTACGGCGATGTGAAGGCGATCATCCACTTCGTCCCGTGGGGTACGGACGGCATGTCCCTGGAGCTGATGCGCCGCGACCGTGCCGCCGACCCCGGCATGAACGAACTGCTGATCGTCGCGGCGCTGCAGGCCTCCCCCGGCCTGAAGATCGAGCGGGTCTCCCTCAACTTCGCGATGTTCCGCTCGGCGCTCGCCCGCGGAGAGAAGATCGGCGCGGGACCGGTGCTGCGGATGTGGCGCGGGCTGCTCGTCTTCCTCTCCCGGTGGTTCCAGATCGAGTCGCTGTACAAGTTCAACGCCAAGTTCCAGCCGCGCTGGGAGCCTCGCTTCGTGGTCTTCCGCAAGACGCGGGACCTGCCGCGGATAGGTCTCGCCGCGATGCAGGCGGAGGGCTTTGTGAACGTCGCCCTCCCCCGCCTCTTCCCCCGCCGGCGCCCGGCCCGCCAGCAGCGCCCCTGCGCCCACATGACGATCCACACGGCGGAGCACGAGATCCGCGCGGCCTGAGGGCAGCCGGTCGGGGGCCGGTCGGGGCTCCCGGCTCCCGGTCGTGACCGCGGTGCGGTCCCACGGGCCCTGGGCCGTGTCTGACACATGGCGCACCCCGCCCTGCGGGCGGACGGCGCCATTTGTCAGACACGGCCTAGGCTGGGCGTATGAGTACGTTGCGGGGCACGGCCAGCGGCCTGCCGGAGTGGGATCGCTGTGCGGTCATGGGGGTCGTCAATGTGACGCCCGATTCCTTCTCCGACGGCGGCCGCTGGTTCAACACCACGGCCGCGGTCAAGCGCGGCCTCGAGCTCGTCACCGAGGGCGCCGACCTCGTCGACGTCGGCGGCGAGTCCACCAGGCCGGGCGCCAGCCGGGTCGACGAGGACGAGGAGCTGCGGCGGGTCGTTCCCGTCGTACGCGGCCTGGCGGCCGAAGGCGTCACCGTCTCCGTGGACACCATGCGCGCCTCCGTCGCCGAGCACGCCGTCGGGGCCGGCGCGGTGCTCGTCAACGACGTCAGCGGCGGCCTCGCCGATCCCCGCATGGTCCCGGCCGTCGCCGCGGCCGGTGTCCCCTTCGTCGTCATGCACTGGCGCGGTTTCAGCCAGGACATGAACAGCCGCGCCGTGTACGCGGACGTGGTCCGCGAAGTCGTCGCCGAGCTGCGTGAGCGCATCGACGCCGTCGTCGCGGGCGGCATCGCGCCCGAGAGCCTCGTCATCGACCCCGGCCTCGGCTTCGCCAAGCAGGCCGAGCACGACCTCGCCCTCGTCGCCCACCTCCGCGAACTCCGCGCGCTGGGCCGCCCCGTGCTGGTCGCCGCATCCCGGAAGCGGTTCCTCGGCCACGTCCTTGCGAAGGAGGGCGCACCGCCGCCCGCCCGGGAGCGGGACGCCGCCACCGCCGCGGTCTCCGCGATCGCGGCGCACGAGGGTGCGTGGGCGGTACGGGTCCACGAAGTACGGGCGACGGCCGACGCCGTACGGGTCGCGCGGGCCGTCGAGGCCGCCCGGTGAGCCGTACCGACGTAGAACTGGTCGAAGAGGCCAACACCACGTTCTACGAGACCATGGAGCGCGGTGACTTCGAGGAGCTCTCCGCCCTCTGGCTCGAGGACGAGATCTCCTGCATCCACCCGGGCTGGCCTGTGCTCTCGGGGCGCGGCGAGGTGCTCCGCTCGTACGCCCTGATCATGGCGAACACCGAGTACATTCAGTTCTTCCTCACCGATGTGAGGGTGAGCCTCGCCGACGACACCGCCGTGGTGACCTGCACCGAGAACATCCTCAGCGGCGGCCCGGCCGAGGAGAGCGGCGGGCTGGGGCCGCTCGTCGGGCAGCTCGTCGTGGCCACCAATGTGTTTCGCCGCACATCGGACGGATGGAAGATCTGGTCACATCACGGATCACCCGTCCTGGCGGAAGACGACGACGAAGAGGACGACGAGAGCCCCTCGTAAGTGGGTAGGCGGGCCTTGAGGGGTTCGGAATCCGGGCCCCCGGGTAGGGGCGGCTACCAGCCTCGCCGGGCTCCTGTCCATAGCCCCCGTGGGCGAGCACTGTCGGTGCCCGCAGGTAGATTCGATGGTGGACAGCGAGCCGCCCGCACGCGGCTGTGTGCCCGCAAGACCTACAACAGCAGGAGTGATTCGCGTGGATCGTGTCGCGCTGCGCGGCCTCAAGGCCCGCGGGCACCATGGCGTCTTCCCCAGGGAGCGCGAGGAGGGCCAGACCTTCATCGTCGACCTGGTGCTGAGCCTCGACACCCGCCCCGCGGCGGCCAGCGATGACCTGGCGAAGACCGTGCACTACGGCATTGTGGCGGAGGAGGTCGTCGCGGTCGTCGAGGGCGAGCCCGTCGACCTGATCGAGACGCTGGCGGAGCGGATCGCCCAGCAGTGCCTCAAGCACGACGGCGTGGAGGAGGTCGAGGTGGTCGTCCACAAGCCCGACGCCCCGATCACCGTGCCCTTCGACGACGTGACCATCACGATCACCCGGAGCCGAGTATGACCGTGTTCTCCAACGGGACGCAGAGCGACCCGACCGTGCAGCCGGTGCCCGCCTCCGTGATGGAGCAGGTCGACGCGGCAGATGTCACCCTCTCCAATCCGAAACGGGCCGTGATCGCCCTCGGCTCCAACCTGGGCAACCGCCTGGAGACGCTCCAGGGCGCCATCGACGCCCTGGAGGACACCCCGGGCCTGCGGGTCAAGGCCGTCTCCCCGGTGTACGAGACGGAGCCGTGGGGCGTCGAGCCCGGCAGCCAGCCCTCGTACTACAACGCGGTGGTCGTGATCAAGACCACCCTGCCCCCGTCCTCCCTGCTGGAGCGCGGCCAGGCCATCGAAGAGGCCTTCGACCGGGTCCGCGAAGAGCGCTGGGGCCCGCGCACCATCGACGTCGACATCGTGGCGTACGCGGATGTCGTCTCCGACGATCCGGCGCTCACCCTCCCCCACCCCCGCGCCCACCAGCGCGCGTTCGTCCTCGCCCCGTGGCACGACGTGGAGCCGGAGGCCCAGTTGCCGGGCCTCGGCCCGGTCGCGCAGCTGCTGGCCGGAGTCGGCCAGGACGGCGTGCTTCCCCGCGCCGACCTGGAACTCCGGCTGCCCGAGTAGTCGTTAGGCTCATCGGGTCCGTACGGCACAACAGGTAAGGGGCGCTGGGTGAAACAGCTTCGGCTCGGGGTACTGGCCGGTCTCTTCGCCGTGGCCGGGATACTCAGCTGGGGCGGCGCGCGCCTCTGGGAGTCGTTCGGCACCCTGCCGAGCGTGCCGCTGGCCGCGCCCATCGTGCTGGCGGTGATCGCCGTCGTCCTCACCGCGACCGCGCTCTCACTGCGCTCCCGGCTGCGGGCGCAGCGCGAGCGGCGCCCCGGTGCGAAGGGCGTCGAGCCGCTGATGGCGGCGCGCGCGGTGGTCTTCGGCCAGGCGAGCGCGCTGGTGGCGGCGCTGGTGTCCGGGATGTACGGCGGTACGGGCGTGTTTCTGCTGGGCTCCCTGGACATTCCGGCGCGCAGGGACCAGGCGATCTATGCGGGCCTCTCGGTGGCCGCGGGCATCGGGGTGATCGCGGCGGCGTTCTTCCTGGAGCGGGTCTGCAAACTCCCCGAGGACGAAGACGAGAACGCCACGCCGGCCTGATCCGCGGGAAACCACCGGCCCCCGCCGACGCCGCGCGCGAAGACGCGAAGAATCGACGGTAACCGGGATGACGTACGCGACCCGGCGGGGACGGGTCAGCGCGCCATGATCAGGCTCATCGCCTCAGCCCGCGTCGCCGGGTCCCGCAGCTGTCCCCGTACCGCCGAGGTGATCGTCTTGGCGCCGGGCTTGCGCACCCCGCGCATGGTCATGCACATGTGCTCGCACTCGACGACCACGATCACGCCGCGCGGCTCCAGTATCTGCATCAGCGAGTCGGCGATCTGCGTCGTCAGCCGCTCCTGCACCTGCGGCCGCCTGGCGAAGACGTCGACGAGGCGGGCCAGCTTCGAAAGGCCGGTGATCTTGCCGTCGGCCGACGGGATGTAGCCGACGTGCGCGACCCCGTGGAACGGGACGAGGTGGTGCTCGCACGAGCTCATCACCTCGATGTCCTTCACCAGGACCATCTCGTCGTGACCGAGGTCGAACGTCGTCGTCAGGACGTCCTCGGGCTGCTGCCACAGGCCCGCGAATATCTCCCTGTACGCACGCGCCACACGACTCGGCGTCTCCCGAAGGCCCTCGCGGTCCGGGTCCTCTCCGACCGCGATGAGGAGTTCGCGTACGGCGTTCTCGGCCCGCTTCTCGTCGAATATGCCGATCGTGCCTTCGCCGTCCAGCGTCACCGGGTCGGTCATCTGTGCCTCGTTCCTGTGCTCTCGCCTGCGTGCATACGAGAATGCCGCGTCCCCCAGGCTAAAACCTGGGGGACGCGGCATCCATTCCGGGCCCCTGTGTGACCAGAGCTCCGGCAGTGATCAGCTCTCCGGGCGCTCCTCCGGGACCGCCTCTATGGCGGGAGCCGGGGCAGCATCCGTCGGCAGCGCACCGTTGGTGTTACTGGCGCCGTTGGTCAGCGCCAGCTCCCTCGGTGAGAGCACCGGCGGCCGCGTGGAGGGTGTACGCCGTGAGGAGCCGGTCCACGCCGGGCGGGCCGGGCGCTTCACGATCGTCGAGAAGACCTCGGCGATCTGCTCCTTGTTCAGCGTCTCCTTCTCGAGCAGCTGGAGGACCAGGTTGTCGAGAACGTCGCGGTTCTCGACGAGGATCTCCCAGGCCTCGTTGTGCGCGGTCTCGATGAGCTTCTTGACCTCTTCGTCGACCAGCGCGGCAACCTCTTCCGAGTAGTCGCGCGGGTGGCCCATCTCACGGCCGAGGAACGGCTCGCTGTTGTCGCCGCCGAACTTGATCGCGCCGAGCCGCTCGGTCATGCCGTACTGCGTGACCATCGCGCGGGCCGTGGCCGTGGCCTTCTCGATGTCGTTGGCAGCACCGGTGGTCGGGTCGTGGAAGACGAGCTCCTCCGCCGCGCGCCCGCCCAGCATGTAAGCCAGCTGGTCGAGCATTTCATTGCGCGTGGTGGAGTACCTGTCCTCGTCCGGCAGGACCATGGTGTAACCGAGCGCCCGTCCACGGGACAGGATCGTGATCTTGTGGACCGGGTCGGAGTTCGGTGAAGCCGCCGCGACCAGGGCGTGACCGCCCTCGTGGTACGCGGTGATCTTCTTTTCCTTCTCCGACATGATCCGGGTCCGCTTCTGCGGGCCCGCCACGACACGGTCGATCGCCTCGTCCAGAGAGTGGTTGTCGACCAGCTTCTTGTTGCTGCGCGCGGTGAGCAGCGCGGCTTCGTTCAGCACGTTCGACAGGTCCGCACCCGTGAAGCCCGGCGTACGCCGGGCGACGGCACCCAGGTCGACGTCCGGAGCGACCGGCTTGCCCTTCTGGTGGACCTTGAGGATCTCCAGACGGCCCTGCATGTCCGGACGGTCGACCGCGATCTGCCGGTCGAACCGGCCCGGGCGCAGCAGCGCCGGGTCGAGGATGTCCGGCCGGTTGGTGGCGGCGATCAGGATGACGCCGCCCTTCACGTCGAAGCCGTCCATCTCGACGAGCAGCTGGTTCAGCGTCTGCTCGCGCTCGTCGTGACCGCCGCCCATACCGGCGCCGCGGTGCCGGCCGACGGCGTCGATCTCGTCGACGAAGACGATCGCCGGCGCGTTCGCCTTGGCCTGCTCGAAGAGGTCACGCACTCGGGAGGCACCGACACCGACGAACATCTCGACGAAGTCGGAACCGGAGATGGAGTAGAACGGAACGCCCGCCTCGCCCGCGACAGCGCGAGCGAGCAGCGTCTTGCCCGTACCGGGCGGGCCGTACAGCAGCACACCCTTCGGGATCTTGGCGCCGACAGCCTGGAACTTGGCCGGCTCCTGCAGGAACTCCTTGATCTCGTAGAGCTCCTCGACGGCCTCGTCGGCACCGGCCACATCGGCGAAGGTCGTCTTCGGGGTGTCCTTGGTGAGCAGTTTGGCCTTGGACTTCCCGAACTGCATGACTCGGGAGCCGCCGCCCTGCATCTGATTCATCAGGAAGAGGAAGACCACGACGATCAGAACGAAGGGCAGCAGTGAGAGCAGGATCGACACGAAGGGGGACTGCTTCGACGGCGAGACCGTGTAGCCCTCCTTGATGTCGCCGCTCTCGAACTTCGTCTGCAGCTTCTCGGCCAGGTCGGCACCCTGGGTGCCGATGTAGCTGGCCTGGATCTTGTCGCTGCCCTTGACCTTCTGGCCGTCCTTGAGGTCGACCTTGATGATCTGTTCGTCGCCTGTGGTCAGCTTGACCTGGTCGACCTGGTTCTTGTCGATCGCCTGGACGACCTCGCCGGTGTCCACCGTCTTGTAGCCGCCGGACGAGCCGACGACCTGCATCAACACGACCACGGCGAGGACGGCCAGCACGATCCACATGACCGGCCCACGGAAGTATCGCTTCACGTCCATCCATACGGGGCGGAAATCGCCCCGTCCCTCCTGCCCGTAGGTAAATGCTGCTGTGTGAGAAAAGACTGTTCTTCGGACGGTACCTCAGCATCGTCACCGCGACCGCACGGTACGGCTGACAAACCCGCCCTCCGCATGCTCCAACGGCGGGACGGGGTCTGGGGTTCCCGGTGGGGTCAGCCGCCGTACACGTGCGGCGCGAGCGTGCCGACGAAAGGCAGGTTGCGGTACTTCTCCGCGTAGTCCAGCCCATAGCCGACGACGAACTCATTCGGGATGTCGAAGCCGATCCACTTCACGTCGATCGCGACCTTTGCGGCATCCGGCTTACGCAGCAGGGTGCAGACCTCGAGGGAGGCCGGCTCGCGCGAACCGAGGTTCGACAGCAGCCAGGAGAGCGTCAGGCCGGAGTCGATGATGTCCTCGACGATCAGGACGTGCTTGCCCTTGATGTCGGTGTCCAGGTCCTTGAGGATCCGGACCACGCCCGAGGACTGGGTGCCCGCGCCGTAGGACGACACCGCCATCCAGTCCATCGTGACGGGGGTGGCCAGCGAGCGCGCAAGGTCCGCCATCACCATGACCGCGCCCTTGAGGACACCGACGAGGAGGAGGTCCTTGCCCGCGTACTCCGCGTCGATCTTCGCGGCCAGATCAACCAGCTTCGCGTCGATCTCTTCCTTGGTGATGAGCACCGACTGGAGGTCGGCGCCCATGTCCTTCTCGTTCACCCGCGTCGCTTTCTGTTTAGCCGGGGGTCCGGGGGTCGTCCCCCGGATAGACACAGCCGTTCGCATTCGCTGCGGCTGCGTCAGCCTTGCCGGATGACCAGTCTGCCACCCTGCCGCCGCGCCTCGACCCGGCCGGGCAGATTGATGGTTCCCTGACCGCGCCAGCCCGTGATCAGCCGGTCGACTTCCTCGACATGCCGGGCGAAGAGCGAACCTGCGGGTGCACCGGCCTCGATGACGGCCCGGCGCAGCACCCGGCGGCGGACGGCGGGCGGCAGTGAGTACAGCTTCGCGCACTCCAGCTGCCCGGCGTCGTCGCGCACGGAGGGGTCCACGTCAGCGGCCCAGGTGTCCAGGGCGTCGGCATCGTCACGGGAGAGCTGTGCGGTACGCGCCAGGGCCTCGACGACGCCCTTGCCGAGTGCCTTCTCAAGGGCGGGCAGCCCCTCGTGGCGCAGCCGCGAGCGGGTGTAGGCCGGGTCGGCGTTGTGCGGGTCGTCCCAGACGGGCAGCGACTGGACCATGCAGGCCTTGCGGGCGGTCTGCCGGTCGATCTGGAGGAAGGGGCGGCGGTAACGGCCGGCCGCCCCCGAGACGGCCGCCATTCCGGAGAGCGAGCGGATGCCGGAGCCGCGGGCAAGACCGAGCAGGACGGTTTCCGCTTGGTCGTCGCGGGTGTGGCCGAGCAGGACGGCCACGGCGCCGTGGCGCTCGGCGGCCTCGTCGAGGGCGGCGTAGCGGGCATCGCGGGCCGCGGCCTCGGGGCCGCCCTCGCGGCCGACCCGCACGGCGAAGGCTTCGACGGGGTCGAGCTGCATCGCGGTGAGGCGGGCGACGACTTCGCCGGCGCGGAGGTCGGAGCCGGGCTGGAGGCCGTGGTCGACGGTGATGCCGCCGGCGCGGACGGAGAGTTTGCGCGCCTCGAAGGCGAGGGCGGAGGCAAGGGCCATCGAGTCGGCGCCGCCGGAGCACGCCACGAGGACGAGCGGCTGCTCGCCTGCTGAGGCGGGATGGAACGGGTGGGTCGCGGAGGAGGAGCGCGCGGAGGACGCGGCAGACGCGGAGGAGGAGGCCGCGCCCACGGAGCGCGCGACACGGTCGGAGTGTTCGGTGAGTACGTCGTGGAGTACGCGGCGGACCGCCAGGCGTATCGCCGCGACCGCAGGATGGGGACCCATGTCCGGTGCCCTTCGTGGAAAGTTGGGGGGTGCCTCGGCCGGAGTCGTACGGGAGGTTCAGTCACTCAGAGTGCGTCGATGGTGACAGAACCGGGCCGATACCCGAGCATTGCACGCCTACCCATTGCCTACGGTCCCTCGGATGGGTGATTAGAGGGGCGTCCATCTGCCGTCGGACGCCTCCCGCTCACGACTCTGCTTTACGGTGCACCCGCGCGATCCAGTCCGCCGGTTTGGCGATCTCCGCCTTGGTGGGCAGCGTGTTCGGAGATGTCCAGACCCGATTGAATCCATCCATACCGACCCCCTCGACCACCGACCGCACAAAGCGCTCGCCGTCGCGGTACTGGCGCAGCTTGGCGTCGAGCCCCAGGAGCTTGCGCAGCGCCTGGTCGAGGCGGCTCGCGCCACGTGCCCTGCGCTGCTGGAATTTCTCCCGGATCTCGGCGACGGACGGCACGACATCGGGTCCGACGCCGTCCATCACGTAGTCGGCATGGCCTTCGAGCAGTGACATCACGGCCGTCAGCCGGCTGAGGATCTCGCGCTGGGCGGGGGTCTGCACCAGCTCGACGATGGAGCGGCCGCTCTCGTTCTCCTCGCCCTCGGGGCGGGCGCCGGACAGCGACTGGGCAGCCTCCCGGAACCGTTCGAGAACGGTCATGGGGTCCACCTCGGTCTCACCGAGAAATGACTGGATCTCGCCCTCGAGATGGTCCCGCAGCCACGGCACACCGGTGAACTGGGTGCGGTGGGTCTCCTCGTGCAGACAGACCCAGAGCCTGAAGTCGTGCGGGTCGACTTCGAGTTCACGCTCGACATGGACGATGTTCGGGGCGACGAGCAGCAGCCGTCCGCCGCCGTGCCCGCCCGCGGGCAGCTCGCGGGTGGCGGGCGCGAAGGTCTCGTACTGCCCGAGGACCCGCGAGGCCAGGAACGACAGCAGCATGCCGAGCTCGACGCCGGTCACCTTGCCGCCGACCGCGCCGACCAGCGCGCCGCCGGGGCTGCCCGAGCGGCGCTCCTGCATCTTGTCCAGCAGTGGCTTGAGCAGCTCGCGGAAACCCGCGACGTTCGCCCTGACCCAGCCCGCCCGGTCCACGACGAGGACGGGGGTGTCCTGTGGCTGGGATCCTTCCGGGATCATCCGGGTGAACGCGCGCACATGCTCCTCGGAGGCCTTGGCATGCCGCCGCAGCTCGGCGACGACGGCACGCGCCTCGTCCCGGCTCACGTCGGGGCCCGGCCGCACGAAGCGGGTCGCGGTCGCCACAGCGAGGTTCCAGTCGACCATCTCGGCACCACCGATGCTCGTCATGCGTCAACCGTACGTTGTCGGCTCCGGCAGCGGTGAGGTGTTGGAACCCGCCGGTTGGCCGGGCGCCTCACGAAGCGAGGGCCGCTGCCAGCCGGTCGAGTGCGGGTTCGGCGGCAGTCGCCGAGGGGGTGTTCCCGGCCAGGAAAGCGAAGGCGAGGAGGCGTCCGTCCGGGGCAACGACCGTGCCGGCGAGGGCGTTGACGCCGGTGAGGGTGCCCGTCTTGGCGCGGACCAGGCCGGTGCCGGGCGAGGTGCCGCCGTACCGGCCGTGCAGGGTGCCGCTGAAGCCGGCGACCGGAAGGCCTGTCAGGACCGGGCGCAGTTCGGGGTGGGCGGGGTCGGCGGCGAGGGCCAGCAGGGCGGTCAGCAGGCCCGCGGAAAGCTTGTCCGCGCGGTTCAGTCCGCTGCCGTCGGCGAAGCGCGCGCCCGTCAACGGGAGCTTCAGCTTGGCGAGTTGCTTGGTGACGGCGCGCTCGGCGCCCCGGAAGCTCGCCTCCTCGCCCGTCGCGAGCGCGGTCTGGCGGGCGAGGGCCTCGGCGATGTCGTTGTCGCTGTTGGTCAGCGCCTGCTCGACGAGGGCCGAGAGCGGGGCGGAGAGGACCTTGGCGAGAGGCTTGGACCCGGCGGCGGGCCGGCCGGGGGAGGGGGTGGCCGAGGTGTCGACGCCGCGCTCGGACAGCAGCCGCTCGAAGGTGCGGGCGGCGTCGCCCGCCGGGTCGCCGGTGCGTGTGGCGTAGCCGGTGGCCGTCTGGTTGATCCGCCCCTGGCCGACCATCAGCGCGCTGACCGGGGCGAGGTTTCCGTTGGGGCCGATGGGGTGGCGACTGGTGCCCGAGTAGAGCGAGGTGTCGTACGTCAGGCGGACGGTGCCGGTCCCGCGGTCGCGCAGGGCGCGCACCGTACGGTCGGCGAGCGTGCCCAGAGCGGCCCTGCCGAGGGTGGGGTCGCCGCCGCCGACGAGGGTGAGCTCCTCGCCGTCCTTGGAGACGACGACCGTGGTGGGGATGCGGTGGTCGGGGCCGAGCGCCGAGAGGGCCGCGGCCGAGGTGGCGATCTTGATGGTGGAGGCCGGCGTCATCGGGTCCGCGGCCCCGTGCTCGTACAGCCGCCTGCCCGTCGCGACCTCGACGACCGACGCCGTACGGACCGGTCCGAGCCCGGGGTCGCCGAGGAGCGGGGCGAGCACCTCGGCGAGATCGCCCGGGACGCTCGCCGAGGCCGGGGCCGGCGCCGGCGCGGTGGCCGGGGCGCCGAGTGCGGTGAGGACTCCGGGGGCGCTCGGCGCTGGCGCTGGACGCTTCGGCCCGGGGACCTGGTGATGTGCACCACCCGAAGGGCTCTGGGCAGCCGCCCACTCCCTCTCGGCCTTACGCTGGCCGGAGTCCCAGGGACCCGCCGCGGCGACCGCCCCGGCAGCGAGGGCGAGGCCGACCACGGCGGCGCCCGCGGCGAGCTGCCACGTCCTGACCTCTGGCACCTCGCACCAACCCCTTTCGCGATCACACATCTGCGTGAGGGACACTTAACCACCAGACGTATGTGTTGATCATGGAGGAGCCACCCGTGGAGTTCGACGTCACCATCGAGATCCCGAAGGGTTCGCGGAACAAGTACGAGGTGGACCACGAGACCGGTCGGATCCGCCTGGACCGTCGACTCTTCACCTCGACCAGCTACCCGGCCGACTACGGCTTCGTCGAGAACACCCTCGGCGAGGACGGCGACCCGCTGGACGCGCTGGTCATCCTTGACGAGCCCACCTTCCCCGGCTGCCTCATCAAGTGCCGCGCCATCGGCATGTTCCGGATGACGGACGAGGCGGGCGGCGACGACAAGCTTCTCTGCGTGCCTGCCTCCGACCCGCGTGTGGAGCACCTGCGCGACATCCACCACGTGTCCGAGTTCGACCGCCTGGAGATCCAGCACTTCTTCGAGGTCTACAAGGACCTGGAGCCCGGCAAGTCCGTCGAGGGCGCGAACTGGGTAGGCCGCACCGAGGCCGAGGCGGAGATCGAGGCCTCCTACAAGCGCCTCGAGGCACAGGGCGGCGCACATTGAGCTCGCGCTGAGCGCGTAGTACCTGATGCGAGGCGGGCGGGGCACCATGGGGGGCCCCGCCCGCCTCGTGTGTGCCCGGACATCCATGCCCATACTGAGCTGACGCGGCGACACGAGAGGGAGCGAGGACAGGCACGTGGTGGCGGAGCCCGAGGGTCCGGAGGACCGGAAGCCTCAGTCCGACGAGGCGCACAGCGCCTTCACCCCGCCGGAAGGGGTGGGAGCGCCGGAGGCCCCCGAGGAGGACCATCCGTCCTCGGAGTTCGCCGTTCCGGCCGGGATGGCCACCGACGCGGCGGCCGAGCCGGAAGGATCCGCGTTCGCCCCGCCCCGCACCTACAGCGCCAGGACCTCGCCGCCCGCCTTCACCCCCGCACACGGCATTCCCGTCGTCCGGCTCACCAAGGACGCGCCCTGGCAGGACCGGATGCGGGCGATGCTGCGGATGCCGGTGGGCGAGCGGCCGGTTCCCGAGGCCGTGCAGAAGCAGGACGAAGCCGGTCCCGCGGTGCCGCGCGTGCTGGACCTGACGCTGCGTATCGGCGAGCTGCTGCTCGCGGGCGGTGAGGGCGCCGAGGACGTCGAGGCGGCCATGTTCGCCGTCTCGCGCTCGTACGGCCTCGACCGCTGCGAGCCGACCGTCACCTTCACCCTGCTGTCGATCACGTACCAGCCGTCGCTGGTCGACGACCCGGTCACGGCGAACCGGACGGTACGGCGCCGGGCCACCGACTACACCCGGCTGGCTGCCGTCTACCGCCTGGTCCACGACATCAGCTCCGAGGAGACGGAGATCTCGCTGGAGGAGGCCTACCGGCGGCTCGCGGAGATGCGGCGCAACCGGCACCCGTACCCCGGCTGGGCGCTGACCTCGGCCGGCGGTCTGCTGGCCGGAGCGGCGTCCGTGCTGGTCGGCGGCGATGTGCTGGTGTTCCTGGCGGCGGCGATCAGCGCGATGCTCGGCGACCGGCTGGCCTGGCTGTGCGCGGGGCGCGGACTGCCGGAGTTCTACCAGTTCGTCGCGGCGGCCATGCCGCCGGCCGCGATGGGCGTCGCGCTGACTCTGTCGCCCCTGGACGTACGCGCCTCCGCGGTGATCACCGGTGGGCTGTTCGCGCTGATCCCGGGGCGGGCGCTGGTCGCCGGTGTGCAGGACGGTCTGACGGGCTTCTACATCACCGCGGCCGCCCGGCTGCTCGAGGTCGGCTACCTCATCGTCGGCATCGTCGTCGGCGTGCTGACGGTGCTGTACCTGGGCATCGCGCTGGACGCGGGCCTCAACCCGGAGACCGCCATCCACAGCGTGGAGCGGCCGGTGATCCAGACGCTGGCGGCGATGGCGCTGTCGCTCTGTTTCGCCGTACTGCTGCAGCAGGAGCGCAACACCGTGTGGCTGGTGACCTTCATGGGCGGGGTCGCCTGGGTGGTGTACGCGGCGCTCGCGGACACCGCGAATGTTCCGCCGGTCGCCGCGACGGCCGTGGCCGCCGGCCTGGTGGGCCTGTTCGGACAGATGCTCTCGCGCTACCGGTTCGCGTCCGCCCTGCCGTACGTCACCGCGGCGATCGGGCCACTGCTGCCCGGTAGCGCGACGTACTTCGGGCTGCTGGAGATCGCCAGGGGGAATCTGAACACCGGCCTCGCCTCACTGAGCAAGGCGGCCGCTCTGGCGCTGGCCATCGCGATCGGCGTGAACCTGGGCGGGGAGATCTCCCGGCTGTTCCTCAGGGTGCGCGCCGCCGAGGGTGCGGGCGGCCGCCGCGCGGCCAAGCGGACGCGCGGCTTCTAGGGCGTGTTTGAGAAGTAGCGCCGTCCGCCCGGAGGGCGGGCCCTGCGGCGTCTGGTGCGTGCAATCGCAAGGCGGAGGATCGCCCTCGTACTGGACGTACTTGGGCGACTCCGACAACATCGCGAGTGCGCGTGCCAGGCGCCGCGGGGCAGGCGGGACTTCTCAAACGCGCCCTAGGACAGGGCCCAGTAGCCCGGCGGGGCGTCGACGGTCAGCGCTTGGCGTGCCGGCCGCGCTGGGACGGGGGCACATCGTCGGCCGGTCCGGCGGCCGCCTTCCTGTTCTTGGAGCGGGCCCGCAGGAACTCGATCGCGATCGGGACGACCGAGATCAGCACGATCAGGATCAGGATCGCCTCGATGTTGTGGCGGACGAACTCGATCTTGCCGAGCCCGGCGCCGAGCAGCGTGACGCCCGCGCCCCAGAGCGTGCCGCCGATGACGTTGAAGGTGATGAACGAGCGGTAGTTCATCCGGCTCACACCGGCGATGATCGGCGTGAACGTACGGACGATGGGCACGAAGCGGGCCAGGACCAGCGACTTGGGGCCGTACTTCTCGAAGAAGTCGTGCGCCTTCTCGACGTTCTCCTGCTTGAAGAGCCTGGAGTCGGGGCGCTTGAACAGCGAGGGGCCGACCTTGCGGCCGAAGAGATAGCCGACCTGGTCGCCGACGATGGCCGCGAGCACGATCAGCGCGCACACCGCCCACAGCGGGAGCTCGTTCAGCGTCCCGGTCGTCACCAGCAGACCGGTGGTGAACAGCAGCGAGTCACCCGGCAGGAAGAAGCCGATGAGCAGGCCGGACTCGGCGAAGACAATGACCAGGACCCCGATGAGGCCGAACGTCGTGATCAGGTAGTCCGGGTCCAGCCAGCTCGGTCCGAGCGCAAGGGTAGTCACGAGGTCCGGGCTCCTGAGTCGATAGTCGGTCGATCGTCGATTCGGCCGTCGATCCGGCGTGGTCGGCCACCCAAAGCTATCAACGGATCGCGGCCACTCCACGTTCCACCGGCCCGCCCGGGATGCACTGTGCTCAGTCTGGGACAAAGCTGTGTGTTCACAGCCGTACGGAAGGTGGACACAGATGGGCATCGAGGATTACGGCGGCGGGCAGGGGCCGCAGTCCGACGTACTGGTGGTCACCACGAACGACGTACCCGGATTCCAGGTGCAGGAGGTCATCGGCGAGGTCTTCGGCCTCACGGTGCGCTCGCGCCATCTGGGCAGCCAGATCGGCGCCGGCCTCAAGTCGATGGTCGGCGGTGAGCTGAAGGGGCTGACCAAGACCCTGGTCGAGACCCGTAACCAGGCGATGCAACGGCTGGTGGAGCAGGCGCGGTCGCGTGGCGCGAACGCGGTGCTCATGTTCCGCTTCGATGTGACGGAAGCGGCGGATGTGGGCACGGAGGTCTGTGCGTACGGCACGGCCGTCGTGATCGCCCGCGTCTGACGCACTCCCACCCCCTTCCCACCTGTCGAGGAACGCGGAGAGACTGATGGCACTCCACAAGGGTCAAACGGGCGCCGAGGGCTCGGCCGACGAACAGGAGCTGCGCAGACTCTCCGTCAATCCCTTCTACGGGGCGACCAACCCGGTCAGCGGAATGGCCTCGGCCCCGCCGAAGCACCGGCTTCCCGACGGCCCGGTGACGCCCGAGACCGCGTACCGGCTGGTCCATGACGAGCTCATGCTCGACGGCAACTCCCGGCTCAACCTCGCCACCTTCGTCACCACCTGGATGGAGCCGCAGGCCGGGTTGCTGATGGCGGAGTGCCGGGACAAGAACATGATCGACAAGGACGAGTATCCGCGCACCGCCGAGCTGGAGCGGCGCTGTGTGGCCATGCTCGCCGACCTCTGGAACGCCCCGGACCCCGCCACCGTGGTCGGCTGCTCGACCACCGGCTCGAGCGAGGCCTGCATGCTCGCCGGGATGGCGCTCAAGCGCCGCTGGGCGCAGCGCAACAGCGACCGCTACCCCGCCACCGCACGGCCGAATCTGGTGATGGGCATCAACGTCCAGGTCTGCTGGGAGAAGTTCTGCAACTTCTGGGAGGTCGAGGCACGGCTCGTCCCCATGGAGGGCGACCGCTTCCATCTCGATCCGCAGGCCGCCGCCGATCTCTGCGACGAGAACACCATCGGCGTCGTGCCCGTGCTCGGCTCCACCTTCGACGGGTCCTACGAGCCCGTCGCCGAGGTCTGCGCGGCCCTGGACGCCCTCCAGGAGCGCACCGGACTGGACATCCCCGTCCATGTCGACGGCGCGTCCGGCGCGATGGTCGCGCCGTTCATCGACGAGGAGCTGGTCTGGGACTTCCGGCTGCCGCGGGTCTCCTCGATCAACACCTCGGGACACAAGTACGGCCTGGTCTATCCCGGGGTGGGCTGGGCGCTGTGGCGCTCGCCCGCCGAGCTGCCCGAGGAACTGGTCTTCCGGGTCAACTATCTGGGCGGTGACATGCCCACCTTCGCCCTCAACTTCTCGCGTCCCGGCGCGCAGGTCGTCGCTCAGTACTACACCTTCCTGCGGCTGGGGCGGGAGGGCTACCGGGCCGTCCAGCAGACCTCCCGGGACATCGCCTGCGGGCTCGCGGAACGGATCGACGCCCTGGACGACTTCCAACTCCTCACCCGTGGCGACGAGTTGCCCGTGTTCGCCTTCACCACCGCCCCCGGCGTACGGAACTTCGATGTCTTCGACGTCTCACGGCGGCTGCGCGAACACGGCTGGCTGGTGCCCGCGTACACCTTCCCGAAGAACCGCGAGGATCTCTCCGTGCTGCGCATGGTCTGCCGCAACGGCTTCTCGGCCGACCTCGCCGAGCTGCTGCTGGAGGACCTGAACAAGCTGATGCCGGAACTGCGCGGCCAGCCGCACCCCATGACGGACACGCACGCGGCGACGTCCTTCCACCACTGACGGCCCGACCGCCATGAGTGGGCGGCCGCCATGAGTCGGTGACCGCCCGACCGCCGGCGCGTGCTCAGCTCCTGATGTCAGTGACTGAGACGCCTGAACCGCCCGACCGCCAGCGGGAAGAACACCGCGACCAGCACCAACGGCCACGCCACCGCCATCAACTGCGCGTGCTCCGCCGTCCACGAGCCGTCCACCGCGATGCCCGACAGATCACGTACAGCCGTGGCTGTCGCCGACAGCGGGTTCCACTCGACCGCCGCGCCCAGCCAGCCCGGCATCGACGACGGCGCCGCGAAGGCGTTGGAGAGGAAGCCGATCGGCCAGACCAGGATCTGCACCGCCTGAACCATCTCGGGCTTGCCCGCCACCATCGCCAGACAGATCCCGATCCACAGCATCGCGAAGCGCAGCAGAAGCAGCAGCCCCACGGCCCCCAGCAGCGCCCCGAACGATCCGTGCCAGCGCCAGCCGATCGCGTATCCGACCCCGATCATCACGACCACGCTGACCGCCGACTGGAGCATGTCCGCAACGCTCCGCCCGACCAGCACCGCGGACGACGCCATCGGCATCGAGCGGAACCGGTCGATGACCCCCTTGCCCAGGTCCTGGGTGACCGCCAGCATCGTCGACTCCAGGCCGAAGGCCATGGTCAGCGCCAGCATGCCGGGCACCAGGAAGCCGACGTACTCGCCCTCGACGCCCCGTCCGCCGCCGATGAGATAGCCGAACATCAGCAGCAGCATCACCGGGAAGACCAGACCGACGACGACCTGCACCGGCTGCCGCGCCCAGTGCGCGAGTTCGCGCCGGGTCATGGTCCAGGAATCCGTGACCGCCCAGCTCAGCGTCGTACTCATGCCACGCCCTCCTTCGTGAGATGCAGAAAGGCTTCGTCGAGAGTGGGGCGGCGCAGCACGATGTCCTCCGCCTCGACCCCGGCCGTCTCCAGCGCCCGTACGGTCTCGGTGAGCGCGGCCATGCGGTCACTGACGGGTGCGCTGATCAGCCGCCGGTCCTCGTCGACCGTCGCCCCGCCCGGCAACAGCGTCGCGACGAGGCCCAGCCCCGCCGCGTCGCGCAGGACGACGTCGATCCGGTCGCCCCCGACCTTGGCCTTCAGCTCGTCGGCCGTGCCGCCCGCGACGACCCGCCCGGAGTCGATCACCGAGATACGGTCGGCCAGTTGGTCGGCCTCCTCCAGATACTGCGTGGTCAGCAGCACGGTCGTGCCGCCGCCGACCAGCGAGCGCACCGCGCTCCAGACCTCCGCCCGCCCGCGCGGGTCGAGACCCGTCGTCGGCTCGTCCAGGAACAGCACCTCGGGCTCGGTGATCAGCGAGGCCGCCAGATCGAGCCGCCTGCGCATCCCGCCGCTGTACTGTTCGACCGCCTTGCGTCCGGTGTCCGCGAGCCCGAACCGCTCGAGCAGCTCGTCCGCCCGGACGCCCGCCCGCCGCGCGCCCAGGTGGTAGAGCCGCCCGAACATCTCCAGGTTCTGCCGGCCGCTGAGCTTCTCGTCGACCGCGGCGTGCTGCCCGAGCAGCCCGATCCGCCGCCGCACCTCGGCCGCCTCGGTCCGTACATCGCGGCCGGCCACCCGCACCACGCCCTCGTCGTGCCGCAGCAGCGTGGCCATGATGCGTACGGCGGTGGTCTTCCCCGCCCCGTTGGGCCCGAGCACCCCGTGCACCGTGCCGCGCTCCACCACCAGATCCAGCCCGTCCAGGGCCTGCTTCTCCCCGTACCGCTTCCGCGCACCCTCTATGACGATCGCGTCCGTCATACGTCTCCTCCGCACGCTCACCGCACCCATGAAACGAGTAGTCAAACTTGACTACGCACTCGAAGGTAACCCAGGATCCATGATTAGTCAAACTTGATTAGAGTCGATCTCCCGCGTGCGGCTCACCCGTCGCGTACGGGTTCTCCTCGCCCTCCGCGAGGACGCCGACAAAGGGATCGCCCTCCCCCGCGAAGGTGTACGCCCCGGCCTCGATCCGCCGGATCAGGCCCTGCGTCCATTCCGCGCCCGAGTCGGCGGAGGAGACCCACAGGTTCATGATCTCGCCGATGTGCCCGATCGACTCGGGCCCGTCCTCGGGCGTGTAGTAGTCGGTCACCGACGACCGCCACTCCCGCAGGCCGCGCACCCGCTCCTTCAGCAGCGCCACGGCCTCCTCCCGCTCCAGATCGACGATGAAGCCGATCCCCGCCGAGAGCACGTCCATCTTCTGGTCGTAGGTCGTCAGGGACTCCCGCAGCAGCCCGAAGTACTCCTCGGTCCCCTTCTCGGTGATCTCGTACTCGGTACGCGGCGGCCCGCCGGCCGTGGAGGGCGCGATCTCGTGGGCGTGCAGCAGTCCTTGCTTCGCCATCTGCTTCAGCGCGTGATAGATCGAGCCGGGCTTGGCGTTGGACCACTCGTGGGCGCCCCAGTACTCCAGGTCGTTGCGCACCTGATAGCCGTGGGCCCGCCCGTGCATGCGGACGGCACCGAGCACGAGCAAACGGATCGCTGACATGCGGTCCAGGTTAGGCCGTGTCTTTCAGACACGGCCCAGGTGTCCTTCGGATCCTGCCGGGCGCACGTGCGGGCCTGATCCACACGACAGGCCCTCGGACGTCATCCCCGCTCGAGAGCGATCAGGTCGAAGGCACCCTTGCCGTCCAGCGATTCGCGGATGATGTCCGCGTGGCCCGCGTGCCGGCCGATCTCCTCGACCAGGTGCAGCAGCAGCCAGCGCATCGACACCGCGCCGTCCTTGGGGAACCAGGGTGCGGGAGGCAACGGGAAGGTGTCATTCAGGCTGGGCACCGAGTGGATGAAGTCCTCGGTCTCCTTGGCCACCGAGTCCCAGAAGGCAAGCATCCCCGGGACCGTCTCGTCCCCGACGAGACGGAAGCTGTCGCCCCAGGTCTCCCGGGTGCGCGCCTTCTCGTTCGGCTTCTGCTGCGCCATCCGCAGCCAGTTCAGCTCCGTCTCCGCGACATGCTTGAGCAGCCCGGAGAGCGAGAGCTCGCTGGCGCTCGGGCGGCTCGCCGCCTGCTCCTCGGTCAGGCCCAGCACCGAGCGGCGGATCGCACCGCGCTGCGCCTCGACGAAGGAGAGGAGCGCGCCACGCTCGTCGCCCTGAGCCTCTGCGGGAACGTGAGTGACCATGGTGTCCGCCCTTCCGGAGCTTGGCTGTGCCGTCCTGACAACAGCCAACCTACGGAGACTTGCGGACACCTTCTGTCCGCAACGCGGAAAGTCAGAACGGGAACTGCGAGCGGCCGTGCTGCACCGAGATCCACTTCTGGGTGGTGAAGGCCTCGATCATCGACTCGCCGTTCAGCCGTCCGCTGCCGGAGTGCTTCTCGCCGCCGAAGGGGACGATCGGCTCGTCGTGGACCGTGCTGTCGTTGATGTGGATCATGCCCGTGTTGATCCGCTGGGCGATCCGTACACCGCGCTCGACATCACCGGTGTGTACGGCGCCGCTCAGGCCGTACGGAGTTTCGTTGGCGATCCTGACCGCCTCGTCCTCCCCGTCGAACGGCACCAAGAGCGCCACCGGGCCGAAGATCTCCTGCGACAGGATCGGCGAGTCGTCCGCCAGGCCGGTCAGCACGGACGGGCCCACCAGATTGCCCTCGGCGCTGCCGCGCAGCAGCGCGGTCGCGCCGCCCTCGACGGTCGCCTCGACCAGCGAGGTGACCGCGTCGGCCTGCGTGGAGTTGATGAGCGGGCCGATGTGGGTCGTCGGGTCCGCCGGGTCGCCGACCTTCAGGGTCCTGACCTTGGCGACGAACTTCTCGGTGAACTCCTTCTCCACCGACCGGTCCACCAGGATGCGGTTGGCGGCCATGCAGACCTGGCCCTGGTGCACGAAGCGGCTGAAGACCGCCGCGTCCACCGCGTAGTCGACATCGGCGTCGTCCAGCACGATCAGGGCGCTGTTGCCGCCCAGTTCGAGGATGGCGCGCTTGAAGTTCGCCGCGCAGACGGTGGCGACGTGCTGCCCCACCTTGTCCGAGCCGGTGAAGGAGATCGCCTTCGGCACCGGGTGCTCGATCAGCGCGTCGCCAATCTCGGCTATGTCGGTGATGACGACGTTCAGCAGTCCGGCGGGCAGGCCCGCGTCCTCGAAGACCTTGGCCACCAGGGATCCGCCGCAGATCGGCGTGTTCTGGTGCGGCTTGAGCACCACGGCGTTGCCGAGCGCCAGGGCCGGCGCGACCGACTTGACCGACAGCAGGAAGGGGAAGTTGAAGGGGCTGATGACACCCACGACGCCGACCGGCAGGCGGTAGACGCGGTTCTCCTTGCCGTCGATCGGCGAGGGCAGGATCCGGCCCTCGGGCCGCAGCGCCAGCTGCACCGCCTCGCGCAGGAACTCCTTGACGAGGTGCAGCTCGAAGGCCGCCTTCAGATGCGTGCCGCCGAGCTCCGCGATGATCGCCTCGGTGATCTCCTGCTCGCGGTCCTCGATGATGCGCAGGGCACGCTCGAAGACCAGTCGGCGGCTGTACGGATTGGTGGCGGCCCAGCCGACCTGCGCACGCTCGGCGGCGCGGTACGCCTGGTCCACCTCCGCCACGGTGGCCACCTGGATCGAGGCCAGCTTCTCCCCGTCGTACGGGTTGAAATCGATGATGTCCCAGGAGCCGCTGCCGGGCCTCCACTCGCCATCGATGTACTGGTGGGCCAGCTCGGTGAAGAAGGACATGTGATCCGATTCCTTACTGCAGAAGCAGATGCCTGATGTCATGTCATCGTACTTGCGTTTCAGGTGAGTTGGAGTAGACCACGGAGAAGGTCACGACTCTCGGCCGGATCCGGGCTGTCCTCGTGGAGCCGCGTCATCACCCGTTCGTACAGGGCGACCTCTTCGCGCTTGTCCAGATACAGCGCGCTGGTGAGCTGCTCCAGATAGACGATGTCTGAGAGATCGGACTCCGGGAAGCGCAGCATGGTGAAGGCGCCGCTCTCGCCGGCGTGCCCGCCGAAGCTGAACGGCATCACCTGCAGCGTGACGTTCGGCTGCTCGGAGACCTCGATCAGATGCCTCAGCTGGCCCTGCATCACGGCACGGTCACCATAGGGGCGGCGCAGCGCGGCCTCGTCGAGCACGGCGTGCAAGCGTGGCGCGCGCTCGGAGACGAGGACCTTCTGGCGCTCGAGCCGGAGCGCGACCCGGCGGTCGATCTCGGCGCGGGGGGCGTCGGGGATACCGCGGGTGACGACGGCGTGGGCGTACGCCTCGGTCTGCAGCAGGCCGTGCACGAACTGCACTTCATAGATACGGATGAGCGAGGCGGCGCCTTCCAGCCCCACATATGTCTGAAACCAGCCGGGCAGCACATCGCCGTAGCTGTGCCACCACCCCGCGACATTGGCCTCCTTGGCGAGGCCCAGCAGTGACCCGCGTTCCGCTTCGTCGGCGACTCCGTAGAGCGTCAGCAGATCCTCGACGTCCCGCGCCTTGAAGCTCACCCGTCCCAACTCCATGCGGCTGATCTTGGATTCGGATGCGCGGATCGAGTACCCGGCCGCCTCACGAGTGATGCCTCGCGATTCCCGCAGCCGCCTCAGCTGCGAGCCCAACAGGATGCGCCGCACCACGGAACCGCTCGACTCGCCTGCGGTCACGACTCCCGCCCTCCACATCGCTCCGACTGTCTGACTCCCGGGGGACCCCCGAACCCCGAGACCCGGGATTCTGCCATCAAAACGCTTCAGCGCGTACTCGTTCGATTACGGAAACGAGAAGCCCTTGGGGAGGGCGCGAAAGAGATTGAGGGAAGAAATGAGCAAGAACCGGCACGGGGGCGGACAGGTCCGGCGCGTGCACGTGCATCTGCCCTTGCATCTGCTCTACGCATTCGGAACCATGGTCCTCGCGCACCTGCGTGCTCGTTCGTGTTGTAGCGTCACAGCCGCGATTCCTGGGAGTGCCTCGCATGGGGACGAATGGATCGACCATGCTCGAGCCGTTACGGCAGGGGCTTCCCCCCATCGATCCCGCAGCGGTCTCCAGCTCCGCCTCGTGCGCTCTGCCTGCCCGCTTCGAAGCGGTGCGCGGAGCACGGCAGTTCACCAAGGCGACGCTCGGCCAGTGGGATCTGAGCGACCGTTTCGACGATGTCGCGCTGGTCGTCTCCGAACTCGTCACCAACGCGCTGCGGCACGCGCTGCCCGCGGACACTCCACGGGAGAGTCAGGAACCGCCCGTCCGGCTGCACTTGATGCGCTGGACGAGCCGGCTGGTGTGCGCGGTGCGCGATCCCAGCCATGCCGGCCCCGGGGCCGGGGCCGGCGAGAGCGACGACGCCCCTTTTCCCGACCCCTGTGGCGCGGCCGAGTCGGGCCGCGGACTGTTCCTGGTGGATTCCTTCAGCGACAGCTGGGGCTGGCACCCGCTCGCCGGGACGCTGCACGGCAAGGTGGTCTGGGCGCTGTTCCGCCTGGGCTAGGGCGTGTTTTGGAAGTCCCGCCTGCCCCGCGACGCCTGGCACGCGCACTCGCGGTGTTGTCGGAGTCGCCCAAGTACGTCCAGTACGAGGGCGATCCTCCGCCTTGCGATTGCACGCACCAGACGCCGCGGGGCCCGCCCTGCGGGCGGACGGCGCTACTTCCAAAACACGCCCTAGGGCCTGTCCCCGCCCGGGGACAGCTGGCGGGGCTAGCTCCCCGCGATCAGATGGTCGAACTCCCCGTCCTTGACGCCCAGAAGCAACGCTTCTATCTCCGCAGGCGTATATACGAGTGCGGGGCCGTCGGGGTGCCGCGAGTTGCGCATCGCCACGTCACCACCGGGCAGCTTGGCGAACTCCACGCACGATCCCTGGGAGTTGCTGTGCCTGCTCTTCTGCCAGACGACCCCGTGAAGCTCCGTGGCCGCCATGCCGTTGTACGCGTGGTGCACGAGTCGCTCCCGGGGTACAAGCTGTATGTATCAACTTTCCCGGATCATAGCTGTGTTCATATGCCAATGCATGAGCAGATGCACGTGCACGCGGGGTGGCCCTTCGGTTACAGCTCCGGCGGCAGCTTCTCCAGCGTCTCCCGCAGCGCCCGCAGTACGTACGACCGCCGGCCGCCGCCCATGATCTTGTGGGCCATCATCTGCGCCGGGTCGTCCGGATCGAAGCCTTCGTACACAAGGAAGAGACGTGTGCCGCGCCCTTCCGGCTCCCATGTCCGTCATGAAGCCCGCAACAGGCAGGAGATTCCCTACGAGTCGAGCGTAGGGAATCTCCTGCTCGTCACTTCCCGGAGGAGTACGGCAGCAGCGCCATCTCGCGGGCGTTCTTGACGGCCCGCGCCAACTGCCGCTGCTGGGCGCTCACCCGGGTCACCCGGCGGCTGCGGATCTTGCCGCGGTCCGAGATGAACCTGCGGAGCAGGTCCGTGTCCTTGTAGTCGACGTAGGTGATCCTGGCCTGGTCCAGCGGATTCGGGCGGGACTTGACCGGCTTGCGCGGGTCGGTGCGGCGGGGGGACATCAGACCTCCAGGAGGGAGTCGAAGGCGGGCGGCAGCCGCTTCCAGGCCTCGCGGCCCGCGGCGTACTCGGCATCGGTCAACAGGCAGGATTCGAGGAGCTGTTCCAGACCGTCGCGGTCCAGACCGGGCGAGGTGAAGACCAGGTGCTGACAGCAGTCCCCGTGCTCGGGGTGCCAGTCCAGCGCGGCGGCCGCCCTGCGGACCGGCGGGACCATCTCCCAGGCGGCGTCGGGCAGCGAGGCGAGCCAGGGGCCCGCGTTCTCCACACAGAGCGCGCCGCCCGCCGCGTCCCAGGCCAGCAGGGTGTCCGGGCGGTCGGCGAGCCAGAACCGGCCGCGGCTGCGGGCCGCCGCGCAGGTCAGATCCTCCAGCGCCCGGTAGAGCCGCTCCGGGTGGAAGGGGCGGCTGCGGTGCCAGACGTACGTACCGACTCCGCAGTCGTCCGCGTCCTGCGGCAGCAGCGCACAGGCCGGGTGCTGGGCGGCCGCGGCCGCCTCGACGTCGAAGCCGGCGAGCGCGGCGGCGCCCAACTCGGGTCCCTCCACGGCGATCCGGCGGGCGGTCGGATGCAGCTGGGCCAGCAGCGCGCGGTCCTCGTCGTCGGCCTCCTCGCTCTCGACGACGGCGAGCACGGGCGCGTACTCCAGCTGGCGCGCCCAGGTGTCGGCGACCGTGCGCTGGTCGGAGGCGGCGGCCGCGAGGCCCGCGTCCAACAGGTCGTCGCTGTTGCCGAGATACGGCAGCAGCAGCGCCGGGTCGACGGCGGTCATCACCGCGGTCACGGTGAGCCGTTCGCCGCCGTGCGCCGCGACGACCTCGGCCATCGCCTCGGGTTCGACGGAGTCCCAGAGCTCGACGACCGCGAGGCGGGTGACCCCGTCGTCCGCGAGCCGCTCCAGCTCGGGCACCAGATCCTCGCGCAGCGCGCAGCAGGCACAGTCGTTGACCAGCGGCGTCTCGCCGGTGGCGCGTACGCCGAGCGCGTCGCGGACCGTGCGAACGACCGTGCCCCGCACGGCGGTCGAGAGGTCGTGGTGGAGCGCGACGCTGCCGGGCACGGTGGCCAGCAGCCGCTCCACCGCTGCCTTGCGGGCATCCGAGTGCAGTCCGCCGACGAGCGCGACGGAGAGGACTGGACTGCTCACCCCCGGCCTCCCCGGCCTCCGTAGCGGCGCTCGAAGCGCTCCACCCGGCCCGCCGTGTCCATCACGCGCGCCGTCCCCGTGTAGAAGGGGTGGCTCGCCGAGGAGATCTCGACGTCGATCACGGGATAGGTGTTGCCGTCCTCCCACTCGACGGTCTTCTCACTGGTGGCGGTCGAGCGGGTGAGGATGGCGAAGTCGGCCACCTTGTCGCGGAAGACGACGGGGCCGTACGTGGGGTGTATTCCGGGCTTCATGGCGCTGCTCAGCGCTCCTCTCGGAAGTCGACGTGCTTGCCGACCATCGGGTCGTACTTGCGCAGCGTCAGGCGGTCGGGGTCGTTACGGCGGTTCTTGCGGGTCACATACGTGTAGCCGGTGCCCGCCGTGGAGCGGAGCTTGATGATCGGGCGGAGTTCGTTGCGGGCCATGGGGGCTAGTATATGGAAATGGTTTCCATTACCAAATGGGATCCCGTCAACGAGAGGTGAATCACCCGTGTCCGCGCACTGCCAGCTGACCGGCGCCCAGCCGGGCTTCGGCAACAACATCTCCCACTCGCACCGGCGCACATCGCGCCGCTTCGACCCCAACATCCAGCGCAAGCGCTACTGGCTCGCGAGCGAGGGCCGCCATGTCCGGCTCACGCTCAGCGCCCGCGCGATCAAGGCCATCGACACGATCGGGATCGAGGCCGCCGTGGCCCGTATCCGTGCCCGCGGGGTGAAGGTCTGATGGCCAAGAAGAGCAAGATCGTCCGCAATGAGCGGCGCAAGGTGGTCGTGGACCGGTACGCGGCGCGGCGGGCGGAGTTGAAGGAGATCATCCGCAGGCCCGGCACGGGCGAGGACGAACGGCTCGCCGCGCAGGCCGAGTTGCGACGCCAGCCGCGCGACGCGAGCGCCACGCGGGTGCGGAACCGGGACAGCGTGGACGGCCGGCCGCGCGGGCATCTGCGGAAGTTCGGCCTCTCCCGGGTGCGGCTGCGTGAGCAGGCACACGCCGGATTCCTCCCTGGGGTGCGCAAGTCCTCCTGGTAGCTTGGCGCGGTCTTGGAACCGACCAGGGGGACCGAAAAAGTGCACAAGCTCGTACGTACTTCACTCGCCGCGGCGGGACTTGTCGCCACTCTCGCGCTGACCGGCTGCGGCAGCGACGACGGTGACGACGCCGGCAAGGACTCCGCGTCCACCGCGCCCACCGAAGCCGGCAGCGGCGGCGACGCCGCCAAGGGCGGCAGCATCGAGGGCGCCTGGTCCGGGAAGACCGACGGCAAGACGGTCGACCTGGCCGTCACCGGCACGAAGGCGGTGCTCCTCGCCGACGGGCACGCCTGCACCGGCGACGTGGCGGACATGGGCAAGCCGATGCTGACGCTGAAGTGCGCGGACGGGAACACCGACCGCACGATGGGCTCGATCGAGTCCAACGACGGCAAGACGCTCGTCATCTCGTGGGACGCCGGCGCGAAGGACACGCTGACCAAGTCGGCGACGGGCACACTGCCGACGGGGCTGCCGACGGGCCTCCCGACTCCCTGACGTACGGCATCGGTTACGGGCCTCGGACCTTCACGGGTCCGAGGCCCGTCGTCGTCACATTCAGCGCCTGCGCGACTTCGCGCACTCCCCGCCGTTACGCCGGCGAGAGCGGCTTGGACACCGTGATGAGAGCCGGGTGAGTGGTGCCGGTCCCGCGCAGCGCGTCGATGAAGATTTCGGTGACCCAGGCGGCCATGTCCAGTGACCATTCGCGGGTGACGCAGCGGAATGCCTGACCGCACCGGAGGTGGGTCGTCTCGAGTTCCCCGGCCAGCGGCAGGCCCAGTCCTGCCTCGGCAGGGCTCGCCGGAAGGCCCGGCGGAGAGCTCAGCGGTGCTGCCTCGATTCCGAGTTGCCCATGGGCGCGTTCCAGGGCGGCGGCGAGGATGTCGGGGGCATGACCCGGGAGGTCGGCAGCCTTGGTGCTGGCGACCGAGAGGGTGAACTCCGCCGAGGCGGCGGGGTCCGCGAGGGCGAACCACTCGGCAGCGTAGGCGAGGTCGGCCCGGCTGTCCGGGGCCTCGTACAGGGGAGCCACGGTGTGCAGGCCGGTGAAACGGAAGCGCCCGATGCGGTTGAGGGAGTCCCCGAGCACCGTGGCCGCCGGAAGAACGGGCAACCGCTGTCCCCGCGGGGCGTCGGCGACGTCGACCTGGAGCCAGGCGAGCTGGCGTACGCGCTGGTCCTGCTCCCAGTCGCCGTCCGCCTCGTTGTGGCCCCAGCGCACCCCGTCCGGTCCTGAGGCGTGGAAGGAACTCCAGCCGTAGGAGACCGTCCGCCTGACCACGAGACCGAAGACGTCCTCGTGCTCCGGGCTCACCCAGGGGTTCAGGGTGAGCACGCCATGGACGCCCATGATCATGGGTGCGGGCAGGTTCGCTTCCGACACGTGCGATCTCCTCGTGCTCCGGCAGACCGGTGCCCCGACCCCGGCCGGGGTCGGGGCACCTTCGTCGTTCAGTTCAGTACGCTACTGAACAGCGTTACGGAACGGGCCTCAGAAGGCGCCGCACCACAGGGACTGGGTCTTGGTGATGGCCTTCTCCGGAGAGTCGTTGACCCCGATGATGTCGACGTCGATACGGCTGCGCCACTGCACCTTCTGCACACGGTTCGTGCAGGTCTTGCGGGCGTGGGCGCGGTTCGCGCTCCCGGTGCCGGAGTACACGTTCTTGCTGCCGGTCGCGACGGTCTTCCACTTGTTGTCGCGGTGGTCCAGTGCCTGCAGCTCGATGGTGACCTTGGCCTTGGTGCCGGGACCGCTGATCTTGACCCACCAGCCGTGGCCCGACGCGGAGGCCGGCGCCGTGCTGGAGATGTGGACGTTGTCGCCGTTGGTGTAGAACACGCCCGCGCTGGGCGCTCCGAGCGGCTGCTGGGACGGACCCTCGGCCGGGCTGTCCGTGCCGGCCGAGGCCTTCTCATCCCACGCCTGCGAAGTCGCGGGCGCGGCCACTTCGGTCGTACCGGGCGCGTCGACCCCGTCGAGGCCGTCGGCCGCGCCGGCGGGCGCGGCCGAGGCGAGGCCGAGAACGATCGCGGACGAAACCGCCGCAACAGCAACGTACTTGCGCATGCTGTGAATCCCCCTGTTTGCAAAAGCTAGGTCTGCCCAGATCAGTTCGATCTTGACGCCCGCCACCGTACGACCGGAACAGGCTGGGGAAACAAGGGAATTAGTACCTACTGGATCACACTTGCGGGGCGTGATAGTTGTCTTCGCAAATGGAGTCCACCCATCCGCAACTACCGTCGCCTGGCAGCGATTTCACTATCAACTACAACTTTGCCCGCTCTTGGTGTGACTGGGGAGGCTGCTGGGACAGCCTCGCACGCAAGGCGGTGAGCGCGGATGTGTGCGGGGATGCCTCAACCCTTGTACGGAGTCGCCCAGTTCACCGGCCCCCCCAATGCACAACCTGAAAGGCACCAAGATGAAGATGAACCGCGCCATACGGCACGGCGGCCGGTTACTGGCCCTGACGGTGGCAGCCTGCGGAATCGCGGCGGCGACCGCCCTGCCCGCATCCGCCGATGAGCAGCCGACACGGCAGCAACTGACTGCGGACTGCGCGTCGGGCGAGGGCAAGTGCACCTTCAACTCGCCCCAGCTGGGCGAGGCGTACCTGGGTCAGTTCCGCCAGGTCTCCGACTCGCTCTTCAACTGCAGTACGTCGGACGCCACTCAGTCCATGACCTGGAACGACACCGTGGGCTCGACCGACTCGGCCGGCGTCTCGGTCACCGCGGGCGGCAAGATCGCCGGCATCATCGACCTGAGTGTGACGGCGACCTACAGCCACACCTGGTCGAGCACGCACTCGGAAAGCAGCTCCCTGGGAATGACGGTCAAGCCCGGTGAAGTGGGCTGGATCTCCCGCGCCCAGGTGATGCAGAAGGTCTCCGGCACCTGGCAGACCCACTACGACAGCCCCAAGTGGGACCACTACTACTGGTTCTTCGAGGACACCATCACCGGCCCGGCCAAGAACGGCACGGACGGCACGAGCAACGCGGTGGTCGTCAAGAGCCGCAAGATGACCGCTGCGGAGAAGAAGTCCTGCTCCGCCGACGCCGCCCACGACGGCCGGGCGTTCGTCCAGCAGCGCTGATCCACGGACCCCTGCCCTGGCCCAGGGCAGGGGTCCGCCGCTGAACTACGCGTCCCCCAGCTCGCACCACACGGTCTTGCTGTCCGCGCCCCACACCACACCCCAGCGCACGGAGACCGCGTCCAGGAGCGCGAGGCCGCGTCCCGATTCGTCGCCGTCGGCCGCCCGGACGCTTCATCGCGGGTCTCAAGGCCGACCTTCCTCAGGGCGTGATGCGCGGGTGCGTCTTCGAGACCTGTGCGCTGTCCGCCGCCGCTCTGCCGTGCGTCCAGCCCGCCTCGTCGTTCACCCCGCGCACCCTTGTGGTCGTCGTCTCCGGGAACATCCGCTCCGCCCGGTCCGTGACCGCCACGTCCCGCGCGGCCAGGACAGGCAGCAGGTCCCGGCCCCCGTCGGCCGTCACCGCGTCCGTCACCGCGTCCGTCACCGCGTCCGTCGCCACGGCCAGGCGCTCGCCGAGACGGCTTGCGTACGCCATCAGGAACGACTGACGGAACGCCTTCGTCCGCTTGCGGCCGCCGGCGCGCTGCGTCGCCTCCGCGCGGGTCATCGCCGACGTCCCCTGCACCAGCAGCGAGGTGTACAGCAGCTCGACCCCCTCCAGATCGGCCTCGAAGCCGACGACCGTCGAGAAGCCGAAGCCGCTGTTCCACACCGCGCGGCAGCGGTTCGCCGAGGCGACCGCGTCCAGCAGAATCGCCTTGGCCGTCTCGTACGGAGCGTCCACCCCGATCCGGCAGGCCGCGGGCACATCGGGCCGGTGCGTCTGCGCGGCGAGCACCGCCTCGTCGACGCTGTGCCGCGCCATCAGCTCCTGCGCCTTGGCCGTGAGCGCCTCCGCCTCCTGCGGAAAGCCCGTCGCCTCCGCCTTGGCCAGCAGCGCGCGGATGCGGGTGAGCATGCGCGGCTCGTGCGGCGAGGGCTCCGCGGTGAAGGGCGCGCCGGGGACCGGGCCGACCGGCTCGATCGCGGGCAGCCGGACCAGCAGGCGGTACAGCTCCAGCACGGCGGTCGCGTACGAGAAGCGGTCGGCGGTGTACGGGGTCTGCTTCAGCTCGTCGAGCTGGGCCCGCCAGCGCGGGGCGAGGTGCGCGTACCGCCCGCTCTCCCCCGTGATCAGCTCCGCGACCAGTCGCTCGTGCGGCTCGTCGAGGTCGCGCCGGACGATCCGTACGACATCGGCGGGCTGCCAGCCGCGCTCCCAGGCCCGGCGTACGAACTCCTCGCCCCGCAGCTGCAGTTCGGCGTCGGCGGCCGGGTCGGCGGCGAGCAGTGAGGCGCCGGTGTCGAGGCCTTGGTCGCCGTCCGCGTACAACGCGGCGGCGAGGGCCTTCTCGACCGTACCGACCGTGCTCACCGACTGCCTCCTCAGGAACGTGTTTCGTACTGATGATCCCAGGCGGGCAGGGCAGGCCCCGCACACTCCCCTTCGCCTGCGCTTGTGGTACGCGATCGCCACCGCCGCTGGCAGCGGTGGCCGGGCGGGGCGCCACCCCGCCCTCAGCTGTCCCCGCCCTCGTCGATCAGCCGCCGCACCTCGCGGTCGATCAGCCCCAGGCGGGCCTCCGCCACCAGCGGCACCGAACGCCGCTGCCGGCGCGCCTCGTGGACGTCGATGTCGACGGTGACCAGACCGGGCTCCCACTTGGGCGCCTGGGCCACCACCGCGCCCCGCGGGTCCACCACGCGCGAACCGCCCCAGAACGACGCGCCGTTCTCGTTCCCCACCCGGTTCACGAAGACGACCCAGCACTGGAGCATCCGCGCCGTGTAGGACAGCAGGCTGTCCCAGTACAGGCCGGTGTCCATCGCCTCCGGGTCCAGGCTCGCCGCACTGTTCGCCGGTACGAGCAGGACCTCCGCGCCGTCCTGCACGGCGAGCCAGGGCAGCACCGGCTGCCAGGCGTCGTTGCAGACGAGGGTCGCCGCCCGGCCCCGGCCGCGCGGCAGGTCGTAGGCGCGCAGCAACTGGCCGGGGCTGACATGCTTTCGCTCCTCCCAGGCCAGATAGTTGGGGAGGTACAACTTCCGGTGCGCGTACAGCAGTTCACCGTCGTTGTAGTACGCACAGGTGTTGTACGCCCGCAGCCGCGTGTGCTCGTGGAACCCGGCCATCACATCCACGCCGAACGTTCCCAGCTCCAGCAGCCGCGGATCGCGCGCCTCCACCGAGGTGTCCCGCTCCAGCGCGCCCAGGTGGTAGCCGTGCAGGCTCAGCTCGGGGAAGACGACGAGGTCCGCGCCCTGGGCGACGGCCTGCTCGATCTGCTCCCGGGCCGTCACGAGATTCTGGTCCACCTCGCCCAGTACGCAGTCGGTCTGTGCCAGTGCCACTCGCATGGACCGAGCCTGTCAGGGACCGGGTGATCGGGCACCTCGGGCGGGCCCGTACGGACACGGGCCCGCCCGGTGGAACGACCGGCGGGACGCCCGGGTGGCCTGCGCGCCGGGACGGCCCCGTCAGGCCTTGCGCACGCTCTGCTTCGCCAGCTCGTAGGCCGGGAGCATCCCCTCGTGCTCCTCGGAGTCCATTCCTCCCAGGTGCAGGACGAGCAGCCCGCGCGGGGTCGAGACGGCGAACGCGCGCTCCTTCTTGGGCGCGTCCAGGAACTCATTGGTGTTGAGGTACGTGACCTCGGTGGCGGGGAACTCGCCCGCCTTGGTCTCGCTGAACGTGACCTTCTCCCGGCTCTTCGCCTCGTCCGTGACGAAGGCTTCGAGCGCCTTGCGCGGATCGTCGCCGCTGCGGCCGCCGGTCCATACGCGCATGAAGCCGATGTTCCCGGCAGGCTTCGCGTCGATCTCGCAGACGAGTGTCACCGGACCCTGTGTGACCGGCCCGAACTGGTCGTCGTTCGTGACGGCCTTCGGCTTCCAGTCGGCCGCGAGGTCGAACGAGACGGGCAGCACGCACGGCGAACCGGCGCCCCCGACCGTGCCGCCCTTCGCCGCGGTCCCGGCCCCGGTCCCGTCACCTGGGGAGCCCTTCGCCGCGCCCTTCGCACTCGCCTTTCCCGCGGGCTTCTCCGCCGTCGCCTCCGCCGAACAGCCGGTGAGCACCCCCACCACCCCCACCACCAGCGCCGCCGGGACCAGCCCCACCGCCACGCCACGCATCAGACCTCGCACCACAGATCCCCACCCCTGGTTCAGTTCGAACAAACATGATCGATCCTAGAGAGGTCGACCACCGTGGAGGGACGCCGGATGGGCGAGAACACCGTCGTCGGCGCGGGGTCGGTGGTCACCAAGGACCTCCCGGCCGGGGTGCTGGCCGTCGGCAACCCGGCCCGTGTCATCCGCACGCTCACGCCTGCGGCGGAGTGATCACCAGCTTCCCCCGGCCGCGTCCACGTCCGCGATGGTGATGATGCGCTCGGCCGTGCCGCCGCGCAGCTCGATGGAGGCAGGCAGCGCCCCCTTGCCCGCCGCGTCGAACACGGCGTCCACACCCTGGGGAGCCGCCGCGCGCACTCGCTCGCCCGGTCGCGGGCCTCGGCCGGGGAGCGGGCCAGGGTGATCGCGGAGCTGACCGAGACGCACGCGACGGCGCTGTCCGGGCTGCTGGGCGTGTTGCGCAGCCGGAATCTGGACGACGCCGCCGCCCGCGTCACCGCGGTCGAGCTGGCCGTCACCGCGCTGGTCGAGCTGCGCGCCGAGACGGAACGGGACCAGGCCGTCGCAGAGGAGCCCGCCGGGCAGGCCTTCCCCCGGCTCGCGGACTCACTGCGGCCGCTGGTGCGCTACAGCCCGGTCCGCCTGGAGCTGGGCGCGCCCGACTCCGGCCGGCCGCTGGCCGCCGATGTGGCACACGGGGCGCGCGCGGTCGTACGGGCGGTGCTGCTGACCGTCCTCGAACAGGACGCGGTGGGCCGTGTCCATGTCGGCTGGAGCGTCAGCGAGGGCGAACTGCGCGCGACGGTACGGGACGACGGTCCCGGCGAGATCTCCGCCTGCACGCTCGGCCCGCAGCGGGTCGACGAGCGGCTGGCGGCGCTGGGCGGGCGGCTGGACGTGGACGCGGTGCCGGGCTGGGGTACGACGGTCACGGCGAAGATCCCGCTGGGGGCGCCGGAGATCGCACCGACCGAGCCGCTCGGCTCGCTGGGGGCCCGGGAGCTGGAGGTGCTCAGGCATCTGGCGCGCGGGCACCGCAACCGCGTGATCGCGCAGGAGCTGCACATCAGCGAGTCGACGGTGAAGTTCCATGCCGCGAACATCCTGACCAAGCTGGGGGTCGCGTCGAGGGCCGAGGCGTCGGCACTCTTCCACGCGGTCGCGTAGGAGACGCGGTCGCCTACGACAACGCGGTCGCTCAGGTCCTGTCCGGGGACAATTCGGTCCGTTGTCAGTGCGGGCTGCCACACTCGCTCCCATGAGCGAACGATGGGCTCTGGCGGCGGCGGAGGGCGACGGGGCGCGGCTCGTCCCCCTCGGCCCCGACGGCCTGCCCGCCGGGCCCGTCCAGGAGGAGCGCGATCTGGCCGAGGCCGTCCGCTCCCGCGCGGAGGTCGGCAGATGGGTCTGGCGCTCGACGGCCGAGATCTATCCCCGGCTGCTGGCGGCCGGGGTCCGGGTCGAGCGGTGTTACGACATCGAGGACGCGGAGCTGCTGCTGCTCGGCCACGAGGGGCGGCTCGGCGAGCCCCGGTCGGCGGCGGCAGCCTGGGCCCGGCTGCACAACGCGCCCGTACCGCCCGATCCGCCGCAGCGCGCGGCCGAACCGGGATCACAGTCCTCACTCTTCGAGCCGCAGCCCGTCTCCGTACCACTGGAGGCCCTGCTCGAGGTCTACGCCGACCAGCAGCGAAGACACGATGCCGCCGGACACCCGGGGCGGATGCGGCTGCTGACCGCCGCCGAATCGGCGGGAATGCTGGTGGCGGCGGAGATGAACCGGTCCGGGCTGCCGTGGCGGGCGGACGTCCACCGGGATCTGCTGCACGAGCTGCTGGGCGAGCGGTACGCGGGCGGCGGTGAGCCGCGCCGGCTGGCGGAGCTGGCGGACGAGGTGTCGGCGGCGTTCGGGCGTCGCGTGCGCCCCGATCTGCCCGCGGATGTGGTGAAGGCGTTCGCGCAGGCCGGGATCAGGCTGAAGTCCACCCGGCGCTGGGAGTTGGAGGAGCTCGACCACCCGGCCGTGAAGCCGCTGATCGAGTACAAGAAGCTGTACCGGATCTGGACGGCGCACGGCTGGGGCTGGCTCCAGGACTGGGTACGGGACGGCCGGTTCCGGCCCGAGTATCTGCCCGGAGGCACCGTCTCGGGCCGCTGGACGACCAACGGGGGCGGGGCACTTCAGATCCCCAAGGTCATCCGGCGGGCGGTGGTCGCGGACGAGGGCTGGCGGCTGGTGGTCGCGGACGCCGACCAGATGGAGCCGCGGGTGCTGGCGGCGATCTCCCGCGACCCCGGCCTGATGGATGTCGCGGGCCACGACGGTGATCTGTACTCGGCACTGTCGGACCGGGCGTTCTCCGGCGACCGCGACCACGCCAAGATCGCGCTGCTGGGCGCGATCTACGGCCAGACCTCGGGCGACGGCCTGAAGAACCTGGCCATGCTGAGGCGCAGATTCCCGCTCGCCGTGGCGTATGTGGACGACGCGGCGAAGGCGGGCGAGGAGGGCCGGCTCGTACGGACCTGGCTGGGGCGTACGAGCCCACGGGCGGCCGGGTCGGGGGACGACGACGAGGCGGGCATACCGCAGGAGAGCGAGGAACCGCCGTCCACGGATGGCGAGTTCACACCGGGCTACGCCTCGACGAACGCCCGGGCCCGGGGCCGCTTCACCCGCAACTTCGTGGTCCAGGGCAGCGCGGCGGACTGGGCGCTGCTGATGCTGGCGGCACTGAGGCAGTCGACGGCGGGCCTGCGCGCAGAGCTGGTGTTCTTCCAGCACGACGAGGTGATCGTGCACTGCCCGGCACAGGAGGCACAGGAGGTCGCGAAGGCGATCCGCGCGGCCGGGGAGCTGGCCGGGCGGATCGCCTTCGGGGACACGCCGGTGCGGTTTCCGTTCACGACGGCGGTGGTGGAGTGCTACGCCGACGCGAAGTGACCGCGCCCGGGGCTACATGAAGTTGTGCCACTTGTCGCTGGTGGCGATGGCGGACAGTTGCGCGAGGGTGAGCGCGGGCTCGGGGCGGACGGCCGCCTGGTTCGGATACTGCGAGTTGAAGGCGGTCACGGTGACTCGCATCCCTTGTGGCGTGACGGTCTCGGCCGACCACTCCAGGGAGCCCGGCTGCTTGCCCGCCTTCTGCTGTGTGCGCACCATGCCGCCGTCCGGAGTACCGGGCGCGACGGTCACCCGCAGGAAGGTCTTGACCTTGAGTGACTTCTTGAGCGCCGGGTCCTTGGGTCGACGCGCTTGGCGGAGATCGAGATGAGCGACGTGCCAAAGCCGTCGTCGTACACCAGGGAGGCGTTTGCGATGTCGCCCGGGCCGCCGAAGTTGCTGGTGCCCCGCTGCTTGCTGAACTCCCCCTTGGGCAGGCTGATTTCCAGCAGCTTGATCATCTGGTCGGCGCTGGCGCATGTACCACTTGGGATCGCCGATTCGCGGGTCCGGCTTCCCGGTGATCGTGACGCGCGGTTCCGGCCGGGTGCCCTCGTCCCGCTTCGCGTCGGCCACCGACGTCCCGTCCGGACCATCGCCCGGCACGCCCCCGTAGGCGCCGGCCGTCCCCACGACGCGGGCTCGGCGGGCCGCGCGATCCGCCGGGCCCGCTCCGGCGGCGGGCGGGCAGCCGCGCCGGGTCACGCAGATCGCCGAGGCCGAGGACTGGGGCGTCATCGAGCAGGCGGCCGGCAGCCGCGACACCGGCAGTCGTACGCCGCGCCGGGCCGCGCCCGCCGACGCTCTCACCCAGCGCGCGAAGGGCCGCGGCCGCTCCCGTATCCGGCAGACGGGCGGCGACGAGGCAGAAGACTCATGAAGATCTTGCTGAGGGGTTGTCCGGCCGCAGGCCGGGCGGCCCCTCTGTCTATGCGGTGGCTGGGGTGATGGTCCAGGTTTCGTTGGTCCGGGTGAGTCCGAGGTTGATCAGTCGGCAGATCGCCCACACATCCGGCCCGACCGTCTCCCCGGCCCATTCACTCATCGCCACAACAGAACAGTCTGACCCCGCCGCTCGCGCGGCGGGTCCAGACCCCAACATCTTCATCGGTCTTCTAGTGCGCGCGCCGACCGTCAGCTACTGCGTACCCCTCAGCCCCAAGGCGCCGACGGCCCGCAAGCCGCAGGCAAATCGGGGCAGTCTGGCCGATATGGGCGGTGCGCCGATTCGTCGTGCATCGGCCGTCTGCATCGGGCGGCCAGCGGGTGAGGATGCACCGGCACGGCCGGGACGAGATCCACGGCCTGGCGCTCTCCGACCGCGACTTGGTGGTATTCCTGGAGGCCGCTGGCGTGGTCGACCCGGAGACGGTGCTGGACGATCCGCGCTGGGTGGAGTGGCGCGGCCGGCGTGCCCAGCGGCCGGGACTAGGGCTGAGCTGTCGGGGGCCGGGCCGGCGGCTCGGTGCGCTGGGTACCGAGGAGGTAGCCCGCCTGGAAACGGCTCTTCACGCCGAGGCGGTCCATGACCTCTGCGATGTGGCGGCGGCAGGTGCGGACGGACATGCCCATGCGGGTGGCGATCGACTGGTCGGTCAGTCCTTCGCTGAGCAGCAGGGTGATCCGCTGCTTCAGCTGCTCGGAGATGTCCGCGACCTCCTGGTTGTTCCACTCCAGGGGGAACGGGGTCGCGCTGACCCACCACAGCTCGAAGGTGCTCCTGATGAAGTGGATCAGGTTGGGCTCGCGCACGATGATCGCAGCGCCCGGGTCGCCCTCGACCCCGATGACGGCCACTTTCTGGTCGAACATCAGCAGACGTACGAATTGGTCGTCGAGCGTCCGCACCTCGGCGCCGCGCTGGGAGACCCGTTCCACGTACTCGCGGGTGCCCTGACTGAAACGGGCGGTGTGCTGGTAGAGGGTGCGCATGCTGACCCCGCGCTCCAGCATCGCCTCGTCGCGGGCGATGGCCTCCTCCAGGACGTCGGCCTTACGGCCGCCACCGGGCTGGGAGGTCAGTACCTCGCTCTCGCACTTCGAGGCGAGTTCGGCGATGGCCGCCCGGGTGCTGCTGAGCGTCGCCAGGAACTCGACGGAGCCGCGCGCGTCGCTTCTGGCGGGCTGCTCCTCGTAGACGCGGCTGAACTCCAGAAGCTGCCCGCGCAGGGTCTCGACGGTGGAGCGTTGCGCGCGGATGGAGCGTTCCATCGGGCTGATGACGCGCTCGGCGGCAGTCTCAGGGTCGACGGCGACGAAACCGGAAGGCGCCTCTGCGTCCTCGCGCAGCAGGCCGAGCTCGGCCAGTTCCGTGCAGGACCGCTGGGCCACAGCGAGGGCCAGGCCCAGGCTGGAGGCGATGCCCTCCACAGTGACGGGGGACTGGCGCAGCGTGTGTCGGTAGACGGCGTGCATGACACCTGAGGGATGCACATCGCCAGGTATGCCCGTTTGCTGCTGATTCACGTCTCTACGTCCAGTGCTCATCATGCTGACATGCAGATTAATGATCCACCACTATGCAGGATCCAGCCAGGATGGCCTGCCAGAGTGAAGGCGTGCCAGGGGGCGCAAGGGGGGGTTTCCGACCAGATCCCTCTCAGTGGAACTGTTGAAGGACATGTAACGCAATGAGGCACTTCACCACCATATTCCGCACCGCTTGCACGCTCGCCGTCGTGGCCGTCGCGGGGGCGACCGCTGTCACCACCGCGGGGCAGGCGGCCGACCAGCGGCCCACCGCCGTCGTGGCGGACACCGGCAGGGGCAACCACGGTTTCAAGGGCCTCACTCGAGTAGACACCGGCTGGGGTGGTCCCGGCGCGAAGACCCTGGCGTCGTCGGACACCGGCTGGGGCTCCCCCACCCGCGACGCCTGACGCTACGGGACGGGGGCGCCAGGCCGGACGTCACCACTCCGCTGACCACGTACAGCATGAGCAGGACCCCGCGAGGTGGTGCTGGACGTGCGGGAGAACGAAGAGGCGCCCTGCGGGGTATGCAGCACGACGGACGCGTACGGGTTCGGCCCGGGCGCCACCATGCCGCACTCTGCGTCGACGGCCTTCGACACCTCGTTGCTGGAGATCTACTGCAGGTCACTCAGCGGCGCGCGGCTGGCGGTCGCCGATGACAGCGCTACGACCCTGAGCGGCTGATGGGTTCGTGCGGGACCAGGCGGCCACCCTCGCCTTCTGCATGGCCTCCGGCTGGTGCCGGTGGGCGGAGAGGCTCGTCCGGCCGGCCTGGCGAGTTCCTCGGCCGGGCCGACCAGGTGAAGATCCAGGTCTGCCGGATCGAGCCCGGTGAGATCAACACGGGTGTTCACCGGGCAGCCGACGGTCGCCCAGCCGCATGTGCGGGCGGTGGACTGCCGTGACGGGCGCCCAGCCGGCTGGTCATGCGGGAGCGGGGTGTCCGGGCGTGGCCCGTGGGGTGGACCGCCTCCGGGGGGAGCGCGGGCACCGGCACGGAGCCGCTGGTTCGTGCGTCGGACGCGTACCTCGTGGGCCTGACCAACCCGTACTTGACTTCGGGTCCGGCATCACGGATCCGATCCCACCGAAGCTCCCGAAAAGGCCCCAAGAAGAGATGAGGAACCAACCATGAGCAATCCCTTCGAGGACGCGGACGGCACCTACCTCGTGCTGGTCAACGGCGAGAACCAGCACTCGCTGTGGCCCTCGTTCGTCGCGGTGCCCGAGGGCTGGGCAGCGGCCTTCGGGGAGGCCCGCCGCGAAGAGTGCCTGGCGTACATCGAGGAGAACTGGACCGACATGCGGCCCAAGAGCCTCGTCGACGAGATGGCGACCTCCGCGCGATAGGCGGTACGGCCCCGCACCGCCCGATCGAGGACCAAAGTACGCGAGTCCCCGGACGCGGTGGCACTGATCGTCGGTAGGCAGCGGGGCAGTTGTGTACGGACGGCCAACACCCGGGCCAATGACTTGGCCCGGGTGTTGGCCGTCCGGGGTGCCGGTCTCGGCACGGTAGTCGGGGTCACGCTGCCGTACCCGGGCTTCCCCGTGGGGAGGGCTGTTGCAAAGTCGACTGATCTTGTGACTTCGCTGGTCGGGGCAAGCCGCGCGGCTTGGACCGCGCCGGGGAAGTCCACACCGAGTTCAGTGACCGTCAGGGCCTTTACGGCGCGCAGTTCACGCCGCCCGTGCCCGGTATCGCCTTCCGCATGGCAGGCGGTGACCTCCTCCCCTCGAAGCTCCGTTGAGTGCAGCGACTTGGCAAAGTCACTCGCTCCAACGGGGCTTCGTTGTTTACGGCACGGACGGCGCGACAAGTACCGCCGACCAGGACCATTACAAGATCACACGACTTTGCAACAGCCCTGTCCCCGTAGGCCTGAGCCGGATGCCCGGACCTACTTCATTCGCACGGTCGGCCGTGACGAGGTGATACACCGGGTGCCCTCGGCGCTTTTCGAAGTATTTCGCGCGCAGGAGCCGGGGGAATCGGCGGGCGTCACGGCCGCGGGCCGCTCTTCGCGGACCACGGGATCCGCGAGTACCTGCACGTCAACGCTCTCTCCCGTGCGTCCGTTTCGCTCCCTTTGGTGTTGTATGCCAAGCGCTCAGCTTGCTGTCATGCAGTTATATGAGGCACCAGCTTGCTCGTTTCGGCCGCCCCTGGATGCCAGGGTAAAGCGATGCCTCTTGAGGCAGTTGATCTATGGGTACGCATTTCTTTGAGGTCGGGGGCACCTTGTCTTCTCGTGCTGATTCGCAGCCGTCGCAGGAATCACAGGCAACGCAGGAAAACATCGAGACGTGGCTGTCGGATGTATTCGGAAACGCCCTCGGTCTTGCCGAATTTGCCTCCGACGCCGATTTCTTCGAATGCGGCGGAGACTCCATCCTCGCGGCCAGGGCCGTGATGTGTATCCGGGCCAAGGTGTCGGGCGACGTGCCGCTCTCCTGGCTCTTCGAGCAGCGGAGCCCCGCCAAACTCGCCGCCCTGCTGAACGGCCGCGTCGACCTAGGGGAGGCGGAGCGCTCCCCCGCCATCGTACGGGCCGGGAGCGGGACCCCGCAGCCGCTGTCCCACGCGCAGGAACGCCTGTGGCTTCTCCACCAGCTCGACCCGGAAACCGCTGCCTACAACGAGCCGCTCGTGTACCGGCTCCACGGGGACGTCGACGTCGAGGCGCTGCACACCGCGCTGCGGCACCTGGCGGACCGTCACGACATCCTGCGCACCTCCCTGGTGCTGGACGGCGACCGCCCCGTACAGCGGGTCGAGGAGTCGGCGCGGGTGGAACTGGCCGTCGAGGACCTGCGGGGTGAAGGCGCCGGGACCGCTGAGGACGCGGCCAGGGAGCGGATCCACACCGACCTTGCCACCCCGTTCGACCTCGCCACGGGGCCGCTCTTCCGGGCCGCGCTGCTGCGTACCGGCGACCAGGATGCGTACCTGCTGCTCACCTTCCATCACATCGTCACCGACGGCTGGTCCACCGGGCTGATCCTCGGCGAACTCAGCGCGGGCTACACGGCGGCGCTCGGCGGCCGCCCGGTGGCGGGCGAGCCACTGCCCGTGCAGTACGCGGACTTCGCCGCCTGGCAGCGCGGCTGGCTGGAGGACGGCACCGGGGAGCGCCAACTGGCCTTCTGGGAGACAGAACTGGCCGGAGCGCCGGAGATGTCGGCGCTCCCCACCGACCGCCCCCGTCCTTCCGCGCAGTCCTACAACGGAGACCACGTGCGGTTCAGGCTCTCCCCCGAGCTGGGCGGCCGAGTGGTGACGGCGAGCCGTGAGCACGACGTCACCGTCTACGTGATGATGCTCTCCGCATTCCTGCTCACCGTGCACAAGTACACCGGGCAGCGGGACCTGGTGATCGGCACGCCGGTCGCCAACCGGCACCACCCTGACGTGGACCAGCTCATCGGCTTCTTCGCCAACACCGTCCCGTTCCGATCCCGTTACGAGAACCGTGACACTTTCGAGGAGTACGTACGGGCCGTCGGCGGCACCTGCCTCGGGGTCCTGGACCACCAGGACGTGCCGTTCGAGCAGATCGTGCAACGGCTGAACCTCCAGGGCGTCACCAGCCATTCCCCGCTGGTCCAGACGGTCTTCGCGTACCAGGACGACGAGGAGCAGGAGCTGGCCCTCGACGGGCTGCGGACCGAGACCGTGGCGGTGACCGGCGAGACCTCCCGGTTCGACCTGACTCTCTTCATGACCCGGCGGGGCGACGGATCGTTCGACTGCGACCTTGAATTCAGCACCGACCTCTACGACCTCGCCACCGCCGAGCGTCTCGTCACGCACTTCCTCGGGCTCCTCGGCCAGGTCCTGGACGCCCCGGGCGCCGGCCTGGCCAGCTACCAGCTGTGCACGGCAGCCGAACTGGCCCAGCTGCACGCCTGGAACGACACCACCGTGGAGTTCCCCGCCGATCGCTGCCTCCACGCGCTGGTTGAGGACCAGGTCCGCGCCACTCCCGATGCCACGGCCGTGGTCTTCGGGGACGCCGAGCTGAGCTATGCCGGACTGGACGCCCGCGCCAACCAGCTCGCCCGTCACCTGAGGCGGCTCGGTGTCGGTCCGGACGACGCCGTCGGCCTGTGCATTGACCGTTCACCCGAACTGGTCGTGGGGCTGCTGGCCATCCTCAAGGCGGGCGCCGGCTATCTGCCCCTCGACCCCGAGGCGCCGCGCCAGCGACTGACCCAGATAACGGCCGACGCGCGCGCCGAGGTCTGCCTCACCCTCGGTCACCAGGCCGGGAACGCGCCCGAGGTGGCGCACGTCGTGCTCGTGGACGACGACTGGCAGGAGATCGCCGGACTGCCCGCCGACCGCCCTGACGTGGCCGTACACCCCCGGAACCTGGTGTCGGTGTACTACACCTCCGGCTCCACCGGCGCCCCCAAGGGCGTCGCCAGCACCCACGAGGGCTGGGTCAACCGGATGGTGTGGATGCAGAAGCAGCACGATCTGCGGGCCGGCGAGACGGTGCTGCACAAGACGACGCTGACCTTCGACGACTCGGCGCTGGAGCTGTTCTGGCCGCTCATGTACGGCGGACGGATCGCGCTGCTTGAACCAGGACTGCACCGCGACCCGCAGGCGGTGCTGGCGGCCGCAACGGCGTACCGGACCGTGCTGCTGCAGACCGTTCCCAGCATGCTGAACCTGCTGATGGACGGGATCACCCCGGCCGACCGGGCCGCGCTCGGCGCGCTGCGCAACACCGTGTCCAGCGGCGAGGCCCTCACCCCGGCGGCGGTGCGCCGTTTCGGCGAGACGATGCCCGGCGCGCTGCACAACACCTGGGGCGCGACCGAGGTGTCCATCGACTCCACCATCCGTACCTGCGACGCGTCGGACGCCGAGGACGCCGGCGCGGTCAGCGTCGGGGTGCCCTTCGACAACAACACGGTCTACGTCCTGGACGCGGCGTTCAACCCGGTGCCTGCGGGCGTCACCGGAGACCTCTACATCGGTGGCTCCGGGCTGGCCCGTGGCTATCTGAACGACCCGGTGAAGACCGCGCAGGCGTTCGTCGCGAGCCCCTTCGGCGGCGGGGAGCGGCTCTACCGCACCGGTGACCAGGGCTATCTGCGGACGGACGGCTCGATCAAGTTCGTCGGCCGCAACGACCACCAGATCAAGATCCGTGGCATGCGGGTGGAGCTGGGCGAGATCGAATCCGTCCTGCGCGACCACGAGCATGTGCAGGACGCGGTGGTCGTAGCGCAGCGCACGGCGGCCGGACACTACCGGCTGGCCGGGTATGTGACCGCGCTCGAGCACGACGCCGCTCCGGACCTGGAGTCGCTGCGACGGCACCTCGCCCAATGGCTTCCCGACCACATGCGCCCGCCGTTCCTCCTGGTGATGGACCGGCTGCCGCTCAACGCCAACGGCAAGCTCGACCGGCACCGACTGCCCGACCCCACACAGGGGGTTGGGCGGGCGGAGGCCGAGCGGGCGCCGCTGGAGGGACCGGTGCAGCGGGCCGTCGCCGAAATCTGGTGCGAGGTCCTGGAGCTCGACGCCGTGGGCCCCGACGACAACTTCTTCGACCTGGGCGGCCACTCGCTGATCGCCACCAAGGTGACCGGCCAGCTCCGCGCCCGGTTCGGCCTCGAACTGCCGCTGCGCACCGTGTTCGCCGCCCCTGGCCTGCGCGGATTCGCCGAAGAGGTGGACCAGCACCTCAGGGAGAGGATCAGCGGAATGAGCATGGACGAGATGCGGTCGCTGCTCGAACTGCTGCGCTGACCAGCGCCGGACGACGGCGGACAAGCGGCTGTACGAGCCGCCCGGTACCAAGGGATGGGGACTTCGTGAACACCGGACTGCCTGGAGCAGCCGAAGAGGAATTCTATGAATTCCGCGCCTCACGGGCGCAGCACCGCATGTACTTCCTGCAGCAGCTCGCCGGAGCCGCGCCGACGTATCACATGCCGCTCTTCTACCGGCTGCGCGGCGAGGTGGACAGCGGAGCGCTGTACGAGGCGGCACGCGTGCTGACCGAGCGGCATGAGGCACTGCGGACCCGGTTCGCCGTCCAGGACGGCGAGCTGCTGCAGCTGATCAGCCAGGACGCCGTCTTCGAGTGGCATGAGACGGACGTGGGCACCGACGCCGCGACCGACGGGAACGCAGACGGGAACGCCGAGGGCGCGGTCCGGCGCTGGATGCGGGACGAGGCGGCGCGGCCGTTCGACCTCACGCGCGGGCCGCTTTTCCGGGCCGGGCTGCTGCGCGTCTCGGACCGAGAGTCGGTACTGCTGCTGGGCATGCACCACATCGTCTCCGATGGCTGGTCGTCCGAGATCATGCTCCGCGAACTGGCCGAGGTCTACACGGCCCGGGTGACTAGCGGCGACGTCTCGCTGCCGGAGGTGGAGTTCCAGTACGGGGACTACTCCTCCTGGCAGGACGAGTGGATGGAGAGCCCCGCCGCCCGGCTGCAGGAGGCGTACTGGCAGGAGAAGCTGGCCGGCGAACTCCCTGTCATGCGGCTGCCGGTGACACGGCCGCGCGACGCGTCGGCTCCAGAGCGGCGGGGCGCGAGCCTGGAGTTCCCGCTGCCCCCGGCGGCGGAGGAGCTGCGGGAGTTGTGCAGCGGCGCCAACGCCACGTTCTTCACCGGACTGTTGGCAGCCTTCAAGATCCTGCTCAACCGCTACACCGGACTCGACGACCTGCTGGTGGGCACGCCGATCGCCAACCGTCATCGCGGCGAGTTCGAGTCGACGGTCGGCCTCTTCGTCAACACCACAGTCTTCCGGACCGACCTGTCGGCGGACCCGACCTTCCGTGAACTCCTCATCCAGGTACGCGACTGCGTGCTGGAGGCGCAGGACCACCAGGACATGCCGTTCGAAGAACTGGTCCGGATGAAGAACCCGGACCGGAACGCCGAGTCGTCTCCCGTCTTCCAGGTGATGTTCGGCATGAACGAGGTCGGGGACCAGGGTCTGCGGCTGCCCGGGATCACCGGCGAGTGGCTGTCGACGGACTCCGGAACCGCCAAGTTCGACCTGATGCTCGACGTGGCGGACACGCCGGAGGGCCTCACGGGGATCTTCGAGTACCGCAGTGACCTGTTCGAGGCGTCCGTCGTGGACACGCTCGCCCGGCACTACGGGCGGCTGATCGAGGCCCTCGCGAAGGAGCCCGACGTCCCGGTCTCCGCCCTGCGGATGCTGTCGGACGATGAGTACGCCGCCCTCACCCCGCCGCCCGCCGTGACCGACGAGTCCGGGGCCCCGCAGCCGGTGCACGAGCTGTTCGCCCAGTGGGCCGCCCGCACGCCGGACGCCGTCGCGCTGGTCGACGGCGGTGTCCAGCTCACCTACGGCGATCTGGACCGCCGGTCCCACCAGCTCGCCCACCACCTGCGCGAACACGGTGTGGGGCCGGGGGTGATGGTCGGGCTGAGCATGGAGCGCTCCGCCGACCTGGTGACGGCGCTGCTCGCCGTGCTGAAGGCGGGCGGCGCCTACGTACCGCTCGACCCGGCGTATCCGGTGGACCGGCTGCGGTACATGGTCGAGGACTCCGGGCTGGCGACGATCGTGACCGGTGGCGCGGTCCCGCGCTGGTGGACCGGGTCCGAGGGGGCCGCGTTCGAGGGCACCGTGGTCGACCTCACCGCCGACCCGGAGCTGCTGGACCGGTACCCGGCCACGCCGGTGCGGGGCGGCGCGGGCCCCGACGACCTCGCGTACGTCATCTACACCTCCGGCTCGACCGGCCGCCCCAAGGGCGTGCTGATCCCGCACCGCAACGTCAGCCGCCTGTTCACCGCCACCGACCACTGGTTCGGCTTCGGGGAACGGGACGTGTGGACGCTCTTCCACTCGTATGCCTTCGACTTCTCGGTCTGGGAACTGTGGGGAGCCCTCGCCCACGGCGGACGGCTCGTCCTGGTGCCGTACGAGACCAGCCGCGAGCCCGAGTCCTTCCTGCGGCTGCTGCGCGAACAGCGCGTCACCGTGCTCAACCAGACGCCGTCCGCCTTCTACCAGCTGATGCGGGCCGACGAGGCCGCTGGCGGCGACCCGTCCGAACTCTCCCTGCGCTATGTGGTGTTCGGTGGCGAGGCGCTCGACCCGAACGCCCTGCGCGGCTGGTTCGCGCGGCACGGCGACGCCACCCCGCAGCTGGTCAACATGTACGGCATCACCGAGACGACCGTGCACGTCACTTACCGCCCGATCACCCTCAAGGACCTGGCGGAGGGCAACGGCAGCGTCATCGGCGAGCCCATCCCGGACCTCCACCTGTACGTGCTGGACCAGCACGGCCGCCCGGTGCCGGCTGGTGTCCAGGGCGAGCTGTACGTGGGCGGCGCGGGCCTGGCGGACGGGTACCTGAACCGGCCGGAGCTGACCGCCGAGCGGTTCGTGCCGCACCCGTTCGCGGCCGACCCCGCCGAGCGGCTCTACCGCACGGGTGACCTCGCTCGTTTCCTGTCCAACGGGGACCTGGAGTACTGCGGGCGCATCGACTCGCAGATCCAGTTGCGCGGCTTCCGGGTCGAGCTGGGCGAGATCGAGTCGGCGCTCTCCGACCATGACCTCGTCCACGAGGCCGTGGTGTTGCTGCGCACCGAAGCGGAGGGGCACGCCCAGCTCGCGGCGTACGTCACCGCGCGGGCGGGCGCGACTGACGCAGCCGCGCTCGACACGGACGCGCTCGACACCGAGGTACTGCGTGCCCACGCGGCCCGTCGGCTGCCCGCCTACATGATCCCGGCCACCTTCACGCTGCTGCCCGAGTTCCCGCTCACGGCCAACGGCAAGGTGGACCGCAAGCGGCTGCCCGACCCGCAGGTCGGCCAGGCCGTCTCCGGGCGGGAGTTCGCGGCTCCGACCACTGCGGCCGAGCAGGTCCTGGCCGAGGTGTGGTCCCGGGTCCTGGGCGTGGAACGGGTGGGGATCGACGACAACTACTTCGCGCTGGGTGGCGACTCGATCCGCAGCATCCGGCTGCTGGCTCTGGCCCGCGAGGCGGGGTTGGAGATCGGCTTCAACGACCTCATGACCCGCCAGACGGTCCGTGGCCTCGCCGTGCTCGCGAAGACGGCGGACGCCACCGGGGACCCGGCCGGGGCGGCGGGAGCGGGGGCAGGCTACGTGCCGTTCTCCCTGGTCCCGGCGGCTGACCGGGCGCTCCTGCCGGACGGCCTGGAGGACGCCTATCCGATGACCCGGCTCCAGCAGGGCATGCTGTTCCACAGCGACCTGTCGGCGGCGGGCACGGAGTACCACAACGTCTCGACGTACCATCTGAAGGCCCGTTTCAGTGAACCCGCCTGGCGCGACGCGGTCTCCGGGCTGCTGGTCCGGCACGAGATCCTGCGCACCTCCTTCGACGTGAGCGGCTTCGAGGAGCCGCTCCAACTGGTCCACGAGCGGCTGCCGTCGCCGATCACCTTCGAGGACCTGAGCGGTCTCACCCCCGCCGAGGCGGACGCGGCGGCGGACCGGTGGTTCGAGCGCGAGAACGCCAAACACTTCGACTGGCGGACAGCACCGGTGATCCGGTTCCACGTCCAGCGACGCCCGGACGACACCCTCCAGCTCTACATCACCGAGCACCACGCGATCCTGGACGGCTGGAGCGAGCGCTCCCTCTACGCGGAACTCCTCCTCCGCTACAGCCACGGCCTGTCCGGCGCGGAGCCGCTGGACGCCGCTCCGCTGCGGTCCCGGTTCTCCTCGTACGTCGCGCTGGAGCGCGCGGCGGTCGAGGACGACGACAGCCGCCGCTTCTGGGCCGACCAGCTGACGGGGTCGACGCTCACCCGACTGCCCCGGGGCCTGGTGGCGGCCGGGCGCCCGGGGTACGCCGTCGACGCGGTGATGGCGTTCACCGACCGCCCGGTGCCCGAAGCGGTGCACCGGGGGCTGGGCGAGCTCGCCCGTGAACTCGGCGTCCCGCTGCGGACGGTGCTGCTCGCGGCGCACCTGCGGGTCATGGGCCTGCTGACCGGTACGGACGACCTCGTGACCGGCGCCGTCTACAACGGGCGCGGCGAGGAGGCGGACGGCGATCTGGCGCTGGGCGTCTTCCTCAACACGTTGCCGGTGCGCGGGCGCCTGCCGGGCGGGACCTGGTCCGACCTGGTGCGCCAGACGGCGGCACTGGACCTGGAGATCCTGCGGCACCGCAGGTACCCGCTGTCGGAGATCATGCGGCGGACGGGGGTCTCGGAGCCGTTCGAGGCGTTCTTCAACTACACCCATTTCCACGTCGAGCGGTCGCTGGACGAGCAGTCGGACGTGGAGGTCCTCGACTCCCACGGGGTCGCGCACACCAACTTCCCCTTCGGCGCGGAGTTCTTCCGGGACGGTGTCGACGGCGCGCTCGGGCTCGGGCTGCGGTATGACACGGCCCAGTTCGACGCGGAGCAGATCGAGCTGTTCCACGGGTACTACGCCGCCGCGCTGGCCGCGCTGGCCACCGACCCGGAGGGCCGCTACGAGACCGCCGACCTTCTCTCCCCCGCCGAGCACCGCACCTTCCAGGAGTGGAACGACACCACCGAGCGGTACGACCGGCCGCACGTGCTGCACATCCTGATCGAGGAGCAGGCGCGGCGGACCCCTGACGCGACGGCCGTCTGGTTCGAGGGCCGGTCACTGACCTACCGCGAGCTGGACGAGCGCGCGGATCGGCTGGCGCGGAGCCTGCGGTCGCGCGGCGCCCGGCGCGGCGGCTTCGTGGCCGTTCTGCTGGAGCGCTCGCTGGAGCTGCCGGTCTGCCTGCTGGGGGTGCTCAAGTCCGGCGCCGCCTACGTGCCGCTCGATCCGGACCACCCGGAGCAGCGGCTGCGCGGAATCCTGGCGGACTCGGGCATCCCCGTGGTGATCACGCTCCCGTCGTGGGACGCGAAGGCCGCCGGGCCGGGCGTCGCGATCGTCCGCCCGGACGAGGGGGGGACGGAGCCGGGTTCCGAGGACACCCTGGTCCCCGTGGACGCCGTAGGCCCAGAGGACGGCGCGTACATGATCTTCACTTCGGGCTCGACCGGGACGCCGAAGGGCGTGGTGGTCTCACACGGGGCCATCGCCAACCGGCTGCTGTGGATGCAGCGGGAGTACGGGCTGCGGCCCGGTGAGCCGGTGCTGCAGAAGACACCCGCCACCTTCGACGTGTCGGTGTGGGAGTTCTTCTGGCCGCTGCTGGCCGGGGGCGTGCTGGTGCTGGCCAGGCCTGGCGGTCACCGCGATCCGGCGTATCTGGCAGAGCTGATCGACGCCGAGTCGATCACCACGGCCCACTTCGTGCCCTCCATGCTGCAAGCGTTCGTCGAAGACCCCGCCACGGCCGCGTGCACCGGGCTGAGCCGAGTGATCTGCAGCGGCGAGGCCCTCCCGTATGACCTCCAGCAGCGCTTCCTGGCAAGATTCCCGGCGGAGCTGCACAACCTGTACGGGCCCACCGAAGCGGCTGTCGACGTCACGTACTGGCAGTGCGCCGACGACGGCAGCGGCGTGGTGCCCATCGGGCGGCCGATCGCCAACACCGAGCTGCACGTCCTGGACCGGCACGGTCGGCACATCCCGCGAGGCGTGACGGGGGAGCTCTACCTGGGGGGGACCGGGCTGGCCGAGGGCTACCACCGGCGGCCGGAACTGACCGAGCGGGCCTTCGTCCGGCACACCGACCACGCGGGAGTGACGCGTCGCCTCTACCGGACCGGCGACCTCGTACGGCACCTGCCGGACGGCGCGCTGGAGTACCGGGGCCGGACCGACGCGCAGATCAAGCTCCGCGGCTTCCGGATCGAACTCGGCGAGATCGAGGCGGTCCTGGCGGGCCACCCCGCCGTCGCCGAGTGCGCCGTCCTGCTACGTGACGAGCGGCTCGCCGCCTACGTCGTACCGCGTCCTGGTGCCGAGGCCGGCGCCGATCCGGTCCTGCTCGCGGCCTACGCGGCCAGCGCGCTGCCCGCCTACATGGTGCCGTCGTCCTGGACCTCGCTGCCCGCGATGCCGCTTACCGGCAGCGGCAAGCTGGACCGCAAGGCGCTGCCCGCGCCGAGCGGGACCACGCCGGCCCAGAGCCGCCCCGCCGCGCCCCCGCGGGACGAGGTCGAGGCGTGGTTGCTGGAAATCTGGACCGAACTGCTCGGCCCGGAACGGCTCGGCGTGCACGACGACTTCTTCGTGGTGGGCGGCCACTCGCTGCTGGCGCTGCGGCTCGTCTCCCGCATGAACGCCGCGTACGGGCGGAGCCTGGGGGTCTCGGCTGTCCTGGAGAACCCGACGATCGCCCAGCAGGCGTCCCTGGTCCGGGGCGACACCACTGCGGCGCGGGTCGGCGCGGCGGTGCCCATCCGGGCCACGGGGGAGCGGCCTCCGCTCTTCCTCGTCCACCCCGCCGGCGGCGGCGTCCTGTGCTACCGCGAGACCGCGGCGGCACTCGGAGGCGACCAGCCGGTGTACGGGCTGCCCGCGACCGGGCTCGCCGAGGGGATCGTTCCGGCGGAGACGGTCGAGGAGATGGCCCAGTCGTACCTGCGCGCCGTCCAGGAGGTCCAGCCGTCGGGCCCGTACCACCTGGGGGGCTGGTCGTTCGGCGGGCTGGTGGCCTACCAGATGGCCTGCCTGCTGGTCGCCGACGGCGAGCGGGTGGACCTGCTCGCGCTGGTGGACAGCGGCCACCCCGGTGGTGGCGGCGCGCCTGGTACGGAACCCGGTCGGCCAGATCCTCAACTGCCCGAACCCGAGTTGCTCGCGGACTTCGCCGAGGACCTGCTGCTCTCCGCCGGGCTCACCGTTCCGCTCGAACTGGCCGCCGCGCTCAGCGAAGCGGGCGACGGCGACCAGGAGTGGGAGAGCCTGCGGCTCGTCCACGAGGAACTGGTCCGGGCGGACGCGGGCGGCGGTCTCGGCCTCGCCGACCTGGCCCGCCATTACGCGGTGTTCCGGGCGAACCTGCTCGCCATGACGGCGTACCGGCCGCCGGCCTTCCCGGGAGCCGTGCGCTTCTACCAGAGCACGGACGGCGCTCAGTCGGGCTCCGCGCGGGCCTGGGAGCGCACCGTCGGCACCGCCCTCACGGTGCGCGACCTCGACACCGACCACTACGGGATCGTGCGCGCCGCGCACATCCAGGAGATAGCGAGAGACATGGAAGAAATCATGCAGGAAGGGCCGCGCCGGTGACCGACAAGAGAACGACCCTGTGGCGGCACGCCGACTTCCGCAACCTGTGGTTCGGACTGACCGCGTCGCTGTTCGGGTCCAAAGTCACGGCCGTGGCGCTTCCGCTGATCGCAGCCGTCTCGCTGGCGGCGACGCCGTTCGAGATGGGCGTCCTGATCGCGGCGGAGGGACTGCCCTACCTCTTCATCAGCCTGTTCGCCGGGGTGTGGCTGGACCGGAGCGCCAAGCGCCCCATCCTCATCCTCACCGACCTGGTGCGCGCGGGGCTGCTGCTGCTCCTGCCGATCGGCTGGGCGGGCGACTTCCTCTCCTTCCCGCTGCTGCTCGCGGTGTCGCTGGCCGTCGGCGTCTGCACGGTGGTCTCCGACATCGGCAGCGCCTCCTATCTGCCGCTGCTCATCGACCGCAAGGACCTGGTCGAAGGCAACAGCAAGCTGGAGCTGAGCAGTTCCGCCTCGGACATCGCGGGCAACGCGATCGGTGGCGGCTTGCTCCAGATCATCTCCGCGCCTCTCGCGGTGATCATCAACTCGTTCACGTACCTGGTGTCGGCCGTCTTCACCGGCCTCATCGGGCACCGCGAGGCGAAGCCCGCCCCGGCCGGCGCGGTCGAGGCCGCCGTACAGCCCGGCGTCTGGCGGGAGATCGCCGAGGGCGCGCAGCCCGTGCTGCGTAACAAGGTGGTCCGCACGCTGGTCACCGCCACGCTGGTCTTCAACCTCTTCACCCTGGTGATCGAGCCGGTCTTCCTGATCTTCATCACCCGGACGCTGGGCCTGGAACCGTTCTTCATCGGGCTGATCTTCGCCTCCGCCGGGGCGGGCGCGCTGGTCGGGGCGCTGGTCGCCGAGCGAGCGACCCGACTCCTGGGAGTCGGGCGCGCGATGGTCTTCTCCCTGGTGATCGCGGGGCTGTCGGCCCTGCTGATCCCGGTGGCCACGCAGCTGCCGAAGACCGAGGCGTCGTTGCTCATCGTGGCCATGCACTTCATCGACTCGGCCATGGTCATCATCTACAACGTCAACCAGCGCAGCCTGCGGTCGGCCGTCACTCCCGACGACCTCCAGGGCCGGATGAACGCGACGATCCGGATGGTCGTGATGGGCGTCACCCCGGTCGGCGCCCTCGCCGGCGGCTTTCTCGGCGGCTGGTTGGGTGCCCAGCAGACACTGGCGCTCGGCGCCGTCGGTGTCCTGCTCTCCGGCGTCGTGATCCTGCTGTCCGGCGTCCGATCGGTGCGGGAGATCCCCGATGCCGACCCTGTAGCGGTCTGAGGCGGGAAAGCGTGAAGCACACACTCAGCGGCCGCATTTCTAGCGGCCCCAGCTTCCTCCTCCGGACCGAGCTGCTCGATCCGCAGTTCGCCTACGAGGCCGAGCACCTGCTCCCCTACTACGTGAAGATCGAGCGCACGCTCGTCGCCGAGTACGCGCGTATGCGGCTCATCAGCCCGGAACAGACGCGGGAGCTGGACGGCCTGCTCGCCGGTGCGACCCGGGAGGTCATCACCGGGCAGCAGCAGGCGAACATGTCCGACATCGCGTTCGCGCTGGAGCGGCACGTGGAGGCCGGGCTGTCCGCGCCGGTCCCGACCTGGCACCTCGACCGGAGCCGCAATGACCTCCAGGCCTGCGCCCAGCTGATGTTCGGCCGTGGCCGGCTCATCGGCGCGGCGGAGTCACTGCTGGAGTTCCAGGAGGCGGCCCGGCAGCTGGCGGAGGCCACCACCGATCTGCCCATGCCCGGCTACACCCACCACCAGGCCGCCCAGATCATCACCCCGGGCTTCTACCTGGCGGCGCTCTCCGAGCACGTCCAGCACACGCTGCGCCGACTGCTCGCCACGTACGACGGCTTTGATGCCTGCCCGCTGGGTGCGGGCGCCATGTCCGGCCAGGAACTGCCCTGGGACCGGGACAGGATGGCATCCCTGCTGGGCTTCCGGCGGGCACAGCCGAACGCGCTGATGTCGGTCGCCTCGCGCGGCTGGGCCCTGGAGATCACCGCCGAGTTCGGGGTCTTCGGGGTGGCGCTGAGCCGGTTCGCGACGGACCTGCTGGCCTGGGGGAGCAGCGAGTACGGCTTCATCGACCTGCCGGACGAGCTGTCGGGCATCTCGTCGGCCATGCCGCAGAAGAAGAACTTCCCGATCCTGGAGCGCATCCGCGGTCGCAGCGCCCATCTGTCGTCGTTCCACATCGATGTGACGCTGGGTCAGCGCAACACGCCGTACTCCAACACCGTCGAGGTCTCCAAGGAGGCCGGAGCGCACGTCTACGAGGCGTTCGAGGCGCTGCGCAGCACGCTGCGGCTGTTCACCGAGGTCCTGCGGCACCTCACTTTCCGGGCAGACCGGATGGCCGAGGTCTGCGAGCGGGAGTTCCTGGGCGGCTTCGCCCTCGCCAACTCCCTGACGCTGGCCGAGGAGGTCCCCTGGCGACGCGCCCAGGTGATCGCGGGGCGGTACATCGTCGCGGCGGTGGCGGCAGGCCGCAAGCCTGCCGACGGCGACCCGGAGCTGCTGCGCGCGGCGGCCGAGGCGGAGGGTCACGTGCTGCGCGACCCGGCCAGGACGCTGGGCGACGCCTTCGACGTGGGGCGGGCGCTGCGCCGGATGAAGTCCAGCGGGTCGGCGCACCCGGACGCGGTGGGCGCGGCACTGCGCGCGCAGCGGGACGAGCACGAGCGGCTCGTACGGGAGTGGGCGGCGCGGGCGGCGACCGCCCGGGCAACGGGGGAGGACGGAAATGGACACGCAAGCGCGCCCTAAGGCGACTGAGACGATCGTGCGCGGCACCGGCACGGCGTTCGGCACCTTCGGCGAACTCCTGCAAGGCGTACTGCCCGGCGGCGACCGGCACTTCATGGTGACCTTCCCGGTCGCCGCATGGAGCACGGCGGTCTTCCGCCACTCTCCGGACCGCGACGGATTCGTGGTCTGGCCGCCGCACAAGGGCAAGGCGGTGCGCATCGCCGAGCTGGCGCTGGCCGCCGCCGGGCGGAGCGGCGGCGGCTCACTGGAGCTGAGCAGCGAACTGCCCGAGGGCAAAGGGATGGCCAGTTCCTCCGCGGACCTGGTGGCCACCGTGCGCGCGGTGGGCGCGGCGCTGGGCACGACGTTCGACGCGGCGGCGATCGAGTCGTTCCTGCGGGAGATCGAACCGACCGACGGGGTCATGTACGACGAGATCGTCGCGTACTACCACCGCGAGGCCGAACTCCGTGAGGGGCTGGGGATCCTGCCGTCGCTGGCCATCGTCGCGTACGACGAGGGCGGTCAGGTCGACACGATCGCGCACAACCGGGACGCGCGGCAGGTCAGCGAGGCCGACAAGGCGGAGTACGCCCGGCTGCTGGACGAGCTGTGCGGCGCCGTCCGGGCCCGTGACCTGACCGCCGTGGGCCGCGTCGCCACCCGCAGCTCCGAGCTCAACGCGGCGGCCCGGTCCCGCCGGAGCCTGCCCGAGCTGCGCCGGATCTGCGAGGAGACCGGCGGACTGGGGGTGGCCTGTGCCCACAGCGGCACGGTGCTCGGCATCCTCTACGCCGCCGACGACCCGGAGCTGACGAGGAAGGTCGGGGCGGCCCGGGCCGCGTGCTCCGCACTGCCCGGCACCACCACCGTGCACCGGTCGCTGGGCCATGGCGACGTGTGGAGCGCCTGCTCCATGGAAGTGACGGCGCGGGATAACACCGCACCGGCTCGCACCGCGAGCACCGAACATGCCTGGGGGGCGTGAACATGATCTTTGAGTCAATGAACGAAGCGATCGGCAACACACCGCTGGTCCGGCTCGCCGTCTCCGCCTCCGAAGGGACGCGGGTGTACGCCAAGCTGGAACTCGCCAACGCGTTCGGCATGAAGGACCGCGTCGCCAAGAACATCGTGGCCGAGGCCCGCCGCCTGGGCGTGCTGCGGCCGGGCGCGCCGATCGTGGAGAGCTCGTCAGGCACCATGGCTCTGGGCGTGGCCCTGGTCGGACGTTCGCTCAGCCACCCGGTGCACATCGTCACGGACCCACGGACCGACCCGACCACCCTGGCGAAGCTGCGCGCCCTGGGGTGCGAGGTGCACGTGGTGCCCGCCATGACCGACGGCGGCTGGCAGGGCGCCCGGCTGGCCCGGCTGGCGGAGCTCATGCGCGAACTCCCCGGCTCCTTCTGGCCGCAGCAGTACAGCAACCCGGACAACCCCGGCGCGTACCGGGTCCTCGCCGACGAGATCCTGCGCGACCTCGGCCCGGTCGACACGCTGGTCGGCGCGGTCGGCAGCGGCGGCTCGCTGTGCGGGACCGGTCGCGCCCTGCGCCGTACCCTGCCCGGACTGCGGGTCGTCGGCGTGGACTCCGTCGGCAGCACCCTCTTTGACCAGCCGGACGTGCCCGGCCGCCTCCAGAGCGGTCTCGGCAACAGCCTGCACCCGAACAACCTCGACCGGACCGCGATCGACGAGATCCACTGGCTCAACGACCGCGAGGCGTTCGCCGCCACCCGTGACCTCGCCCGTGAGCAGCAGATCTTCGCGGGCAACACGTCCGGCTCCGTCTACCGCCTGCTGCGCGAGCTGGCCCTGACGGCCACGCCGGGCAGTCGGATCGTCGGCATCTTCCCGGACCGTGGCGACCGGTACACCGAGACCGTCTACAGCGACGCCTACTGGGCCGCGCACCGGCTGGAGGAGCTCCCGTTCTCAGACGCCCCGGCCCCGGTCGGCTACGGCACCGCCGTCCGCTCCTGGTCCCGCGCCGGTCTGGACGAGCGGCCCGCCCGCCAGCGCCACCTGCTCTTCGTCGAGGCCAACACCAGCGGCACCGGGGTGCAGGCGCTGAGGGCGGCGGCCGCGCTCGGCCTCACCGCCGTGCTGCTCACCAGCAAGCCGGAGCGGTACGTCGGTGCCGTGGAGACGGGCTGCGAGGTGCTGGTCTGTGACACCAACCAGATGCCTGTCCTCCGTAAGGCCATCCAGGAGCGCTTCCGCCGGGAGGAGATCGCCGGCATCACCACGACCAGCGACTTCTACGTCCCCACGGTCGCCGGACTCGCCGACTGGCTGGGCCTGCCCGGCAACTCCGAGGACGCGGCGAACCGTTGTCGCAACAAGGCGTCGCTGCGCCGGACGCTGAAGGACGCAGGCGTCCCGCAGCCCCGCTTCGCCGTCGTGACGGACGTCGCGCAGGTCGCGGCGGGCGTCGCCGCCGTGGGCCTGCCGTGCGTGGTCAAGCCCGCCGACGACTCCGGCTCCAACGACGTGCTGCTGTGCGCCACGGCCGCCGAGGCGACGGAGCACGCCGCCCGGGTGCTGGCCGTCGAGAGCAACGTACGGGGGCTGCCCACGGCCCGCACCGTGCTGATCGAGGAGTACCTCGATGCGCTCGAGTACAGCGTCGAGATGTTCAGCGACGGCGACGAGGTCACGTGCGTCGGCGTCACCGCCAAGTACCTCACCGGGACGCCGTACTTCGTGGAGACCCGGCACGTCTTCCCGGCCCCGCTGCCGGAAGCCGAGCGGGCCGCGCTGACCGATACCGTCACCCTGGCGCTGAAGGCGACCGGGATGCGCTTCGGCCCGACGCACACCGAGGTCAAGCTCACCGCCCGGGGCCCGGAGATCATCGAGATCAACCCGCGGCTGGCCGGTGGCATGATCCCCGAACTGATCAGGCTGGCCACCGGATCCGACCTGCTGGAACAGCAGGTCCGGGCCGCCGCCGCGCTGCCGGTGGATCTCTCCGCCGAGCGGTCGGGCCACGCGGGCATCCAGTTCCTGCTTGCCGAGCACCCCGGCACGCTGGCCTCCGTCGACGGCACCGCCGAGGTGCTGTCCGCCGAGGGGATCGAGCGGGTGACCGTGACGGCGTCCGAGGGCATCGACGTCCGCCCGCCGCGCAACGCCTACGACCGGCTGGGCCATGTCATCGCGCGCGGTGACGACGCCGCCGACGTGATGGACGCCCTCGACTCGGCCCTACGCGGGATCAGCGTCCAGCTGTGCACCGACACGTTCGCGAAGTAGTGAAGAGAGACCAGTGACCATGATCGAACTGCGCAGTGACACCTTCACCCTGCCCACTCCGGCGATGATACGGGCGATGAACGAGGCCCCGCTGGGTGACGACGTGTACGGGGAGGACCCGACCGTCCGCCAGCTGGAGGAACGTTCCGCCGACCTGCTGGGCAAGCAGGCGGCCTGCCTGATGCCGAGCGGCACCATGGCCAACCTCGCCTCCATCCTGGTGCACGCCCCGCGCGGCTCGAAGATGCTGGCCGGCGCCGAGAGCGACATCTACATCTACGAGGCCGCTGGTGCCACGGTCTGCGGCGGCGTGATGTACGAGCGGATCCCCAACCAGCCCGACGGCCGGCTCCTCCTCTCCGACCTGCGCGCCGGGTTCCCCGACGAACCCGAGGACGAGCAGTTCGCGTTGCCCTCCCTCATCTGTCTGGAGAACACCCAGAACCGCTGCGGCGGCGTGGTGCTCCCGCAGAGCTACATGAAGGAGGTGTGGGAGTTCGCCCACGAGCGCGACGTCGCCGTGCACCTGGACGGCGCGCGCCTGTTCAACGCCGCCGTAGCCCTCGCGATCCCGGCCAGCGAGATCGCGCAGTACGCGGACTCCGTGCAGTTCTGCCTCTCCAAGGGGCTCGGCGCACCCATCGGCTCGATGGTCGCCGGAAGCGAGGACTTCATCACCGAGGTCCGCCGGGCCCGCAAGATGCTCGGCGGCGGTATGCGCCAGGCGGGCATCATCGCGGCTGCCGGCCTGGTGGCCCTCAACGACCTGGGACGGCTCCAGGACGACCACGCCAACGCGCTGCGGCTGGCCGAGGGCCTCGCGGAGATCGACGGGATCGACACCGACCCCGCCGCCGTGCAGACCAACATCGTCATGTTCAAGGTCACTGACCCCCGCTTCACCTGGCAGATGTTCGTCGAGGCCGCCGGGCACCTCGGTCTCTCACTGGCCGAACTCGGCCACGGCAGGCTGCGCGCCGTGACCCACAACGGAGTCAGCACGGCGGACATCGACACGGCGCTGTCGATCGTGCGCCAGGTGCTCACCGAAGGGCGGGGCAACTGACATGAGCCCCAACGAACTCGCCCCGGACACCCTGGACCCGGACACCCGGGACCTCCAGGCCGAACTGCTCAGCATGCTGCTGGACAACAAGAAGGAGGTCCTCGCGCCCTCCACCGTCTGCCGGACGCCCCGCGAGGGCCGGCTCCCGGCCTCCAGCGCCCAACAGCGGCTCTGGTTCCTCGACCAGCTGCACGGCAGCAACGCCACGTACAGCGTGCCGTTCGCCCTCCGCATAGACGGCGACCTGCGGATCGACGCGCTGTGCGCCGCGCTCCAGGACCTCGTCGACCGGCACGAGATCCTGCGCTCCACCCTCGCCGGCGCCGATGACGACCTGGTCCTGCGCATCGCCGACCGGCTCACGCTCGACGTGCCCCGCGTCGAGGTCCCCGGGCTGACGGCCGAAGAGGGCGAGCGGGAGGTCCTGCGCCAGATCGCGGCCGAGGCCCAGATCCCCTTCTCGCTCACCGACGGCCCGCTGCTCCGGGCCGCCGTCTACCGCACGGACCCCGCCCGGCACTACCTCTTCATCAACTTCCACCACACCGTCACCGACGGCTGGTCGGAGGGCGTCTTCGCGCGCGAACTCTGGCAGCTCTACGCGGGGCACGCGTCCGGCACCCGCGCCGTACTGCCCGAACTCCCGCTCCAGTACGCGGACTACGCCCACTGGGAGCGCGACTCGCTGGCCGACGGCGAACTACGCCGCCAGGTGGACCACTGGATCGTGGACCTGGCGGGAGAGCTGCCCACCCTCCGGCTGCCCGCCGACCGCCCCGCCCGGCCCGGCCCACCTTCGAGGGCGGCACCACCCTGGCCGCCCTGCCCGGCGACCTGGAGCGGCGGCTGCGGGAGCTGTGCCGGCGGGGCGGGGTCTCCCCCCTCACGGTGCTGCTCACCGCGTTCAACGTCCTGCTGCACCGCTACACGCGGGAGGAGGACATCATCGTCGGCGCACCGGTCGCCAACCGGACCCGCCGGGAGTTCGAGGGCATCGTCGGGTTCTTCGTGAACACCGTCGCGCTCCGCTCCGACGTGCCCGGCACCGCGACCCTCACCGACGTGCTGCGGACCACGCGGGAGACGCTGCTCGCGGCGCAGGCCAACCAGGAGGCGCCGTTCGCCCGCGTCGTGGAGGAGCTCGCCCCCGACCGGGACCTCGGGCTGAACCCCGTCTTCCAGGTGCTCTGCAACTTCCTCGACCTCCGCGAGGGGCCCGCCGTCGGCGGCCTCACCACGACCGTCCTGGAGATCGAGGAGCAGGTCACCCGCTTCGACCTCGAGCTGCACTTCGAGGCCAAGGAGGAGGGCACCACCTGCCGCTTCGTGTACAGCAAGGACCTCTACGACGCGGCGCGCGTTGAGCGGATGGCCGCCCACTACCTGGCCGTGCTGCGGGCCGTCCTGACGGCACCGGACACCCGGGTGGACGACGCCGAACTGCTCTCCGGAGCGGAGCGGCAGCAGGAACTCGCCGTCTGGAATGCCACCGACGCGCCCGTCTCACCGCTCTCCCTGCCCGAGTTGGTCGAGGCCCAGGTCGCCAGGTCGCCCGGCGCGACAGCCGTCATGTTCGAGGGCCAGACGCTCACCTACGCCGAGCTCAACGCCCGCGCCAACCGGCTCGCCCACGCGCTGATCGCCCGCGGAGCGGGACCGGAACGGGCGGTCGCCCTGCTGGTACCCCGGTCGCTCGACATGATCGTCGGCCTGCTCGCGGTGTTCAAGAGCGGCGCGGCCTACCTCCCCGTCGACCCGGACTACCCGCGCGACCGCATCACGTACCTCCTGACGGACGCCACCCCCACCCTGGTCCTCGCGCACTCCCGCACGGTGGGCCTGGTGCCCGACGGCACCGGCACCGTGCTCCTGGACGACGCCGACCTCATCGCCGAGGCTGCCACGCGCCCCGACACCAACCCCACCGACTCCGACCGCACCAGCGCGCTCACCGACCTCAACACGGCCTACGTCATCTACACCTCGGGCTCGACCGGCCGCCCCAAGGGCGTGCTGATGCCCGCCGCCGGGCCGCGCAACCTGGTCCTGTGGCAGCGCGACACCATGACGGGCATGACCGGCGCCCGCACGGCGCAGTTCACGGCGGTCGGCTTCGACGTCTCGGTCCAGGAGATCCTGGCGAGCCTCATCTCGGGCAAGACCCTGGTCGTCCCCACCGAGGACACCCGGCGCAGCGCCGAGCAGCTCGCCCGCTGGCTGGACCGCTACGACGTGAACGAGCTCTACGCCCCCGCCCCCGTCATCGACGCGGTGTACGAGGCGGCGGAGGAACTGGGGCTCAGCCTGTCCTGCCTCACCGACGTCCAGCAGGCCGGAGAGGCACTCACCCTGGGCGACCGGACGCGCGGCCGCCACGCGGACCCCGCCCGACGCCTGCACAACCTGTACGGGCCCGCCGAGGCCCACGGGGCGACCGTCCACTCCCTCCCGGGCGACAGCTCCGCCTGGCCCGACGCGGCCCCCATCGGCCGCCCGGTCGCCAACACCCGCGTCTACGTCCTGGACGACCGGCTGCGCCCGGTGCCGCTGGGCGTCGCCGGTGAGCTGTACATCGGGGGCGAGGGCGTCGCCCGGGGGTACGCGGACCGCCCGGGGCTCACGGCCGAACGGTTCGTCGCGGCCCCCTACGGCCCGCCGGGCAGCCGGATCTACCGGTCCGGCGACCTCGCCCGCAGGCGGCCCGACGGCGAACTGGAGTTCCTGGGCCGGGCCGACCACCAGGTCAAGATCCGGGGCATCCGGATCGAGCCCGGGGAGATCGAGGCGGTGCTGGCCAAGCACCCGTCGGTCACCCAGGTCGCCGTGGTGGCCCGGGACGACCGGCCCGGCGGCAAGTACCTCGTCGCCTACGTCGTGCCGGACCCTGCGATCGGCTGGGATCCGGACGAACTGCGCCGGTTCGGCGAGGAGTTCCTGCTCACGTCGATGGTGCCGACGGCCTTCGTGGCCATGGACGTCTTCCCCCTGTCGCCGAACGGGAAGCTGGACCGCCGGTCCCTGCCCGCCCCGCCGCTCGACGCGGAGCTGAGCGGCCGGGCGCCGCGCACCGCGCTGGAACGGGAGCTGTGTGCCCTGTTCGGTGAGGTTCTGGGCCGCCCCTGGGACAGCGTCGACGACAACTTCTTTGCCTTCGGCGGCCACTCCCTGCTGGCCACCCGGCTGATCAGCCGCATCCGCTCGGAGCTGGGCGCGGAACTGCCGATCCGTACGGTCTTCGAGACCCCCACCGTGGCGGCGCTCGCGGAGGCGCTCGCCGGTCCCGGATCCGGGGCCGGCGCGGCGCGGCAGGCGCTGCTGCGCGCCGAGCGGCCCGCCGTCGTACCGCTGTCGTCCGCCCAGCGGCGGCTGTGGTTCCTGAACCAGTTCGAGGGCCAGCGCGCGGCGTACAACATGCCGTCGGCGTTCCGGCTGTCAGGCGCGCTGGACATCCCGGCCCTCGAAGCCGCCCTCGGTGACCTCGTCGCCCGGCACGAGAGCTTGCGGACGGTCTATCCCGACTCCGAGCACGGGCCACACCAGCTGGTGCTCAGCGCTGAGCGGGCCCGCCCGGCGCTGCGCGTGGCCGAGACCAGGGAGGAGGAGGTCGCCTCGGCGGCGGCCCGGGTGGCCGCTGAGGGCTTCGACGTCACCGTCGACCCGCCGGTGCGCGCCCACCTGTTCGTCACCGGGCCCAGCACGTATGTCTTCGTCCTGGTCGTCCACCACATCGCGGGCGACGGCTGGTCGATGGGGCCGCTCTGGCACGACCTGTCGGCCGCGTACACCGAGCGCCTGGGCGGGTCCGCGTACACCGGGCCGGAACTCCCTGTGCAGTACGCCGACTACACCCTCTGGCAGCGTGATCTCATCGGCCGCGAGGACGACCCGCACAGCGCGGTCTCCCGCCAGCTCGCCTACTGGCGCGAGGCGCTCGACGGGGCACCCGAGGAGACAGCGCTGCCCGCCGACCGGCCCCGCCCGGCCGTCCCGTCCCACCGGGGCGGCATGGCGCCCTTCCAGGTCCCGGCGGCGCTGCACCGGCGGCTGATGGAGGTCGCGGAGCAGACGGACAGCAGCCTGTTCATGGTGGTGCAGGCCGCCCTGGCCGCCGTCCTCACCCGACTCGGCGGCGGTACGGACATCGTGATCGGCACGCCGATTGCGGGCCGCACCGACGAGGCGCTCGACGATCTCGTCGGCTTCTTCGTCAACACGCTGGCGCTCCGCACGGACACCTCGGGCGACCCGACGCCGCGCGAGCTGCTGCAGCGTGTCCGCGACACCGACCTCGCTGCCTACGAGAACCAGGACGTCCCGTTCGAGCGGCTGGTCGAGGTGCTCAACCCGGTCCGTTCCATGGCCCGGCACCCGCTGTTCCAGGTGATGCTGGCCCTCCACAACAGCACCGAGGACCTGCTGGAGCTGCCCTCCGTGGCCGCCGAGGCGATGCCGATCGACCTCGACGCCGCCCTCTTCGACCTGCACTTCGACCTGACCGAGAGCCGTGCCGAGGACGGCACGCCCGGCGGCATGGAGTGCTACGTGGAGTACTGCCTGGACCTCTTCGACCGGGAGTCCGCCGAGGGGTTCGGCGAGCGGCTGGTCCGGATGCTGGGTGCCTTCGCCGACGATCTCGACCAGCGGACGGCGGCCGTCGGGCTGCTGGGCCGGGCCGAGCGGGACCGCCTCCTGGTCCAGTGGAACGACACCGCGCGTCCCGGCGAGCCGACGACGCTGACCGAGCTGTTCGAGGAACGCGCGGCCCGGACCCCGGACGCCCCAGCGGTCCGCCTGGACGGCCAGGTCCTGAGCTACGCGGAGCTGAACGCCCGGGCGAACCGGGTGGCACGCCGGCTGATCGCCGGGGGCACGGGGCCCGAGGACCTGGTGGCGCTGGTGCTGCCGAGGTCGGCGGAGATGGTGACGGCGGTGCTTGGCGTACTCAAGGCGGGCGCGGCGTACCTGCCGGTGGACCCGGCCCATCCGGCATCGCGGATCGCTGCCACGCTGGAGGACGCGGCCCCGGCGGCGGTCTTCACCGCCGAGGCGATCGCGGAGCTGCTGAACGGGGACGAGCCGTCGGGCGGTCATGCGTGGGCCGGGAATCCGGCCGACGCGGACCGGGTGCGGCCGCTGTCCCCCTCCCATCCGGCGTACGTCATCTACACCTCGGGTTCGACGGGCCACCCCAAGGGCGTGGTGATCGAGCACCGTTCGGCGGTCAACTTCGTCCGGGCCACCAACGCCCACTACGAGATCACCTCGGCCGACACCCTGCTGCAGTTCGCGACGCCCACGTTCGACGTCTCGGTGCTGGAGATGTTCTGCGCCCTGCTGGCCGGTGCCACCTTGGCGGTCGCCAACGCCGACCAGCGCCGCGATCCCGAGCTGCTCATGGCGTTCATGCGGGAGTCGGGCGTCACGGTGGGCGACCTGCCGCCCGCCCTACTGCCCCTGCTGGTCCCGGAGCGGCTGCCCGCCCTGCGGATCGTCTCGGTCGGCGGCGAGGCGTTCCCCGGCAGCCTGGTCGGCGAATGGGTCAGCGAGCGACGCCGGTTCATCAACAGCTACGGGCCCACCGAGAGCACGATCGCCGTCACCCTCATGGACTGCGTCGGCAGCTACGACCGGAATCCGCCGATCGGCCGCCCGATGGACAACATCCAGGTGTACGTCCTCGACGCGGACCTGAGCCCGGCTCCCGAAGGGGTCGCGGGTGAGCTGTACCTGGCGGGCGACGGGCTGGCCCGGGGCTATCTGGGGCGTCCGGGGCTGACCTCCAAACGCTTTGTGGCCTGCCCGTTCGGGGCACCAGGGACCCGGATGTACCGCACCGGGGACCTGGCGCGCTGGCGGCGTGAGGGAGTGCTGGAGTTCCTCGGCCGCAGCGACGACCAGGTGAAGATCCGGGGATTCCGGATCGAGCTGGGTGAGATCGAGGCCGTACTCGCCGCCCATCCGGCGGTCGAGCAGGTCCGCGTCCTGCTGGCCGGCCGACATTTGGTCGCGTACGTGGTGCCCGTGCCGGGAGCCGAGGCGCCGACCGAGGCGCTGCTGCGGGAACGCGCGGCGGCGGCGCTGCCCGAGTACATGGTGCCGTCCGCCTACTGCGTGCTGCACGCGCTGCCGATGACGCCGAACGGGAAGCTGGACCAGAAGGCGCTGCTGAACCTGGACATCCGTACCGAGGGGCGCGCATACACGGCTCCGGTGACGGAGACCGAGCGGGCGGTGGCCGGGATCTGGGTGTCACTGCTCGGGTGTGAGCGGGTCGGCACGGAGGAGAGCTTCTTCGCACTGGGCGGCCATTCGCTGCTGGTGATCCAGGCCGTGAGCAAGATCCGTTCCTGTTTCGGGGTGTCCCTGCCCATCCGGCGGTTCTTCCAGGAGCCGACGGTCGCCGGACTGGCCCGGGTGATCGACGCGAGCGGTTCCGTCCCCGGGACCGGCCCCGCCGACGACGGCCCCCGAGTCGTCCGCCGCGGCCGCACAGCCCGGCCCGCAAGGCCCGTAGGGCGACCCGTAAGGAGAGATCATTGAACCCCGTGACGCAGGACGAGATACGCCGCTCGCTCGTCAACATGTCGAGGAGCCGTTCCAAGGCGCTCACCATCCCGGTCCTCGACGAGGTGGAGTGGGACGACCTCGACTTCTTCTCGTGGGCGGACGGCCGGGACCTCAGCCGCGCCTATCTCGTGGTCCAGCGGGCGGACCAGCTGGTGGGCGTGGAGCTGCGGGCCACCCGCCGCACCACGGACTTCCGCCGGAAGTCGATCTGCGGGCTCTGCTTCACCACCCATCCGGTCGGTGGCACAGCGCTCTTTTCCTCACTCAAGGGCGGCAAAGAAGGGCGGCTCGGCAACTCCGTGGGGCTCTACATGTGCCGGAACCTGGCCTGCTCCCTCTACGCGCGGCGGAAGATCGCGGCGCCTATGGGGCAGATGGACGAGACGCTCGACCTGGACGACCGGATCGGGCGGATCAGGAAGAATCTGGCGGGCTTCCTCGCGAAGGTCCTCCAGTGACCCGGTTTCCGGGTGCTGGACCGGCCGGGTGACGGCTGGCGTGGGTCTGTCAAACGTCGTCCATGCCGTCGGGCGGGAGTGTTGTCGGGCCCGGCCGGGGCAACTGTTCTGTCACGTAGCAGGTGTGGATCGAGGCGTGGCGGTGGTGTACGTCGGCCCGGCGGTTCCCACCGGTGGCCTGGATGGTCTTGGCATCGGAAACCTGTTCGGCGGGGGCGTCGAGCCCCGGCACGGTGACCGAGCCCTTGCTCCCGCCGTCCAGAATCGCCTTCACTTGCGCGGCGCTGGCCGAGGTGTCCACAGCCTGTGCATCGCCGGTTGAGCAGGAGGCGGAGGCGCTCCCGGCTGCGATGCCGAGCACCGGAATCGCCAGCAGCAGCGGACCGGAGGCGACGAGGCCGACGACGGCTCAGGTGGTCCTCCTCTTCGCCCCGGCCATCCGCCGGAGCGGACACAGTCCATCCCGGCAACGGGGTTGGGCCGGATCGTGGGCGTATCAGGGCATGGTGTATCGCAGCGGCTCCTCGTGATTCGCAGGAGGCGCGCGGTGCCGACTTCTCGTGCAGAGTGGTCGGCACCGCGCCGATGTGAATCCGCCTGGCAGGGCGGGCCCGGCGCAGGGGTTGGTAGCTCCCGGACACAGGTCTCAGGTCATGCCGCAGCCAGCCGCGCTCTTGATCTCAGGCGATGCACCGGGCTCTCCTCATGGCTTGGAGGGCGGGGGTCAACGCACCTATCTGTGCCCATGTTTGGACGCAGCAGCACGAATCAGCACAGGTCAGCGGCCGTGGAGCCTGGCTCCGCCGCGGTGACAGGGCGAGACAGCAGACCCGGAATCCGGCCGCACCAAACGACTGCCGATCACCTGCCCGGAGCGTGGCGCAACCTCGTCAGGTGCGGCCGGAAACCCCGGCTGACCTCCGGCACGCTCCCGCTTCGTACAGCCGTTGCTGAGCACCATTCGGAGCGGGCAGAGCCGCGTCGCGCCCTGAAAGAGGCCCCGCACATGAGCTACACGCCGCAGCGATGCGATGCCCTCACCGTGCTGAAGTCCTTGCTGGACGAGAGCATCAACGCGGTCATCACCGCCCCCGTACAACTCCGGCGGACGCACCAGCTCGGATCGCACCGGCCGGCACAGCCCGTGCCAAGTACGTCCCGCGTCGGTGAGCTCCTCGTCGCCGAGCAAGACCCGCCACTGGAAGTCGAGCAGCGTATCGGCGTCCAGTAGCCCAGAGACCGTGGAGCCGGGCGCGGCAGGCCCGCCGACGACGGCCTGGGCGGTGAGCGCCTTGGCCAGGTCGCGCGGCCAGTGGACCACGATGCCCGCGCCACTCAGCGCGTCGGTGGCATCCCCCAGCAGGCCGAAGGCCTCGTCGTCGGTCAGGCGCAGCTGGTCGGGAGCGGCGTTCTGGAGGATGCCGCCGAGTGGTTCCCAGACGCGTGCTCCATGCCGCAGGGCGAGCAGCATCTCCGTCTCGGCGCGCGGTCCGAGGAGCCGTTCGGTACCGGCCGGGTCGTCGCACATCCGGGCGGCCTCGACGACCACGGCCGGATCGTGAAGCACGGCCCTGAACTGCCTGCGCCGGCCCTCCGGCGGATCGACCCGCATCGAGACGGTGACATCGGCGGCCAGCGCCGCCTCGATCTCCTCGGCCCACTCCCACAGCCCCGGCACCGGCCGCACCTCACGCCAGGCATACGGCACCGCGCCGACGGCCAGCGGAACGGCCGGCGTACGCACCAGGGTGTCCGCCACGGCATCGCAGAACCGCCGGGCCAGCACGTCCGGTTCACTGATCCGCAGCGGCGCCGGCCCCGGCTCGGGCAGACAGTGAGCGTGCGGCGGAAACGCCGCGACGAGATCCGCCAGCGCGCCGATGGACGGCCTCGAACGGGCCTGCCCGCACGCCAGGTGTCGTACGCCTCAGAGGTCAGCACCGGATACAACCGCCCGTCGGCAAGCAGCCGCAGCGCGAACCGGGCCGCCGCGGCCCACGCCGGGACGGAGGAATGCAGCGGGGCAGACGCCGGGGGCTTCCGCGCCCATCGGAACGCCCGCGCCTGCCGCTACGCCCTCACCCACGGGCACGCCCGGAAACGAAGCACTAGCCGTTTCTTCCCGATCACGGGCACGCCCGGAAACGAAGCACTAGCCGTTTCTTCCCGATCAGGCCAGGTGCCTGCTGAACCAGTCCGTGGCCAGCTCGGTGACCGATTCCAGGGTGCCGGGTTCCTCGAAGAGATGAGTGGCACCGGGGACGATGGCCAGCTGATGCTCGCAGCTCAGGCGCGCCGCGGCCTGCCGGTTGAGGTCCAGCACCAGGTGGTCGCGGCCCCCGACGATGAGCAGCGTCGGAGCCTTCACCTCCGGCAGCCTGGGGCCGGCCAGGTCCGGCCTGCCTCCGCGGGAGACGACTGCCGTGACGTCCGCGGCGGGCTCCGCCGCGGCCCACAGCGCGGCGGCGGCGCCTGTGCTGGCACCGAAGTAGCCGAACTCCATGCCCTGGGTGTCGGGCTGCTCACGCAGCCATTCGGTCGCCTCGGTCAGGCGGCGGGCGAGCAGCGCCGTGTCGAACACGTTGTCCCGGTTCACCGCCTCGGCCTCGGTGAGCAGATCGAACAGAAGGGTGCCCAGACCGGCGCGGTTCAGCCCGGTGGCGACGAAGCGGTTGCGCGGGCTCTTCCTGCTGCTGCCGCTGCCGTGGGCGAAGAGGACGACCCCGGGGGCACCGCGGGGCACCGTGAGCCGCCCGTCGAGCGCGGCGCCTCCGGCCGGTATCCGGACCGACCTGTCATAGGGCAGGGAATCGTGCTCCGGGGAGGCGCTGCCCGCGGCCGGCGGCGCGTCGGACGTGGCGTGCGCCGCGCGGTTGTGCGCCAGGCAGGCGATGACCTCCTCGTCGCTCGTCTGCCCGAAGTCCGCGTAGAACTCACCGATCGCGTGGAACTGCCGGGGGGTGTGCAGACAGACGCCTTCGTCCGCCTCGCCTCCGAGGCGGGCCGACCAGTCGTGCGGCGCCACGGGAACTGCCAGCACGATCCGCGACGCGCCGCGGGCGCGCGCAATCCGGCAGGCCGCCAGTGCCGTGGAGCCGGTCGCCAGACCGTCGTCCACCACCAGAACCGTGCGTCCCTCGTACCGGGCCGGCTGCCGCTCGCCCCGATAGCGGCGGGCGCGCTGCTCCAGGACGCCGCGCTCGTGTTCCTCCACCGCCGCCAGATCACGGTCCGTCACACCCATGCCCCGCACCACCGGTTCATTGACGACGCGCACGCCTTCCTCGCCGATGGCGCCCATGGCCAGTTCCGGCTGGAAGGGCACCCCCAGCTTGCGTACGAGGCAGACGTCGAGCGGAGCGCCCAGGGCCTCTGCGATCTGTGCAGCGACCGGGACGCCGCCGCGGGGAAGTCCCACGACCACCAGGTCTTGGCCCTTGAGGTGGTTCAGCCGGGCGGCGAGTCGCCGGCCCGCGTCGGTTCGGTCTGTGAAGTACATGGTCGCCTCCCGGGTGAGGTGAGGTCCTCGAGTCCCGACTGTCCGTTGTGCGCGCCGGGCGGCCGTTGCGGAGACGGTCCAGAGCCCCGGAGCCCGGTGAGTCCACGGCACGCGCCAACGGCGCGGCGGGCGTATGCGTCGCCGAGCGGTCCGCGCTCCCCGTCGGGTGCATGGTCCCGCTCACGCCTGCGGCCCCTGGGACGGCCGGACGGTGATGGTGTTGTCCGGGTTCCGTTCGACGCGTGAGCCGTAGGCCCGGCTGATCCGGCCCAGAACGTCCTGCACCCACCGCGAGTCCTCGACCGTCGCGTGCTCCAGCCGCATCCGCCGGGACCGCATCGGGGCGATGCGCACGTCATGGAACCTGCCGTCGTCCTGGTCCACGGTGACGAAGTACAGCAGCCGGAGATCGTCCCGGTACTCCTCGCAGCCGCCGATGCCCTCGTAGTCGTTGATCAGGTCGCCGCAGCCGTGGGTGATGAGCTTTCCCCGGTACGACTCCAACGGTCGCGGCTGGTGCGAGGAGTGCCCGTGCACAACGTCCGCGCCGCCGTCGATGAGCGCATGGCCGAAGCGGACCTGGTCACGCGGGACGCCGTAGCCCCAGTTGGAGCCCCAGTGGACCGAGACGACCACGATGTCGCCCGGCCGCTTGGCCGGACGCAGCCGGGCAGCGATCCCGGCCGCGGCGGCGTCCGACGGCTCGGCGACGAAGTCGACCCCACTGCGCTGTGCCGTGGCGGCCCAGCTGCCGGGTATGCCGCTGGAGGCCATCCCCACGGAGAAGACCAGGACGCGCCGACCGCCCACGACAGGGACGATCGCGGGACGCCGGGCCTCGTGGGCGTCCCGCCCCGCCCCTGCCGAGCGAAGACCCGCGTCCGCCAGGGCGTCGAGGGTCTCGTCCAGCCCGCGGCGGCCGTAGTCCAGCACATGGTTGTTGGCCAGGGCACAGACGTGCGGACGGGCGGCGGCCAGACTGGGCAGGTTGGCCGGGTGCATCCGGTAATGGATCTCTTTGCCGGGCGCGATCTCGTCGTTCTGCGTGACGGCGGTCTCCAGGTTGAGGATCCGGGCGTCGGGCGCCGCCGCGGCGAGCACGTCCAGCGCGTCGCCCCAGGGCCAGGGGAAGTCGACCGGAAGGGGAATCATGCCGTTCGCCGCCTCGGCCAGCTCCACATAGGCTCGGGCGTCCTTGATGTACGACTCCGGCAGCTTCGGATCGCCGGGGTGCGGAAGGATCTGGTCGACTCCGCGGCCGAGCATCACATCGCCGGCCAGGAACAGCGTGACGAGGTCACCGCCCATTCCTCCAGGCTAGGCCGGTCCGGCGGGTACTGCTCCCGGGCGGCGAACAGGGGCCCGCAAGCGTAAGCCTGTCCGGCGCCCGCCCCTTGGGAGCGAGGCCGGGTCGGCAGCCAGAGAGCGACGCTGGGCTCCCCTCGAGCAGCCTCGCGCGCATCATCGCAGCCCCGGGGCGGAGGCGCCCGAGTGCCGACCGAAAGCTGGCAGGCCATGACGAGCGCAGACCCGATGGACCGGCAGGCCGTGCACAACGAATACGAGCGCACCCGCCAGACCTTTCACCGACTCCTCGACGCTGCTTCGAAGGACGACCTGGCCCGGCCCACCTGCGGCACCAAGTGGACCAACGAGCAACTGCTGTGGCACATGCTCTTCGGCTACATGGTCGTCCGGGCGCTGCTCATCCTGGTACGCGTCTTCGGGCGGCTGCCCCGCTGGGTGGGCAAGATGTTCGCGCAGGTACTGAACGCGGCCACGCCACCGTTCGACCTGGTCAACTACCTAGGGCCGTGCGGAGCGGTGAAGGTCTACGGGCCGCGCCGGATGGGTGCCAAGTTCGACCGCGTCATCGGCTCCCTGCAACGCCACCTGACCGCGGAATCCGAAGCCGACCTCGCACGCGGCATGCACTACCCCGTCCGCTGGGACCCCTTCTTCAAGGACTGCATGACCCTCGCGGACATCTACCGCTACCCGACCCAGCACTTCGACTTCCACCACCGCCAGCTCACCCTCGGCGGCAACGAGAGCCCAGTCAGCTGATCGCCGGGCTGCGGCGTTCCAGCAGCACCACGTCCCGCCACGCGCCGTGGTGACGGCCGATGCTTTCGCGGGTGCCGATGACCCGGAAGCCGGCCCGCGCATGCACGGCGAGACTGGCGGCGTTCTCGGGGAAGATCCCGGACTGTATCGTCCAAATGCCGGCCGCCTCGGTCGACGCGATCAACGCACCGAGCAGCGAGCGGGCGACGCCTCGTCCTCGGGCGCCCGGGTGGACGTACACGGAGTGCTCGACCACGCCCGCGTACGCGCAGCGGTCGGAGACCCTGGTGGCGGCGACCCAGCCGAGGACCTTGCCGTCCTCGTCCAGTGCGACGAAGCGGTGCTCGGGCAGCTTTGCGGCGTCGAACTCCGCCCACTGCGGCGCCGTGGTCTCGAAGGTGGCGTTCCCCTCGGCGATCCCGGCCTGGTAGATCGTCAGTACCTCGTTCGCGTGCGCCTCGGTCAGCGGTGCGATCACCAGGTTCACGCGGCACCCGCGCGGGTCAGGAGCTGTGCCATGGCGGCGAGGACCGACGGCTCCACGCGGTAGTACACCCAGGTTCCCCGGCGCTCGGAGCTGAGCAGCCCCGCTTCCTTGAGCTTCTTCAGGTGGTGGGAGACGGTCGGCTGGGAGACGCCCACATCGGAGATGTCGCACACGCACGCCTCGCCGCCCTCGTGAGAGGCCACCAGCGAGAAGAGGCGCAGCCGGACCGGATCTCCGAGTGCCTTGAACATCAGGGCGCTGCGCTCGGCCTCCTCTGCTGTCAGAGGCCGTTCGGTCAGGGGCGGGCAGCACGGCGCCACGGCGGCCTCGGGCTCCAGTAGAGGCAGGGCGGTCTTCACAGCGGACATGCACCTATCATCCGAGAAGATTCGATGAATGTCTATGTTGACGAACGTCGATTTAGGGTCCACTCTGGCGACACATCGCATCGACAGTCATCGAATCAATGGGGAGCCTGCCGTGACCGCATCCATCGAGACCCTGCCCGTCGTCGTCATCGGGGCCGGACCCGCCGGACTCGCGGCCGCCGCCCACCTCGTCGACCGCGACCTGGAACCGCTGGTCCTGGAGGCCGGACCGGTCGCCGGATCCGCGGTGCGCGAGTGGTCGCACGTGCGCCTGTTCTCCACCTGGGGCGAGGTTGTGGACCCGGCAGCGGAGAAGCTCCTGGCCCCCACCGGCTGGGTCAAGCCCGACGCCGACACCTATCCCTCCGGCGGCGACTGGGCTGAGCTTTATCTCCAGCCCCTGGCTGATGTCCTCGGCGAGCGCGTCCGCTACGGCGCCCAGGTCACGGGCGTCTCCCGCACGGGTCGGGACCGGATTGTCGATGCCGATCGCGAGGCCCGGCCCTTCGTCGTCCACTACACCGTGGCCGACGGCCGCGAGGCCCGTGTCTTCGCCCGCTCGGTCATCGACGCCTCCGGCACCTGGTCCACCCCCAGCCCGGCGGGCGGCAGCGGACTGGCCGCGCTCGGTGAGACGAGCGCGGCCGACCACGTCACCTACCGAGTGCCCGACCTCAAGGACCCGGCCGTCCGCGCGCGCTACGCCGGCAAGCGCACCGCCGTAATCGGCTCTGGAGCCTCTGCCTTTACCGCCCTCGCGTACCTCGCCGACCTGGCGATGGACGAGGAGGGCACCCACGCGGCCTGGATCCTGCGTCGGGGGATCAGCGGTTCCACCTTCGGCGGCGGCGAAGCCGACCAGCTTCCCGCCCGCGGTGCCCTCGGCCTCGCCGCCAAGGCCGCCGTCGACGGCGGCTACGCGGACGCGGCCACCGGCTTCCGCACCGAGGCCATCGAGAAGACCGACGACGGCCGCCTGGTCCTCGTCGGCGAGGACGGCCGCCGCCTGGACCCGGTCGACGAGGTCATTGTCCTCACCGGCTTCCGCCCCGACCTCACCTTCCTGGACGAGCTCCGCCTCGGCCTCGACGAGCGCCTCCAGGCCCCCGTCGAGCTGGCCCCGCTGATCGACCCCAACCAGCACTCCTGCGGCACCGTCTATCCGCATGGCGTGAACGAGCTCTCCCACCCGGAGAAGGACGTCTACCTCGTCGGCATGAAGTCCTACGGCCGCGCCCCGACCTTCCTCGCCATGACCGGCTACGAGCAGGTCCGCTCCATCGCCGCCGCCCTCGCCGGCGACCACGAGGCCGCCGAGCGCGTCGAACTCACCCTCCCCGAGACCGGAGTCTGCGGCGGCGCGGGCCTCTTCGACGAGCCGGAGAACGCGGAGCAGTCCGGCGGAGGCTGCTGCGCCGCCCCCACCACCCTCCAGATCGACATCGGCACCCCGGTCTCCGCCGGCGGCTGCTGAACTCCCCCACTCCCCCCAATGAGGTTCGCCATGTCCCGCGTACAGCTCGCCCTCCGCGTCCCCGACCTCGCCGCGTCCATCGCCTTCTACACCAGGCTCTTCGGCACCGAGCCCGCCAAACTCCGCGACGGCTACGCCAACTTCGCCATCGCGGAACCCCCGCTCAAGCTCGTCCTCGTCGAAGGCACCGCAGGCGACGACACCCGTATGGACCACCTGGGCGTCGAGGTCGACTCCACCGAAGCCGTCGTCGCGGCCACGGCCCGGCTGGCCGACGCGGGCCTGGCCACCGACGTGGAGAGCGACACCACCTGCTGCTACGCCCTCCAGGACAAGGTCTGGGTCCACGGCCCCGGTCAGGAGCCCTGGGAGGTGTACGTCGTCAAGGCCGACGCCGACAGCCTGTCCAAGCAGCAAGGCAGCACCTGCTGTTCCAGCCCGGCCGGGGCCGAGACCGGCGCGAACGAACCGGTCGCCGCGAGCGACTGCTGCTGACCGCCGGATGACCGACCTTCACACCAGCCATTCCGCGACGGAACAGGAGACCGGTCGCGGCCCCGCGCCGCCCTGCCCGCCCGGCCCGGCCCGCCCACCGGCCTCCCTACACAAGCTGCCTTGTCCCCATCAGCCCAGACTGCTACCTGAGATACGAATCTGACCAAAACGGCACAAACTCCACAACCATCGTTCCCAGGATGTTCCCAGCAGGCACAAAAAAGCCCCCGTGATCTCTCGCGAGGGGACCTTCAAGGCCCTGACCTGGGCTTTCTTGAGCCGCCTTCGGGATTCGAACCCGAGACCTACGCATTACGAGGCCCCACAAGATCATCCCGCTTCGTGCCGGACCGTGCCGCTGAATCCCATTTCCGCAGGTCGTGAAGGTACGGCCCGGCCTCCGCATGCCGCCCAATCCACCCTGTGCCACCCCGTCCGCTCACGCGGCGCTCACGCAGCGAAGCCGCAGTTCGGACACAGAAGGAGGGGCGGCATTGGAGTGATGCGGGCGATGGATCGCCTCGCACAGAGGGACACCGCGACGGTGAGCGGCGTCGGGACTCACACCACGCCACAGGGGATGCCTGTTGCGATTATTTCGGTTACTGCGGATAATGCGAATAGGTTCGCCTTCGCGAGCCCATGCCGCCACACGAAGGGACGGTCACATCATGAGCACATCGACCGCTCGGCCCACTCCCCCAGCCGGGGCGAACGCTGACTTCGCGGCGCGCGCGCTGAAGCCGGTGAAGCGATCTCTCGCCCGCTCGCCGCACGCCGATCGGATCCGGTTCAGGATCGAGGACGGAGAACCAGATCTTGAGGTGCCCCGTGAGGCAGTGGAGCTCCTGGCGACAGTCCTGAGTCACATGGCAGCAGGTCGCACCGTCTCCATCGTTCCCGAGCACGCGGAGCTGACCACACAGCAGGCCGCCGACATGCTGAACGTGTCGCGGCCGTTCCTGATCGGGTTGCTGGAGGCCGGTGAGATCGACTACCGGAAGGTCGGCACACACCGCCGGATCAAGGCGCAGTCGCTGATTGAGTACCAGCGCCAGGACGATCAGAAGCGCCGGGCGGCTGCAGACGAACTCACGGCCCTGAACCAGGAAATGGGGCTGATCTGATCCCGTGGCGTTCATCGTCGTCTACGACGCCTGCGTTCTGTACCCGAGCACACTGCGCGACCTGCTGATCCGGATAGCCCAGGCCGGACTCGTTCAGGCGAAGTGGACTGATCGGATCCTGGACGAAGTGTTCCGGAATCTCCAGGCCAACAGACCTGAGCTTGATCCAACGAAACTGGCCCGCACACGGGAGTTGATGATGCGCGCCGTCCGGGACTGCCTCGTCAAGGACTACGAGCCCCTGGAGGCGGTGCTGGAACTGCCAGACGCTGACGACCGCCACGTGCTCGCTGCCGCCGTCAAGTCCCGGGCTCAACTCATCGTCACCAACAACCTCAAGGACTTTCCCCAAGAGACCCTCACAGCGTGGAACGTCGAAGCTGTTAGCGCAGACGACTTCGTCTTGGCCCAGATCGACCTGGATCGTCAGCAAGTCTTCGCAGCTGTCCAGCAGATCGCCGACTCCTGGCGAAAGCCGCCTGGCGCTGCGAGTGACGTCCTCGATCGGCTTGAGCGAGACGGCCGTAGAGTCGGCCGCCGCTCTCCGGGCCGGCTGATGGCGCGCGCCCCCGGCGCTCACGCAGAAGCACCTCCGCCATCCTCAGGAAGGTGCTTCCACGTGACCCAAAAAGCAAAAGCCCCAGGTCACGGCGAGTGAGTCCTGGGGCTTCTACAGAGCCGCCTTCGGGATTCGAACCCGAGACCTACGCATTACGAGTGCGTTGCTCTGGCCAGCTGAGCTAAGGCGGCAAGCTGCGGATATGACCGTCCTCAAGAGGACACGTTCGCATCCGCAGCGGCGCCAAGTCTACAGGGTTCTTTCGGGTGCCCCGCACCAGGTCCGGGGCACCCCACGGTCCCCGGTCGGCTTGCGCAGCGCGGGGTGAACCGCCGCATATTTGCCCAGGTGTGCCGTATCCGGCATACCGCACTTTTAGCCCTCGAAGGGATGAGATATCCCGTGGCCCGAGCCGTGAACCCACTGCCCCCGCCGCGGAAGGCCGCCAGACGCCCGGTGCCGGGCGTTGGGCGATGCTCGCTGTGCTGTGTTCCAGCCTTCTGCTGGTGGCCATGGACGCCACCATCCTCAATGTCGCGCTTCCGTCGCTCATCGACGACCTCCGGCCCGGCGCACTCGAGCAGCTGTGGATCATCGACATCTACGGCCTGGTACTGGGCGGTCTCCTCGTCACCACAGGCGCGATCAGTGACCGCTACGGACGCAAGCTGCTGTTCCTGACCGGCTTTGTGCGTCCGTGCTGGTCTCGGCCGTGCCGGCCGAGCGGGCCGGGCAGGCCGGAGCCGTGTCCGAGACCAACTACGAGCTCGGGGTCGGAGGGGCGTGGCCCTGCTGGGGTCGATCCACGGCGCGGTGTACGTCAGCCATATGCGAGGCCGCAACTGGCCCGGGAGTCGATCGGCGGTGCGCACGAGCTGGCCCGGACCGCGGGCGGCCGGGTGATGGACGCCGCGCAGGCCGCCTTCGACAGTGCGCTGACCACGACGGCGTACGTCTCGGTCGGCATCGTCGGAACCGTGACGCTGCTGGTCGTGTGGCTGGTGCCGCGCGGTTTCAAGGTGACGGCAGGCCACTGAGACAGCGGGCGTGTCAGCGGCAACGCTTGTCCTTGGGCGGGAGCGTGCCTTCCAGCAGGTAGGTGTTGATCGCCGTGTCGACGCAGTCGCTGCCGCGTCCGTACGCCGTGTGGCCGTCGCCCTCGTACGTGAGCAGGGTCCCGGAGTCGAGCTGCTCCGCCAGCCCCTGCGCCCACTTGTACGGGGTGGCCGGGTCCCGGGTGGTGCCGACGACCACGATCGGGTCGGCGCCCTTCGCCTCGATACGGTGCGGGGCGCCGGTGGCCGGGGTGGGCCAGTACGCGCAGTTCAGGGAGGCCCAGGCGAAGCCGCGGCCGAAGACCGGGGAGGCCTTCTCGAATTCGGGAAGGCCCGACTGTACGGCCGCGGGGGCGGTGAAGGCCGGCGGCAGGTCCAGGCAGTTCACGGCGGCGTTGGCGTACATCAGATTCGCGTACGAGCCGTCGCCCTCGCGCTCGTAGTAGCTGTCGGCCAGCGCGAGCAGGGGCGCGCCGTCGCCGTCCATGGCGGCCGCGAGGGCCTCGCGGAGCTGCGGCCAGGCGCCCTCGTCGTACATCGCGGCGATCACTCCGGTGGTCGCCAGGGACTCGCCGAGCTTGCGGCTCTCGCCGGTCTCGACCGGCTTGGCGTCGAGCGCGGCGAAGAAGGCCTTGAGGCGGGTGGAGGCGTCGGCGGCCGACTCGGTGCCGAGCGGGCAGTCCGTCTGCGTGACGCAGTCGGTGGCGAATGACTGAAACGCGGTCTCGAAGCCCTCGGTCTGGTCCCGGTTCAGCTGCCGGGAGGGCAGCGACGGGTCCATCGCGCCGTCGAGGACGAGCCGGCCGGCGCGGTCGGGGAACAGCTCGGCGTAGGTCGCGCCGAGGAAGGTGCCGTACGAAGCACCGACGTACGTCAGCTTCTCGTCGCCCAGCACGGCGCGCAGGATGTCCATGTCACGGGCCGCCTCGACGGTGGAGACATGGGGCAGGATCGCGCCGGAACGCTTCTCGCAGCCCGCCGCGAAGTTCTTGAGCGACGCGGCGAGGCGGGTGGCCTCGGCCGCGTCGTCGGGGGTCTGGTCGACCTGGGTGTACGCGTCCATCTCCTTGCCGGTGAGGCATTCGACGGGCTCGCTGCGGGCGACGCCGCGCGGGTCGACTGCGACCATGTCGTAGCGGGCGCGGACCGGGGCGGGGTAGCCGATGCCCGCGTACGCCTGGAGATAGCCGACGGCCGAGCCGCCGGGGCCTCCCGGGTTGACGAGCAGGGAGCCGAGGCGCTTGCCGGGGCCGGTGGCCTTCTTGCGGGCGACGGCCAGCTTGATCGACTTGCCGTCGGGCTTGTCGTAGTCCAGCGGGGCCTTCATCGTGGAGCACTCGAAGCCGGGGGCGCCGCAGGGCCGCCACTTCAACTCCTGCGCGTAGTACGGCTGGAGAGCGGAGGCGGGGGCAAGCCCGCCGTCCTTGGTGGATGCCGATGCCGAGGCGCCCGGCGACGAACTCCCCCCGCTGCAGCCGGAAATCAGCAGACCGGCCGTGGCCAGCGCGAGGGCGGAAGTACGGAGCAGGCGCCTGGTGTCCATCCTCGGAGCGTAGTAGAGCGTGACCAGTGACGCCTTCTCGCGCCCGTACGGGTGAGAGGTCAACCGACCGGTGGCGCGAGCGCGACGCGTCAGCCGGCCCGCAGCGCCACCGCCATCGCCTCGACAGCCAGCAACGGCGCGACATTGCGGTCCAGCGCCTGTCGGCAGGCGACTACCGCCTCTATCCGGCGCAGGGTGCCCTCGGGGGTCGAACCCCGGGCGATCCGGTCGAGGGAGTCCCGTACATCGTCATTGGCGAGCGCGACCTCGGAACCCATCTGGAGAGCCAGCACATCGCGGTAGAAGCCGGTCAGATCGGTGAGCGCGAGATCGAGACTGTCGCGCTGGCTACGGGTCTTACGGCGCTTCTGCCTGTCCTCCAGCTCCTTCATCGCCCCGGCCGTCCCGCGCGGCATCCGCCCGCCGGCGGAGGCCCCGAGGGCCGCCTTGAGGTCCTCCGTCTCCTTGACGTCGACCTCCTCGGCAACCTGCTTGGCGTCCTCGGCCGCGGCGTCGATCAGCTCCTGCGCGGCCTTGAGGCAGCCGCCGATGTCCTCGACGCGCAGCGGCAGCTTGAGCACGGTGGCCCGCCGGGCGCGGGCCCGCTCGTCGGTGGCGAGCCGGCGTGCGCGGCCGATGTGCCCCTGGGTGGCGCGGGCGGCGGAGTGGGCGGCCTCGGGCTCGATGCCGTCCCGCCGGATCAGCACGTCGGCGACGGCGGCGACCGAGGGCGTACGGAGGGTGAGGTGGCGGCAGCGGGAGCGGATGGTGGGCAGTACGTCCTCGAGGGAGGGCGCGCAGAGCAGCCACACGGTGCGGGACGCGGGCTCCTCCACGGCCTTCAGCAGGACGTTGCCCGCGCCCTCGGTGAGACGGTCGGCGTCCTCCAGGATGATCACCTGCCAGCGGCCTCCGGCCGGGGAGAGCTGGGCGCGGCGGACGAGGTCGCGGGTCTCCTTGACGCCGATGGAGAGCAGGTCGGTGCGGATGACGTCGACGTCGGCGTGCGTGCCGATGAGGCTGGTGTGGCAGCCGTCGCAGAAGCCGCAGCCGGGCTCACCGCCGAGGGCGCGGTCGGGGCTGGTGCACTGCAACGCCGCGGCGAACGCCCGCGCGGCGGTGGACCGCCCGGAGCCGGGGGGTCCGGTGAACAGCCAGGCATGCGTCATCTTCGAGGCGTCGGGGGCGGGCTCGCGCCGGGCTTCGAGGGTGACGCGGGTGTCGGCGTCGCGGGCGGCGGCGGACAGCTGCACCTGGACGCGCTCTTGGCCGACCACGTCGTCCCATACGGTCATGTGCCGTCACCGCCTTTCGTGGGTCTCCATTGTGGGGCAGGGGTCTGACAGCGGGTCCCGGCCGTGGGGGTGTCCCCCCGCCCCGGGAGGTGGACGCGTGGTCCAACGCCGCACACCGCGGATGGGCGCGGGGCCGGGTTGCCCCCCGTCCTCTTCCCGCTGCATCCGATATGCGCCTCGGCCGCGCGGTGGGGGCGAGGCCTCAGGTCCCTGGGGGTGCGGGGCTTGCTCGTCCCCCACCCCGCCCCTTCCCGAAACCGGGGGCTTCGCCCCAGACCCCAGGCAGGGGGACGGGTATGTGGGGGCTGTCGCCCCCACATCCCACGCGGCAGCCTCGCGCCGCAGGAAGCGCACCTCAGCCCCCAATGGGGGACCCGGCACCCTCAGCGGCGTCCCCGAGACCCTTTCTCGTCGTCGCCGTCGTGCGGGCCCAGCAGCTCGTCCGCCAGGGTCGGAAGGTCGTCCAGCGGGGTCTCCTCCGCCCAGTCCGAGCGGCGGCGCGGGCTGCCCGACGCGGGGTCGACCTGGGGGAGTTCGCGCGTGCGGTCGTTCGTGCCGTCGGCCGACGGCTCGTCGCGGAACATGCCCGGCGGCACCCGGTCAGCCGGATCCGACTCCCGCGCCGGCTCCCGCTCCCGTACCGGCGGCAGCACCGCCGTCTCGTCCACGTCCCGAACATCCGAAGCATCCGGAACCTTCGGAAGCACCGTCGTCTCCGCCGCGTCCGGAACCGGAACCTGCTGCGTCACCTCGTCCGGAGCGACCTCCGGGGCGACCTCAGAAGTGACCACCGGCGTCGGCACCGTAATCTCAGCCGCCGCGGCCGCGGAAGCCGCCGCGGCTTCCGCCGCCCGCCGCGCCTCCTCCGCCAGCAGCAACGCCTCCTCCGCCTTGCGCTGCTTCTCCAGCCGCCGCTCCTCCGCCTCCGCCCGGAGCCGCGCCTCCTCCTCCGCCTGCCTGCGCAGCCGCTCCTGCTCAGCCGCGGCCGCCTTCTCTTCGGCCAGCCGCCGCGCCCGCTCCTCGTCCGCCCGCCGCCGCGCGTCCTCTGCCCGCAGCCGGGCCTCCTCCGCCTGCCGCTCGGCCTCGCGCTGCCGCGCCTCCTCCAGCTCGCGGCGCTTGCGCTCCTCCTCCTCGGCGCGGAGTTTGGCGAGCTGTTCCTGCCGCTCGCGCTCGGCCCGCTCGTCCTCCGCCTTGCGCGCGGCCTCTTCCTCGGCCCGCCGACGGGCCTCCTCCCGGGCCGCCTTCCGCGCCTCCTCCTGCGCCTTCACCTCGGCGTCGGAGAGCGGAAGCAGCCGGTCGAGCCGGTGCCGTACGACCGTCGCGACGGACGACGGCTCCTGGCCCGCGTCCACCACCAGATACCGGCCCGGGTCCGCCGCGGCCAGCGTCAGGAAACCGGCGCGCACCCGCTGGTGGAATTCCGCCGGTTCCGACTCGAGCCGGTCCGGCGCCTCCGTGAAGCGCTCACGCGCCGCTTCGGGCGAGACGTCGAGCAGCACCGTCAGATGCGGTACGAGACCGTCCGTCGCCCACCGCGAGATGCGGGCGATCTCGGTCGGCGACAGATCGCGCCCCGCACCCTGATACGCCACGGACGAGTCGATGTAGCGGTCGGAGATGACGATCGCGCCGCGCTCCAGCGCGGGCCGTACGACCGAGCCGACATGCTCGGCGCGGTCCGCGGCGTACAGCAGCGCCTCCGCCCGGTTCGAGAGCCCCGCCGACGACACATCCAGCAGGATCGACCGCAGCCGCTTCCCGATCGGTGTCGCACCCGGCTCACGCGTCACAACAACCTCGTGGCCCTTCGCGCGGATCCACTCCGCGAGCGCGTCGACCTGCGTCGACTTCCCGGCTCCGTCGCCGCCCTCCATGGCGATGAAGAAACCGGTCGCGGCCGGCGCCTGCGCCGGATCCGACCCGCCGCGCAGCGCGTCACCCAGATCGCGGCGCAGCGGCACGCCCGCCCGGTCGTCCGTCTTCGCGAGGACGATCGCCGCGACGGGCAGCAGCAGCGCGCCGACCAGCATCAGCGTGAACGCCGCGCCGCCGTGCGCGAAGACGAAGTCGCCGCTCGCGAGCCGGTGCGGCCCGATCGCGGCGGCGAGCAGCGGCGCTGCGATCGCGCCGAGCCCGATCGCGACCCGTACGACCGCCTGCAGGTGCTCGCTGATCCGGCCCCGCCGGAACTCCTCGGCCTCCTGGTCGACGAGCGCATGCCCGATGCTCGCTGCGACGCCGGCCGCGAGGCCCGCGAGCAGCGCGAGGAACAGCACGGTCGCCGTGTCCGGCACCAGCCCCATGGCGAGCAGCGCGACGCCGGTCAGGGCGAGCGCGAGGGCGAGCAGCCGACGGCGCGACAGCGTGGGCAGTACGGAGCCGGCGCCCCGGATGCCGAGCGCGGTGCCGCCGGTGAGGGCGAGCACCAGCAGCGCGAAGGTCGCCGGCCCGCCGCCCAGGTCGAAGGCGTGCAGTACGGAGACGGCGACGGCGGACGAGATCGCCCCGGCGACGGCCGCGCAGGCGAGAACGAACAGCGGTATGGCGCCCGTACGCCCCTTGTCCAGACCGTTGCCGGTGGACGGACGGCGCAGCCCCTCCAGCGGCGAGCGCGGCCGCGGGGTCAGCGATCCTGGCAGCTCCAGGAAGTACAGCGTGGATACGGACGCGGCGAACAGGCCGGCCGCGACGTACGAACCGAGCGCCGCCTGGTGCAGCGAGAACCACTCGATGCCCGAGCCCAGCAGATTGCCGATCAGCGTGGCGACGAGCAGCACCGCCGCTCCGGCTGGGATGACTGCGAAGCCCGTACGCAGCCAGAGCCTGCGCAGCGCGTCGAGGTGATCCGGCAGCGGACGGACCGCCGCGCCCTCCAGCGGCGGGGCCGGCAGCAGCGCGGGGGCGGCGCCCTCCCGGGCGACCGTCCAGAATCGCTCGGCGACACCGGCGACGAAGACCGTGATCAGCAGGACCGCCGGCGCGTTCTCGGGCGACCAGTCGATCCACAGCGGCGCCACGATCAGCAGCGCGAGCCGCAGGCCGTCCGCGCCGATCATGGTCCAGCGGCGGTCGAGCGGCCCGCTCGGCGAGGTGAGTGTCGTCAGCGGGCCGAGGAGCACGGCACCGAAGAGCAGCGTGGCGAGCACGCGCGCACCGAGCACGGCGGCGACGGCGAAGGCCGCACCGCGATAGCCGTCCCCGAACGTGCCCTGCAGGACCGACGCCTGAAGCGTCAGCAGCAGAAGCACGAGAACGGCGACGGCATCCCCGATGCCGCCGACGACCTGCGCACTCCAGAGACGCCTCAGCGGAGGGAAGCGCAGCAGGGCGCGCACGGCGCGCTCACGTGAGTCCGCGACAAGGGCGTCGGAGTCTGAGGCAGTCTCTGAGGCGGTGTTCAGGACCGCCTGCTGCTCGGCTGGCTGCTCGGCTCGCGTCATCCGCCCAGCCTATCCGGAGCGCACTGCTCCCCGGAGGCCTGGCCGAACATACGGGCGCTATGTGCGGAGGGTGGGAATCCTCCCCGCACAAAGCGCCCGTATGAACCGGCTACTCGAATGAACCGGCTACTCGAACTGAACTACTCGTCCGTCCTGAACTACTCGTCCGTCGACGCCTTCGCCGACGCGGCGGTCTTCTTCGCCGCGGCCGCCGACGTGGTCGTCTTCTTCGCGGCAGTCTTCTTGGCCGCCGTCTTCTTGGCAGCCACCGTCTTCTTCGCGGCGGTCTTCTTCGCCGGCGCCTTCTTGGCCGGAGCCTTCTTCACCGTCTTCTTCTTGACGGGTCCCTTGGCACGCTTCTCGGCGAGCAGCTCGTAGCCGCGCTCCGGTGTGATGTCCTCGACGCTGTCATCCGTGCGCAGGGTCGCGTTGGTCTCGCCGTCCGTGACGTACGGACCGAAGCGGCCGTCCTTGACGACCACCGGACGCTCGCTCACCGGGTCCGTGCCCAGCTCCTTCAGCGGCGGCTTGGCAGCAGCTCGACCCCGCTGCTTCGGCTGCGCGTAGATCGCCAGCGCCTCGTCCAGCGTGATGTTGAAGAGCTGGTCCTCGGTCTCCAGCGAGCGCGAGTCCGTGCCCTTCTTCAGATACGGGCCGTACCGGCCGTTCTGCGCGGTGATCTCGACGCCTTCCGCGTCGGTGCCGACCACCCGCGGCAGGGACATCAGCTTCAGCGCGTCGTCGAGGGTCACCGTGTCCAGCGACATCGACTTGAAGAGGGAGGCCGTCCGCGGCTTGACCGCGTTCTTGCCGGTCTTCGGGGTGCCCTCGGGCAGCACCTCGGTCACATACGGGCCGTAGCGACCGTCACGGGCGATGATCTGGTGACCGGTGACCGGGTCCGCGCCCAGCTCGAAGTCGCCGCTCGGCTTGGCCAGCAGCTCCTCCGCGTACTCCACGGTCAGCTCGTCGGGCGCGAGGTCCTCGGGGACGTCGGCGCGCTGGTGGCCCTCCGAGTCCTTCTCGCCCCGCTCGATGTACGGGCCGTAGCGGCCGACGCGCAGCACGATCCCATCGCCGACCGGGAAGCTGGAGATCTCCCGGGCGTCGATCGCGCCGAGGTCGGTCACCAGCTCCTTCAGACCGCCGAGGTGATCGCCGTCGCCGTTGCCCGCGCCGGAGGCAACACCCGCGCCCGCCGGATCTCCACCGAAGTAGAAGCGCTTCAGCCACGGCACGGCCTTCGCCTCGCCCCGCGCGATGCGGTCGAGGTCGTCCTCCATGCGGGCGGTGAAGTCGTAGTCGACGAGCCGGCCGAAGTGCTTCTCCAGCAGGTTGACCACGGCGAAGCTCAGGAACGACGGCACGAGCGCCGTCCCCTTCTTGAACACATAGCCACGGTCGAGAATCGTGCCGATGATCGAGGCGTACGTCGACGGGCGGCCGATCTCGCGCTCTTCCAGCTCCTTGACCAGCGAGGCCTCGGTGTAGCGGGCGGGCGGCTTGGTCGCGTGGCCGTCGACCGAGATCTCCTCGGAGGACAGGGCGTCGCCCTCCGCGACCTGCGGCAAGCGCCGCTCGCGGTCGTCGAGCTCGGCATTGGGGTCGTCGGCGCCTTCCACGTACGCCTTCATGAAGCCGTGGAAGGTGATCGTCTTGCCGGACGCGGTGAACTCCGCGTCCCGGCCGTCGCTCGTCCGGCCGCCGATCCGGACGGTGACGCTGTTGCCGACCGCGTCCTTCATCTGGGAGGCGACGGTCCGCTTCCAGATCAGCTCGTAGAGCCTGAACTGGTCGCCGGTCAGACCCGTCTCGGCCGGAGTGCGGAAACGATCACCCGAAGGGCGAATCGCCTCGTGCGCCTCCTGCGCGTTCTTGACCTTGCCGGCGTAGACGCGCGGCTTCTCCGGCAGATAGTTGGCGCCGTACAGCTGCGTGACCTGCGCCCTCGCCGCCGAGACCGCAGTGTCGGAGAGGGTCGTGGAGTCGGTACGCATGTAGGTGATGAAGCCGTTCTCGTACAGCTTCTGCGCGACCTGCATGGTGGCCTTGGCCCCGAAGCCCAGCTTGCGGGAGGCCTCCTGCTGGAGGGTCGTCGTACGGAAAGGTGCGTACGGAGAGCGGCGGTACGGCTTCGACTCGACCGCGCGGACGGCGAACGAGGCGTCCTGGAGAGCGGCGGCCAGGGCGCGGGCGTTCGCCTCGTCCAGGTGCAGGACCTGGCCGGACTTGAGCTGCCCGTCCGAGCCGAAGTCGCGGCCCTGGGCCACGCGCCGTCCGTCGACCGTGTTCAGGCGGGCGGTCAGGGTCGAGGGGTCGGAGGCGTCCCCGGCACGGCCGGTGGAGAACGTGCCGGTCAGATCCCAGTACTCGGCGGAGCGGAAGGCGATGCGCTCGCGCTCCCGCTCGACGACGAGGCGGGTGGCGACGGACTGCACGCGGCCGGCGGACAGTCGCGGCATGACCTTCTTCCACAGGACCGGCGAGACCTCGTAGCCGTAGAGACGGTCGAGGATGCGGCGGGTTTCCTGGGCGTCGACCATGCGCTGGTTGAGCTCGCGGGGGTTTTCGACGGCCTCGCGGATCGCGTCCTTGGTGATCTCGTGGAAGACCATCCGGTGGACGGGGACCTTGGGCTTGAGTACCTCGAGCAGGTGCCAGGCGATGGCCTCGCCCTCACGGTCCTCATCGGTTGCGAGGAAGAGCTCGTCGGATTCGGCGAGCTGCTCCTTGAGCTTCCTGACCTGGGCCTTCTTGTCGGCGTTGACGACGTAGATCGGCTGGAAGTCGTTCTCGACGTCGACGCCGAGGCGGCGCACCTCGCCGGTGTACTTATCGGGCACCTCGGCGGCGCCGTTGGGGAGGTCGCGGATGTGCCCGACGCTCGCCTCGACGACGTATCCGGGGCCGAGGTAGCCCTTGATCGTCTTCGCCTTGGCAGGAGACTCGACGATCACGAGTCGGCGGCCGCCCTTTGCGGTCTCGCTGGTCGGGGACAACTTCGCTCTTCTCTCCGGTCGACGCTCGATGGGCACAAACGGCAGTACGGCACCGTTGTGACGCTGCTGTCGCTGCGGAGTGTGACGGTACAACCCGCCCCCGTGTCAAACGGCAAAAGCCCGCAACGGCCACTCGAACGGTAACCCGACTCCGGCCATTCCTGCCGCCCGGACCGGCACGTCGGCGCTCCGGCCCCAGATCAGACGCGGCCGAAGCACCACACGCCGAGGGCGAAGGAGACCGCGCCGAAGAGGGTCGAGAGGGCGATGGCCGTGGCGGGGCTCACTCCGTGTGCGACGGGGGCGCGGTGCAGCACGCGTGCTCCGGTCCACACCAGCAGCCCGGCCCCGAACAGCGCGAATGCCGTCCCGGCGAAGATCGCTGGCCCGCTCTCCATGCCCGCACCCCGTACTTCCCTGCTGTCCGGCCTGATGTCCGGCGTTCCCCGGCGGCCCGAGGCTGACACCTCCGGGCGTCAGGGGTGCGAATTCCGGGTGAACGCCGCGTGGGTTCACCCGCCCGGTCGCGCCGGCACATCGGGACGGCTGGGTCCCGCCGGGTCGACGACGAGTCGAAAGACGTACGGGAGCCGGGCGGGAGGAGGTGCGAACGGTTCACCGGAGGCGGCCGCTCCTCTTCCTCTTCCTCTTCCTCTTCCTCTTCCTCTTCCTCTGCGTCGTGTTCGCCGTGCGGATGTTGGCCGGTTTCACCTCATGGACGGACCGGTTCCAGAAAGCCCTCCCCCACCAGCAGCCGTACGGCCTGCGGCGTGCGGTCCCGGAGCACCACTGGGTCCTCGTCGATCAACTGGGCGATCGCGTCCAGGATCCGCCCGGCACTGAGCGTCCCGTCGCACACCCCCGCGAAGCCGGCGCCGACCGTGTCCACCTTGGTGGCGCGCCGCATACCGCGGTTCTGACGCAGCACCACATGCTCGGGGTCCTCCGCGCCCGGCAGCCCGACCTGCTCCTGCACGACCTCGGCCGCCAGCCTGAAGTGCCCGGCCAGCAGGGCCGCGTCGTCGTGCGTACGCAGATAGTCCTGCCGCGCGAAATGCCCCTGCACGCTCTCGCCGAGCGGCTGCTCCACGGGGTGCGGCCACTCCTCGGCGACGATCGACGGGCGCGCGGCACCCGACTTCCTGAGTGTGATCCAGCCGAAGCCGACCGCCTTGGTCCTACGCGCCTCGAACTCGTCCAGCCAGGCGTCGTACCGCGCGGCGTACTCGGCGGGATCGCTGCGGTGGTCGCCGCTGTCGCGCAGCCACAACTCGGCGTACTGCGTCACGTCCTGCACCTCGCGCTGCACGATCCACGCGTCGCAGCCGCGCGGCACCCAGGAGCGCAGCCGCTCCTGCCACTCCTCCCCCTCCACGTGCTGCCAGTTGGCGAGGAAGTGCGCGTACCCCCCGTCGTTCAGCCGCTCCCCCGCCTGCTGAACGAGCGTGCGGCACAGATCGTCCCCGCCCATCCCGCCGTCCCGGTAGGTCAGCCGGGCGCCGGGAGAGATCACGAACGGCGGGTTCGACACGATCAGGTCGTACGTGTCGTCCCCGACCGGCTCGAAGAGCGAGCCCTCGCGCAGGTCGGCCTCCGGCGCACCGGAGAGCGCGAGCGTGAGCCGCGCGAAGTGCAGGGCGCGCGGGTTCAGATCGGTGGCCGTGACCCGGGTCGCGTGCTGTGCGGCGTGCAGCGCCTGGATGCCGGAACCGGTGCCGAGGTCGAGCGCGGACGAGACCGGCGTACGCACGGTGATCCCGGCGAGCGTGGTGGACGCCCCGCCGACGCCGAGCACCACCCCTTCGCCGTGCCCGCTCGCACCGCCCGCACCGCCCACCGCGCAGCCCAGGTCCGAGACGATGAACCAGTCCTGCCCCTCGGGTCCGCCGTACGGCCGCACATCCACCGTGGCCCGGACCTCGTCGCCGTCGCGCACCACCCAGCCGTCGGCCAGGCACTCCTCGAGCGGCAGGGCCGCCTGCGCCCGTTCGTACGGGACGGGGCGCTGCAGCAGGAAGAGCCGCACGAGCGTGTCCAGGGCGCCGCCCCCGCGGGTGGCCCGCAGCGCGGGCACGGTCTCGCTGCGGGCGAGCGCGGCGTACGCGGGGGCGCCGAGCAGCTCGAGCAGTCCGTCAGCGGTGAAGGCGGCGGCGAGGAGCGCTTCGCGCAGCCGGTTCAAGCGGTCGGGCGAGGGAAGGCCTGCGGCAGAGCTGTTCGTACTCACTCGCCCATTGTGGCCGCCGCCACTGACAAACGCCGCACGGCCCGGCCCCCGTGGTGCGGGAGGCCGGGCCGTGCGGAGCCGTACAGCGGCGGGCGGAGCCGGGCGGTTACGCCTTGCTCGATGCCTTGTCCGAAGGGGTCGCCCCGGCCTTCGCGGGCGCCGAGGAGGACGCGCCGGCGGGCTTGGACGGGTCGGAGGCGGCTGCGGGCGGAGTCGACGCCTTCGCCGTCCGGCAGCCGGGCTCCTTCGCCATCGCCTTGCCCAGCTCACCGGACTGCAGCTTCGTGAGCGCGTCCTGGTCCATCTTCTCGATCTTCTTCAGGCCGTCCGCGACACCCTGCAGACCGTCGGCGAACTTCTGCTGGTCCTTGGAGTCGAGGGCGTCGACCTGCTTCTTCAGATCGAGGTACGCCTTGGAGGTGGCCTCGAGTTCATTGACCGCGTCCTGCTGGAGCTTCTCGCCGTTGTCGACGGGCGGCGTACCGGCCCCCTTCACGGCGGTGGCGAGCGCCTTGTCCGCGTCGGCGATCTCCTGGAAGGCCTTCGAGTCAGCAGCCTGGATGTCGCTCGGCTTGCCGTCGGCAGCGGTCGAGATGATGGTCTGCTGGGCGTTGGCCCTCTTCTGGATCTGCGGCTGTGCCTGGTCGCAGACCGTCTTGGCCCAGGCATTCACCTTGCTGTCGGTGTCGTCGCCGTTGCTGCAACCCGACAGTGCCAGTACCAGTACCGCACCGCCGGACAGTGCGGCCGCAAGCTTCTTGTTCACCGGATTGGTCCCTTCCAAGGCTCTCGGCCCCGGAACATACACGCCGAGTGGGCGACAACCGCGTGCCGTGCGACCGATCTGTCCGCTATTGAAGCCATTTGCACCAAGGGAGACAAGCCTCACCCACACACGCAAACGGGCGGACGGCACATCAAAGTGCGCCGTCCGCCCGCCTTTTGAGCAGGTATTACGAAACCACCGCCGGATCAGGCGACTTTGCGCTCCGCTCCGCGGAGTTGTCTTCGTCACCCACAGCGATGCCTCGCCGCTTGGAGATGTACACCGCGCCGGTAATGACAAGGATGGCGAGCACGGCCACCAGTGCCCGTACGCCGGCGTTGGCGTCGTCGCCGTAGCTGAACTGCACCACCGCGGGTGCGATGAGCAGCGCCACCAGGTTCATCACCTTCAGTAGCGGATTGATGGCAGGGCCCGCGGTGTCCTTGAACGGGTCGCCGACGGTGTCACCGATGACGGTGGCGGCATGGGCCTCACTGCCCTTGCCGCCATGGTGGCCGTCCTCGACGAGCTTCTTGGCGTTGTCCCACGCCCCACCGGAGTTGGCGAGGAAGACGGCCATCAGGGTGCCGGTGCCGATCGCGCCCGCAAGGAAGGAGCCGAGGGCTCCGACGCCGAGCGAGAAGCCGACCGCGATCGGGGTCAGTACGGCGAGCAGACCGGGTGTGGCCAGCTCGCGCAGCGCGTCCTTGGTGCAGATGTCGACGACGCGTCCGTACTCCGGCTGCTCGGTGTAGTCCATGATCCCGGGGTGCTCGCGGAACTGCCGCCGCACCTCGTAGACCACGGCTCCGGCCGACCGGGACACCGCACTGATCGCCAGCCCCGAGAAGAGGAAGACGACCGCGGCACCGAGGATCAGCCCCACCAGGTTGTTGGGCTGCGAGATGTCCATCACCAGGTTCATCGGGGCGCCGTCGCCGACCACCTCGCCGACATCCCTGGCCGCTGTCGCAATGGCGTCGCGGTACGAGCCGAAGAGCGCCGCCGCGGCCAGTACGGCCGTGGCGATGGCGATTCCCTTGGTGATGGCCTTGGTGGTGTTGCCGACGGCGTCGAGGTCGGTGAGCACCTGCGCGCCCGCGCCCGTCACATCGCCCGACATCTCGGCGATGCCCTGGGCGTTGTCGGAGACGGGTCCGAAGGTGTCCATCGCGACGATGACGCCCACGGTGGTGAGCAGACCGGTGCCGGCCAGCGCGACCGCGAAGAGCGCGAGCATGATCGACGTACCGCCGAGCAGGAACGCGCCGTACACGCCCAGGCCGATCAACAGCGCGGTGTAGACAGCCGATTCGAGGCCGATGGAGATACCGGCCAGCACGACCGTGGCGGGTCCGGTCAGCGAGGACTTGCCGATGTCCCTGACGGGACGGCGGTTGGTCTCGGTGAAGTACCCGGTCAGTTGCTGGATCAGGGCCGCCAGCACGATGCCGATGGCGACGGCGACGACCGCCAGAACCCGCGGGTCCCCGCTGTGCGTCTTGATGGCCGCCTCGGTGACACCGTCCAACTGGGCGTACGTGGACGGCAGATAGATGTATACCGCCGCGGCCACCAGGACCAGCGAGATCGCCGCGGAGATGAAGAATCCACGGTTGATGGCAGTCATCCCGCTGCGGTCGGCGCGCCGCGGGGCGACCGCGAAGATACCGATCATCGCGGTGACCACGCCGATCGCCGGGACGATCAGCGGGAAGGCGAGCCCGGCGTCACCGAAGGCGGCCTTGCCGAGGATGAGTGCCGCGACGAGCGTCACGGCGTACGACTCGAAGAGGTCGGCCGCCATGCCCGCGCAGTCGCCGACGTTGTCACCCACGTTGTCGGCGATGGTCGCGGCGTTGCGCGGGTCGTCCTCGGGGATGCCCTTCTCGACCTTGCCGACCAGGTCGGCTCCGACGTCGGCCGCTTTGGTGAAGATTCCGCCGCCGACACGCATGAACATGGCGATCAGCGCGGCGCCGAGACCGAAGCCCTCGAGCACCTTGGGCGCGTCGGCCGCGTAGACGAGAACCACGCAGGAGGCACCGAGCAGGCCGAGGCCCACCGTGAACATGCCGACCACGCCTCCCGTACGGAAAGCGATCTTCATGGCCTTGTGCGAGACGGCCGTCAGATCCTTTGCCGGCTCGCCCTCCGCGGGTGTCGCTTCACGCGCGGCCGCGGCCACGCGCACATTTGCCCGTACGGCCAGACGCATGCCGATGTATCCGGTGGCCGCCGAGAAAAGCGCACCCACCAGGAAGAACACCGAACGTCCGGCTCGCTGTGACCAGTCGTCGGCCGGCAACAGCAGCAGTAGGAAGAACACCACGACGGCGAAGACGCCGAGGGTGCGCAGCTGCCGGGTCAGATAGGCATTCGCGCCCTCCTGCACGGCTGCCGCGATCTTCTTCATGGAATCGGTACCCTCGCCGGCGGCAAGCACCTGGCGCACCAGCAGCTGGGCGACGACCAGTGCCGCCAGCGCGACCACCGCGATGACGATCACGATCATCCGGTTGTCGTCCGTAAGTACCGCGGCTGCGAGAGAAGTGGGTTGATCGGACAGTTCTGTGTTGACGAGCCCCGCCATTCGTCCTCCTTGACGCTCAGAGCTCAAGATGTGGACGGATTGTAGGGAGCGGAACCTGATCAAAACAGGGCGCGACAAATCTAATTGACCTTCACTTGCTACTCAGCAAATGATCGCGTTCCCAAAATGCCCCCGAAAGAGGTAACGGGACAAAGGCATTGACGTCCCTCGAATGATCTAGGGAAAGCGAAAAAGGCCCTGCTCAAGCAGGGCCTCTTCACTTCAGAACGATCAGCCGACTGTCAGCTCGGTCAACACAGCGTGCTCAGGGCAGTGCGGTGACCGGCGTCGTGGGCCAGCTCATCCGGATCTCGCCACCTTCCTCGGTGGAGGTGACCTCCACGTCGTCGACGAGGCCGCTGATGACCGCGAGGCCCATCTCGTCCTCGCCGTCGGAGTCAGGGTCCTCGGCGGTGCCGTTACGCGCGCCGGGGACCCCATTGGCTCCCTCGGCGCCCACACCAGGGACCTCGTCCCGGACCTCGATGGAGAAGGTCTTCTCCTCCTCGGAGAGCCGGACCGTGACGGGCGCGGTGATGCCATTGCTTCGGTGCAGCCCAACGGCGCGGCTGCACGCCTCGCCGACAGCGAGCCGCACCTCGTCCAGCACGGCCTCGTCGACTCCGGCCCTGCGAGCCACGGCAGCGGCCACCAGACGGGCCGTCCTGACATGCTCGGGCTGGGCGCTGAATCGGAGTTCAACGGTGGCCATGCAATCCCCCTCGGACGTACGGGCGTGCATCTCAGGGGCCGGGCTGGATGCCCGGTACCCCTCACTTCTTCCGGCAGTCTCCGGCCGACCGTCAGTCGGTCGCCGCGACAGCTTCGTCGACCGTGGTGTGGATCGGGAACACCTTGGTCAGACCTGTGATCCGGAAGATCTTGAGAATGCGCTCCTGGTTGCAGACCAGGCGCAGCGAGCCTTCATGCGCACGTACACGCTTCAGGCCGCCCACGAGCACGCCGAGGCCGGTGGAGTCGAGGAAGTCCACGCCCTCCATGTCGACAACCAGGTGGTAGCTGCCGTCGTTCACCAACTCGACCAACTGCTCGCGCAGCTTGGGCGCGGTATACACATCAATCTCGCCACCGACCTCGACGACCGTACGGTCGCCACCAGGGCCGGACACATTGCGAGTCGACAGGGACAGGTCCACGGATCCTCCAGCACCTTGCTATCGAGCGGCCGCCCCTCAGGTCTCCCCGGCGGAGCCGGAGGACGGTCGCCAGCCGCGATGGCATTCAATCACTTACCAACAGCCATGCACGACGCCTTGGGACCATTGTCCGTCACTCCGGTGACACACTCGGTGCCGATGGCCAAGAATCTCCGCCCCAGACGACCTCCCGAGACCGGGGAAACCCGCCCCTCGCCCGGTGCGGTCCTCGACCGGCTCACCGCGGGGGCGGGCCGGGCTGCGCGCATCACTCATACGGAGCACTTGCCCCCCAGGCCGGGCCGTCATGCCGTCTGGCCCCATCGCATCCGCCCGGAAGTGATCAACGCCATTCAGCAGGCCGGCATCGAGCACCCCTGGGCCCACCAGGCGGCCGCCGCCGAGCACGCTCTGGACGGCGAATCCGTCGTGATCGCCACCGGCACAGCCTCGGGCAAGTCCCTGGCCTATCTCGCGCCCGTACTGACCACGCTGCTCGACGGCTCCGAGGCCGCGAACGGGCGCGGCGCCACGGCCCTCTATCTCGCCCCCACCAAGGCCCTCGCCGCCGACCAGCGCCGCGCGGTGAAGGAGCTCAGCGCGCCGCTCGGCAACCGCATCCGCCCCGCGGTCTACGACGGCGACACGCCCGTCGAGGAACGCGAGTGGGTCCGCCAGTACGCCAATTACGTCCTCACCAACCCCGACATGCTCCACCGCGGGATACTTCCCTCACATCCCCGCTGGTCCTCCTTCCTGCGCTCCCTGCGCTACGTCGTGATCGACGAGTGCCACACCTACCGGGGTGTCTTCGGCTCCCACGTCGCCCAGGTGGTGCGCCGTCTTCGCCGTGTATGCGCCCGCTACGGTGCGAATCCGGTCTTCCTCCTCGCCTCCGCCACCGCCGCGGAACCCGCGCTCGCCGCCGGACGGCTCACCGGCCTGACCGTCCAGGAGGTCGCCGACGACGCCTCACCGCGCGGCGAGCTCGTCTTCGCCCTCTGGGAGCCCCCGCTCACCGAGCTCCACGGCGAGAAGGGCGCGCCGGTCCGCCGCACCGCCACGGCCGAGACGGCGGACCTCCTCACCGATCTGACCGTGCAGGGCGTCCGGACGGTCGCCTTCGTTCGCTCCCGTCGCGGCGCCGAGCTCATCTCCGTCATCACCAAGGAACGCCTGGCCGAGGTAGACCGCTCGCTGCCCGCGCGTGTCGCCGCCTACCGGGGCGGCTATCTCCCCGAGGAGCGCCGCGCCCTGGAGCGGGCACTGCACTCCGGCGAGCTCCTCGGTCTCGCCGCCACCACGGCGCTGGAGCTCGGCGTCGACGTCTCGGGCCTGGATGCCGTCGTCATCGCCGGCTACCCGGGGACGCGGGCATCCCTGTGGCAGCAGGCCGGGCGCGCCGGACGGTCGGGCCAGGGCGCCCTGGCCATCCTCGTCGCCCGCGACGACCCGCTGGACACCTTCCTCGTCCACCACCCCGAGGCGCTGTTCCAGCAGCCGGTGGAGTCCACGGTCCTCGACCCGGACAACCCGTATGTGCTCGCCCCCCATCTGTGCGCGGCTGCCGCCGAGCTCCCGCTCACGGAAGAGGATCTGGAGCTCTTCGGCCCGGCGACCGCCGAGCTCATGCCCCAGCTGGAAGCGGCCAGGCTGCTCCGCCGCCGGGCCACCGCCTGGCACTGGACCCGCCGCGAGCGGGCGGCCGACCTCACCGACATCCGGGGCGAGGGCGGCCGCCCGGTCCAGATCGTCGAGGCCGCCACCGGCCGGCTGCTGGGCACGGTCGACGAATCGGCCGCCCACACCGCCGTCCACGACGGGGCCGTACACCTCCACCAGGGCCGTACGTACCTGGTAAAGCACCTGGACCTGGAGGACTCGGCCGCGCTCGTCGAGGAGGCCGATCCGCCGTACTCCACCACCGCGCGCGACACCACCTCCATCTCCGTACTCGAAACCGACACCGAGATCCCCTGGGGCGCCGGACGCCTCTGTTACGGCTCCGTCGAGGTCACCAACCAGGTCGTCTCCTTCCTGCGCCGCAAACTCATCACCGGCGAGGTCCTCGGCGAGACCAAGCTCGATCTGCCGCCGCGGACGCTGCGCACCCGGGCCGTGTGGTGGACGGTCACCGAGGACCAGCTGGACGCTGCCCGTGTCAACCCGGAACAGCTGGGCGGGGCCCTGCACGCCGCCGAGCACGCCTCCATCGGGATGCTGCCGCTCTTCGCCACCTGCGACCGCTGGGACATCGGCGGGGTCTCCGTACCGCTCCACCCGGACACGCTGCTGCCGACGGTCTTCGTGTACGACGGCCATCCGGGTGGCGCGGGCTTCGCCGAGCGGGCCTTCCACACCGCCCGTGAGTGGCTCACCGCCACGCGTGAGGCGATCGCCTCCTGCGAGTGCGACGCGGGCTGCCCGTCCTGCATCCAGTCCCCCAAGTGCGGTAACGGCAACGATCCGCTGCACAAGCGCGGCGCGGTCCGCCTCCTCACGGAACTGCTCCGGGGAGCTCCGGCGGACCAGAAGGCCCCGGCGGCCCCGCCCGCGACCTGACCGTCGGGGCGTACGGACCGAAGCGGGCCTGCGCCGTCACATCGGCGATCTCACCCCGCACCGCGCACCGCACCACCGTCGCGCCCTGTGCCCCGGCCACCTGGGCCGCCTTCGCGCAGGCTGCGTCGGTGCCGCTCAGGGCATGGTCTGCCGCGGCGAGGGCCGCCAGGTCCGCGGCGGAGCCCGCCCGGTGGCGGGCGACCACGGCCTGCCCCATGGCAAGCACGACCGCGAAGACGGCGCACAGCACGGTCGTCGCCATGGCCACCCAGACGGTCGCCGACCCGCGGTCCCGGTTCACGGGGCCACCGCCCCAGTGCCGCCGCCGGCGTCGGTACGGCCGACGGCCCCTGGGCCCGTGGCGCCGTCCTGACCCGCGTCGTCCTGGCCCGAAGGGTCCTGACCCGCGTCGTCCTGGCCCGCGGGGTCATGACCGCCCACCGTGTCCTCGGCGAGGGCCGCCGCCTCCGCGCTCAGCGTCAGAGTCAGCGCGCCCGGCCCCGGAGCCTTAGCCTCGACCTGCACCCGCCACAGCTCCCCTGCCCGCCCCAGCGTGACCCGAGCGCCCTCCGGGGCGGCCGAGCGGGCAGCGGCCAGCGCGGCCGCCCGCGGCTCGGACCTGGCCGCCGCCCGTGCCCCGGCCCGAGCCGCGTCCACGCACCGGATCTGAGCGGAGGCCGCCATCAGCGCCCAGACCAGGGCCATGGCGAAGACCACCAGGGCCGGCACCGCGACGGCCGCCTCCGCCGTCACGGAGCCCCTGTCGGCCCCCTCAGAACTGCGCATTGAGCGCCTTGCCGATCACCGACTGCAGTGCCCCCGAAACGGCCCCGCTGGTGACGACCTTGTACAGAACGGCCGCGAAAGCACACGCGGCGATCGTCCCCATCGCGTACTCGGACGTGGTCATCCCCGCGTCTCCGCGCATCCTGCGAGCGAGTCCGCGAAGCCATCCCCGCACCGGATTCCACATATCAACCCCCATGAGATCTCGTTCAGTTGCGCAACCGGCCATGTTCAGTTGCCGTTCAGCAGTCCGCCCGCCAAGCCGATCACCACCGGAGCCACCCCGACCGCCAGGAAGGCGGGCAGGAAGCACAGCCCCACCGGAGCAGTGATCAACACCTGGGCCTTGTGGCCCCTGGCCACGGCCGTCCGCGCCCGGTCCGCCCGGAAGCGCTCGGCCAGCCGGGCCACAGGCTCCGCCGCCGGAGCCCCAGTGGAGTCGGCCCGCTCCAGACAGCGGGCCAGTGCCGCCGCGCCTGGTATCCGCCCGAACCACCCCCACGCCTGCGCCGGTTCACCACCCAGCCGCAGTTCGGCCGCCGCCCGTGCGAGCCGTTCGCCGACCGGGCCGCCCAGTGACTCTCCGACCGCCTCCGCCGCCTCGCGCGGACCGGCCCCGGCGGAGATGCAGGCGGCCAGGAGGTCGGCGGCGAGCGGCAGTTGACGGCTCGCCTCGCGATCGCGGATGTCCGGGCCGGGCTTTCGGCTTCGCTGCCAGCGCCATACGCCGTACGCCCCGGCGAGCCCGACAACGCCGCCGGTCACCCCGCCGACCAGGACACAGCCGGTGATCACCGCGCCCAGCGGAGCGGCCCAGCGCCTCACCCAGGCGCCGCATTCCGGCCGCCACCGCCGCCGTTCGCACTCCACCGCGAGCAGCGCCTCGATCCGTCTGCGCACCCTGCGCTCGCGCCGTCTGCCCGCGACCGCGAAGCCCAGGCAGGCCGCCGCGGCCAGTACGGACACCACTGCCTCCAGCCGGTGGACGGCGTCCCCGGTCACGCCTCCTCCCCGCCCCGCACGATCCGCGCGGCCCAGCAGAGCCCCGCGACTTCCAGCAGTCCGCCGATCACCAGGCACACCAAGCCCGCCGGGGAGTGCAGCAGCACCCTCAGAGGGGCGGCGCCCAGCGCCCAGCCCATCGCCAGGCCGGCCACGGGAAGCAGCGCCAGCAGGCTGATGGTCGACCAGGCTCCCGACAACTGGGAGCGGAGGTCCTGCCGTTGGTCCCGGTCCGCCCGCAGTGCAGCTTCCAGCCGGTCGAGGCCCGCGGCCAGACCGGCTCCGCTGTCCACAGCCACCCGCCAGCAGGCCGCGACCCCGGCGAGCCCGTCCGCGCCCGGCCCCCGGGACGCCTCCCGCAGCACCTCAGGCACATCGCCCCCGAACCGCGCCGCCGCCAGTACGGCAGCCTCAGCACCACCCAGCGCCCGCGTGGATCTGGCGGCGAACAGCAGCGCCTGCCCCGGCTGCAGCCCCGCCCGCAGCTCGCCGGCGACCGCACCGCACAAGGTGATGACGCCCTCGGCCCGCCGTTCCTGCTCCCGCCTCCGCTCCCGGGCCCGCAGCCGCCGCCTCATCAGTGGCACCGCCACCGCGCCCGCGACCAGCGGCAGCACCGACTCCCCCAGCACCGCGAGAACCAGCCCCGCGGGAAAACACAGCCACTCCGGCCGCAGCCGGACCACCGGAAGCAGCCGCGTCCGCGACCACCACGGGGCCATCTCCACCGCACCGCCACCGGCCAGGAGCAGCCGCGCCCGCCGCAGCCCCCGCTCCCGCCCGACTGTCAGCCACGCCGCGGCCCCCGCACACAGCGCGGCCGCGTACACCGACTCAGCGGCCATCACAGCGCACCCCCGATCAGCGACCGCAGCCGCGCCCAGCCCCGCTCGTACGCGAACGCGTCGGCGCCCCACCGCAGCGCGGGCACGGTCACCACCAGCCCCGCCGCGTCCCGCTCCAGCACATGCACCTCCGCGATCCGCCGTTGCCCGCCCCTGTCCCGTACGAGATGGATCACCACCGAGAGTGCCGCAGCCAACTGACTGTGCAGCGCCGCCCGGTCGAGCCCGGCCGCCGTCCCCAGCGCCTCCAGCCGCGCCGGCACATCCGCCGCCGCGTTCGCGTGGACGGTGCCGCACCCGCCCTCGTGGCCGGTGTTGAGCGCGGCCAGCAGCTCGGTGACCTCCGCGCCGCGCACCTCCCCGACGACCAGCCGGTCGGGCCGCATCCGCAGCGCCTGCCGCACCAGGTCCTGCAGCGTCACCCGGCCGGCGCCCTCCTGGTTGGCCGTGCGCGACTCCAGTCGCACCACATGCGGGTGTTCGGGTCTGAGCTCCGCCGAGTCCTCGGCCAGCACGATCCGCTCGCGCTCCCCCACCAGTCCCAGCAAGCTCGACAGCAGGGTCGTCTTGCCGGACCCTGTGCCGCCGCTGATCAGGAACGAGAGCCGGGCCTCGATCAACGCCCGCAGCACCCAGGCGCCGCCGGGCGGCACCGTCCCCGCTGTGACGAGCTCCCCCACCGAGAACGCCCTCGGCCGCACCACCCGCAGCGACAGACACGTCGAGCCGACGGCCACCGGCGGGATCACGGCATGCATCCGCGTCCCGTCCGGCAGCCGCGCGTCGACCCAGGGCCGGGCGTCGTCAAGACGCCGCTCCGCCACTGCCGCGAGCCGCTGGGCCAGCCTGCGCACCGCCATAGCGTCCGCGAATGTCACCCGGGTCAGTTCGAGCCCGCAGCCCCGGTCCACCCACACCCGGTCGGGCGCGGACACCAGCACATCCGTCACGGCCGGGTCTGCCAGCAGCGGCTCCAGCGGCCCCGTGCCCACCAGCTCGCACCGCAACTTCTCGGTGCCGCCCAGCACTTCGGCATCCCCCAGCAGCCGCCCCTGTGCCCGCAGCGCGGCCGCCACCCTGGCCGGAGTCGGCTCGGCCCCGCTCTCCGCGAGCCGCTGCCGTACGGCATCCAGCAGTCCGGCGCTCATGAGACCCCACCCCCGGCCAGCGCCCGCTCCCAGAAGGCCGTGCAGAACCTGGCCAGCGGCCCGCGCGCACTGCCGCCCGGCGGAGCGCCGCTGTCCTGGGCCGCCAACAGTCCTGCCTCCATGGGCAGTTCACCCGCCAGCGGCAGCCCTAGCGCGTCCGCCACCCACTGCTCGTCCAGCCCCGCGGCGTACGGCCCGCGCACCACCGCCCGCAGGTCCTGGAGCACCATGCCCACCGTCGATGCCACCCGGTTCGACGCGGCGACCGCCCGCAGCTCGCCCGGCACCACCAGCAGTCCCAGGTCCAGCTGGGCCAGCGCCTCCGCCACGCCCTCGTCGACCCGCCGGGGCAGATCTACGACCACGACCCCGCCGCGTCTGCGCGCCGCGGCCAGCACCGAACGCATCGCCTCCGGCGGGATCACCACCGAATCACCGCGGTCCCAGCTCAGCACCCGCAGCGCATGCAACTCCGGCAGCGACTCCTCCAGCGCCCCACCGGCGACCCGCCCCTTGGAAGCGGCGAAATCCGGCCAACGTCTGCCTTCCGCTCGCTCCCCGCCGAGCAGCACATCAAGTCCTCCACCGAGCGGGTCGCCGTCGACGAGCATGGTGCGCCTGCCGGACCTGGCCGCGGTCACCGCCAGCGCGCAGGCCAGCGTCGATGCCCCGGCCCCGCCCCGGCCGCCGATCACCCCGACGGTCAGCGCCTGCCGGCCGACGCCCTCGACCACATCGGCGATGCGGTCGACGAGCCAGCTCTCCCCATCGGGCAGGCGCAGCACGCAGTCCGCCCCGATCTCCACGGCCCGCCGCCAGACGTCCGGGTCGTCCTGGTCACGCCCGACGAGCAGCACACCGCGCCTGCGGGTGGCTCCCCGGCAGCGCGCGGCCGCGTCGTCGCCGACGAGGACCAGTGGCGCGCTCTCCCAGCTTCCCCTGCGCTCCGGCACCGAATGGTGAACGTCCGGCTCGGCTCCGGCCGCGGCACACAGCCGCAGGAGATCGTCGAGCAGTTCCAGGTCTTCGGTGACGATCAGCGGCCCGTCGCGCCGTCCTTCGGCGACCGGTGGCCGTTGAGATGTGACGGATCCAGCCACAATCTCCACCCCCTCTCACTTCGATCTCGCTTCACGCCGAGATCTGCGATTCCTTCTGTCCGCGAACTACGCGGGCGGAATCACCGTGCATCGCACCGGAAAATCGTGTGGATCTTGCTGAAAAGCTGTGGACAACTAGCCACTTGTGAATATCCCGGTAGCCCATACCGGTGACTCTCGGAGAGCAGCACAACCGCTACGCACGGTGACGGCTCTGAGGAGTCAGAGGCTGGCGTCGACACAGCCGACAGAAGGAGAAAACGATCGGAGTCGATCGCAGAAGAGGGACGAAAACGCGTCCGGACATGCGACGACCCCCGCCGGGGGGGAGAGCGGGGGTCGTCTCTCCGGCCGACTCGGGGGGGGAGGAGCCGGACCGGGTTAGCACGGTCGCGAACGATCCGTGACTTCCATGGTGTACCCGAGAGCCTTCTCAGGCAAACCCACACGCCCCCGCGTACGCCGAATGGCGGGCACCTATGCTCGGGCTCGTGGAAAACCACTCCTTGCCGCGCACAGCTGCCTTCTTCGACCTGGACAAGACGGTCATTGCGAAGTCTTCGACTCTGACCTTCAGCAAGTCCTTCTACCAAGGCGGGCTGATCAACCGGCGCGCCGTACTACGGACCGCCTATGCCCAGTTCGTTTTTCTCGCGGGCGGTGCCGACCACGACCAGATGGAGCGGATGCGGGAGTACCTCTCCGCGCTCTGCAAAGGCTGGAACGTCCAGCAGGTCAAGGAGATCGTCGCCGAGACGCTCCATGACCTGATCGACCCGATCATCTACGACGAGGCCGCGTCGCTGATCGAGGAGCACCACACCGCCGGCCGGGACGTCGTCATCGTCTCCACCTCCGGCGCGGAGGTCGTCGAGCCGATCGGCGAGCTGCTCGGCGCGGACCGGGTGGTGGCCACACGCATGGTGGTGGGCGAGGACGGCTGCTTCACGGGCGAGGTGGAGTACTACGCGTACGGGCGGACCAAAGCGGAAGCGATCAAGGAGCTCGCCGCATCCGAGGGGTACGACCTGGCTCGCTGCTATGCCTACAGCGACTCGGCCACCGATGTCCCGATGCTGGCGTCTGTCGGCCATCCGTACGCCGTGAACCCGGACCGCGCACTGCGACGCGAGGCGACCACGCGCGGCTGGCCGATTCTCGTCTTCAATCGCCCGGTCCGGCTGAAGCAGCGGCTCCCCGCGCTCTCCATGCCACCGCGCCCCGCCCTGGTCGCGGCGGCCGCGGTGGGTGCGGCTGCCGCGACGGCCGGACTGGTCTGGTACGCGAGCCGGCGGCGCACTGCCGCGGCTCAGGCCACCGCCGTATAGAAATTCCTCCGTATTTGAACCTAAAAGTAAAGAAGTGCAGCAAGGGCTACCGCTTGCCCTCGAGCTGGAGTACAAATGAGTCAACGGCCCGCGAGACCAAGGACATCCGAGAGGATCACCTTTAACGCATGAAGGCCCACGGACCGAAGCATGAAAACTGAGAACCCACGCGACGTCGACCCGTCGATTACGGGCCAGCCGCACCAGGTGACGGGCAAGAAGTTCCCGACCTGATGGGCAACATTCGAGGACGCTTGGTAATTCGGTGGACGTGCCAGCGGCGGTACCACCCATTGGTACCGCCGCAACCCTGTTCAGGGACTTTTTCAGGTGCAGTTCAGGCAGCGCCGCGCTGCAACGCCTCACACACGGCGGTCGACTCCCTGACCCCCAGCTCCACCGCGCGCCCGCAGTGCGCCATCCAGGCGGCCATGCCGTCCGGCGTCCCCGAGAGATAGCCCTCGAAGGCCGCGGCATAGGCAGCTCTGCCCTGCTCGGCGTGGCCGACCTCCGCCGGGCAGATGGCCTTCGGATCGAGCCCGCTGCCGATCAGCACGATGCGCTCGGCCGTCCGCGCGACCAGGCCGTTGTACGAACCGAAGGGACGCAGCGCGAGCAGCTCGCCGTGCACCACGGCGGCCGTCACCAGGGCCGGTGCGGAACTGCCCGTGATGATCAGCTCCGCCAGCCCGTCCAGCCGGCCGGTCACCTCGTTCGCGTCCGGCAGCGGCGCCTCGATCAGCGGCTCGTCGACCGCTTCGCCGGCCAGGCGCGGCCGGCCCACCGCCTCGTCCTCGCCGACGCCGCCGGCCGCGACCAGATGCAGCCTGGCCAGCACCCTCAGCGGCGACTGCCGCCAGATGGACAGCAGTTGACCGGCCTCGGCGGTCAGCCGCAGCGCCGCGCCGACCGTCCGTGCCTCGGCCTCGACGCCGAAGTCAGTGCGCCTGCGGACCTCTTCCAGGGCCCAGTCGGCCCCGGACAGCGCGGCGGAACCGCGCGCTCCGCGCAGCGCCGCCTCCGAGGTGACCTCGTTGCTGCGGCGCCGCATGACCCGGTGGCCGTAGACCCGGTCGACAGCTTTGCGTACGGAGTCCACGGAGTCGGCGACGCCCGGCAGGGCGCCGAGAGTGGCGAGGGGGTCGACCGACGAGGCATGCGTACTCATAGGTAGCGAGGCTACGCGCCCCTGGCGCACGCCCCACCTTGGAGTGGTCTTCTTCACGCATCTTGACCACACCATGCGATCGTGGCACTACTCTAGGTGAACATGAAGATCGCTTTCGTAGGGAAGGGCGGCAGCGGCAAGACGACGCTGTCCTCGCTCTTCATCCGCCACCTTGCCGCCAATGAGGCCCCCGTCGTCGCGGTGGACGCCGACATCAACCAGCATCTTGGGGCCGCACTCGGTCTCGACGAGACGGAGGCCGCCGCACTGCCCCCGATGGGGGCGCACCTGCCGCTGATCAAGGACTATCTGCGGGGCTCCAACCCCCGGATCGCCTCCGCCGAGACGATGATCAAGACGACGCCCCCGGGCGAGGGCTCGCGGCTGCTGCGTGTCCACGAGGACAACCCGGTCTACGAGGCCTGCGCCCGTACTGTCCACCTCGACGACGGGGACATCCGGCTGATGGCGACGGGGCCCTTCACCGAGTCCGATCTCGGGGTGTCCTGCTACCACTCCAAGATCGGCGCGGTCGAGCTCTGCCTCAACCACCTGGTCGACGGCCCGGACGAGTATGTGGTCGTCGACATGACGGCCGGCTCGGACTCCTTCGCCTCCGGGATGTTCACCCGCTTCGACATGACGTTCCTGGTGGCCGAGCCGACGCGGAAGGGGGTCTCCGTCTACCGCCAGTACAAGGAGTACGCACGGGATTTCGGCGTCGCGCTGAAGGTCGTCGGCAACAAGGTGCAGGGCCAGGAGGATCTGGACTTCCTGCGCGAGGAGGTGGGCGAAGACCTGCTCGTCACCGTTGGGCACTCGGAGTGGGTACGGGTGATGGAGAAGGGCCGGTCGCCGCGGTTCGAGCTGTTGGAGGCGGACAACCGCATGTCGCTGCAGGCACTGCAGAACGCCGCGGAGGACTCGTACGAGAACCGCGACTGGGAGCGCTACACGCGCCAGATGGTGCACTTCCACCTGAAGAACGCGGAGAGTTGGGGCAACGCGAAGACCGGCGCCGACCTGGCCGCACAGGTCGACCCCGGCTTCGTGCTGGGTGAGCGTTCGGCGGTTCCGCAGCACAGCTGAGGACGCGGCGCCCCCGGGCCGACGGGCGGAGCCCGGCGCTGCGGCCCGAAGCCCGGGAGGCGCCCCGGCGCCGAGTGGCGCGAGGGGCGCAGAAAGAGGAATCTGCCCCGGCTTCGAACCGGGTGGGCGTATGTCCGAAGTCAGCGCTGCTGGGCCCGCTTGACCGCGGGCGGCGGGGCCGCGGCCTCCGGCTGGGTAGCGAGGTACGCCTCCCAGCCGTCCGCCGGGGCCTGACCGACCTTCAGGGCGCGCATCCTCTCCAGGACATCCGGGTCCTGCGCGTCCAGCCAGTCGGCGAGCTGACGGAAGGACACGCACTTCACATCGCGCTTCACACAGACCGTCGCGATCGTCTCCTCGATGGCGCGCATGTACGTGCCGCCGTTCCAGGACTCGAAGTGGTTACCGATGATCAGCGGGGCACGGTTGCCCTTGTACGCGCGGTTGAATGCCCGCACCAGACCGTCCCGCATCTGGTTGCCCCAGTACGCGTGCTGCGACGGGTCACCCTTGACCGTCCCGGACTGGTTGACCATGAAGTTGTAGTCCATGGAGAGCGTCTCGAAGGCGCGGCCCGGGACGGGGACCATCTGCAGTGACAGGTCCCACAGACCGAGGTCCTTCTTGGGCCAGATCTGGTCGTTGACGCCGCTGGTGTCGTAGCGGAAGCCCAGCTCGCTCGCGGCACGCACGAAGTTCGTGCGGCCCTCCAGGCAGGGGGTGCGGGCGCCGATGAGCTCCGTGTCGTAGTTGAAGGGCAGCGGCTGCTCGGCCTCCAGGCCCGCATTCGTCTTCCAGTTCTTCACAAAGGACTTGGCCTGGGAGATCTCGCTCTTCCACTCGGCGACGGACCACTTGCCCACCCCTCCCGCCTTGCCGCAGAAGTGGCCGTTGAAGTGAGTGCCCACCTCATTGCCCTCCTGCCAGGCGGCGCGCAGTTCCCGCACGGTGTCCTTGATGCCCTGCGTGTCGTTGAAGCCGATGTCGGAACGCCCGGCCGAGTGCTGCGGCGGGTCGTACATGGTCGCCTTCTCCTCGGGGAGCAGATAGACGCCGCTGAGGAAGAAGGTCATCGTCGCGTCGTACTTCCTGGCGACGTTGCGGAAGTGGGAGAAGAGCTTCTGGCTGTCCTCCCCGGCTCCGTCCCACGAGAACACCACGAACTGCGGCGGCTGCTGACCGGGCTTCAGTCGCTCCGGTTTGAGCAGTCCCGGCTGGACTCCGGTGAACGCTGTGGAGCCGTCGCCAATGAGACGTACCGCGCTCTTGGGGGCCGCGGCGCCCTTCTTCGCTCCGGGTGCACCCTCCTCGTGGGTGGCCGGGGTGCGCGGGGCCTCCGAGCCGGTGCAGCCGGCTAGCCCCGCGATCAGCGCCGTGGCAACTGCGCCGACGGCGATTCTCTTCGTGGCGGCCTTCATTCACCCACCCACTTTCCTATGATTTTCTGCCTATATGCCTGTACGACGAATTACTCATGGCGCCGACAAACTCGCATCGCGGTGGAGAGGGGGTGGCGCGACGGGGCCGCATTCACATCACTGATCACCGGATCGAGTGAAGAACTGCCCCATTTGCCCCGAAAATCATGCCAGACTCTTTACTCTGCATTACGATCCATTTACTGAGAGTTGAGAATCCCGCCACTGCACGCCGTGACCCACGGCCGCGTCCCCCATTCCGCGACCGCGCTGCCCCGGAGGAGACGGGAACCATGTCTGCCTGCGTCCCCACTCGCACCGACGACCCTTCTCGCAAGACCAAGAGCAACAAGACCAAGAGCAACAAGTCCCGCGTATCCCTCACCTCGCGCTTCCAGCGCCCGCACAGTCCACCATCGCCCGACGGCGGCGATGGCGGTCGACGTCGCTTCCGCATCGCGGGCGCCGACTTCTCCGCCTCGATCTCCGTGTTCCTGATCGCGCTGCCGCTCTCCCTCGGCATCGCGCTCGCCACCGGCGCACCACTCCAGGCCGGACTGGTGGCCGCCGCCGTCGGCGGTATCGTCGCCGGCCGGCTCGGCGGGTCGCCGCTGCAGGTCAGCGGCCCCGCGGCCGGACTGACCGTCGTCACCGCCGATCTGATCCAGCGGTACGGCTGGCGTACCACCTGCGCCATCACCGTCGTCGCCGGACTCGCCCAACTCGGGCTGGCCGCCCTGCGGGTGGCCCGCTCGGCTCTCGCCGTCAGCCCGGCGATCGTGCACGGCATGCTGGCCGGTATCGGCGTCACGATCGCCCTCGCCCAACTCCATATTGTTCTCGGCGGCACGCCGCAGAGCTCGGCCGTCGACAACGTCCGCGCTCTTCCTGCCCAGTTGGCCGATCTGCATACCGCCGCGCTCTCGGCCAGCGTCCTGACCGTTGCCGTACTGCTGCTGTGGCCGCGGATTCCGGGGCGTGCGGGCCGGATCGTACGAACGGTCCCGGCCGCGCTCGCGGCGGTGGCAGGCGCCACCGTCTTCGCCGTCCTCGCCGGGCTGAGCCTGCCGCGCGTCGATCTGCCGTCCTGGAGCAGCCACGCGCTGCCCGAGCTGCCCCAGGGGCCGGCGCTCGGCATCCTCGCCGCCGTGCTCACCATCACCCTGGTGGGCAGCGTGGAGTCGCTGCTGTCGGCGGTCGCCGTCGACAAGCTGGTGGCTGGCCGCAAGGAGCCGGACGTCCACATTCCGCGCGCTCACCTCGACCGGGAGCTGGCCGGGCAGGGGGCGGCGAACGTCGTCTCCGGAGCGCTCGGCGGGCTGCCCGTCACCGGGGTCGCCGTACGCAGCGCCGCCAATGTGTCCGCCGGCGGTGTGAGCCGCAACGCCACGATGCTGCACGGGCTGTGGATCGCGGTCGCCGCGCTGCTGCTGGTGCCCGTGCTCGATCTGATCCCGCTGGCCTCCCTCGCCGCGCTGGTGATGGTCGTGGGCATCCAGATGGTCAGCATCACGCATCTGCGCAGCGTGCGGCGGAACCGCGAAATGCTGGTGTATGCGGCGACGCTGGCCTCGGTCGTTGCCACCGGCGTACTGGAAGGAGTGGTGATCGGGATCGGGGTGGCCGTCGCCGTCGCGCTGCACCGGCTGACCAGGACGCGGATCATCGCGGACGAGCAGGAGGGGGTTCACCGGGTGCGGGCGCGCGGCCAGTTGACCTTCCTCGCCGTGCCCCGGCTGAGCCGGATACTGGGGCAGGTGCCCCAGGGGGCCGACTGTGTCGTCGAGTTGGACGGCTCGTTCATGGACCATGCCGCCTACGAGGCGCTGCACGACTGGCAGGCCTCGCATGTCGGGCAGGGCGGGACGGTGGAGTTCACCGGCCGGGCGGGGGGGCGGATCAGCGAGCCCGCCTCCGAGACGCACGGCTGCTGCCGCCCCTGGACACCCTGGCGCAACCACCACTGCGACGATCGGCCCCCGCGTGCCGATACGCATCAACTGGCCAGCGGGCTGCGCTCGTTCCAGCGCAATACGGCTCCGCTGGTGCGCGACGAGCTGGCGCGGCTGGCGCGCGAGGGGCAGCGGCCCTCGCAGCTCTTCCTCACCTGCGCCGACTCCCGCCTGGTCACCAGCATGATCACGGCCAGCGGTCCGGGTGATCTGTTCACCGTACGGAATGTGGGCAATCTGGTGCCCCTGCCCGGCGCGGAGAGCAGCGACGACTCGGTGGCGGCCGCGATCGAGTACGCCGTCGATGTGCTGGCGGTGGACTCGATCACCATCTGCGGGCATTCCGGGTGCGGTGCGATGCAGGCCCTGCTGAACGCTCCGCCCGGGGGCGCCCAGACCCCGTTGCGGCGCTGGCTGCGGCACGGGCTGCCGAGCATGGAGCGGATGAAGAGCCGGCACCGTTCCTGGGCCAGGATCTCCGGGCGGCTGCCCACCGACGCGGTCGAGCAGCTGTGTCTGACCAACGTGGTCCAGCAGTTGGAGCATCTGCGCGCCCATGAGGCGGTGGCCCGGCGGCTCGCCGAGGGCACGCTGGAGCTGCACGGCATGTACTTCCATGTCGGCGAGGCCCAGGCGTATCTGCTCGCCAGCAGCGACGAGCACGAGATCGACGCGGTCTTCGACCGGGTCGCGCCCGCACCCTCGGCGCTGGTGAAGTCGCGCGCCTGAACCACTCGCCCGAACCACGTGGCTGAACCACAGCCATGCCCCGTCCGTGAGAACGTGTGGCCCCTCTTTCCCACCGCCCGGGGAAGAGGGGCACCCATAGGTCTAAACCAATTTTCGGCCAGCTCTTGTCACCCGGCCCGCTGGCTGATGAGCTATGGCCTGGGACACATAGGCATATAGGACGCCCTGGGAAAGGGAGATGTCGTGAGCAACGAAAGCCTGGCCAACCTGCTCAAGGAAGAGCGGCGGTTCGCGCCGCCGGCCGAGCTGGCCGCGAACGCCAACGTGACGGCGGAGGCGTACGAGCAGGCCAAGGCTGACAGGCTTGGCTTCTGGGCCGAGCAGGCGCGGCGGCTCAGTTGGGCCACCGAACCGACCGAGACCCTCGACTGGACCAATCCGCCCTTCGCGAAGTGGTTCGCCGACGGCAAGCTGAACGTCGCGTACAACTGCGTGGACCGCCATGTCGAGGCGGGCAACGGCGACCGCGTAGCCCTCCACTTCGAGGGCGAACCCGGCGACAGCCGCGCGATCACCTACGCCGAGCTCAAGGACGAGGTCTCGCGCGCCGCGAACGCCCTGACCGAGCTGGGAGTGGTCAAGGGCGACCGGGTCGCCGTGTACCTCCCGATGATCCCCGAGGCCGTCGTCGCGATGCTGGCCTGCGCCCGTATCGGCGCCGCGCACTCGGTGGTCTTCGGTGGTTTCTCGGCCGAAGCCGTCGCCTCCCGCATCCAGGACGCCGACGCCAAGCTGGTCATCACCGCCGACGGTGGCTACCGCCGCGGCAAGCCGAGCGCGCTCAAGCCCGCGATCGACGAGGCCGTCGCCAAGTGCCCGCAGATCGAGCATGTCCTGGTGGTGCGGCGTACCGGCCAGGACACGGCCATCGCCGAGGGCCGCGACGTCTGGTGGCACGACATCGTCGCCCGCCAGTCCGCCGAGCACACCCCGGAGGCCTTCGAGGCGGAGCACCCGCTCTTCATCCTCTACACCTCCGGTACGACGGGTAAGCCGAAGGGCATCCTGCACACCTCCGGCGGCTACCTCACCCAGGCGGCCTACACCCACAACGCCGTCTTCGACCTCAAGCCGGAGTCGGACGTCTTCTGGTGCACCGCCGACATCGGCTGGGTGACCGGCCACTCGTACATCGTGTACGGGCCGCTGGCCAACGGCGCGACACAGGTGATGTACGAGGGCACACCCGACACCCCGCACCAGGGCCGCTTCTGGGAGATCATCCAGAAGTACGGCGTCACTCTCCTCTACACGGCGCCGACCGCGATCCGCACGTTCATGAAGTGGGGCGACGACATCCCCGCGAAGTTCGACCTGTCCTCGCTGCGGATCCTGGGGTCGGTCGGTGAGCCGATCAACCCGGAGGCATGGATCTGGTACCGGGAGCACATCGGCGCCGGCAAGACCCCGATCGTGGACACCTGGTGGCAGACCGAGACCGGCGCGATGATGATCTCGCCGCTGCCCGGCGTCACCGAGACCAAGCCCGGCTCCGCACAGCGCGCGCTGCCCGGCATCTCGGCGACCGTCGTGGACGACGAGGCGCACGAGGTGCCCAACGGGGGCGGCGGCTATCTCGTCCTCACCGAGCCGTGGCCATCGATGCTGCGCACCATCTGGGGCGACGACCAGCGCTTCATCGACACGTACTGGTCGCGCTTCGAGGGCAAGTACTTCGCGGGCGACGGCGCCAAGAAGGACGACGACGGCGACATCTGGCTGCTCGGCCGGGTCGACGACGTGATGCTGGTGTCCGGCCACAACATCTCGACCACCGAGGTGGAGTCGGCGCTCGTGTCGCACCCGAAGGTCGCCGAGGCGGCGGTCGTGGGCGCGGCGGACGAGACGACCGGCCAGGCGATCGTGGGCTTCGTGATCCTGCGCGGTACGGCGAGCGTGGACGAGGGTCTGGTGAACGAGCTGCGCAACCACGTCGGCTCGGTGCTAGGCCCGATCGCCAAGCCGAAGCGGATCCTGCCGGTGGCCGAGCTGCCGAAGACCCGTTCGGGCAAGATCATGCGCCGGCTGCTGCGCGATGTCGCCGAGAACCGTCAGCTGGGCGACGTCACCACGCTCACCGACTCCTCGGTGATGGACCTCATCCAGACGCAGCTGCCGAGCGCCGCCAGCGAGGACTGAGCGGGTATCCGCAGGTAGAACCACGTCTTGGCAGGTTGAAGCAGGTAACAGGGGCACCCGGCGACAGCGAGCCGGGTGCCCCTCCTGCACCTAAAGTGAGGCTCACCGGATACGCCCTCGCGCACTTAGGTAGACTAAAGACCGCGTCAATGACGCAACAAGAAAAGGTGCGCCGGGAAGTCTGGTCGGCATGTGTTTTGCCGTGCCTACCCGACCGGAGGTCCCCCGACGTGGCCGCGCCCACCCCCCGCAAGTTCCTCGGACGCCTTTCGCTGCCCGAGCGGACGTTCGTGGCGGACGCGCTGCGCGCCGAGACCGTTGGCGGCGTACTCCTCCTGGCGGCCGCGATCGCGGCGCTGATCTGGGCGAACACACCGCTGCGCGACAGCTACGAAACCGTAAGCAACTTCCACATAGGCTTCGCCTCCATCGGCCTCGACCTCTCGATACAGCACTGGGCAGCCGACGGGCTGCTCGCCCTCTTCTTCTTCGTCGCCGGCATCGAGCTCAAGCGCGAGCTGGTGGCCGGCGAGCTGCGCGACCGCAAGGCGGCCGCCCTTCCCGTGATCGCCGCGATCTGCGGCATGGCGGTGCCTGCCCTCGTCTACACCCTGACCGTCACCATCGGCGGCGGATCCACCGACGGCTGGGCAGTCCCGACCGCCACCGACATCGCCTTCGCGCTCGCCGTTCTCGCGGTCATCGGCACCTCTCTGCCGTCCGCGCTGCGCGCGTTCCTGCTGACCCTCGCCGTCGTCGACGACCTCTTCGCGATCCTGATCATCGCGGTCTTCTTCACCAACGACCTGAACTTCGCGGCGCTCGGCGGGGCCGTGATCGGGCTCGGCGTCTTCTGGCTGCTCCTGAGGAAGGGCGTGCGCGGCTGGTACGTATACGTGCCCCTCGCCCTGGTCATCTGGGGGCTGATGTACAACAGCGGCGTCCACGCCACCGTCGCCGGTGTCGCGATGGGCCTGATGCTGCGCTGCACGAAGAAGGAAGGCGAGGAGCACTCCCCCGGCGAGCACATCGAGCACCTCGTACGCCCCCTGTCCGCCGGACTCGCCGTACCGCTGTTCGCGCTCTTCACGGCAGGTGTGACCGTCTCCGGCAGCGCGCTCACCGATGTCTTCACCACCCCCGAAACCCTTGGTGTGGTCCTCGGTCTGGTGGTCGGCAAGGCCGTCGGCATCTTCGGCGGCACCTGGCTGGCGGCACGCTTCACCAAGGCCGAACTCAATGACGACCTGGCCTGGCCGGACGTCTTCGCCGTCGCCTCGCTCGCCGGCATCGGCTTCACGGTCTCGCTGCTCATCGGCGAACTCGCCTTCGCCGACAACCTGGCACTGACCGACGAGATCAAGGCCTCGGTGCTCATCGGCTCGCTGATCGCCGCCGTGTTCTCCGGGATTCTGCTCAAGCTGCGGGTGCGCAAGTACCGGGCGCTGGTCGATGACGAGGAGCGCGACGAGGACCAGGACGGCATCCCCGACATCTACGAGCAGGACAAGCCCGAGTACCACTTGCGGATGGCGGCGATCTACGAGGAGAAGGCCGCGGAGCACCGTCGTAAGGCTCAACTCGCGGGGGCATCGCACGACGGCGGCGACAGTCCGGCATGATCGGACATCGGATCCGTAGATGAGGGAGAGGGAGTCAGCGATGAGCGACCCCGGCAACAGCGCGGCGGCGGCCGTCGGCGCCGACCGCAGTCTCGGGCAGCTGGTGGCCTCGGCGACCGCCGAGATGTCCGCGCTCGTGCACGACGAGATCGCCCTGGCCAAGGCGGAGCTGCGGCAGGACGTCAAGCGCGGCGCGATCGGTGGCATGGCCATCAGCATCGCGGGGGTGTTCGCGCTCTTCTCGCTGCCGGTGCTGAGTTTCGCCGCGGCGTACGGGATCCATAATCTGGGTCTCGGCCTCGCCTGGTCGTTCCTGATCGTGGGCATGGCGTTTCTGCTGCTCGCGGGATTGCTGGCGCTGATCGCCGTCGCCAAGTTCAAGAAGGTCAAGCCGCCGGAGAAGTCCATCGCTTCGGCCAAGCAGACGGCGGCCGTACTGCAGAGCGTCAAGCCGCATACCCGTGCGGCCGAGGAGAAAGCCACCGTCTGAGCGATGGGCAGGCGGCGGCCCCGGGGGCCGGTGGGCACCGGTGGCGCCAGGGATCGCGGCGGGCCGGTGGCCGTATCCGGGCGCCCTTGGCAAACGCCGGGTGTCCAGTTGTGGCACGCTCGTCTGCATGACGGCCCCTGATACCAACCCCGGCGGAACCGCCGGCCTCGGCAGCCCCGTACGCATTGATGGTCCCTGGACCCACCGCGACGTGGCCGCCAATGGTGCGCGCTTCCATATCGCCGAGATGGGCGATGGGCCGCTGGTGTTGCTGCTCCATGGCTTTCCGCAGTTCTGGTGGACGTGGCGGCATCAGCTGCCTGCGCTCGCCGACGCGGGGTTCCGGGCGGTGGCGATGGATCTGCGGGGCGTGGGCGGCAGCGACCGTACGCCGCGGGGTTACGACCCCGCGAACCTCGCGCTCGACATCACGGGTGTGGTGCGCTCCCTGGGCGAGCCGGACGCGGCGCTGGTCGGGCACGACCTGGGCGGGTATCTGGCGTGGACCGCGGCGGTGATGCGGCCGAAGCTGGTGCGCCGGCTGGCGGTCTCCTCGATGCCGCATCCGCGGCGGTGGCGCTCGGCGATGCTCTCGGACTTCTCGCAGAGCCGCGCGGGGTCGTACGTCTGGGGCTTCCAGCGGCCGTGGGTTCCGGAGCGTCAGCTCGTCGCGGACGACGCGTCCTTGGTGGGCAGGCTGATCCAGGACTGGTCCGGGCCGCAGCTGCCGGACGAGGACGCGGTCGAGGTCTACCGGCGCGCGATGCGCATCCCGTCGACGGCGCACTGCGCGATCGAGCCGTACCGGTGGATGGTGCGGTCGATGGCGCGGCCGGACGGGATCCAGTTCAACCGGCGGATGAAGCGCCCGGTGCGGGTGCCGACGCTGCATCTGCACGGCTCGCTCGACCCGGCGATGCGCACGCGGAGTGCGGCGGGGTCGGGAGAGTATGTGGAAGCGCCGTACCGCTGGAGGCTGTTCGACGGGCTGGGCCACTTCCCTCATGAGGAGGACCCGGTGGCGTTCTCCACGGAGCTCATCAACTGGCTGAAGGACCCCGAGCCGGACCGGTAGGGGCCGGCGGGGGGAAGCTGACCGGCCGGTCAGCACGACTCCCCCGGGGGAACGCTTGTACTACGAACAGCCAAATGCCTGACGCATAGGCCAATTGGCCGCCCCTGACGCGATTACGGACCTTGGGGCACGGGCAAACGTCGGAGTATGGGCTGGACGCACGACTACGGTGACGCAGCACGCAACCGCCGCTCGGCCACTGGGCCGATCACCCACGAGAGGGGTGGCCCTCAAGGCGAGGGCCATGAGCATCCGGGGCAGGGGATCGGCATTCCCCGGATCCTGAGGCGCAGAGCCCGCTGGGTCTCGGCGCGATTGCGGCATACCCGCGGCTGACGCCCGGCTCCGCCGTCACCTTCACTGCGCCGCCACTTCATCGCGCAGTTCCGTCGCGCCACTTCGCCGCGCCCGCTACAGCGCGCACCCCTGGGTGTCGACCTGCTGGTTGGCGTTCAGGCCGAGGTTGATGTCGTCGCGGATCTCGTCGGCCGTGAGGGCGTAACCGGTGTTCGGGTCGTCCAGCGACCTGGCGAAGATGACGCCGTACACCCTGCCGTCCGGTGTGAGCAGCGGGCCGCCCGAGTTGCCCTGACGGACCGTCGTGAAGAGCGAGTAGACATCGCGTCGCACGGTGCCGCGGCGGTAGATGTCGGGGCCGTTGGCGTTGATCCGGCCGCGGACTCGGGCCGAGCGCACGTCGTACGAGCCGTTCTCCGGGAAGCCCGCGACGATCGCGCCGTTTCCGCTGCGCGCGTCCGTCTCGGTGAACAGCAGCGGCTGCGCCTTGAGGTCCGGGACGTCCAGTACGGCGATGTCGCGCTGCCAGTCGTAGAGCACGACCTTCGCGTCGTACAGCCTGCCCTCGCCGCCGATCTGCACGGTCGGTTCGTCGACGCCGCCGACGACATGGGCGTTGGTCATCACCCGGCGGTCGGAGAACACGAATCCGGTGCCTTCGAGGACCTTGCCGCAGCTCGGGGCCGTACCGACGACCTTGACGATGGACCGCTGGGCGCGAGCGGCGACCGGGCTGCCCGCGAGCGCCGGGTCCGGGGCCCGGACCTCGGTGATGGGCTCGTTGGAGAACGGGCTGAAGACCTGCGGGAAGCCGTTCTGGGCGAGGGCGGAGGAGAAGTCCGTGAACCAGGTGTTGGCCTGGCTGGGCATCACCCGGGAGACCCCGAGCAACACCTTGGAGTTGCGGACCTCCTTGCCGAGCGTGGGCAGGGAGGTGCCGGCGAGCGCGGAGCCGATCAGCCAGGCGACCAGCAGCATGGCGACGACATTGACCAGCGCCCCGCCGGTGGCGTCGATGGCGCGGGCGGGCGACCACGTGATGAACCGGCGCAGTTTGTTGCCGAGGTGGGTGGTGAACGCCTGGCCGACCGAGGCGCAGACGATCACGATCACGACGGCGATGACGGCGGCCGTGGTGGACACTTCGGAGTCGTCCGTCAGCTGGCCCCAGATGACGGGGAGCAGATAGACCGCGACGAGGCCGCCGCCGAGGAAGCCGATCACCGAGAGGATGCCGACGACGAAGCCCTGGCGATAGCCGACGATCGCGAACCACACGGCGGCGACCAGCAACAGGATGTCCAGCACGTTCACCGTCAATAGCCTCGCTGTTCGTCGCCGGGTGCTCCGTCCGGCTGGGGTCCGGCCGCCCGCGTGCGGAGCTGCCTTCGATGCCGCGTCCCCGGGAGGCGCGGCATTGGGTCAGCCTGTCATGAGCGCCAGTCCAGCGGGACCTGCTTGGCGCGGTCCCATGGTCTTTCCCAGTCGGCGAAATGCAGGATGCGGTCGATCACACCGGCGGTGAATCCCCAGACCAGAGCCCCTTCGACCATGAATGCCGGGCCGCTGTGGCCGCTCGGATGCACGGCTGTCGCACGGTTGGCGGGGTCCGTGAGATCCACCACGGGCACGGTGAAGACCCGCGCGGTCTCAGCGGGATCGACCGCGCCGACCGGGCTCGGGGTGCGCCACCATCCCAGTACGGGCGTCACGACGAAACTGCTCACCGGAATGTAGAGCCTGGGCAGGACTCCGAAGATCTGGACGCCCGACGGGTCGAGGCCGGTCTCCTCCTCGGCCTCGCGGAGCGCGGCGCGCAGCGGGCCGGTGGTGGCCGGGTCGCCGTCCGTCGGGTCGAGCGCGCCGCCGGGGAATGAGGGCTGCCCGGGGTGCGAGCGGAGGCTGCCGGCGCGCTCCATGAGCAGCAGCTCGGGGCCCCTGGCACCCTCGCCGAGCAGGATCAGGACGGCGGACTGGCGGCCGCGGCCGCTCTCGGGCGGCAGAAAGCGGCTGAGCTGCTCCGGCTCGACGGTGCGCGCGGCGCGCACGACGGGGTCGAGCCACTGGGGCAGTCCGTCGGTCGTGACGGCCACATCGCCGTCGTACGCCTCGCCGTGCGTGTCTTCGTACGTCTCTTCTCCAGCGCGCATCATGGGCACCCCCTCAGGCACAACGCCTTGGGGCGCATGGATCGTTCCGCGAGCATCACGACGTACTCCGTAAGGATCACGACGTTCGGCGTCACTCGGCCTCGCCCAAGGTCGGGGCGGGCTTGCCCGGGTAGTCCGGGGGCGGGCTCAGTCGCTGGCCCGGCTGACCGCCCATCTCGTACTTGAGCAGCTTCTTCGCCTTCTCGGGGTCCGTCTCGCCCTCCCCGTAGGACGGGCAGAGGTGCGCGATGGGGCAGGCGCCGCAGGCGGGCTTGCGGGAATGGCAGATGCGGCGGCCGTGGAAGATGATCCGGTGCGAGAGCATCGTCCACTCGGACTTCGGGAAGATCTCGGCGATCTCCGCCTCGACCTTCTCCGGGTCCTCCTGCTCGGTCCACTTCCAGCGGCGCACCAGGCGGCCGAAGTGGGTGTCGACGGTGAGGCCCGGTACGCCAAATCCGTTGCCCAGGACCACATTTGCGGTCTTGCGGCCGACGCCGGGCAGCGTCACCAGATCCTTCAGCCGGCCCGGGACCTCGCCCCCGAAGTTGTCCCGCAGGGCGGCGGAGAGGCCGATGAGGGACTTCGCCTTGGCCCGGAAGAAGCCGGTCGGGCGGATGATCGCCTCCAGCTCCTCGGGAGCGGCCGCGGCCATGTCCTCGGGCGTGGGGTACTTGGCGAAGAGCGCGGGCGTGGTCTGGTTCACCCTCAGGTCCGTCGTCTGGGCGGACAGGACGGTGGCGACCAGCAGCTGGAAGGGGTTTTCGAAGTCCAGCTCCGGATGGGCGTACGGATAGACCTCGGCAAGCTCCCGGTTGATCCGGCGGGCGCGGCGGATCATCGCCAGTCTTGATTCCGGTTTGGGTGCTTTTGTCGCTTTCTTCGGGCCGGCCGGGGACTGTTCGCCCACAGCGGAATTCTGCTTTCCGGACACTCTCCCAGCCCCCTTGGCCTGCGCTCTCACCGGCGAATTGGACACTCGGCCAGCCTAAGGGGCCCCACTGACATCCGCCCCGGTCACAGCCAATCAGGACCCAATCGGGCCCCTGCCGCACGAACAGGCGCTCCAGTGCGTCAAACTTGTTGTGATTGATCGCACGAATATGTACCTGCCGGGGGTCCGGCCCGCTGCGGAGCCGCTGTGGGGCACGGCGCCCCGGGTTACCACAGCGCGGTCCGGCATCTAGCTACTGCGCGGTCCGGCATCATGGGGCCGACGGTCCCCTGAGCAGGTCGACAAGGAGAGAACTCGTGGACGACGTTCTGCGGCGCGCCCCGCTCTTCGCGGCGCTCGATGACGAGCAGGCCGCGGAGCTCCGCGCCTCGATGAGTGAAGTGACGCTCGCCCGTGGCGATGCGCTCTTCCACGAGGGCGACCCCGGCGACCGCCTCTACGTGGTCACCGAAGGCAAGGTCAAGCTCCACCGCACGTCCCCCGACGGCCGCGAGAACATGCTCGCCGTCCTCGGCCCGGGCGAGCTGATCGGTGAGCTGTCCCTCTTCGATCCGGGCCCGCGTACCGCCACCGCCAGCGCACTGACCGAGGTCAAGCTCCTCGGCCTCGGCCACGGCGATCTGCAGCCCTGGCTGAACGCCAGGCCCGAGGTGGCCACGGCGCTGCTGCGCGCGGTCGCCCGCCGACTGCGCAAGACCAACGACCAGATGTCCGACCTGGTCTTCTCCGACGTCCCGGGCCGCGTGGCCCGTGCGCTCCTCGACCTGTCGCGCCGCTTCGGCGTGCAGTCGGAGGAGGGCATCCACGTCGTGCACGACCTCACGCAGGAGGAGCTGGCCCAGCTGGTCGGCGCGTCCCGCGAGACCGTGAACAAGGCGCTGGCCGACTTCGCGCAGCGGGGCTGGCTGCGGCTGGAGGCGCGTGCGGTGATTCTCCTTGACGTGGAGCGCCTCGCGAAGCGTTCGCGCTGAGCCTCTGACGTACGAGAGACGTACGCGAGACGTACGAAAGGGCCGCCCCGGACTCGACCGGGGCGGCCCTTTCGGCTGCGTACGTCAGTTCTTGGTGCCGTCCACGATCAGCGGGTTCCCGCTGCTGCCGCCGCAGGGCACGGCGTACACCGGGTGTTTGGCCGCCGCCTCCTTGTAGGCGTCGATGCACTGGTTGGTGAGCACCTTGTCGGTGAGCGAGTCGTTCAGGATCTTGTTGGCCCTGGCGATGCCCTCGGCCTCGATCCGGCGGCGCTCGGCCTCCGCCTTGGCCGTACGCGCCGCCTCGGTCGCCCGCTCCGTCGCCTGCTGCTGCTGGATCTTGCGGTCGATCTGGTCCTGCAGCCGGTCGGACGGCTTCACATTGCGCAGGTTGACGGTGGTGACGTCGATACCGCGGGGGGCGAGCCGCTCCTTGATCAGATCACCGATCTCGGCGTTGATCTTCTCGCGGGCGGAGGAGTAGCCCTCCTCGCTGGTGTGACGGGCGAAGACATTGCGGATGATCTCCCGGCTGTCCGGGAACACCAGCCGCTGCTGGATCGCGCTCTCGCTGCCCGCCAGCCGGTAGAGCTCGACGGACTTGGCCGGGGTCACCGCCCACTTCACAGTGAGCTCCACGTACATCACGCCGCCCTGCGAGGAGCGCACCTCGACGACGTCCTTGTCGGAGAGGTTGAGGTCCACCGGGCGGGTGGAGAAGGTGGTGACGTTGGTGAAGGGCGAGGTGACGTTCACCCCCGGGGTCATGGGCGCGCCGACCTTGCCGAAGGTGACGGGGACGCCGACCTCGTAGGCGCTGACGATGTGGACGCAGCTGGAGATGCCGGCGAAGAGGCCGGCCATCAGCGCGCCGAGGGCGCCGAGCTTGAGGCCGCGGCGGTCGCCGCCGCGGGCGACGAAATACATCACGGCCGCGGCGATGATGAGCACGATGAACAGGACAAACACGCTGGTTCCCCCCAGGAACGAATGCCAGAACTAAGCGGAGCGTAAAGCACGGGTCAAAGAACCCGACGCCTGGGTCCTGTCCGGTCGATCAGGCCGGATCAGGCCGTGCCCGGTCAGATCAGGCCGTGCTCGCGCAGGTACTCCAGCTGGGCCAGCACCGACAGCTCGGCCGCGGGCCACAGCGACCTGTCCACGTCCGCGTACACCTGCGCGACCACCTCGGACGCGGTGACGTGGCCGCTCTCGACCGCGGTCTCCACCTGGGCGAGGCGGTGCGCGCGGTGGGCCAGGTAGAACTCGACCGCGCCCTGGGCGTCGTCGAGTACGGGGCCGTGGCCCGGCAGCACCGTACGCACTCCGTCGTCCACCGACAGCGAGCGCAGCCTGCGGAGGGAGTCGAGATAGTCGCCGAGCCGCCCGTCGGGGTGGGCGACGACCGTCGTGCCGCGGCCGAGGATCGTGTCGCCGGTCAGGACGGCCCGGTCCGCGGGGAGATGGAAGCAGAGCGAGTCGGCGGTGTGGCCGGGGGTGGGGACGACGCGCATCTCCAGCCCGCCGGTGGTGATGACGTCGCCGGCGGCGAGCCCTTCGTCGCCGAGCCGCAGCGCGGGGTCGAGGGCGCGGACATGCGTACGCGTGAGCTCGGCGAACCGCGCGGCGCCGTCGGCGTGGTCGGGGTGACCGTGGGTGAGAAGGGTCAGGGCGACCCGCTTGCCCGCCTTCTCGGCGGTGGCGATGACGGCGTGGAGGTGTGCGTCGTCGAGGGGGCCGGGGTCGATGACGACGGCGAGTTCGGAGCCGGGCTCGGAGACGATCCAGGTGTTGGTGCCGTCGAGGGTCATCGCGGAGGGATTGGGCGCGAGGACATTGACGGCGCGGGCGGTGGCGGGCCCGGAGAGCACGCCACCACGGGGCTGCCCGGGGAGGGCCGCGGCATCGCTCATGACGTACCTCCGAAGCGGCGGACGGGTGCGGGGGGCGCCGCGGGCAGGCTCTCGACGGCAGGAGCAGCGCCCGGTGCCGACGCGGCGGTACGCCTGGCGGACACGACGAGCCGCGAGCCGCCTGTCGCCGCAGCGCCGCGGTGCAACGTGCGTGGGCGCGTAGCCGCGGGGGCGGCGGCCCACGCCGCCGTCGGCACAGCCCGGCCGTGCGCACAGACGTACGCCGCGAGCGCTGCCCGCGCTGCCCGCGCTCCCCGCGAAGGCCGCACGCTCCTCACTGCGCCCCACCCCCCGTCGGAATGTGCTTCGTGAATTCGTCGTGGCCCGGCCAGCTCAGTACCAGTTCCCCGGCCTCCAGCCGCGCTCGCGCCAGTACCGGGGTCAGGTCCTGTTCCGCCGCGCCCGTCAGGGCCGACGACGCCGTCGCGTACCGCTCCAGCGCCCGCAGTGTCGAGATCGTCGGCGGCATCATCAGCAGGTCGCCCTTGTCGTAGCCCGCGGCCGCCTCCGAGGGGCGGATCCAGACCGTACGGTCCGCCTCCGTCGAGGCGTTCCGGGTTCGCTGGCCCTCCGGCAGGGCCGCGACGAAGAACCAGGTGTCGTACCGGCGCGGCTCGAACTCCGGAGTGATCCACCGCGCCCACGCGGCCAGCAGGTCCGAGCGCAGCACCAGGCCGCGCCGGTCCAGGAAGTCCGCGAAGGAGAGGTCCCGGTCGACCAGCGCCTGGCGGTCGGCCTCCCAGTCGTCGCCCGTCGTGTCGCCGACGACCGTGTCCGGCGTGGGGCCCGCGAGCAGGACGCCCGCCTCCTCGTACGTCTCGCGCACCGCCGCGCACACGATGGCCTGCGCCGAGGCGGTGTCGACGCCCAGCCTGGCGGCCCACGTCTCCAGCGACGGGCCCGCCCACCGCACCAGGTGGTCGTCGTCGCGCTCGTCCACGCCGCCGCCCGGATAGGCGTACGCGCCTCCGGCGAAAGCCATGGAGGCGCGTCGGCGCAGCATGTGCACGGCGGGGCCGTCCGCCGTGTCGCGCAGCAGCATCACGGTCGCGGCCCGCTTCGGCGTCACCGCGGTGAGCTCACCGCTCGCGAGGGCGCGAATCCGGTCCGGCCATTCCGGCGGGTACCACTGACCATTGGACATGGGCGGATGCTATGCGCATCCGGCGTGATGTTCGAGGGGCGGCCCATGCCACCGCCCGGTCACCGGCCGGTCACCAGCCGGCCGCCCCTCGACCGCTCATCGCCGCCCGAGTAGACGATGTCGATCAGCAGCACCCGGTCGTTGCCGTTCGTGCCGTCCTTGTCCGTCGACGTGGTGAGCCAGATGTCGCCGTCATGGTCGACCTCGACCGTACGCAGCCTGTTGTACGTGCTCTGGAAGTAGGTCTTCTGTTCGACCAGGTTGCTACTGGCGTCGATCCGCAGCCGGTAGACCCGCTGGCCGACGGTCGTGGCGACGAAGACATGGTCGTTGATGATCGTCAGGCCGCTGGGTGAAGCCGATGACGTGGACCAGGTCTTCTTCGGCGCGATGTAGCCGGAGCAGTCGCCCGCGGTGCCCTCGCAGTTGGGCCAGCCGTAGTTGCCGCCCTTCTGGATCAGGTTGACCTCGTCCATGTTGCTGTTGCCGAACTCGGCCTGCCACAGCCGGCCCTTGGAGTCGAAGTCGATGCCCTGCGGGTTGCGGTGGCCGAGCGACCAGACTGCGTTGCCGAACGGGTTGTCCGACGGAATGGTGCCGTCCGCGTTGATGCGCAGGATCTTGCCGTTGAGCGAGGTCTTGTCCTGCGCCCGGCTGCCGCTCTGGGCGTCGCCCATCGAGGCGTACAGCTTGCCGTCGGGGCCGAAGCGCAGCCGGCCGCCGTTGTGGAAGCGGCTCTTCTCCATGCCCTGGAGCAGGATCTTGTAGTCGCTCAGCGCGTTGTTCTCGTACGTCATCCGCACGATGCGGTTGCCCTCGGAGGCGGAGTGGGTGAAGTACAGGTAGTGGTCGCTGGTGAAGCCGGGGCTGATCTCGATGCCGAGCAGACCGCCCTCGCCGCCCGTGGTCACGGCGTTGGGGACCTTCCCGATCAGCGTCCTGTTGCCGGCCTTGGTCAGCTTGTGGACGTTGAAGGTGTTCCGCTCGGTGTAGAGGCCCGTGCCGTCGGGCAGGAAGCCGACGCCCCAGGCGACGTCCACGCCGCCGGCGAGCGTGGAGACCGTGCCCGGGTCGGGTACGCCGCCGGGCCGGCCGTCCCCGGTGGTGACGGTGATCTCCGGGCCGAACTCCGACTTGTTGCCCTTCAGGTCGAAGGCCCTGACCTTGAACTTGTACGCGGTGCCGGCCTTCAGACCCGCGATGGTCGTCGAGGTGGAGTCGGAGGTTCCGGCGGCTGCGCCGTCGCGGTGGATCTCGTACCCGGTGACCTTCACATTGTCCGTGGAGGCGTTCCAGGCGAGGTCGACGCTGGTCGCGGTCCTGCCGGTGGAGCGCAGACTGCCGGGGATGCTGGGTGCCTGGTTGTCCGGCGGTGCGGGCAGCGTCGCGATGGTGACGGCGTTGCTCGCGGCCGAGACATTGGCCGCGGCGTCACGGGCGAAGACGGTCCAGTCGTACGAGGTCTCCGGGTTGAGTCCGTCCACCGTGGCGGCGAGCGCGGCCCCGTCGACCTGCTTCATCAGCTGGCCGTGCTGGTAGACGTCGTAGCCGGTGACCTTGACGTTGTCGGTGGACGCGTCCCAGGCCAGCGAGACGGAGCTCGCCGTCGGCTCCTTGTCCCTGCGCAGGTTCGCGGGCGCGGTCGGCTTCTCGGTGTCGGCCGGGCCGCTCGCGGTGACGGTGAGCTGGTCCAGGTTGGGGCCGTCGCCGTTGGCGGTCAGGGCGCGGATCCTGTTGCTGCCCGCCTTGAGGACCGCGTCGGCGCTCACGTTCTTCCAGGAGGTCCAGGCGCCGGTGCCGGGGAACGCGAGGTCGTCGGCGACGGAGGTGCCGTTGACCGTGATGTCCATCGGGCGGCTTGCGGTGGTGCCGTTGGCGTAGCGGAAGTCCAGTCTGGCGTTGGCGGCCTGGGCGGAGTCGACGGTGAATTCGACGTACGAGCCCGTCACCGCCTGGAAGTTGACGAAGCCGGTACCGGAGTAGCCCGCGTGGTTGGACTCGACGGCGCCCTGCGAGATGGTCGCCGCTTCGGCTTCGTACCGGACGGGCGCGGCCTTGAAAGCCCCTGCCTTTGCGGGCGCGGCGGACGAGTCGGCTGAAGGCTGGGCATTGCTCAGGGTCGGCAGGGCCACGGTTAACGCTGCGGTGGCCGCGGCCACGAGAACACCGGTCGCTCTGCGCGACCGGCGGGGGATTGGTGCCACGGATCCCTCCCACTTTCGTTGGGGGACGAGGGTGTTGGGGGCGTAAGGCGTTCAGATGGTTAGGAAACATTCCTAACCTTGGACAGACCACACCTGCCGACGCGTCCATGTCAAGAGAGATGTGAGGGATTGCCGCAGACGAACAGAACCCCGCGCCCGCCGGAGAACCGGCAGGCACGGGGCCATCTGCATGCTGACCGGCGGTTCAGTGCCGGGATGCGCTGGTCAGTCCTGGACGAGCTCCACCTGAATCTCGACCTCGACCGGAGCGTCCAGCGGAAGCACCGTGACACCCACCGCGCTGCGCGCGTGCACACCCTTGTCGCCGAGCACCTCGCCCAGCAGCTCGCTCGCGCCGTTGAGCACACCGGGCTGCCCGGTGAAGTCGGAGGCGGACGCGACGAAGCCGACGACCTTCACGACCCGCGCGATCCGGTCCAGATCGCCGATGACCGACTTCACGGCGGCCAGCGCGTTCAGCGCGCAGGTCCGCGCCAGCTCCTTGGCCTCCTCGGCGGTGACCTCACCGCCCACCTTGCCGGTGACCGGAAGCTTGCCCTTCACCATCGGGAGCTGGCCCGCGGTGTAGACGTACACACCCGACACCACGGCCGGCTGGTACGCGGCCAACGGCGGCACTACGTCCGGCAGCGTCAGCCCGAGCTCGGCGAGCTTCGCGTCGACAACCCCGCTCATGCCTTCTCCCGCTTCAAGTACGCCACGAGCTGCTCGGGGTTGTTCGGCCCGGGAACGACCTGGACGAGCTCCCAGCCGTCCTCGCCCCAGGTGTCCAGAATCTGCTTGGTCGCGTGCACGAGAAGGGGCACGGTCGCGTATTCCCACTTGGTCATGGAGCCGACTGTAGCCGCACCGGCCGACAGCCCCGTGACGCAGCCCGCATGCCACCTCGTGCGTAGGCGGCAGCCCGACTGGTTAGGCTCGAATACGTGAGCAGGCTCCAGGTCGTCAGCGGCAAGGGCGGTACCGGTAAGACGACGGTGGCCGCCGCACTCGCGCTCGCCCTCGCCACTGAGGGAAAGCGCACTCTCCTCGTCGAGGTCGAGGGGAGGCAGGGCATCGCACAGCTCTTCGAGACGGAAGCGCTTCCGTACGAGGAGCGGAAAATCGCCGTCGCCTCGGGCGGCGGCGAGGTGTTCGCGCTGGCCATCGACGCCGAGCGCGCGCTCCTCGACTACCTCCAGATGTTCTACAAACTGGGCACCGCGGGCCGCGCGCTCAAGAAGCTCGGCGCGATCGACTTCGCGACGACCATCGCGCCGGGCGTCCGGGACGTGCTGCTGACCGGCAAGGCCTGCGAAGCCGTACGCCGCAAGGCGAAGGGCCGCTATGTGTACGACTACGTGGTGCTGGACGCCCCGCCCACCGGCCGCATCACCCGCTTTCTGAACGTCAACGACGAGGTCGCGGGGCTGGCCAGGTTCGGCCCGATATACAACCAGGCCCAGGCCGTGATGCGCGTCCTCAAGTCCGCCGGGACCGCGGTCCATCTGGTCACGCTGCTCGAGGAGATGCCGGTCCAGGAGACCGCGGACGGCGTCGCCGAACTGCGCGCAGCCGACCTCCCGGTCGGCAAGGTGATCGTGAACATGGTGCGCCCGCACCTCCTCGACGAAGGGGCGGTGCGCAGCGCCGCGGGCGACCGCGCGGACATCGCCAAGGCGCTCACGGCGGCGGGCGTCAGCGGCTCCGCGAAGCTCGTCACCCCGCTCCTGCAGCAGGCCGCGGACCACGCCCAGCGCGTCGAGCTGGAGCGCGAGCAGCGGGCCGCGCTGAACGGCCTGGACCTTGCCTCGTACGAACTCCCCCTGCTCAGCGAGGGAGTCGACCTGGCCGGGATCTACCAACTGTCGAAGGAACTGCGCAAGCAAGGGGCTGCCTCATGACTCTGGACGTGTCGGCCTCTCTCGACATCGACCTGCTCATCGACGACCCGGCCACCCGCATCATCGTGTGCTGCGGCGCCGGCGGCGTCGGCAAGACGACGACCGCTGCGGCCCTTGGCGTACGAGCGGCGGAGCGCGGCCGCAAGGTCGTCGTCCTGACCATCGACCCGGCCCGCCGGCTCGCCCAGTCCATGGGCATCGACTCGCTCGACAACACCCCGCGCCAGGTCAAGGGCATCGACGGCGAGGGCGAACTCCACGCCATGATGCTGGACATGAAGCGGACCTTCGACGAGATCGTCGAGGCGCACGCGGACGGCGAGCGGGCCCGCGCGATACTGGAGAACCCCTTCTACCAGTCCCTGTCGGCCGGTTTCGCCGGCACGCAGGAGTACATGGCGATGGAGAAGCTGGGGCAGCTGCGTGCCCGCGACGAGTGGGACCTGATCGTCGTCGACACTCCGCCGTCACGCTCGGCGCTGGACTTCCTGGATGCGCCCAAGCGTCTCGGGTCCTTCCTGGACGGGAAGTTCATCAAGCTGCTGATGGCCCCGGCGAAGATGGGCGGCCGGGCCGGGATGAAGTTCCTCAATGTCGGCATGTCGATGATGACGGGGACGCTCGGCAAGCTCCTCGGGGGCCAACTCCTGCGCGACGTACAGACTTTCGTGGCCGCGATGGACACGATGTTCGGCGGCTTCCGCACCCGCGCGGACGCGACCTACCGGCTGCTGCAGGCCCCCGGCACGGCGTTCCTGGTGGTCGCGGCGCCCGAGCGGGACGCGCTGCGCGAGGCGGCGTACTTCGTGGAGCGCCTGGCGGCGGAGGAGATGCCGCTCGCCGGTCTCGTACTGAACCGGGTGCACGGCAGCGGCGCCGCCCGGCTGTCGGCCGAGCGGGCACTTGCCGCCGCAGAAAATCTTGACGAGGGCCGCATTGTGGATCAGGAGTCCGGGAAGACTGGTGCTCGTGACGCCACGGCCGCCTCTCCCGAGACCCCACCCGTGGACCACGCCCCCGGCGAACATGAAGCGCAAGGGGACCACCCCGACCACACCACAGAGCAGCTGACCGCGGGTCTGCTGCGCCTGCACGCCGAACGCATGCAGGTGCTCGCGCGTGAACAGCGAACGCGCGACCGCTTCACCGCACTCCACCCCGAAGTGGCGGTGGCCCAAGTGGCCGCCCTGCCCGGCGATGTACACGATCTCGCGGGGCTTCGGGCCATCGGTGATCGACTCGCGACCGGGGGTCGGACTCCGGCCGGAGCTGCGTAGAGCAACTGCGTCGAGCAACAGCGGGGGGCTATCCCGAGAGGGCTATCCCACCGCCGCGTATGTCTCGTATGTCTCGTCGTCGTCGAGGCCCACGGGCAGAATGCCCGCGCTGCGCTCGTACTCCGTCCGCGCGGTCTCGAGCAGTCCGCGCCAGGAGGTGACCGTGGGACGCCTGCGCAACAGTGCGCGCCGCTCCCGCTCGGTCATTCCCCCCCAGACACCGAACTCAACGCGATTGTCGAGCGCATCGGCCAGGCACTCGGTCCGCACCGGACATCCGGTGCACACCGCCTTGGCCCTGTTCTGCGCTGCCCCTTGTACGAACAGTTCATCCGGATCGGTAGTGCGGCAGGCTGCCTGCGCACTCCAGTCGGTTACCCAGCCCATCCCGGCGCCGTCCTCTCCCGAATCGAGGCTCCCCCACGGCGGTAGCGGCATATTCACCGCTGCCAGTTGAGGACGTTACGGAAGGTGGGCACAGCGCAACACCCCCTTCGGGCCCAATCTTGAATGGCCCGAACGGACTATGCGTACGCGGCAGATCACCCAGAGGAGTGAGCCGAGGGCATACAAGGCTATCCCGACAAACCGGGACAGTTCAGTTGAGTCACAACGGACGCCCGATGACGCATGAGGCGGATTCGGACAGAGGCCTGCCAGATTCGGGAACAGCCAGGGGGGGTGGAGGTCTTGATACGAAACCGCACTGCTGTGACAGTTGAGAGCAGCTTAGGCCAAGGCATATACGCGTGTCCGGCGAATGAGAACGTAGGCTGCCCCCATGCCAAAGAAGCGCTCGGGCGGAGGTCTGACAGGGACCCAGCAGGCCGCCAAGTTCCTCGGTGTCAGCGTTCTCGCGGGAGCGGTGCTGGCGGGTATCGCCCTGCCCGCCGCCGGTGCGCTGGGACTCGCGGCCAAGGGAACGGTCCAGGGATTCGACGAGATCCCCGCCAACCTCAAGAGGCCCCCGCTGAGTCAGCGCACCACCATCCTGGACTCCAAGGGCGGCCAGATCGCCACGGTCTACTCGCGCGACCGCACGGTCATCAAGCTCGCGGACATCTCGCCGTACATGCAGAAGGCGATCGTCGCCATCGAGGACTCGCGCTTCTACGAGCACGGCGCGATCGACCTCAAGGGCGTACTGCGCGCGCTCAACCGCAACGCCCAGTCGGGCGGCGTCTCCCAGGGCGCTTCGACCCTTACGCAGCAGTATGTGAAGAACGTCTTCGTGGAGGAGGCCGGCGACAACCCCGACAAGGTCGCCCAGGCCACCCAGCAGACGCTCGGCCGCAAGATCCAGGAGCTCAAGTACGCGATCCAGGTCGAGGAAGAGCTGGGCAAGAAGAAGATCCTCGAGAACTACCTCAACATCACCTTCTTCGGCCAGCAGGCGTACGGCGTCGAGGCGGCGGCCCAGCGCTACTACTCCAAGTCGGCCAAGGACCTGAAGGTGGAGGAGGCGGCGATGCTCGCGGGCATCGTCCAGTCGCCGAGCCGCTACGACCCGGTCAATGACACACAGGAGGCGACCAAGCGTCGCAACACCGTGCTGCAGCGCATGGCCGACATCCGCGACATCTCGCAGGCGGAGGCGGACCGGGCGAAGGCGACCCCGGTCAACCTGAAGGTCAGCAAGCCGAAGAACGGCTGCATCACCGCGGTCAGCGGCTCGGGCTTCTTCTGTGACTACGTCCGCGAGGTGTTCCTCTCCGACCCGGTCTTCGGGAAGAACAAGGAGGACCGGGCCAAGATCTGGAACCAGGGCGGCCTGACGATCAGGACGACGCTGGACCCGAAGGCGCAGAAGTCGGCGCAGGCGTCGATAAAGGAACACGTCTACCAGACGGACAGCGTGGCCACCGCGGTGACCATGGTCCAGCCCGGCACCGGCAAGATCATGGCCATGGGCCAGTCCCGGCCGTACGGCTTCGGGAAGACCGAGACGCAGATCAACTACTCGGTCGACAAGCAGAGGGGCGGCTCGAACTACGGCTTCCCGACGGGTTCGACGTTCAAGCCGTTCGTCGCCGCGGCCGCCCTGGAGCAGGGCAGGCCGCCGACGCAGGTCTACCCGGCGCCGTTCAAGATCCCGTACCCGACCGTGCAGACCTGCAGCGGCAACCCGTGGGTGAACACCGACAACGCCGAAGTGCCGAACGAGGACGAGTCCGAGGTCGGCCCGTACGCGCTCAAGGAGGCGATGGCGAAGTCGGTCAACACCTACTTCGTCCAGATGATCGCCGACATCGGCATGTGCCCGGTGATGGAGATGACCACCAAGATGGGCGTCGTCCAGGGCAACGGCGAGAAGCTGCCCGAGGTGCCCGCGATCTCCCTGGGATCCAAGGGTGTTTCGCCCCTCACCATGGCCACCGCGTACGCGACGTTCGCCAACCGCGGTACGTACTGCACCCCGACGGCCATCGAGTCCATCAGGACGGCCGACGGCAAGAGCCTCCGGGTGCCGAAGAGCACCTGCGACAAGGTCATGTCCGAGCGGACGGCCGACACCGTCAACACCCTGCTGCGCGGAGTGGTCGACTCCGGTACTGGCCAGCAGGCCGGTCTGCAGAGCCGGGACAACGCGGGCAAGACCGGTACCACGGACGCCCGTAGGAACGCCTGGTTCGTCGGCTACACCCCGACCCTCTCCGGGGCGGTCTGGGTCGGCAGCCCCACCCAGCAGGTGAAGATGGAGAACATCACCATCGGCGGTCAGTGGCAGGAGAAGGTCTTCGGCGGTCAGGTCCCCGGACCGATCTGGCGCGACGCGATGAGCGGGGCCCTGGAAGGTCAGCCCGCTCCCTCGTTCATCAGCGTGCCGATCCCGGACCCCCCGAAGGAGAAGGACAAGAGGAAGCCCGGCGACGGCAAGCCCGGTGACGACGGCGGCCAGACCAACGGCGGGCAGGAGCCGTTCCCCGGCATCTCGATCCCGCCGGACCTGATCGGCGGCGGCACCAACCGCGGTCAGACGAACGGCGGGAACGGCAACAGTTCGACGGGTGGCTGGCCGGACCTCGGGTAGCCGGCGGATGTGAGGAGGGGCCCGGGTCGCATGCGACCCGGGCCCCTCTTTGTACGTGTGCGAGTCCTCGTGTACGAGCGCCTGGCTTCGTGCACGAGCGCCTGGCTTCGTGTACGAGCGCCTGGCTTCGTACGTCCGCCGGCGCTCAGCCCGCGAGCAGCTTCTTCACCGCGGCGGCCACCCGGCCACCCTCGGCGCGACCGGCCACCTCCGGGTTCACGATCTTCATGACGGCACCCATCGCGCGCGGGCCCTCGGCACCGGCGCCCTTGGCCTCGGCGACAGCCGCCGCGACGATCTGCTCCAGCTCTTCGTCGCTGAGCTGCTGCGGCAGATACGCGTCGAGCAGCACACCTTCCGCCTTCTCCCGCTCGGCCGACTCGGTACGACCGCCCTGCGCGAAGGCATCGGCGGCCTCACGGCGCTTCTTCGCCTCCCTGGCGATCACCTTCTGCACCTCGTCGTCGGAGAGCTCACGGGCCGTCTTGCCCGAGACCTCCTCCTTGGTGATCGCGGTGAGGGTCAGCCGGAGCGTGGAGGAGCGCAGTTCGTCGCGCGCCCTGATCGCGGCAGTGAGGTCTTCCTGCAGCTTGGACTTGAGCGTGGTCATGCCGTCCAGTCTGTCAGGTGCGGCGAAGTGCCCGCCCGCGCATTTCGCGGCGAGGGGCTGCGAGCCACGAGCGCGGAGTCACGGTGTCCATGCGAACCGTGGTTTCCCGGCATCCGTAATACGGCCGACATACGGCGGCCGCTCGGTGGCGATGACGGCGTCGCCTCTCGGCCATCGCCCGTTGAGAGTCTGCCCACGTGCTGGCCATCCGCGTACCCGTCGTCGACACCCGCCGCTGCCAACTGCTGGGGCTGGTGGGCTCGGCAGCGCTCGCCGCAGGCGGGGTGAGTGCGGGGGCGCTGCCCGTACGGGACGCCCTCGCCCCCGAGTCCGGACTGGCGGCGGCGGGCCTGGCCGGCGCGTACTTCGGGCTCGTACTCCTGGTCGCTGCCTGGGCGCTGCTGGGCCGGGCGATACGCGGGCCCGAACCGCCGGACCGCCGTACGCTGCTGCTCACGCTCGTGCTGTGGGCGGCACCGCTGCTGCTGGCGCCGCCGCTGTTCAGCCGGGATGTGTACAGCTACCTCGCGCAGGGCGCGATGGTCGACGCCCGCATCGATGTGTATGTGTACGGCCCTTCCCAGCTCGGTGGACCGCTGACCGACGAGGTGGCACCGCTCTGGCAGCACACCCCGACCCCGTACGGCCCGGTCTTCCTCGCCTTCGCCAACGCCATAAACGACTTCTCCAGCACCCAGTTGTCCACCGGGGTGTTCGGCATGCGGCTGGTCGCGCTGCTCGGGGTCGCCCTGATGGTCGTCTGTCTGCCCACGCTGGCCCGGCACTGCGGGGCGGACCCGGCCGTCGCGCTCTGGCTCGGCGTGCTCAACCCGCTGGTGCTGCTGCATCTCGTCGGCGGGGCCCACAATGACGCGATCATGCTCGGCCTGCTGGGCGCCGGTCTGGTGGCCGCGCTGGGCCGCTGGCCTGTCCTCGCCGTCGTCCTGGTGACGCTGGCCGCTCTGGTGAAGGCGCCCGCGGCTCTGGGGCTGGTGGCCGTCGCGCTGCTCTGGGGCCGGAATCTCGGCGGCCGGTCGGGGCGCGTGAAGGCCGCGCTCGCCGTGGCCGGAATCGCCGCCGCCACCACGGCCGCGACCACCGCCCTGACCGGCACGGGGTACGGGTGGATATCCGCGCTCGACACCCCGGTGTCGCCGCAGAACTGGTCGCTGACCTCGTCACTCGGCCGGATGACCGGGGCCCTGCTGGAGAACGCCAACAGCGGACTGGCCCAATTCGCCGCCCCCGCCTGGCACTTGATGGGACTCGCCGCCACAGCCCTCGCCGTACTCATCGCCTGGCGGCGGCACCACCTGCTGCGCCCGGTGTACGCGCTCGGGCTGAGCCTGACGGCGGTGGCCGTCCTCGGACCGGCGATACGGCCCTGGTACGTGCTGTGGGGGCTGTTCCTGATAGCCGCCGCCGGGCCCGACAGATCCGTACGCAGGGCCGTCGCCGCCGCAAGCGCCGTGCTGGCCCTGGCCGTACTGCCGAGCGGATTCGCGCCGGACGGGGCGCAGGTGGCGCTGGCGACGGGCGGCGGCGTACTCGCGGTGCTGGCGCTGTGGTGCGCCCACCGGTTCATGGGACGTGGCGCGTCGCGCGACCCGCTGGGACGTCTGGGGAGTGCGGCATGACGGGAGACGGGATGACGGGGAACAGTGTGACGGGGAACGGCTTCACGTGGCCGACGAGCACCCGCGGGCGGCTGCTCCTGGTCCTGGGACTCGCGGCCGCCGTCGGGCTCTTCCTCGCGACGGTCCCCCTGCACCGGGACTGGTTCGACCTCGGCGTCTACTACGGAACCGTCGACCACTGGACGGACAGCGGCCGCATCTACGACTACCTGGTGCCGGGGACGCACTACGGCTTCACCTATCCGCCGTTCGCCGCGCTGTGCATGCTGCCGATGACGCTGGTCGACTGGCCGAGCGCCGTCGCGATCAGCCTGCTGCTCAACGCCTCCGCGGGGGCCGCGATCCTGTACTGCTCGGCCGGTGCCGCCATCCGCAGGCAGGGCTGGAGCACGTGGTTCGCCTTCGCCGTAGCGGGCTGCCTGTTCGCGCTGCTCGAGCCGGTCCGCGACACCATCAGCTTCGGGCAGGTCAATCTGCTGCTGCTGGCGCTCGTACTCATCGACGCGTGGCTCCTGTCGGCCGGCCGCGAGCGGTTCCCCCGCCTTGCCCGGTTCGCGGGCATCGGCATCGGCATCGCCGCCGCGATCAAGCTCACGCCGGCCGTCTTCATCGGCTATCTGCTGGTCACCCGGCGCTGGCGTGCCGCCGCCACGGCGACCGGTGTCGCGACCTCGGCCACCCTGCTCGCGCTGTGGGTGGCCCCCGACGCGTCCCGGGTCTACTGGACCGAGGCGATGTGGAACACGGACCGCGTCGGCTCGCTCGCCTATGTCTCCAACCAGTCCTGGCAGGGAGTCCTGGCCCGCCTCTCGGAACCCGACGCCCCCAGCCGTACGGTGTGGGCGCTCGGCGTGATCGTGCTCCTGTGCCTCTGGGCCTGGCGAGTGCGGCGGGCCGCCGCCGCGGGCGACGAGCAGACAGGCTTCGCGCTGACGGGACTGCTCGCCTGCCTGATCAGCCCGGTCACCTGGGTGCACCACCTGGTCTGGCTGCTCCCGGCCCTCGCTGTGCTCATTGACACCGGACTGCTCGCCGCGAAGGGCGGACAGCGGCGGCGCCGGCTGCTGCGGTGGGCCGTCGCCGTCTATGTGGCGCTGTGCAGCAGCGTCGTATGGCTGTGGAGCTGGGACGCGACGGGGGTCGACGGCTTCCTCGGCAGCAATACGTACGTCTGGATCACGCTGGGGCTGCTGCTGGCCCTGCCCGTACGGGAGACCGTGGGGGTGGCGGAGGTGGTCAAGATGCCTGGGGTGGCGAAGGTGCCTGGGGCGGCCGAGGTGCCCGCCCGGCGTCCTCCCCCTGAGGGGTCTGCCACGATGGACGCATGCGCGCACGCTACGGAGTACCCCTGGGAATCACGGCAGCCGCCGCGGTCGGCCTCGCCTACGCCGCCGGCGTCGAGACCCGCTCCTTCCGGCTCCGACGGCTGACGGTGCCGATACTGCCGCGGGGCATGCGGCCGCTGCGCGTACTCCAGGTCTCCGACATCCACATGGTCAGCGGCCAGCGCAAGAAGCGCGCCTGGCTGCAGTCGCTCGCGGGACTGCGCCCGGACTTCGTCGTCAACACGGGCGACAACCTCTCCGACCCGGAGGGCGTCCCGGAGGTCCTGGACGCGCTCGGCCCGCTGATGGACTTTCCCGGCGTCTATGTCTTCGGCTCGAACGACTACTACGGCCCCCAGCTCCGTAACCCGGCCCGCTATCTCTTCGAGAAGGCCCAGGGCCGCCACGGCCTGAACGGCAACGCACCGGCCGTCGGCGTGGTCCACAACCCGTGGGAGGACCTGCGGAACGCGTTCGACGCGGCGGGCTGGGCGGGCCTGAACAACACGCGCGGCCGGCTGAAGCTGGACGGCTACGAGATCGCGTTCACCGGCCTCGACGACCCGCACATCAAGCGCGACCGCTACGAGCTGGTCGCGGGCGGCCCGGAGACGGACGCCGACCTGTCGCTGGCGGTGGTCCACGCCCCGTATCTGCGCACCCTCGACGCTTTCACGGCGGACGGCTACCCCTTGATCCTGGCGGGCCACACGCACGGCGGGCAGCTGTGCATCCCCTTCTACGGGGCGCTGGTCACCAACTGCGATCTGGACACGGACCGGGTGAAGGGCCTCTCCACGCACCGGTCCGGGGGTATCGGGGCGGTCCGGGGCCGGGGCCTGGAGGAACGTCTCGTACCTGCATGTCTCGGCGGGCTGCGGCACGAGCCGCTACACGCCGGTCGCTTCGCGTGCCCACCGGAGGCGACGCTGCTGACGCTGACGGAGCGGGTCTGAGGGCGTGTACCGACGGGCGTGATGTCGGGCTGTGGGGCGTAGGCGGGGGCGGCGGTGGGGGCGCGAAAACCGGATTTCGCCTCCAGGCGCGGGTGGGCTAAAGTAATCGATGTCGCCGCGACAGCGGTGACATCGGGGTGTAGCGCAGCTTGGCAGCGCGCTTCGTTCGGGACGAAGAGGTCGTGGGTTCAAATCCCGCCACCCCGACAGCTGTAACACCAGGTCAGGCCCGGTCTTCCATCATGGAAGACCGGGCCTGACCTGCGTTCTGGACGTTTCGGGAGTGACTGGGGAGTGGATCAAGGAAATCCACTCCCGGCATGTGGATCTCCGTACTGATCGGAGACCCAGGTGTCAACGATGATCGTCAGTTTTAGACCCAGTTGAGTCGCAGCGCGGACCGAGTTTCCCTACATCATCAAGGCTCGCTCCGCTCGCTGCCCGACCCGGGTCCGGTCGCAGCCCAGCCACATCGGCCGGACTCTGTCCCATGCCTGCCATGCGCCCAAGTGGCCCCAGAAGACGCCAAGCACACCAGCACTCCCAAGCCCGGGGGAAGAGGCGGACGCTCGGGAGAACACCACACTCGACGCATCGAACGTCTGCATTCCCGGCCTCCTGAACTGCGTAGCAGTCTGATCAGAGATCAGAGGTGCCGCGCACAGCGCGGCGGCGCCGGCTGGACGCCGCCGCGCTTGCCCCTCCATGTCTACGCCACCGGGGCCGCACGTCGTCGCCCACCCGCGCCCACAAAGGGGCGAAAGAACCAGGCCGGGGGTGGGGACGGACGGCTCCACGGCTCTACCCACCTCCCCGATCCGGGACCCGCGTCGAGCAAGACCAGGGGGCCACTCGAACACATTGCGGGCAGGGAACAAACCTGCCCGAGCAGCCGGAAAGCGTACGGCCCCCTGATCATGCCCGACCCCCAACCAGGCAGGACACCGGCCAAACCCGCTCCGCCGACCTCGGCCCATCGCTTCAAGCCGTGCAGACAAAATCGTGCCCCAACCCGGGCCCCAGGATCAAAATGGCGCAATGAGTATGAAGATGACAGAGCCTTATGCCACCACCATCGCGGCTGTCGCGCCGGTGCTCTTGCTCGTCGCCGTAGTTGAGGTTCAGCAGATCACCCAGAGGACGCGACAGGACAGCGCTGCGATGACCGCCGCCTATCGCGACGCCGCTGCCAAGTTGAGGGCCAGGGAAGCAGGCGTATCTCCGGGAGAGCTACAAGAGATACGCGCCCGCGTCCAGCAACTGGAGAGCGAACACAATGCAGGTCTGCAGGGGTTCGCCCGAGTGCTCTACTACGTTTGGGCCTTCACCGCAACGGCCCTAGTGGCGGTCGTGAGCCTGGCTCTCACGTGGCTTGGCCGCGGATCGGGAGACGCCGATCCATTCATGGCATGGTTCTGCTTCAGCGCCCTCTTATGGGGAACGTTCGTGGTGGTCAACATGCCAGTGGTCGCATGGATCGCTCAGAGTCGTCAAGAGATCAAGTCGGCTGAGGCATACGGACGTGCCAGGGATCGCGCATTGAGTGAGGCCCAAGAACCGTAGTAGACGAACGAGGCTTGTGCGATGGGCAGTCGCAAGTGGCACGGCTCTGCGTTCCACTGGTCTGGGCCCGCCACCAGAACTCGCTCGGGAGGTGACGCCGGTCCTGAGCGACTGGCGGGCCAGCTTCGATCCGCCGAGGACCAACTCGTCAGGGTCCTCCACGCCCGCACGGCGGAGGAACTCGATCACGTCAGCGTCCGACCGCGCGAGGCCGAGGATTTGCTCATCGCCCTCGACACGGACGGTGAGGCGCCGCCCGCCCGACGGGGAGATCCGGTGCACGACCATCGGGGCGTGTTCCATACCCATAACCCATACCTCCAGGCTGCGCCGGGACGCTGGTCACAGCGCGCCGAGCGCAGTATCCGGGCGGCAGAATTGGCACGCCTCGACACCCTCGTGGGCGCCTGCCGCGCCTCTCCCGCGTGATCCGCTTACTGAGCGGGGCCGGCATCCCGCAGGAGCCAGGGGTGCGGGGCGCTGTGGACGGAGGGCGGCGTGATCGCGGCGTAGCTCACGCAGCCGCATGAACCTTACACAAAACGATCAAACTCGCATACGATGCGCCCGCGCAGGATCAACTCCTGCCCCGGAAAGGACAGTTCTGTGAACAAGATACGCCGCGCCGTCACGGTGGCCGCCGCCGCCACGAGTGCTGTCGTCCTCGCGTCGACGCCCGCCTCGGCCTACCCCACCTGGCAGCCGTGGGTTCCCAACGCCTTCTCCTACTGCGGCCCGACAACGCACAGCGACCCGTCGACCAAGGTCATCCATCAGGCCTGCATTATTGAAAACCTGACCCATGCGCAGGGCGTCCTCCTCGTGCGAAACAACGCAACGGTGAACATCCTCATCGACGAGGGCACAGTCACTTGGAGGAGAAAAGACGGCAGTTTCATAACCAGAGTCAACTGCAACGAGAAGGTGGTCCGACCCGGCGAACTGACCGCCTGCTACGGGGAAACGATTTACGCGTCTCCGGGAGACAAGGCCATTGGCAGTTACGGCTACAACAACTCCTACAACATTACGGAGCCTGTGATCAACAAGTAGTAGTAGCCGGAATCACGGCGGCGGCTCGGCCCACACATCCGTGCCGCCACCCCGCCACTCGATCAGATCCGGGTCCCCCGTGCCGAACACCCGGAAGGCGCGGCGCAGGGCCGGGCTCCGTGCCACAACCGCGCCAGATCGAGCGGGGAGCCACGGGGAACCGCGGTCGTTGACAGTGCGCGCGGCCTGCGTCCGTCGAAGTCGACGTGCCGCAGGTCAGGCCCCAACTCGCCCCACCACGCTCCTAAAGCGGTGGTCCCGGGGGAAGTCAGGGCCGTTGCAGTACAGCAGCGAAGTACAGCAACCAGCGCGACCGCAGCCCACCAGCATCAGCCCCAGGCACCCCGGCTGACCAGTCGATCGGACCTCAGCGACCGCCCCGCCGATAGTTCGGGACGAAGAGGTCGTGGGTTCAAATCCCGCCACCCCGACAGAGAAGTACCAGGTCAAGGGCCTGATCCTCATTGAGGATCAGGCCCTTCCTGCGTCTCCGGTGATCGTTTGGGAGAAATCTGGGAGAAGATCTTGGTCGGGGTCTCCCAGCAGATGATCGTCGAGCAGAGACAACACGTCTCGGTTGCGTTGACCCGCACCTACAGGTTCGCGAACAGACAGTCGCCAGATCGATCACAGAGGCGTCCCGGAAGGTAGCGCCAAGCGCCTTGATCACATCCGTGGACGTGACCAGGCGAGGGAGCGCGATCGGGAAACGCGACGTGCTTGTCAGTGATGAGTCAGATCGTCGTTTCCCACGGTTCAAACGGGCCAAGGCGATGGAGGACGGGCACACAAGTGGGTGCCGTCATGACCCAGGTTGCCCGAGGGCGAAAACCTGTCGTTCACACCCCGTCCGGCGCTATGCTCCCATCAGGCGACCACGCTCGCTGTTACGTCGGACCTGGGTTCCTCCCGCAGTCACCCGGGGTTGAGGGCGCAAAGTGCCGTTGGGCACGCGTGATGCAGAACTGTCGTTCCTCCTATGGGGCGCAGTGGGCGGGAGCACTGGCACGTGCCCATCAGGAGCCGGACATGACGCTCAACAAAGACATCGCCAAACTCGCCCACCGTATCCGGCGCGAGTCCGGGGACGTCATCCCCTTCCAGCAGGCACGGTTGACTGCCTCAGGTCAGTTGGGCGCACTCCCCGTCCACACCATTGCGCCCCAGGAGCGGATCCCGCTCCGTGTCGAATACACCGGGGAGAGTGACGCCGCCGCCCAATCCGCGATCGACCATGACACTCATGGGTTGGGCCTGGACCACTGCTCGGACGACCAGCGTGCCTTCAGGGCCCTGCTGGCGCTCGCGCTCTTCAACGGCAACGTGTACACGGGTCCGACGGCCAGATGGAACTACGCGGTTGTCGCCTCGTACGACCCTGTGATGTCGCCCCGCCGCGACCAGTTGGTGATGGTGGCGGAACGCGCCCCGGACAACGTGGCCACGCGATTGTTGGCTACCGAGGGCGCTGGCTCACGGGGCATGCCTGGGCTACGGCACGAAGTGAGCTACGCGTGCCACGGGCAGCGCTCTTTGTGCCTGCGTCATCTGCCCACCGGTGCATTGCTGACGATCACCGGTGACCCGGACGGTTGCCCGCGCGGCAACAAGCGCAGCCTCGGTCCCCGACACCGCTATCTCACGATCGACCACCATGTCACCGAGCACGAGCGCCGTGCACTGGCTGCGATCCCCCCGCTCTCGCACGACGCCACGGCCCTGCTGGCTGGTCTCGTCTCGCGCTACAACCTGGTTGACCGGAGAGGCCGTTGGGCGACCAGTCTGTCCTGGGACCCTCTGGAGCGCCCCGGCGCCGAACACAGGAGGGAGCCTGATGTGAGGCTGCACGGCGCCGTGCGCCGGCTCTGGGGCTCCGGGGACTCGTGGGCCTTCCGCTGGACCGGTTATCCAGAGCCCTATGACCTGGCTATGGCTCTGACCCACCGGGAGGTCGGAATCAAGGGCGCAAGGCTGACCCACCATGGCGGCGCCTTCCGCGTGACCCTGGGCACCGCCTCGCTTGAGCTGTCCGATGAGAAGGGCTGATCCGTGCCGTTTCTTGCCGAACACCCAGAGTCCGCACCCGTGCTGGTGACCGCTGTCGTCCTCGGAGTCCTCCGCTTCACGTTCCCGAGGGACTCGCGCCATCGCCTGGAGTTGTGGAAGGCAGTCCTTGAGCACCGGCGTCAGCGGTGGCACGTGACAGAGCGCCGCCGTGCGGCCGGAAAGCGTAGAGAACCTGTTCAACCGGAACAGGCAGTGGAAGCACCAGAACTTGGCACCGTGCCGACAGCGGATTCTTGATCCGTTGTTCACAGCCAAGTGCGCTCCATCGGAAGCCGCATCCATGCGAACGAACGCACGGCACTCCTACCAAGCCTGAACAGAGCCGACCTCAGGTCCGAGACGCTCTTCCTCGCTGCCATCCGAAGCAGGGCCTGGCTCTAGCCCTGCTGAATTCAGCGGAGTCTCTCCGAGCGTCGGATCCTTCAGCCTGGAAAGAGCTGGAGGGCTGCAGGCGCCTCACCGGCCACATGCTCCGACGAGGCATCAAGGGACAACCGAGGGCGTGTCATCGTCGCCGTGGCATAGACCTCGTTGGCCAGATCGAAGGGCAGACCTGATCGCGCAACGAGTTCGTCGAACGGCACGCCAGTCTCCTCACACAACCGCACTGCCTTCTCCAGCAACAACGGAGCCTCACGAGGGCCCAGTTCGCACGGCTCTGGATCACCATTCTGGGCAAGCAGCATCATTGCTCGCTTGTAGGTCGATTCCCGGAACACGCCAAGCGCATGAGCGCGATAGACAAGCGACTTCAGTGAGGTCCCCCAGCGCCTCTTGAGCGCGTAGAGAGCCTCCCAATCAAGCCGCTTCGGCAGCTCATCGGCGATCTCGGCGCCGGGCATCAGGAACGGGCCACGGCTCGCCGAGTAGCGGCACGGGTCGCGCCTCCTGCGGGGCCTTCTTCGGGTACCAGCCAGAGGCTGCCGGGGTGAACAGCCAAGTGGCGAAGCCGTTTCGGCGCCAGTGGGCTGCGTGCTCCGACACCGTGCCGCCCCGCACGAACCCGAGGTCTGCGATGGCCTTCTCCACTCGCGCCCGCGTGACCTCAGCGACGCGGTCAGGGCGATTGAGTCGTGTGCATCGTGAAGTCGCAGGTCACGGGTCTGGTGTGAGCAGCGATTCGGGACCGTCCGCAACCACCTCCTCAACGGCGTGCTCGTCACCGGCATGAGCGACAGCAACGGCGGCCTCGCCAGGGGCAGCGACGGCTATCGGCACCTCGATCCGGCCAAGTTCCCCCCGTTGAAGGGCTTTCGGGTGCGCTACGTCACCGCTCACGCGAACGGCCTCTACGGCATCTATGCGTTCAACGCCCAGCATGGCGTCCTGGAACACAACCACGCCTCGGGCAGCGCCGACTCCGGGCTCTACGTCGGCCAGTGCAAAGCCCTGCCACATCCTCGTCCGCGACAACGTCGCCGAGCACAACGCCATCGGCTACGAGGGGACCAATGCCAGTGGGCCGATCTGGGTGCTGCGCAACCGCTTCACCGGAAACCGGGTCGGGCTGACGGTCAACTCCGACTACCTGGAGGCGTACGTCCCCCAGCGGGGCGGCACCATCGCCGGAAACCTGATCGCCGACAACGCGGACCCGGCCACCCCCGAACAGGCCGACGGCGCCTTCGGCATCGGCATCGGCATCGCCGGCGGGCAGCGCAACGAACTCCTCCGCAACCGGATCACCGGCAACCCCCGGGCAGGCGTCGTACTCGCCTCCAACGAGGACCTCGCCCCGAGGGAGAACCGCCTCCGCGAGAACACGCTCACCGGCAACGGCGTGGACGTCGCCTACCGTGCCTCCGTGCGAGCGCCAGGGCGCGGGAACTGCCTGGACGGCAACACCCTGAGCACCACCCTGCCCACCGACCTGAAGTCCATCGCCGCCTGCCCGCACGGCCATCCCGAAGCCGCCGGCCCGTCCCCGCGCACCGACCCGGCACCTCCCGGCATCCCCTTCCTGGACATTGCCCCGCCGCCGGCGCAGCCCCAGCTCCCGGACGCCGCGACCGCGCCCGCCGCTCCCGCCGACGGACTGCCGGGACCCGTCGATCCCGGCCGGGTACCGTTGCCCGGCGCAGACCTGTTCGCCGACCGCAGCCGACCGACGACCACCGCCCGATGACGCCGCGCGTCACCCGCAGGCCCGTCCGGGCCGCGCTCCTGCTGGCCGTGCTGCTCGCCTCGGCGGCCTGCACCGGGCCCGCCGCCGACCGGCCCGCCGGCGACCGGGCGGCACTGACGCAGCAACAGGCCGAGCTCCTCGCGCTGACCCGGTTCACCAACTACCGCAGCGCCACCGGAACCGTCAGTGCCACCATCCCGGTGCCGGGCCGGACCCTCCGGCTCGACGGCCGACTCGACTGGCGCGCGCACACCGGCTACGCGGAACTGCGCGACGAGACCCCCGGAGCCCCCACCCACTGGCGCCACCTGCTCCGCTGGAACCGCACCACAGTCTCGGCCCGCTTCAACTGGACCGGCCCGCGACCCGACAAGCCTCCGGCCGACGGCTGGAGCGAGCGTCGCCTGGAACCCCGCTCGGCCACCGTGGACAGCACCCTGCTCCTGCTGCTCTCGCTCGGCTCCGACCGGCCCGAGAACGCCCAGCTCCTCGTCCGCAGCAGCGCACATGTCCTCGGACACGAGAAGATCTCCGGGGTCCCGGTCACGGTCTTCTCCGGCCCCGGCAGCGCCGACGCGCCCGCCCCCGCAGCGCCGTCCGCACCCGGGACGCCGGGCCGCACCCGCTACTGGGTCGACGCCGACGGCGGCCTGCGCCGCTTCGCCGCACGCCTGGGAGGCTCCGGCACCTGGATGACCGCCGACATCTCCCGACAGCCGCCGCCACCCGCCACCCCGCGGCCTCTGCCACCCCGTGACAGCTTCACCAAGCCGCCGGGAGCCATCTGGGAGCCGATTCGCTCCCCGCCTGGCTCCAACGGTGCGCCATGCTCGTCCGAGTGACTGTGCAGCCCGTCGCGCGCTCGGTTAGCGTTGTCAGGCGAAGGCGGACTGATCCCGGAAGGGTGGCTCGGTCGTGAACCTACTGAAGATCCTCCCGATGGCGTTCGTGATGATCGCCGGTCCGCAGATCCTCAGCGCCATCTTCCTCGCGACGAGCGAAAACTGGCGCCGCAACTCGGCCGCTTATATCGCCGGTGCGGCCCTGTCCATCACCGGGTTCGTCACGGTCGCGTTCTTCGTGGGCTCGGGCGTCTCCGACGCCGGGGCGTCGAACGACACGCTTGACATCGTGGTCCTGGTCCTTCTTGTTGCTGCGGCGCTCCACACATTCCTCAAGCGGAAGGAATCGAAGCCGCCGAAATGGATGGGCAAGCTGGAGGTTGCGAGCCCGAGGTTCTCATTCAGGCTCGGCTTCCTGCTGCTGGGTGTGTTCCCGACCGACATCCTCACCTCGTGGGCCGTCGGCACCTATCTGTCAAACCACGGCGATCCGTGGTGGCACTTGCTTCCTTTCGTGCTGCTCACCCTGCTGCTGCTGGCGCTACCGGCGCTCCTGCTTCTGCTGTTCGGTCAACGGGGGCAGGAATTCCTGCCGAAGGCTCGCGACTGGATGAACACGCACTCGTGGGTCGTCGGTGAGATCGTCATCATGTTCTTCATCGCCATCGCCGCCAACAGTCTCGCTGGGTAGCAGCGACGCCGGACGAGCGCGAGATCGACGCGGCGGCACAAGAGGACGCCGCGACCGGAGTGCCGGGCGCCGAGCGGCGGGACACGCTTCATCGGCAGCGACTACCGCTTTGGACGGACGATCAGCGGCAGCCAACCGAGCGCCCGGAATCACGAGGCCGCGCTGTCGCACGGAGGCAGAAGCAGAAGTCGATGGCCTTGGGGAGCGGGGTGGATCCGACGCGTCGCAAGCGACGGCGCTCTGGGAGAAACCTGGGAGAAGATCTTCTCCCGAAGCCCCAAGAACAGGTCTGGATCTTGCCCGGACCTTATTCGGGACGAAGAGGTCGTGGGTTCAAGTCCCGCCACCCCGACAGCTGAAACACCAGGTCAGGGGGTCGTCTTGGGAGCCGACCTCGATCGCCGGCTCCCCGAGCGGCGCTGGACGAGGGGGTGGGCCGCGCCCTCACTGTCGTAGCCGTTGACGGGCCACTGAGCTCGGTGCCAGTGCCGGGCGATGTTCGTATGTCAGCTGGGCAGCCGCCGCCCCGGTCGATACTCAGCCCATGTCTTGGGTGTTTCGGACACCTTCACGGCTGTGAGTTCAGGCAGTCGTTCCACCCAGAGGTCGAAGATCCACACGGCGAGATTCTCCGCCGACGGGGAGATACCCCCCCCCATCGCCTCATTCAAGTGACGGTGATCGAGGGTGTCATCCATCCACTTCTTGAACACATCAAGGTCCCGTTTAATCCCGGACGAAGCCCTCTTCGGTCAGCCCATCGCGGCGGGCAGAGAGTTCCAGGACGACGACGTAATTGTGACCATGCATGCGGGCGCAGGGATGCCAACTCGGGAGCCGATCCAGGACATGGCTCGCCGAGAAGTGGAATTCCTTGGTGATCGTCAGCATGGCTGTCCCAGTCTCCCATCCCGCTGGTCAGCCTTCTGAAGACGCTGCCCCGGCTTCACCGGGCGACCCCCTCCCCCGCGCGGATGGCACGGTTGAGAGACACGTTAGCGAGGAAGCGCCGGACCATGGCGCTGCTCCCGACCAGGTCCGCCTTGCGTGCGACTTCTGCTCGTGCCCGCTCGAGCAGAGCGGGTGCCTCGTCCTGAGCACCGTGCGCGGACAGGACGACGGCGGAGTAGTACAGCACCTCCTCGGTCCGCAGGGCCGGCATGTCCCCGACCTCGTCGAGGATACGAAGGGCCTCGCGGGCGGCGCTCTCGGCAGGCCCAGGTGCGCCCTGGAGCAGGAGGATGCGGCTGCGGAGAGACTGGGCTGCGATCTCGCTGCGGACCATGCCACTGCGCTGAGTCTCGGCAACTGTGGCGGCGGCCAGTCGGTATGCCTGGTCGAGGACATCGCCGGCTGCGTCCCCGGTGCGGAGAAGGATCTCGGCGTAGAGGTTGCGGACGATGGGCACGAGATTGACCAGCCATGTCCGCTCGGTCTCGGCCCACGCGGCGGTCACCAGGTCGAGGCTCTCGCTACGGCTGTCGGCCCGGCCCGCCAGTATGTGGGCAAGGAGCGCCGTGTTGTACGCGTGCCATCCGCTGTCTCCGCCCCGGTCCGCCTCGAAGGCGAGAGCCTCCCGCAGTACTGCCTCCGCCTCCTGGTCTGCCCCGAGACCCGCGTACACCTGCGCGAGGTAATTCAGCGCTATGGGCAACTCGGCCCTGAGGGGTTCGCTGCGCAGACGCTCGACGCAGCGGTGGAGGCGGGTGAGCGCCTCGCCGAGGTGGCCGCTGTCGAAGAGGGTGATGCCGAGCTGCATCTCCCCCAGGTTGCGTGCGTGCTGCAGGACGGGGTCGTCGCTGCCGCCGAGGCGGGCGTCGGACGCGTACATGCGCTCGGCTTCGCGAAGCTGTGCCAGTCCGTCTGCGAGTTTGCGCTTCGAGACCTGTCGTCCGTACTCGACCCGCGCGACGAAGAGCGCCACCGCGTCGTCGTGGTTCTCGGCCAGTTCCACCGCCTCGCGGAGCTTGTCGAGCGAAGGTACGAGACCCCGTGTGGCCAGGAGGGTCTTGCCGCGCAGCAGCCTGGTGCGAATCTTCAGCTCCGGTGCTCGGCAGCGTTCTGCCGCCGCTTCGGCCTCGGCTGCCAGGGCGTCGATGTCCGGACCTCCGGCCGGCCGGCTCTGTCCCCGCCAGCGCACTTCGGTCAGCGACAGCAGCAGCTCAACGGCCTGAACGAGCCGACGATCCCGGCCCTCCTCCCGCTCCGGCAGGTCCCGGGCCGCGCTGATGGCCACGTCACAGTGCTGCTCCGCCTCGGCGAACGACAGCCCCTCCATCGCGGCGTCCCGGGCGAGTGCATAGTGGACATCGGCCGAGGCCGCGAGACATGCGGGGCCGCCGAGGCGCAGGTGGTGGGCGATCTCCAGCCGGCGTTCGAGCGGCATCTCCTGTGCACCGGCGACGGTGAGGGCGGACGCGATGCGGGCATGGCGCGAACGGGTCTGCTCCGCACTCTGCTGGGCGTAGACCACACCCCACAGCGCACGGTGTTCAAAGCGATAGCAGTCCGAAGCCTCCATCCGGGCCCAGCCGGGAGGCTCCTCGGCAACGATCAGCCGATGGTCCTGGGCGATGCGCCGCAGCCGCTCCATGACCTCGTCATGCGGTGCGCCCTTGACGGCGGCGACCGTGCGCGACAAGAACGTCGATCCTTGCGTGGCGCCGATGGCGAGCAGTTCACGGTCCTGCTCGGCGAGCATCCTCAGGCGGCCCTCCACGACGCGCGAGAGGCTGGCAGGCAGGGCGATCCGCGTACCCTGCTCCGGGGTCCATTCGTCCAGGCAAAGAGTGACGAAGATGGGGTGCCCCAGCGTCACTTGACTCAGCTCCTCGGACAGGGCCGACGGCGCATCGGGATGCCTGCGCTCGACCAACTCTGCCACCGCGTCCCCCGGCAATCCGTTCAAGGTCCGGCGCTGGATCAGCCCTTCCGTGTCCCAGCGGTGAAGCAGTTCCTCCACCATCGCGCCCGGGCCGTCCAGGTAAGCCCCATCCGTCGTGTGGCTCAGTACGACCGCGATCGGCTCGCCCGAGATTCTGCGCAGGAGCTGATCCAGTACGAGCAGGCTGCTGGGATCGCTGTGCTGGACATCATCGATCAGCAGAACGGCAGGCGGCCCCTGTCGGACCAACTCGAGCAGCGCCTCCACGATCCGTACCGCAGCGCCCTGCTGGAAGGGCAAGAGGCTGTCGAAGGGCATCGACCCGGACGCGAGCGACGCTTCGGTGACCTCCCTGCCCAGGGTGAACACCGCTCCAAGGCCCGGAACGATGGCGGACAGCACCTCTGGTGCGGAGCGGACGACGCCCTGGCCGGTGAAGCTCAGCATCCGACGGAAAACTCCCGGCTGCTTGATGTCCTCTCCCAGCTTCAGGAGGAGGTCGACGACCGGGCCGTACATGAGACCGGACCCGATGCCCGGATGGCACCGCGTCGTGACGGCACGGCAGGTATGCGGAGGCGACGCAGCAGCGGCATGTCCTGTGAACGCCTGCAGCAGCGCGGACTTCCCCATCCCCGAGACGCTGTCCACCACCAGAGCCCGGCCGCCTCGCCCGTCTGCGAGGTCCGCCACCAGCGAGCGCAGTTCGGCCATATCCTCGACGCGATCGACGAACTCCGTCGACACCACACGTTCCCCGCTTCTCGAGTAGTCGCGGAACTTTCGTTCCAGTGTGGGCACTTGCCGCCCTACCGTAGATCAAACGGTCAGCAGAAATCCCGCCGCCCGACAGCGCCCGGCTCTTCGCGGATCCTGGACGGCCCGCCGGTAACCCGGGTCGTTGACCGCCGCGTCCGCGCCGGTGAAGACCGCACGACCACGGCCATGGCGAGGTCCGCGAGGTGCGGCGGCAGCGAATTCCCCCATTCATCATCCGCAGGACCGCGGCCGGCCACCCCTACGCTTCTACAGTCCTGTAGAGACAGGGCTCTGACAGGCACTCAGCACGAAGGAGTGGACGCCACGATGGTGTTCAAACGGCTGCTCGGCTCGCTCGGCGTGGGTGGCCCCACAGTGGAGACGTCCTGGAGCTGGCCGCCCGGGTCGAGGCCGAGCACGAAGACGGCGAGGCCGAGGGCTTCGTCACTTTCGAGCGGTTCACCGTCGGCGGCGGGCGCGAAGGACAAGGGCGACCTGGACCCGCTGAGCGTCGCGCCGCTGCCCGTGCAGGAAGCGGTCCTTGAGGCGCTCGGGCAGCTCGGCTTCCGCACCGCGGACCTGGAGTACGGGCGCATCGGCGGGACGGGACAGCGACTGCCGTTCTACCAGGAGATCGAGCTCAGCCCGCCCCCGCAATACGCGCATGCGGTCAATGAGATCGAGGCGACCTTCCTCGCCTCGCCCGACGGCCTGGAGGTGGCCCTCGAGGCCGACAAGCGCGGCGGATCCTCTCCGAGGGCCACGACGCGGTGACCCGTTTCCCGGTCGGCCACCAGGACGTTGGACAACCAGCAGCCCCAGACACAACGTGCTGCACAGCGCGAGCACACCGGCGAGCGCGGTCAGCAGCCTGGTGGCGACGTGCGGGTGAAGGTGCTGCTCGGCGAGGCGGGCGACCGGCACCGCCGTCAAGGGCAGCACCAGCGGCAGAAAGACGCCCCCCCCCACCGCCTCAGACCACCGGCCCGTCCTCGGCGTCCCCCAACAGACCGCGCAGCAGCTGCTCGTCGTCCGCCGACAGCGCGGTGACGAACCGGGCAAGGACCGCCTCCCGGTCGGCCTCCGCGTCAAGGACCCTGCGCATACGCAGTGCGGCAAGCCCGGCCTCGTCCGCGGCCGCCCGCCACTCGAAGGAGCGTCCGGCCCGCTCCCGGGTGACAACTCCCTTGTCGTACAGCCGCGTCAGAATGGTGATCACCGTGGTGTACGCAAGGCCGTCACCGAGCCGCTTCTGCACCCACCCGGCATTCACCGGCCCCGGCGCCTGCCGCAGCACCGCCAGCACCTGCACCTCCAGCTCGCCCTGCCCCCGCCGGCGGGGACGCGGCTGGGAGCCGCCTCGCTCGCGATACGTCATGGCTCGTCCCCTTCCAGCCGTACCCCCCGCAGTGCCTACGAGGAGCGCCTCATCGTACTGACCTGTCGCGGTACGTCCGGTGCCTGCGGAGCATCGCCCAACGAGAGGCGGGTGCCCGGCCGCGCTACGCAGCGCCGGTACGGATCTGCCCGACTCCAGTCCCCGTGTAGGCGAGTGATGGCACGATGGCCGCCATGACCTCCGGGCCCTGTTTCCGTCTCGCGCGTTCCGCGATCTTCGCGGCCGTGTGTGTGGCGATGACGGCTCTGGGGCACGCGCTCATGTCCGGCGACTCGCTGCCCGGTTGGGTGATGGGGTCCGCGTTCGCCGTGGTGACGTCGGGCGCGTGGTGGCTGACCGGGCGGGAGCGCGGGGCCCTCGTGGTGACGGGTTCGACCGTGGTCGCGCAGCTCGTGCTGCATGCGGCGTTCACCACCTCCCAGGCCGTCTTGGGGCACGCGCCGGGCACGGACACCATGGCCGGTACCGGCATGGCGCACATGCACCACCACAGCGTGACCGCGACGGCCGCGGCCGGGCACGGCACCTCGGTCGGCATGGTGCTGGCCCACGCCCTGGCCGGCCTGTTCTGCGGGCTGTGGCTGTGGCGCGGTGAGGCGGCGGTGTTCCGGCTGGGCCGGGCGCTGGGCGCCTTCGTGTTCGCGCCACTGTGGCTGGCCGTGCGGATGTTCGCCGCCACGGGCGCGCCCACGCCGCCTGGGCGCCGGTCGACCGCGCTCCGTCCGGAGCGGCAGCCGCGCCGTCTGCTGTTGCGTCATGTCGTCTCGCGCAGGGGTCCACCGGGGCGTCCGGTCTTCTGCTGACCGCCCCTCCCGGCGACTTCGACCGGTGACGGGCGATGGACCGGCGTGGTCGCGCGCCGGCCTTCTGCCCCTGTGGTTCTCCGCCGCGCGCTTCTCCGACTTGTAGCCGTGACGACTCGTACCAACGACTCGTACCGCTGACGACGCGTGCCCCGGAGGGCTGCCCACCAGCGGGATCGCAGCCGACAGGCAGCAGGTCCCGTACGCATCCGAAGGACACTTTGCGATGACCCCTGCCCTGAAACGGGCTCCGCGCGAGGCATCCACCGCGCGGAACGACGTACGCAGCGACATACGCGACGACGCGCAGGTCACCGAGTGGGCGCTGGCCGCCCGCAGCGGTGACCGGGAGGCGATCGAGAGCTTCATACGCGCCACCCGTCGCGACGTATGGCGCTACGTCGCTCATCTCAGCGCCGATCTGCACGCCGCCGACGACCTCACCCAGGAGACATTCCTCAGGGCCCTGACCGCCCTGCCCCGATTCGCGGGCCGTTCCTGTGCCCGCGTCTGGCTGTTGTCGATCGCCCGCCGCGTCGTCGTCGACCGCTACCGCGCGGCCGCGGCCCGTCCCCGTATCGCCGCTGCCCGCGACTGGCAGGCCGCGGCGGAGCGTACGCAGCAGAGCGGCCAGCCCGGCTTCGAGGAAGGAGTTGCCCTGCTCGACCTGCTGGACGCGCTGGACGCCCCGCGCCGTGAGGCATTCGTCCTCACCCAACTCCTCGGTCTGCCCTACGCGGAGGCAGCGGCCGAGGTCGGCTGCCCGATCGGTACCGTCCGCTCGCGCGTGGCCCGTGCCCGCGCGGACATGACGACGCTGCTGAACGCGGCGGAGAGCGCGGGGGTGGCGGCCGCGGTACGCGTGCCGTTCCCGGGAAGAACGCGCTGAACGCGTAGGTCGCGCCGGCCGCTTCCAGTACCGGGCAGCCCGGGCCCGGAGCCGGCCGGCGCGGCGATCAGGGCGCTGATTCAGGAAGTCCAGTCGCCGGGGCGGACGACGACCGCCATCGTCCTGATCCGTTCGCTGTCCCTGAAGTGGAGGACGAAGGGGATCTCCTGGCCCTCCCTCAACGGCTCGCGTACCTCGACCATCACGTCAAGACCGTACGGCGACATGGCCAGCTCCCCGCGTCCGGGAACCGTGGCCGCGTCCACCATCCGCATCCGCGCCGCCCCCTCCCGCGCGGGCGAGTCACCGGTCAGCATGGCGCTGCCCATGACCGGAGACGTCACACCCGTCAACTCGTCATCCGCGTCACCGGTGTTGCGGATACGGAAGACGGCCGCCGTGACCTCGTTGTCGTTGAACGGCAGCAGCAACCTGGCGGCGATGACGTCGAGCCGTGGCGGGCTGCCGGCGGCGCCGACGGCGGTCCAGGCGGTGAGCCCGCCCAGGGCCAGGGCGCTCGCCGCCACAGGGGCCAGCGCCGCCCGCGCGAGGGCGGTGACGGAACGCCGTATGCCCGCGGAGCGGTGAGTACTGTCCGTCATGTCTGCCTTCCCGTCAGGCTCCGGGACGCCGACGGCTGCCAGCCCCTCAGGCGCAGGCTGTTGCCGACCACCAGCAGCGAACTCACCGACATCGCGGCCGCGGCCACCATGGGGTTGAGCCACCCGGTCGCGGCCAGCGGCACGGTCACCAGGTTGTAGCCGAATGCCCAGACCAGATTGGCCCGGATCGTGCCGAGCGTCCGCCGCGCGAGCCGGACCGCGTCCGCGACGGCCTCGATGTCCTCGCGGACCAGCGTCACATCGGCGGCGCCGATGGCCGCGTCGGTGCCGCCGGCCATCGCGATACCCAGGTCCGCCCCGGCGAGCGCGGCAGCGTCGTTGACCCCGTCGCCGATCACGGCGACCCGGCGGCCCCGCGCCCTCAACTCCCGTACCAGCGAAGCCTTGTCCTGCGGTGTGCAGCGGGCATGAATCTCGCTGATGCCCAGGTCCGCGGCGACGGCGCGGGCGGTGGCCGCGTTGTCGCCGGTGGCGAGGACCGGCCGCAGGCCGAGCCGCCGTAGCCGCTCCACGGCGCGGTAGGCGCCCGGCCGCAGCGGGTCGCCCAGTGCGATGACGGCCTCGGTCACTCCGTCCACCCGGACCAGGACGGCGGTGTGGGCGGCGGCCTCGGCGGCGGCGAGCGCCGTGGACAAGGGCTCCGCCGGGCTGTCGTCGCCCGGGGCGCGCACCTCCACACGGTGGCTCTCGACACCGCCGCTGACACCGAGCCCGGGGGTGGCCGTGAAGTCCGTGACGCCGGGCAGCGGCCGCTCCGGGAGCGCCTTGCCCGCGTACGCGGCGATGGCCCGGCCCAGTGGGTGCTCCGAGCCCTGTTCGACCGCTCCGGCCAGCCGCAGCGCGGCCTCCCGGCCGATACCACCCGGCACCGCGGTGACCTGGGTGACATGCATACGGCCGGTGGTGAGCGTGCCGGTCTTGTCGAGGACGACGGTGTCGATGCGGCGCAGGGCTTCCAGCGCCCGCGGCCCGGTGACGAGAATGCCGAGCTGCGCCCCGCGTCCGGTGGCGGCGAGCAGGGCGGTCGGTGTGGCGAGACCGAGCGCGCACGGGCAGGCGACCACCAGGATCGCGACGGCGACGGTGACGGCCGCCTGTGCGTCGGCGCCCGCGCCGAGCCAGAATCCGAGCACGGTCACCGCCAGGGCGAGCACCACCGGTACGAAGACGCCGGCGACCTGGTCCGCGACCCGCTGGGCGCGGGCCTTCCCCGCCTGCGCCTCGGTGACCAGGTGGGTGATACGGGCCAGTTGGGTGTCGGCGCCGACAGCCGTCGCCCGTACGAGCAGCAGTCCCCCCGAGTTGACGGCGGCACCGACCACGGCGGACCCCGGGCCGACCTCGACCGGCTCGCTCTCGCCGGTGACCAGCGACAGGTCGAGCGCTGAACTGCCCTCCACCACGACGCCGTCGGTGGCTACCTTCTCGCCTGGCCGGACCGTGAAGACCTGGCCCACCCGCAACCGCGCGACCGGGATCCGGCGTTCGCCGTCGCCCTCCCGTACCGCCACGTCCTTGGCGGCGAGTTCGGCCAGCGAGCGCAGCGCCGATCCGGTGCCGTGCTTGGCGCGTGCCTCCACAAGGCGGCCGACGAGTACGAACAGCGGTACGGCGACGGCCGCTTCGAGGTAGAGGTGCGCCGCTCCGGTGTCGGCGGACGGCAGGAGGCTGAACTGCATCCGCATGCCGGGCTCGCCCGCCCCGCCGAGGAAGAGGGCGTACGCCGACCAGGAGAAGGCGGCGGCCACGCCGAGCGAGACGAGGGTGTCCATGGTCGCGGCGGAGTGCCGCAGCCCGCGCAGCGCCCGCGAGTGGAACGGCCAGGAGCTCCACACGGCCACCGGGGCGGCCAGTGCGAAGCACAGCCACTGCCAGTTGCGGAACTGAAGGGCGGGGACCATGGACAGGGCCAGCACCGGCAGCGCGAGCAGGGCCGTGACCAGCAGCCGTCGGCGCTCCTCGCGCCCGGCCGCGTCCTCCGGCTCGCGGTCGGCCACATCCTCCGGCTCGCGGTCGTGCCCTTCGCCCGGACCGCGGTCGTGCCCGTCGCCCGGTTCCTGCTCGGGCTCCGGCGGTGCGGGGAGTTCGGCGGTGAAACCGGCGCGTTCGACGGCCGCGACGAGATCCGAGGGGTCGAGCTCCGGCGGATGGCTCACCCGCGCCCGTCCGGTGGCCAGGTTGACCGTCGCGCTCACCCCGTCGAGCCTGGCGAGCCGCTTCTCGACCCGGTTCACGCAGGCTCCGCAGGTCATGCCGCCGACGATCAGGTCGGTCGTGGCCACGGCACCGGCCGGTCCGGCGGTCATCGTCCACCGCCCGCGCGGCGCTGCGTGAACGTCATGGAGTGCATGTCGTCCCCCATGCCGTCCCTGCCGTCCTCCGTGCCGCCTTCCGTCCCGCCGTCACCGCCGGTCGGCACGGTCGGCCCGGTCCGCCCGGGATGCATCCCCGGCGCGACAGGACCGGCCGCCGACCCCACGGCGTACGCCGCCGCGAAGAGCACCACGAGCAGGACCAGAAAGCCGGCCGGGCCGGAGAAGGAAGCGGCCGGACTGGGGGGTCGCTGGTGATGGTCCGTCATCGTCGCTCCTGCACATGAGGCCGCCGGGGGCGCCATGCTGGCACGCCGGTGCGTCCCTGTACCCCCGTACCGCAGGGTTACGAGATGTGAGGTTTCTCCCGGTCCGGTACGGGAACCACCGGGCTCCGCCACCCGACTCATCGGCAGAGCACCGCGTCCTTCCGGCCCGTCTCCGGTCGCTCAATTCGCCTGCACTCCGCGGGAACTCACCCCCCTGCCCGGCCGACTCATGGGACGGAGGCTGCCGTCCGGCACGCCCGCACCCGGACGGCTTCGGAGGGACGAACGATGCCGCAGCACAAACAGGAACCCCCGGGTCGAATACCGGCCGGAGGCGGCCGCCGGCTTCTGCTGGCCGTCTCCGGTGTGCTCTCTTTCGTGGCCATGCTCGACATGAGCATCGTCAACATCGCGCTGGCGGACATCGCGCGGGACCTGGACGTGTCCGCCTCGACAGCGCAGTGGGCCGTACTCGGCTACCAGCTTCCGGTGGTGGCCCTGCTGCTGCCCGCCGGGCGCTGGCTGGACGGCGCCGGGCTGCGGTCGGCCGTACTCGTGTCGACCGCCGGATTCGCCGTGTGCGGGGTCGTGGCCGCTCTGGCGCCCTGGGCGGCCTGGCTGATCGGCGCACGGATCGCCCAAGGAGCCTTCGGCGCGGCGCTGTTCGTCCTGATGCCGGTGCTGGCCTTCCGCGCCGTGCCGCCGGAGCTGCGCGCCAGGGCGATGAGCGTGCCCGCGACCCTGGGGCCGCTCGGAGCGGTGACCGGACCCGCCGTGGGCGGCGTACTGCTGGACCAGTTCGGCTGGCGCGCGGTCTTCCTCGTCAAACTCCCGTTGTGTGTCGCGGCGTTCGTCGTCGCCTACCGGGTCATGCCACGGGACGGCCGGCTGCCCGCCCCCGACCGCCGTTCCCTCTCCGACGCGGGACTCGTCGGCACCGCGGTCGCCTTCCTGTTGCTGGCCCTGACCTTCGCACCCGGCGCCCCGGCCTGGCTGCTGCTCGGTCTCGCGGCACCCCCGCTGCTGGTGTGGTGGCTGCGCGGCCCGGGAGGCAGGCCGGTCGCCGCCGTACTGCGCGCATCCGGGACGTACGCCGTGAACGCGGCGGTGCTCGCGCTCGCGGCGGGCTTCGCCGCCATGCACTACGTCGTGGCCCTGCGTCTCCAGCGGGACAACGGATTCAGCGCCACGGCGACCGGGCTGACCGTGCTGGCCTTCCCGCTCGCCATGGGGCTCATGGGCCCGCTGGGCGGCCGGCTCGCCGACCGTTACGGAGCCAGGGTCACCGCCGTCGCGGGCGCCGCGCTCACCACGGCCGGCCTGTCGCTGCTCGTCCCCCTCGGCGCGGGTGACGGCTGGTCGACGGCCGATGTCGCCTGGCGGCTCGCCCTCGCCGGGGCGGGGATGGGCCTGTACGGAGGGCCCGCACAGGCCCTCGTCATGGGCGCGGCCCCGCCCGGCGCGACGGCGACCGCGGGCTCCGTGGTGCAGCTGGCCCGCAGCCTCGGCTTCGCACTCGGACCGGCTCTCGCCTCCGCCACCTGGGGCTTCGCGGGTCCGGCCGCGGACGGCGCCGGCGCGGGGGCCGCGCTCACGCTCGCCGCCACGGCCGCCGGTCTGGCCGTGGTCCTGCTCGCCCTTCGACGCACCCCGCCTGTGCCCGCACCGCCCGGCACCACCGCCGATACGGCCCCGGCCGCCCGCAACTGACCCCCAGGAGAGTCCGTATGTGCGGAATCACCGGCTGGGTGTCCTTCCACCAGGACGCCCGCGCCAACACCCCCGTCATCGAAGCGATGACCGCCACCCTCACCCGGCGCGGCCCCGACGCCTCCGGGATCTGGCTCGGCGCACATGCCGCCATCGGCCACCGCCGCCTCGCCGTCATCGACCTCGACGGCGGCACCCAGCCCATGACCGACCGGTCGCAGCAGACCGTCCTCAGCTACAGCGGCGAGATCTACAACCACCACGAGCTGCGCGCCGAACTCCGCGGCCGGGGCCATGAGTTCCGCACCCGGAGCGACACCGAGGTGGTGCTGCGCGCCTACGCCGAGTGGGGCCGGGACATGGCCACGCACCTGGACGGCATGTTCGCCTTCGCCGTCTGGGACGAGCACGAGCAGCGGCTGCTGCTGGTCCGCGACCGGCTCGGCGTCAAGCCGCTGTACTGGGCGGCCGTCGACGGCGGCCTCGCCTTCGGCTCCGAGCCCAAGGCACTCTTCGCCCACCCGGAGATCACCCCGCGTGTGGACGCCGACGGGCTGCGCGAGGCGTACAGCCTGCTGTTCAACACCGGGCCGACGGTGTGGTCCGGCATCCACGAGATCCCGCCCGGTGGTCTGCTGACGCTCGGCAGGGAAGGCATCACCGAGCGCCTGTACTGGGAGCTGGAGGCCCGCCCGTCGTACGACGACCAGGAGTCGTACAACGACCGGGACGCCGCCATCGAGCGGGTCCGCGCACTGGTCGACCGGGCCGCGCGCACCCAGCTGGAGGCCGACGTCCCCCGCTGCTCACTGCTGTCCGGCGGCCTCGACTCGACCGTGCTCACGGCCCTCCTCGCGGACGAACTCCGGCTGCGCGAAGGCTCGGACGCCCGCATCCGTTCGTACGCGGTCGACTACAGCGACCAGGCCGAACAGTTCACCGGCGACGTACTGCGAACCGGCCACGACACCCCTTTCGCCGCCGAGGCGGGAGCCTTCATCGGCACCGACCACAGCACCGTCGTACTCGATCCGCACACGCTGCTCGACCCCGGACACCGGCAGGCCGTGGTCGTCGCCCGCGACTCGCCCATCGGCGTCGGCGACATGGACACCTCGCTCTACCTCCTCTTCGGGGAGATACGGCGGCACTCCACCGTCGCCCTGTCCGGGGAGGCGGCCGACGAGGTCTTCGGCGGCTACCCCTGGTTCCACAACCCCAAGGCACTGGCCGCGTCCACGTTCCCCTGGCTGCTGGTCACGGGCGACGAGGCGGCCATGCCGCTGCATCCGGACCTCGCCGCGAGGCTCCGCATCGGTGAGTTCCGCGACGATACGTACCGGGACGCGCTCGCCGCCGTACCGCACGCGGACGGCGAGGACGTCGTCGAGCACCGGCAGCGGGAGATGCAGCACCTGTCCCTGACCCGCTGGCTGCGCCAGCTGCTGCACCGCAAGGACCGTCTCAGCATGGCGCAGGGGCTCGAGGTGCGAGTGCCGTACTGCGACCACCGCCTGGTCGAGTACGCCTTCAACACACCCTGGGCGCTGAAGAGTTACGACGGGCGCGAGAAGAGTCTGCTGCGTGCTGTCGGTACGGGCCTCGCGCCCGAATCCGTCCTGTGGCGGCCCAAGAACCACTACCCCGCCACACACCACCCGGACTACAACCGGGGGCTCCAGGAGATGGCCCGCGACGCCCTCGCCGCCCATGGCGGACAGGTGCGCGACCTGGCCGACGAGACCCGGATCAAGCCCTGCCTCGACACCCCGCCCGAAGAGCTGGAGTGGGGCCACCGGCTGCGCCTGGAACGCGTCGTCGACCTCGCCCTGTGGCTCGACCACTACCGGCCCGCGCTCACCCTCTGACCACCCAAGGACCTGATATGACGCCGCAGGAACCGCTCCCCGACCCCGTCCCCCTCCACGGCCAGGACTACAAACGCTGCCCGTACCCCCTGTACGAGAAGCTCCGCGACGAAGGGCCCGTCCACCGGGTGCGCTTCCCCAGCGGCGTGGCCGCCTGGCTCATCACCGGGTACCAGGCCGCCCACGAGGCGCTGAACGACTCCCGCCTGGGCAAGAACCACGCCCTGGGCAATGACACCTGGCGGGCCCGCGCCTCGATCATGCCCGAGCCGCAGCACTCCCAGCTCCAGGTCCACCTGCTGCACCAGGACCCGCCCAAGCACACGGCCATGCGCAAGCTGGTCCTGGACGCCTTCGCCCCGCGCCGCGTCGAGGAACTGCGGCCGCGCTTCCAGAAGCTCGCCGACACACTCGTCGACGCGATGCCGTCGGGCGTGGGCACGGGCGCCGGTGCCGGTCCCGATGTCGATGTCGATGTCGATGTCGATGTCGTGTCCTGCTTCGCCGCCCGCTTTCCCTTCCAGGTCCTCGCCGAGGTCATCGGACTGCCGGCCGAACTCGCCGACCGCTTCGACCGCGACTGGGGCAAGGTCGTCCAGCCGGTCGGCCCGACGGACCCCGGACGGCCGCGGTACGAGGCCCGGTTGCGCGGCCTCCAGACGTACATCGCCGAAGTCGTCACCCACAAACGGCAGCACCCGCAGGACGACCTCCTCGGCCGACTCGTCACCGCCCGCGACACCGGTGAACTCGGCCAGGAGGAGCTGGACTCCATGATCTTCCAGCTCCTCGTCGCCGGGCAGGAGCCGGTCACCAACCAGATCACCACCGCCCTGATGGCCCTGGTGCGCCACCCCGGACACCTCGAACGGCTCCGCGCCGAGCCGGAATTGCTTCCACAGGCTGTGGAGGAACTCCTCCGCTACGACGGCGCCTTCGAGCTCACCACCTGGCGGTTCTTCGCCGAGGACACCGAGCTGCACGGCACCCGCATCCCGGCCGGCGACTCGGTGATCGTCTCGCTGTGCGCCGCCAACCGCGACCCCGAACGCTTCGACGACCCGGACGCCCTCGACTTCGACCGCAGCCCCAATCCGCACCTCTCCTTCGGCCACGGCATCCACTTCTGCCCGGGTGCGGCGCTGGCACGCGCGGAACTCCAGGTCGCACTCGGGACCTTGATCTCCCGGCTGCCGGGCCTGCGCCTCGCCGTACCCGACGAGGAGATCGAGTGGATCCCCGCGGTCCTCGCGCGGGGCGTCAACCAACTGCCCGTCGCCTACGACAGGCGCGACTGACCGAAGACCACCCCGTGGGCGCCCGGCGTCAACCGCCACGGCGCCATGCCGCCACGCCGTCATGCCGCCACGCCGTCATGCCTTGCCGCCTTGCCTCAGTGGAGAACCGTATGCCGACCGCCGACGCCCGGATCACTGCCCCATCCCCTGCCCCGACGCCGTCCGTGGCCCGCACCTGCGGTGCGATCCTGGAACTCCTGCTTCCCCACCGCCGTGCCTCCGAACCGAACGCGGCCGCCCCCGCCTCCGCCTTCCCCCACCAACTGCGCCGGCTCGCCGCCTTCGTGGCCCACGACGAACCCATCGTCCTCACGCTGCCCGGCTTCCCGTGCAAGTCACCCAACCCCGCCAAGGTTCTCGGCCACCTCCCCGACGAGGGCGAACGCCTCTCCCTCACCTTTCTCGACGCCCTGTGCGCCGAGATCCAGAAGGTCCACGCACCCGGCGCACGCCTCGTCATCTGCTCCGACGGACATGTCTTCGGCGACCTCATCGGCGTACCGGATGAGCACATCGACGCCTACTCCGACGCCCTGAGCGCGATGATCCGCCGCGAGGAGCTGGACCGGCTGGGCACCTTCGACCTCCGCGACGTACTCGGCGATCTGCCGTACGACGTGAAGCGGGCGCGGGTCCATGAGGAGTACGCGCCCACCCTCGACGCCCTGCGCGCCGAGGTCCACGCCGACGAGCACACCCTGCGGCTCTACCGGGGCATCACGCGCTTCCTCGTCGACGACGCGACCGGCTTCCCCGGCACCAGATCGGCGCTCCAGCGCGAGTGCCGGCGCCGGGCGTACGGAGTGATCCAGCGAAGCCGCGCCTGGGGCGAACTCATCGCGGCCCACCACCCGCGCTCGGTACGGCTGTCCATCCACCCACAGCCGGCGGGCGCCGCCAAGTTCGGCATACGGCTGCTGGACAGCCGGGATGTATGGACGACGCCATGGCACGCGTCGGCGCTGCGCCAGGGGGACGGCTCCTGGGAACTGATGCCGAGGTCGAGGGCGGAGGGCCTGGGACGGCTGGTGCGGAGGGACGGCGCCCCAAGCCACTTCGAGTCGGACCCGACCTCGAATTGAGCCCCGCCGGCGATTGAGGCGCGGGTCCGGGGCAGCGCCCCGGTTACGGGAATGGGCGGGCAGGGGAACCGGCCCGCGCAACGGCACCCGCACCCGGCGACCCCACCCCACCCCGGGCGTCGAACACGCCACCCCGGTGGTCGAACGCGATCAGCGGATCCCCCGTCAGCGGATGCTCCACCACCGCCGCCCGCACCCCGAACACCTCCGCCAGCAGCCCAGGCGTCAGCACCTCGCGCGGCGCGCCCGATGCCACCACCGCGCCCTCGTACAGCACATGCAGCCGGTCGCACACCGACGCCGCCGCGTTGAGGTCGTGCAGCGAGATCAGAGTCGTACGGCGCTGGGCCCGCAGCAGGGCCAGCAGCTCCACCTGGTGCTGCACGTCCAGGTGGTTCGTCGGCTCGTCCAGGACGAGGACGTCCGGGTCCTGCGCCAGCGCGCGAGCCAGCAGCACCCGCTGGCGCTCGCCACCCGACAGCGCCGAGAACCCGCGCCCCGCCTGCCCGGCCATCCCCACCCGTTCCAGCGCCTGCGTCACCATCTCCCGGTCGCCCCGGTCCTCCCCGGCGAACGCCCGCTTGTAAGGCGTACGCCCCATGGCGACGACCTCCCGCACGGTCAGCTCGAAGTCCCCGCCGCGCTCCTGCGGCAGCGCGGCCACCCGCCGCGCCGCCTGTACGGGCGTCAGCTCCCGGATGTCGGACCCGGCGAGCAGCACCCGGCCGGCCGCCGGTCGCAAATGCCGGTACACGGTCCGCAGGACGGTCGACTTGCCGCTGCCGTTCGGCCCGACCAGGCCCGCGATCTCACCGTCGTCAGCGATCAGGTGGACCCCGGCGACCACTGTGCGGCCCGCGTACGCGACATGAAGGTCCTCGATGTCGATCCTCAACGCTCGCTCCTCAACGGTCTCTCCTCAAGAGTCGCGCCTCAACTGCCGCTGCCCAAGCGTCGGTCCAGCAGATACAGCAGCGCAGGCGCGCCGATCAGCGACGTGACGACACCGACAGGAAGTTCCTGGTTGTCCATGGCCGTACGGCAGATGATGTCCACGACCACCAGCAGCAGCGCGCCGAACAGGGCGGAGACCGGCAGCAGCCTGCGGTGATCGCCGCCGACGATCAGACGGCAGGCGTGCGGGACCATCAGACCGACGAAGGCGATCGCCCCGGAGACCGCGACCAGAATGCCGGTCAGCACGCTGGTCAGCACGAACAGCTCCCGGCGCAGCCGCGTCACGTCCACGCCGAGACCGGCCGCCGTCTCGTCGCCCATCATCACGGCGTTGAGTGCGCGAGCCCGCGCCTGGAGAAGGAGCAGTCCGGCCGGTACGGCGATGGCAGGCACGGCCAGCAGATCCCAACTCGCGCCACTCAGACTCCCCATGAGCCAGAACAGGACGCTCTGCGTCTGCTGCTCGTCTCCCGCCTGGAGTACGAGATAGCTGGTGAACCCGGACAGGAACTGCCCGATCCCGACCCCGGCCAGCACCAGCCGCAGCGGCGAGAACCCGCCCCCGCGACGGGCGATCGCCCACACCAGGCCGAAGGTCGCCAGCGCCCCCGCGAAGGCCGCCCCGGACAGCCCCAGGCCCAGCACACCCCCCGCTCCCGCGCCGAGCACGATCGCGGCGACGGCGCCGAGCGAGGCCCCATTGGAGATGCCCAGCAGATAGGGATCGGCGAGTGGGTTGCGTACGAGGGCCTGTACCGCCGTACCGACGAGGCCGAGCCCCGCGCCGACGATCGCGGCGAGGAGGGCGCGCGGCACCCGCAACTGCCACACGATCAGGTCGTTCGTGCCCGGCCGCGGCGCCTCGCCGGCCAGCCGCCGCCCTACGACGGACCACACCTGGCCGGGCGGGATGTCGGTGGAACCCCATGAGACGGCGGCGGTCAGTGCGACCAGCAGGGCCGCCCCGAGGACGACGGCCACCACCCCCGCCGGGACGGATCGGCGCTCCGGACTCCCTTGTGAAGAAGCCCTCCCGGCCCTCTCGTCAGCCTTCTTGCCGGACTTGTTGCCGGCCGTCCTGCCGGCCTTCCTGCTGACCCTTTTGCTCACCCCGGCCAGTACCGGCATCTACTGCGCCGCCTTGACCCGGTCGGGATACAGGGCCTCGGCGATCGCGCGTACGGTGTCGGCGTTGCTCACCCCCGCGATGGTGGTCTCCTCCGAGCCGATACGCAGGAAACGACCGTCCTTGACGGCCTTGAGTCCCTTGGTCGCGGCGTAGGTCTCCAGGAACTTCTGGGCCTCGCCGAACGCCTTGTCATTGGCGGCCTTGCTGCCCCGGTCGCGGACGGCGAGCTGGATCCACTGCGGGTTCGCGCTCACCACGTCCTCCCAGCCGACCGGCTTGAAGTCCCCTTCGCAGTCGCGGAAGATGTTCCGTCCGCCACCCAGGGTGATCACCGCGTTGGCGATCTGCTTGTCGCACACGGCGATGGGCTGCTTGGTGCCGGCGTCGTAGTCGAAGAGGAAGTACGTCGGCCGCTCGCCCTCGGCGACACCGCCGATCGCTTCCTGGACACCGGCCACCGTCTTCTTCATTCCGGTGACGATCTCCTCGGCCTTGGCGGCGGTACCGGTGAGCGTGCCGAGCGAGGTGATGTCCTCCTGGACCCCGGACAGGTCCTTGAGCGGCTCCTTGGACATCACCGCGCAGGCCGTGGACTTGAGGAAGATGTGCTTGATCCCGGCGGCCTTGTACTCCTCGTCCGTGGGGGCGTCTCCCATCCCGCCGCCCATGTTCTGCATCGACGCGAAGGTGTCGATGTAGAGGTCGGCCCCGGAGCCGAGGAGCTTCTCCTTGGGGATCACCGATTCCCCGAGCACCGGGACCTTCTGGGCCTGCGCGCCCAGATCACCGGGCAGCGTGCCCTTGCCGGGCGGGAAGCCGGTGCCGATCGCCTTGTCCCCCGCGCCGAGCCGCAGCAGCAGTTCGAGGCTGGAGGCGTTGCTGGTGACGATCTTCTTCGGCGCGGAGTCGAACGTTGTGACCGCGCCCTTGCAGTCCGTCACCTCGACGGGGAAGGCCGACGTGCCGTCCGCCGCCTTGCCCGGGTCCGCCGCCTTGCCACCGGCAGCGGCGCCGTTGTCGCCATCGCCGCTGCCGCAGCCTGTCGCGAGCAGGGCCAGCATGGCCGTGGTACCGCACCACACGCGAGGACGCATCGGAGTCTCCCGGAGATCTGTTTGCCAAGAGGAACCCGCCTCTGGGCCCCCGGACAGTTAGTCGGGACGACCGCACGGCCAGTTCCCGCGTCTTCCGGGACGTCGCACGGGGCACGGGGGCACAGGGCACGGGGCACGGGGCACAGGCGAACCAGGGTGAATCCGGACGGGAAAAGAGTCAGGGCCGGTTTCCCGTGCGGGAAACCGGCCCTGCTTCGTTTCTCCCCGACTCCCAGGGAGAAACACCCCGGTTGGCCTCGTTATAGAGGCGATTCTCCGGGAATGGCTGGTTCCACCCTCCCACAGAATCGAGAAAGCTCATGCTCCTGGACCCGTTCAGCCCCGACAGCCTCATGTCTTTCATCCTCGGCGTCGACGCTTTCATCCTCGACGCCGTCGGATCGCTGCTGGGGATCCTGCTGTAACGGCCCCGGAGTCGGGGCCTGGCCCTCACCGGGGACCAGGCCCTTGTCGGGTTCCTGATGACATAGGGGAACCACAGCCCGGGGTCACTCGTTGCCCCCGTGGGCAAAGGAATCGTCAAGAGGCGCGGCCCGCGCCGGATTGCGCAGGGGATTTCCATGGGTGTCAGCCTTTCCAAGGGCGGCAACGTCTCGCTCAGCAAGGAGGCCCCGGGCCTGACCGCGGTCGTCGTAGGTCTGGGCTGGGATGTACGCAGCACCACCGGGACCGACTTCGACCTCGACGCCAGCGCCCTGCTGGTCGATGCGAGCGGCAAGGTCGTCTCCGACCAGCACTTCGTGTTCTTCAACAACCTCAAGAGCCCGGAAGGCTCCGTCGAGCACACCGGCGACAACCTCACGGGTGAGGGCGAGGGCGACGACGAGCAGATCAAGGTCAGCCTGGTGGGCGTGCCTGCCGAGGTCGACAAGATCGTGTTCCCCGTCTCGATCCACGAGGGCGAGAGCCGTTCGCAGTCCTTCGGCCAGGTGCGCAACGCGTTCATCCGCGTCGTCAACCAGGCCGGCGGCGCCGAGCTCGCGCGCTACGACCTGAGCGAGGACGCCTCGACCGAGACCGCGATGGTCTTCGGTGAGCTGTACCGCAATGCCGCGGAGTGGAAGTTCCGCGCCGTCGGTCAGGGTTACGCCTCCGGTCTGCGCGGCATCGCGCAGGACTTCGGCGTCAACATCTGATCCCGCGTGCAGCAGCTCAAGGGCCCGATCCTCGGCGAGGGTCGGGCCCTTGGCGCATTGCGAGGCCGCCCGCCCCCGTCATGGTCACCGCGGGCGCCGACGCCCAGGAAGTGATCCGCGCCGTTAGTCTGATCTTGCGGTGTGATCACGGCTCCGAGGCAGAATATGTCCAGGTGGGGGAGAGCTCGCCGGCCGTCAACAGGGGTGGAGATCGAGATGCGGGACGACATGGTGGCCGACGTACCCGCCGGATCCGGTCCGGCGACCACCCTGCCGGGCGTGGAGCTGCTGTGGTCCGGCCGGGTCCCCGACCTCGCCGAGGACGCCGCCGCACACCGGCACCTCCTCGACGCCGAGGAGTCCGTGCGCCTCGAAGCCTTCCGCCTGGCCGTGGACCGGGACGCCTACACGGTCGCGCATGTCGCGCTGCGCCGGATGCTCGGCGAGCGGCTCGGCCAGGCGCCGGAAGCGGTCACCATGACGCGCCGGCCGTGCACCCACTGCGGCGGCCCGCACGGTCGTCCCGTCGTCCCCGGCAACGCCGTGCACTTCTCGCTCTCGCACACCAGCGGCCTGGTGCTGATCGCCCTGGCTTCGGTGCCCGTCGGCGTCGATGTCGAGGCCGTGCCCGAGCCCGGCATGATCACCGAGGTCGCCGCCCAGCTGCACCCCAGGGAGCGCACGGAACTGGCGGCATCGCCCGCCGAGCAGCACCCCGCCGCGTTCGCCCGCTGCTGGACCCGCAAGGAAGCCCTGCTGAAGGCGACCGGAGTCGGCCTGAACGAAGACCTGTCCCACACCTATGTGGGAGCCGGGGCCCAACCGGCCGCCGGCGCCGACTGGTTGCTGGCCGATCTGCCCACGGACCCCGGCTACGCGGCGGCCGTCGCCGTACATCTGCGGCAGGCGCCCGCGAGCGGGGTCGAGCAGCCGCGCGCGCCCAGGGCTCAGAACACCCAGTAGCGCAGGACGCTCAGTAGCGCTCGACCAGGTGCTCACGGCCCGCCGGGGGCTCGTACGCCTCGGGCCAGAAGTCCGTGATTGCCGTGATCCGGCCTTCCTCGTCGGCGGTGAAGAAGGTGACCGCATACATCTCTTCAAGGCCCACGGTGAAGTGGATCCAGGTGACGGCCTGGTCGGAGTCGGCCACGATCCGCTGGATGCGCAGGTGCCAGTCGCCCGGGTACTCCTTGTTGAACCGGACGTACGCCTCCTTGCCGCGGATCCGCTCGCGGGTCTGCGGCAGGTCGTAGACCACGTCCTCGGCCAGGGTCGCCGCGAAGCCCGTCCAGTCGCGGGATTCGGCCGAGGACCAGTACGTCTCAACTGTGGTGTGCAGCTCGGTCGCTGAGGTCGGTGAGGTCATACGGCGAGTGTGCACCCGGCCACTGACAATCGGGCTCGGACGGTATGGGGCCTGGGCAGGCAGGTTTTCCACAGGCTGCGGACGACGCGAACGGATTGTCGGCGGTTCGACGCAGAATGGGGTCATGACTGAGATCACCGACTCCAAGCCGGAGCAGCCCGGCGCGCCCGAGCAGCCCGCCACGCCGGACCTGTCGGCCATGCCCGACTGGGAGAAGCGCTTCCGGGCGCCGCGCGTCTCCCTGCCCGACTGGGCGGAGGACGCGCCGGACCGCTCGCTGTTCGTGTCGAACGCCACGGGGACGTACGAGCTGTACGCATGGGACCGGGCGACCGGCGAGCAGCGGCAGGCAACGGACCGGCCGAACGGCACGACGGACGGCGTCCTCCCGCCCGACGGCGCGTCGATCTGGTGGTTCTCGGACACCGACGGGGACGAGTTCGGGATCTGGATGCGGCAGCCCTTCGGCGGCGGGGACGACGAGCCCGCGGCGCCCGGACTCGAGCCGTCGTACCCGGCGGGCCTGGCGATCGGCCGGGACGGCACCTCGGTGGTCGGCCGGTCGACCGACGAGGACGGCACGACGATTCATGTCGTACGGACGGACGCGGAGCCGGTCGAGATCTACCGGCACCGGGAGTCGGCCGGGGTCGGCGATCTGTCGCACGACGGGACGCTGATAGCGGTCGAGCACACCGAGCACGGGGATGCGATGCACTCGGCGCTGCGGGTGGTGCGTCTCGACGGCGAGCCGGTGGCCGACCTCGACGACACGAAGGGCGGCACGCAGGAGCTGGGCCTCGAGGTCCTCGGTTTCGCTCCGGTGGACGGGGACACCCGGCTGCTCATCGGGCATCAGCGGCGCGGCCGCTGGGAGCCGATGATCTGGGACGTCGCCTCGGGCACGGAGACCGATCTCGCGATCGACCTGCCGGGCGATGTGAACGCCGAGTGGTATCCCGACGGCTCCGGGCTGCTGGTGGCGCACAGCTTCGAGGCGCGGGGCGAGCTGTTCCGGTACGACCTGGCGAAGCGCGAGCTGGTACGGATCGAGACGCCGACAGGTTCCGTCTCGGGCGCGACGGCCCGGCCGGACGGTGCGGTGGAGTATCTGTGGTCGTCCGCGGCGCAGCCGCCGCGGGTGCGCTCGACGGCCGGCGGCGTCGTGCTCGATCCGCCGGGGATGAAGGCGCCGGGGTCGGTGGCGGTGGAGGACGCCTGGGTGGCGGGACCCGGGGGCCGTATCCATGCGCTGGTGCAGAAGCCGGCGGGCGCGAGCGGCCCGCTGCCGACCGTGTTCGAGATCCATGGCGGCCCGACCTGGCACGACAGCGACGCCTTCGCGGCGGGCCCGGCTGCGTGGATCGACCATGGGTACGCGGTCGTACGGGTCAATTACCGTGGTTCGACGGGGTACGGGCGGGAGTGGACGGACGCACTCAAGCACCGGGTCGGCCTGATCGAGCTGGAGGACATCGCGGCGGTCCGCGAGTGGGCGGTGACGTCGGGCCTTGCGGACCCGGCGAAGCTGGTTCTGGCGGGCGGCTCGTGGGGCGGGTATCTGACCCTGCTCGGCCTCGGCACGCAGCCCGAGGCGTGGGCGCTGGGGCTGGCCGCGGTGCCGGTCGCGGACTACGTCACGGCGTACCACGACGAGATGGAGGCCCTGAAGGCGATGGACCGCACGCTGCTCGGCGGCACCCCGGAGGAGGTCCCGGAGCGCTTCGAGGCCTCGTCCCCGCTGACGTACGTGGACGCCGTGCGGGCTCCGGTCTACATCTCGGCCGGCGTCAACGACCCGCGCTGCCCGATCCGCCAGGTCGAGAACTATGTGGACCGACTGGCGGCGCGCGGCGCGGTGCACGAGGTGTACCGGTACGACGCGGGGCACGGCTCGCTGGTGGTGGAGGAGCGGATCAAGCAGGTGCGGCTGGAGATCACCTTCGCCACCGCGCACCTGGGTGAGGGGCCGAGCCTGGGATAGGGAGCGGAGCCAGGGGGGCGGGCCGAGAGATCGCGGGACCGTTCCGTACCGTGGGGGTGTGTACCGGTTCCTGCTGACACCCCGCTGGTGGGGGATCAATATCTTCGTCGTGCTGGCGATCCCCTTCTGTGTCTTCATGGGCTCCTGGCAGCTCGGCAAGTTCGAGGACCGTGTCGACACACACCAGGAGGCCCAGCAGAAGCCCGACCCGGGTGAGCAGAAGGCCGCGCCGCTCGACGAGCTGCTGCCCGTCGACTCGGAGACCTCGGGACGGCAGGCCATGGCGACCGGGCAGTACGGCAGGCAATTCCTGGTCCCGGACCGGCAGTTGGACGAGAAGCGCGGCGCCTATGTGCTGACGATGCTCAAGACCGACGGCGGCCGGACACTGCCGGTGGTCCGCGGCTGGCTGGCCGAGGGCGACCGGGTCCCGGCTGCTCCGGCCGGGCCGGTCACGGTCACCGGCGCCCTGCAGGCCTCCGAGACCTCGGGCACCGACGGGGTCCACGCGGCCGGCGGGCTCCCGAACGGTCAGCTCGGGATGATCAGCGCGGCGTCGCTGGTGAACCTCGTGCCGGACGATGTGTACGACGCGTGGGTCACCCTGTCGGACGCGGACAGCGGCCTGAAGCCGGTGCCGGCGACGGCCCCGGCGGGCAGCGGCCTGGACCTCAAGGCGTTCCAGAACCTGGGCTACACCGGGGAGTGGTTCGTCTTCGCGGGCTTCGTACTGTTCATGTGGTTCCGCCTGCTGCGCCGCGAGACGGAAGCGGCGCGGGACGTCGCACTGGGCCTGGACCCCGCGTAACGGGTCGGCGAGGCTTATCGAGCCCGTCCGGCGATTGAGGACACGGCCGAAGGCCGTACGGGGTCCGGGGCTTGCCCCGGTTCGGGAAGCGGCGGGTAGGGGCTGCATCCGAAATGCGGCTCCGCCGCGTGGGCCCGCCGCAGGCGCACCCGCCCTGGGCCACCCGCACCGCTCACTGCGCGCTCAGCACACCCGTCCGGTAAATCGTCCCCGCGCATGCGTTCGGGATCGTCGTCTCCGCACTCGGCGCCCCCGGCTCCGCCGTGTGCGTCACCGCGACGCTGCCGTCCGTCGTCCCGCCACCGTCCTCGGTGACCAGCTGCGTCTCGGTGTTCTCCGCCGTGCCCGTGCCATTGCTCGCGCCCGACGAACCGCCCTCCGAGGGCGTGGGGTCCGGCGAGGTACCGGTGGTCGGGCAGCTGTCCGTCGGCACCCAGGCGAACCGGACCTCGTACGCCGTGTCCGGCTTCAGCAGCACCGCGCCCGCCTCCTGCGAGGGGTCGGGCAGTCCGCTCGCCGCGTCGCCCGCCGTGTGCGCGACCACCGTGATCTTGGCGGGGTCGGCAGCGCCCATCGTCTGGAAGCCGACCGAGCCCGAACCGCTCACCGCGCAGTCGTTCTTGGAGACATTGGCGATGCGGAAGGTGCCGTACACCTTGCCGTCGGCATCCGGCTTGGCCGCCTGGGCCGAGCTCACACCGAGCTGGCTCGCGTCACATACCGGCGAGGTCGCGGCCACGCTGCCCGTCGGGTTGGCCACGCCGCCCGTTGTGCCGTCCGACGTTCCGTCGCCGAGCTGGTCGCCCGGCGACCGGCTCGCGGCGCCCGAGTCCTGCTCGGTGCCCTCGCCGCCGGCGGACGGATTGTCCGTCCCCTTGTCGCCGCCCGCCGCGCCCGTCTCGGCCCCGGTGCCGCCCTGCGCCTCTTCGCCGTGTCCGGCGTTGACGGGGCGGGCGTCGTCGCCGCTCCCGGAGTTCGCCACATGGACGAAGGCCGGGACCGCGGTGCCGATCAGCAGCGCCGCGGCGGCCACACCGACAAGTGCCTGCCTTTTGCGGGCGCGCCGCGCGGGCACCGCCCTTCGCAGATGGTCGAGGGCGCCGTCGGAGGGCTCGAGGTCCTGCACGGCGCCTTGCAGCAACCGGCGCAGCGCCACTTCGTCCCCGGCACATCCCTGCCCGAGTCCCTGCTCGAGTCCCTGCCCGAGTCCCTGACCAGGTCCCTGATCGGGCTCCTGCCCGAGGCCGCCCAGCTCATTTTCCGGCCCGTTGTTCACAATTCCGTTTCCAGTCCGGTCGTCAAACGGCCCGTCCGGCCCGTACCGCTCAAACCTGTGCCTGTGCCCGCTCATGCGTTGGCCTCCATGGCGACGCGCAGCGCCGCGATGCCCCGCGAGCCGTACGCCTTCACCGAGCCGAGCGATATGCCCAGCGTCCCGGCGACTTGAGCCTCGGTCATGTCGGCGAAGTACCGCAGCACCAGCACTTCGCGCTGGCGCCGTTGCAGCCCGCGCATCGCCTTGATCAGCGCGTCCCGCTCCAGCTGGTCATAGGCCCCCTCCTCGGCGCTCGCCATGTCCGGCATCGGCTTGGAGAGCAGCTTCAGCCCGAGGATGCGGCGACGCAGCGCGGAGCGGGAGAGGTTGACCACGGTCTGGCGCAGATACGCCAGGGTCTTCTCGGGGTCCCGCACCCGGTTGCGCGCCGAGTGGACGCGTATGAACGCCTCCTGGACGACGTCCTCGCAGGAGGCGGTGTCGTCCAGCAGCAGGGCGGCGAGACCCAGCAGCGACCGGTAGTGGGCGCGGTAGGTCTCGGTAAGGTGATCGACTGTGGTGCCCGCAGCCATGGTGCCCTCAGCGCCCTCGCGCCGGGACGGTATGCGGGTGGTGCGGGGCGCGGGCATAGGGGCGATCACCGGCATGCCGCCGGACGGGCGGGGTCTGCGGAGCGGGCGCACTGTTGCGCCGCGGACCGGGAGCACCCCTGCGATGTCGAGAACCTCTGCCACGCCTGTTGGACACGCTTCCCCCCGTCAGGGTTGTACGCGTACGCCACCGTTCTTGACGGTGAACCAAATGCCCTCATGCGTACCCGCTCTTCCCCAATGCCCCATTCTTCACGGCACCGCGAAGGGGCGACCGCAAAGACGCTTCCCGCCCAACTACCGGTTGCAGCAAGGGGGAAGCGAATCGTCGAACATCCTTGCACCCCAGTTCAAGTGGTACAGACATTCGACTTGCTCACAGGGCGTACACAGATCCTACAAAGTCCTCCGTTTACCCCACCACGAGTTAAGCGGACCCCGGCCCCTGCCCCGACCCGAGCCCCCGCCGGTCCCCGGCGCCCGGCCCGATCTCGAGGGCAACCGCCTCCGCGATCTGCGCCGAGTTCAGCGCCGCCCCCTTGCGCAGATTGTCGCCGCAGACGAACAGGTCCAGCGCACACTCGTCGTCCGGCGCCCGCCGCACGCGCCCCACCCACGTCGGATCCGTCCCCACCACATCGGCCGGCGTCGGGAAGTCGCCCGCCTCGGGATCGTCGTAGAGCACCACCCCGGGCGAGGTCGCCAGGATCTCGTGCGCCCGCTCCACCGTGACCTCGTTCTCGAAGCGCGCGTGCACCGCGAGCGAGTGCGTGGTGATCACCGGTACGCGGACGAACGTCGCCGCCACCCGCAGCCCCGGCAGACCCAGGATCTTGCGTGTCTCGGCCCGCAGCCCGAGCTCCTCGGAGGACCAGCCGCCCTCCTCGAGCGTGCCGGACCAGGGCACGACATTGAGCGCGAGCGGTGCCGCGAAGGGCCCGAGATCGTCACCCACGGCACGGCGTACGTCTCCGGGGCCCGCGCCCAGTTCCGTACCGGCGACCACGGACAGCTGCGCGCGCAGCAGTGCGACGGCGTCGCGGCCCGCGCCGCTGACGGCCTGGTAGGAGGAGACGACCAGTTCGCGCAGCCCGAACTCGGCGTGCAGGGCGCCAACGGCCGGGAGCATGGCGAGCGTCGTGCAGTGGGGGCTCGCGACGATGCCGCGCGGACGGACCCGTACGGCATGCGGATTGACCTCGGGCACCACCAGCGGCACCTCCGGATCCATCCGGAAAGCGGCCGAATTGTCCACGACCACCGCGCCCTTGGCGGCGGCGATCGGCGCCCAGCGCGCGGACACCTCGTCCGGTACGAGGAAGAGCGCGACGTCGACACCCGTCAGGGCGTCCTCGCTCAGCGCGACGACCTCGGTCTCCTCGCCGCGCACGGCCAGCTTGCGGCCGGCCGAGCGCCGCGAGGCGACGAGTCGTATGTCGCCCCAGACGTCGGCGTGCTGCGACAGGATCTGGAGCATCACAGCGCCGACGGCTCCGGTCGCTCCGACGACCGCGAGTGCCGGCTTGCGGGTCATCGCCCGGTGCCCCCGTAGACGACCGCCTCGTCGGAGTCGGAGTCGAGACCGAAGGCGGTGTGAACGGCGCGCACGGCCTCGTTGACGTCGTCGGCACGGGTGACCACCGAGATACGGATCTCCGAGGTGGAGATCAGCTCGATGTTCACGCCCGCGTCGGAGAGCGCCTCGAAGAAGGAGGCCGTGACCCCGGGGTTGGTCTTCATCCCGGCGCCGACGAGCGAGATCTTGCCGATCTGGTCGTCGTAGCGCAGCGATTCGAAGCCGACGGCGGCCTTCGCCTTCTCCAGGGCGTCGATGGCCTTGCGGCCCTCGGCCTTGGGGAGGGTGAAGGAGATGTCCGTCAGCGCGGTGGTCGCCGCCGAGACGTTCTGCACGATCATGTCGATGTTGATCTCGGCGTCCGCGATCGCACGGAAGATGGCCGCGGCCTCGCCCGGCTTGTCCGGCACTCCGACGACCGTGACCTTGGCCTCGGAGACGTCGTGGGCGACTCCGGAGATGATGGCGTGCTCCACCTGCTGGTCCCCTTGCGGCTCGTTGCTGACCCAGGTGCCGCGCAGCCCGGAGAAGGACGAGCGGACGTGGATCGGGATGTTGTATCGGCGTGCGTACTCGACGCAGCGGTGCAGCAGCACCTTGGAGCCGGAGGCGGCGAGCTCCAGCATGTCCTCGAAGGAGATCCAGTCGATCTTCTGGGCCTTCGTGACGACCCGCGGGTCGGCGGTGAAGACGCCGTCGACGTCGGTGTAGATCTCACAGACCTCGGCGTCCAGCGCGGCGGCGAGGGCGACGGCGGTGGTGTCGGAGCCGCCGCGGCCGAGGGTGGTGATGTCCTTCTTGTCCTGGGACACACCCTGGAAGCCGGCGACGATGGCGATATTGCCCTCGTCGAGCGCTGTACGGATCCGGCCCGGCGTCACATCGATGATGCGCGCTTTGTTGTGGACCGAGTCGGTGATGACGCCTGCCTGGCTGCCGGTGAACGACTGGGCCTCGTGGCCCAGGTTCTTGATCGCCATCGCCAGCAGGGCCATGGAGATCCGCTCTCCCGCGGTCAGCAGCATGTCGAACTCACGCCCGGCAGGGATCGGGGATACCTGCTCGGCGAGATCGATCAGCTCGTCCGTCGTGTCGCCCATCGCGGATACCACGACGACCACTTGGTGGCCGTTCTTCTTGGCATCGACGATCCGCTTGGCGACGCGCTTGATGCCTTCGGCATCGGCAACGGAGGAGCCTCCGTACTTCTGCACGACAAGGCCCACGTGCGCTCCTCGCTCAAATCCATTACGGCAGTCATTACTGCGGTCGGCTCAGTCTAACGAGCGGGCCGGTTCCGCCCGACTGATACCACATTGTGAGATGTCCCGCTCACTCCGTGATCACCGGGCGGCCGTGCCCGCTCTTGGGCTTCACCTGCCCGCTGAGGTGCGGGGCACGCGGAAAGTGGGGTGGCTCACACATGCGGCCCGACTGCCGGCCACGGGGCCCGTACGACCTGCCGAACGGGAACCCGGAGATCGACGGCCGCGCCGCCGTCGGCTCCTCGAGGTCGGCGTCAAGCGGCAGGGACAGGAAGGCGACCTCATCCGTCCCGCTCATCTCAGCCCCGGCCTCGTGGCGGGAGCCCGGCCGCGATGCGGGCCTCGTCAGCGCGGAAGTGGTGGTTCACGACGCACTCGACCGGGTCCGCGCGGAAGGTGTCTGGGATGTAGCCGACGGGGGGCCAGGTGTCGTCGCTCTCGGGTTCCCGGTCCAGCTCTTCGCGGCAGGCAGCGCACAGGCCGTTCGTCAGCTTCGTGGTCGTCTCGTCGGCCTCGCAGCCCCCGCACATCATCACGATCTTGTTGACGCGGGCGCGGACGGTGCCGGTCGTGGACGTGGGTGGCATCTTGTTCTCCAGTCGGGTACGGGCGATGGCAGCCGGGCTGTGTACGGGTGACGGCAGTCCCGCGGTCAACGCCTGGGTGAGGTGGTTGTGGGTTGCCCCACGCGCCAGCCACTCGGCGGCCAGCGGTTCGAGTGCGGCGCAGTCGGCGGCGGACAGGGTCATACGGGGTTCGGTGCGGCCGAGCCGGGCGAGTACGCCGTACGCCTCCGACGAGGAGGGCGCGGGGGCGGGTGCCGGTTCGTCTGCCTCGTCTGCTTCGCCTACGCGGGCCAGGCCCGCCCGGCCCAGCACCGTGACGTCGACCCCGTGCACCCGACGGACGAACTCCGCCCACCATGCGTCCGACCTGCGGATACGGGACCAGTACGTCCTCGTTACCCAGCGCTTCGAGGAGTCCTCCAACGTCAGGTGCTCCTTGACCAGCCGCAGGTGTCCGGCGTCCGTGAGCTCCCTGAGGGCGCTGCGGCAGGCCTGTTGGCCGTGGACGGGGTGTGTGGCGGCGAGAACTTTGTAGCCCATCGCGGAGCCCTCGGGCAGCCGGTCGATGAGCGATGCGAGTTCCGCCGCCCGCGGGGGCAGGTGTGCGAAGTCCGCCTCTCCGCGCGGGTTTTCGTCAGCCGTGAGGCGCTTTCCGTACCCCGGATTGGCCATGGGGTGTGCGGACACAGGCAGGGCAGGGCTAGTGTGTGCGTAAGCCACGATCGAGTCCTCTTCGATCCGTAGGTGAGGCCCCGACCTGGTGTTGCTAGCACCGGCCGGGGCCGTTTCTTTGCCGCGAACGTAGGCCGTAATTACGTTCCGATGCAAGCTGATCACACAATGTCACCTGTGCGGGTGATGTGGCATCAACTCGCCTACAGGGGTGGGCGGTGGGTTCAATTCAACCCACCCATTCCTTGGAAAGAGGGCTCGGGGCCCGAGGCTCAAGCTCCGGGCCGACCTGGGACGTTGGGTCGGCTCTCGCCCAGGCCTGCCGCCGACGGGCTTGTCTCCCTGCGCAAGATCACATGGGTGTCGAGCAAGAGTCGCATCAGCGCATCCCGAAGGCGCCGGCGATGTCGTCGGGCAGCTTGCCGAAGTCATCGGGAATGTGGATCCGACCCCGAAGCGAGCCCCTGCCTGTACGCATCACCTTGGGGCGCAGCGGCACGACCTTGGCGACCGGCTCTCCCGCCTTGCTGATGACGACTTCCTCGCCGGTTGCCACCTGCTCCAGGATGCGCGAGAAATGCGTCTTGGCCTCGTGCACGCTGTACTGACGGGCTGCTTCCACGGCTGCATCACAGGGACTGTCGCTGGGTGGACCAAGCGCTGGACTAAGTCCAGCCCCAGGACACCCGTGGCGGGCCAGGGGCAGCTCCTGGCTCACGTTGCGCTTCGTACCCCGGGCGCGGCCCGGCGCGGAGAAGCTCAGGTGGCCGTACGCAGGCCCAGCGGGCCGGCGATCTCCTCCGCCATGACCTTGCCGGCCTCCTCGGCCAGCGCGTCCTCGGTGATGTCCTCGTCCGTGTCCAGGCCCTCCAGCTCCTGCAGCGGCTGGTCGAGGCGGACATGGGCGACCAGGGACTGCAGGGCGCGCAGCGTCGCGGACGCGGTCGGGCCCCAGTTGGAGAAGTACGAGAACTGCCACCACCACAGCGCCTCGCTGGTGCGGCCCGACCGGTAGTGGGCCAGGCCGTGGCGCAGGTCGGTGACGATGTCCGCGAGGTTGTCGGAGATCCGGGAGGCGACCGGCAGCTTGCGCGGCTCGTACGGGTCGAAGACCTCGGAGAAGATGTCCACCGGGTCGAGGAGCACCGCGAAGCGCTCGCGCAGATCGTCGACGTCCAGGTCCGGACCGGTGTCCGGTTCGTACCGCTCGTCCGGGATGATGTCCTCGTGTGCGCCCAGCCGACCGCCGGTGAGCAGGAGTTGAGAGATCTCCAGGAGCAGGAACGGCACAGCGCTGTCGGGCTCGTCGCCCTTCGCGACTTCCGTGGTCGCCACGATGAAGGACTCGATCGAGTCGGCGATCTGGACCGCGAAGCTGTCCGGATCCTGGCTTACGGCGTGCAGGTTGGCGTCAGACATCGAGAAGTCGTCTCCCCTCGAAGGCACGCCCCAGCGTGACCTCGTCGGCGTATTCCAAGTCTCCCCCCACAGGGAGACCGCTGGCCAGCCGTGTGACCTTCAGTCCCATCGGCTTGACCATGCGTGCCAGGTACGTGGCGGTGGCCTCGCCCTCAAGATTGGGATCCGTGGCCAGGATCAGCTCGGTGATCGAGCCGTCGGCGAGCCTGGCGAGCAGCTCACGAATCCGCAGGTCGTCGGGGCCGACGCCCTCGATGGGGCTGATGGCCCCGCCGAGTACGTGATAGCGGCCCCGGAACTCACGGGTCCGCTCGATGGCCACGACGTCCTTCGACTCCTCCACCACGCAGATGACCGACTGGTCACGGCGTGGATCACGGCAGATTCCGCACTGCTCCTGCTGCGCGACATTGCCGCACACCGCGCAGAAGCGGACCTTGTCCTTGGCCTCGAGGAGGGCGTGCGCGAGGCGGCGGACGTCGGTGGGCTCGGCCTGGAGGATGTGGAAGGCGATCCGCTGCGCGCTCTTGGGACCGACGCCGGGCAGCCTGCCCAGTTCGTCGATGAGGTCCTGAACCACGCCTTCGTACAACGGAACGCCTCTCCTGGAGTGCTGTGGTGCTTACGGTAGTTGGTGCGCCGCAGCCTTAGAAGGGCAGGCCCGGCATGCCGCCCAGGCCCTGGGCGAGCGGACCCAGCTTCTCCTGCTGCAACTGCTGTGCGTTCTCGGTCGCGGCCTGGACGGCGGCGACGACGAGGTCCGCGAGGGTCTCGGTGTCCTCGGGGTCGACGGCCTTGGGGTCGATGACGAGCCCACGCAGCTCCCCGGAGCCGGTGACGGTGGCCTTCACCAGGCCGCCGCCCGCTTGGCCCTCGACCGCGGTCTGTGCCAGTTCTTCCTGGGCCTGTGCGAGATCCTGCTGCATCTTCTGGGCCTGCTGCAGAAGCTGCTGCATATTGGGCTGGCCACCACCGGGAATCACGGTCACTCCAGCATTTCGACGACGGTTGTTCGGTATGCCGAGCCTACGTGGTCACCGGGCGCCACGCCCCACCCGGCGATGACCAACTCTTTCGAGTGAGTGGGCCGGAACACCCCTACCTGATCAAGAGCCTCTTACGGGCGGAAATACCCGGATTTCCGGAGCACAGCCCACCCTCCGGCGGTAGGAAGGGCATGGGCATCAGGATGCACGCGGTACACCCGCTGCACGCGCGCACCGCATGTCACGCAGTGTCACGCCAGCTGTCACGTCAGTTGCCAGGTCGGTTGCCACGCAGTTGCCACGCCAGTTGTCACGTCAGTTGTCACGTCGTAGAGGAGTGCCCCGGTGAGCCAGCCGGAGATGCAGCCCGGGGGGCCGGCCCGGGAGGAGCGGGGCGAGGCGCCGCACGGTGACCTGACCGGAAGGCCGTTTCCGCTCGGCGACTGGGGAGAGCCCGCGGACCGCCTCGACGAGCTGTACAGGTGGGTCGAGGCGAGCGGGCTGCGTACCGCGGAGTGGTACCTGGCGGACCGCGTGGGGAAGCGGCGCCTGGCGCGGGTGCTGCGCGTCGGTACGGCGCTGGGGGTGATCGCCGGGGCGGCCCTCACCCTCCTCGACCTGACGGGCGCGCTGGACCGGACGGCGGGGTGGGGGTATCTGTCGCTGCTGCTGGCGGCGGCGTGCCTGGCCTGCGACCGGTATTTCGGGCTGACCTCGGGCTGGATAAGGAACGTCGCGACGGCACAGGCGGTGCAGCGCAGGCTGCAGGCGCTGCAGTTCGACTGGGCGTCGGAGAGCGTACGAGAGGTGCTGGGCCCGACGGAGGGCACGGCGAGCGAGGCGGCGGAGCGTTGCCTGGGGGTGCTGCGGCGGTTCTCGGAGGACCTCACGGAGCTGATGCGGTCGGAGACGGCGGACTGGATGGTGGAGTTCCGCGCGGGGCCTTCGGCGTCGGGGGCGCGGTGGGCGGGGCGGGGCCGGGTGGCGGCGCCCCGCCCGGAGCCGGGCGGGGCGGCGGGACGGGCCCCGCTGCCGCCGGGCACACGCCCGAACATGCCCCGCCAACGCCCACCGGAGCCGCCGCGCTGAGGTGGGGGCCCGCTGACCGGGGGCTGCGCCCCCAGGCCCCCGTACGGCCTTCGGCCGTGTCCGGGGCGGAGCCCCGAAAGTCAGGCCGTCCGGCGGCGCACAATCGCCCGCGCCACGATCGGCGGCAGCAGGTCCTTCGCCAGCCGCCGCGTGCGCGACCGGCGGCGCGGCCGCGGCGGGGCGGCCGGTGCCGACGCCGGCACCACCCGCGGCTCCGGGTCCGGCTCCGGCTGCGCCTCCGGCTCGTGCCGCGAAGCCGGATGCGCCGGCACCTTCGCCTTCGTGCCCTTGATACGGATCAGCGGCAGACCCGCCACCTCCTCCACCCCGTGCCAGAGATCCTCCCGCTTCTCCAGCCACCCCAGCAGCGCCTCCCGCGCCGGCGCCGGGTCGCCCCACGTCCCGTACAGCTTCGTGCCCGTGATGACGATCGGCTTCAGGCCCGTCGTGGCCACCGCGCCCCACACCGCCGCCGAAACACCCGGGCAGTGCTCCGCGCGGAAGTCGTCGAAGGACACGATGCCCTCCGGCTGCAGCAGCTCCTGCGCCGCCTCGATGTCGCCGTGCACGTGCTCGTACAGGTGCGACGCGTCCACGTGGACGAAGCGGCAGCTGTGCGGGCGGACCCGGGAGGTGATCACCGAGGTCGGCGCCTGCACCATCGTCGGCAGCTCGTCGTGGAACGACAGATAGTTCGCCTCGAACGCGCGGCGCGTGAGCGTCGAGTACGAGCGGTCCATCTCCGCGCTGTTGGAGTCGTCCGGCGCCGGGGAGTCCCACAGGTCGCAGACCGTGAACTCCTCCCCGTCCCGCAGATACACGCCCGTGAAGATCGCGCTCTTGCCCAGGTACGCGCCGAGCTCGAGCAGGTCACCTCGGCCCTCCGGATCGGTGTCCCGCTGGTAGCTCAGGAACCAGTCGAAGAGCAGTTGATCGGCGGGCCAGAACCATCCCTTGACGTCCGCGAATCGCGTCGGCCTGGGCAGTAGCTCGTCCGCGCCTTCCCCCGCGGTCGCCGCCGCGGGGGACTGTGCCGGGGTACTCGTCTGTGACATGCCCCGGTCCTACCGGACCGAGATGTCGCGGAGTTTAAGGCCGCGCGTTCAGTGGATGTGCGTCAGCTGAAAATGATCATTGAGCCCTGGCCAAGGCTCCGCGTCGCCGCCGCGTGCAGCCCCAGCCACACATGCCGCTCCCGCGCGAAGGGGCTCTCGTCGTACGGAATCGGGCCGGCCGGCTCCTCCAGCGAGGTGGGACGGTCCGGCGGACGCGGCGCCTCCGGCGGGTTCGCCGCGTCGATGCCGATCGCCGGCGCCACGAACTCCAGCTCCCGCAGCAGGCCCTGCGTGGAGCCCAACGGGCCGCCGCCCGCGAGCAGTTCGTCGTTCGACAGCGGCGAGCCGAAGTCCACCGGGACGTACGCCCCGGCGTGGTCGTAGTGCCAGACCAGGTGCGACCCCTGCGCGGTCGTGTCGAACATCTCCAGCAACTGCTCGTAGTCACCGCCCAGTTCGTCCACCGGCGTCACCGCGAGCCCGCACAGCTGCAGCAGATACGCGCGGCGCAGGAAGTGCAGCGCGTCGTAGTCGAAGCCCGCGACCGGCGCCACATCGCCCGAGAGGCCCGGCATGTAGGCGAAGACGGGGACCGTGGGCAGGCCGGCATCGGTGAGGGCCTTGTCGTAGGACGCGATCTCTTCGGCGAAGGGGTTGTCGGGGCTGTGGCACAGCACATCGACGAGGGGGACCAGCCACAGGTCACAGGCCAAGGGAAGGCTCGCTCTCCAACAGGATCGGGCACGGTCGGCGCGAGGGTCGCGCGATGGTCGGGACAGCGTAGTGCCACGGATACATTCGGCGAAGGGGGCGGGTCAACTGCCGGCGCAACTGTCCCCGCGACAGCCCGCGCACCTGTCGCAGTTGTCCCCGCGACGGCCCGCGCACCTGCCCGTTCAACCGGAACTCCTCGGCTCTCCTACATCCCATACCCACACACCGCCCACCGGCTTACCCGGCCGCCCGAGCAGTTTCTCCACGGTCGTATACAGCGCCCGGTCGTTGTACTGCGGTGCCAGCACCACCACGCCCGCCTTCCACGCCGCGAGGTCGGACCGCGCCTGCGCCTGCCAGTTCGGGCCGATCACCGGGACGCGTCCGCTGTTGCGGACATCGTTGAGGAGGTTGGAGGTGTGGCGGGGGGTCGCGCCGTAGATGCCCATGCGCTCCGGACCCCACGGGCCGTTGAAATAGCCGCCGGCGACCGGGAAGCCGAGCCCCGTGGACGACTGCCAGTGCAGGGCCTCCGCGCTGCCCGGATACGGCAGCGGCACCGTGACCACGGACTCGCCCTCGGCGAGGTAACCGCGGTACATCCCCTCCGTGACGAAGGCGGGGACCTCCGACCGTTCCCGTACCGGATAGGGCGTCGGCAGCACCGGCAGCACGGCCGCGGCCACCGCCGCGAGGCCCACCACCTGGTTCACGCGCCGCCGTGTGAGCAGCAGCCGGTCCGCCGCCAGCGCGAGCAGCACGCCGAGCACCGGCGCGCAGATCATCGCCACCCGCGACTCGATGACCGACTCGAAGAGCGGCTGATGGGCCAGCGCCCGCCACGGTCCCGTCAGCACGGTGTCCGTGTACGGGATACGGAACTTCGGGCCGAGCGAGAGGAGCGCCGCCGCGAGCGCGGTGAACGCCAGCGCCTTGACCAGGGCCGACCGCCACAGCCGCACCACGATCGCCGCGGCCAGCGCGATCAGCGGCCAGCCGTAGAAGGCGTTCTGCTCGGTGCGGTTGAACGCGAGCGGGTCCGCGCCCTCGTCGGAGCCCGCGAGCGAGCGGCCCGCGAACTCCAGGAAGGCGAGGGGGCTGTTGCCCATGTTGTCGCCGTGCAGCACGCTCTTGTAGCTCTGCGGGCCGAAGAACTGCCAGCCCAGCGGGAAGGCGACCAGCGGCAGACAGACCACGGCCGCGACACCGAGCCCGCGCAGCAGCGGCCGCCAGGCCGCCCGTGCCACATCGGGGCGCGCGAGCGCGTACGAGAGCGCGAAGAGCAGCATGCCCATCGCCGCGAGCAGCAACGGTTCCTCGCCGAGGAAGATCTGGTACGTCGCGAACAGGCCGAGCAGCACCCCGTCGCGCACGACAGTGCGCCCCCCGCGCCCGGCCTCGCACAGCCGCAGCGCCCGGTCGATGATCACCGGGATCATGAACAGCACAAGGAAGTTGGGGTGGGCGTTGCCGTGCGAGATCATCGGCGGCGCGAAGGCGGCGAAGGCTCCGCCGAGCGCGGCCGCCCACCGGTTGCGCACCAGCCGCCGCGCGATCAGCCAGTACCAGGCGGTCGCGGTCGCGGCGAGCCCGAGCGTGAGCACCAGCGCCCAGGTGACGCTCGGCCCGAACAGCAGGGTGACCGGGGTGAGCGGGACGGAGAGCCCGAGCATGACGGTGTTCGCCATCAGGTTCACGCCGTCGGGATAGCCCTGCAGGGTCGTGAACAGGGGATTGCGCAGATGCGCGACATTGTCGGCGGTGACAGCGAAGAACCACTGCCACTGGTTCTGGTCCTGCCCCGCGTCGACGAGATAGGAGCCGTCGAGGTCCGCCCACAGCCCCTTGTAGAGCAGTACGGACGCGAGCAGGACGAGCCCGGTGACGGCGAGGTCCACCCGCCGTACGGCACGCGCCCGGAGTCTGACGAGCTCCAGCAGCACCCGGCCGTAGTCCAGCGGCCGGACCTTGGAGCCCGCGCGGTGCGACCAGCGCACCGGGACCTCCGTGACCGGCCAGCCCTCGCGCCGGAAGAAGCGCAGAATTTCGACGTCGATGCCCCACCCATCGAGCCGGGAGTCGGCGAAGGCGGCACGCGCCTTGTCGCCGTCGAAGAGTTTGAAGCCGCACTGGGTGTCGAGGATGCCGGGTACGGCGACGGCCCGTATGAGGTGGTTACCCATCCGGCCGAGCCATTCGCGGGTACGCCGCTGGTGCACCTCGATACGGGAGTCGGGGTGCGCGCGCGAGCCGATCGCCGCCGCGCTGTCCTCGGCCGCGAGCTGCTTGTCGAGGCGGTCGAGTTCCTCGATGGGGGTCGCGAGGTCCGCGTCGGTGATCAGGACGCGACGGCCGTACGAGGCGAGCACGCCGAGCCGCAGGGCGCTGCCCTTGCCGCGGTTGCCGTCACCGGCGACCACGTGGATGCGCGGCTCCTCGGCGGCGGCCTCCCGGGCGATCTTCGCCGTGGCGTCGGTGGAGCCGTCGTCGACGACGATCAGCTCCCAGCTGCCCCAGCGGCCCGGTTCCGCGCGCAGATGCGCGCAGATCGCGTCCAGGGTGGGGCGCAGCCGCGCCTCCTCGTTGTACGCCGGGACGACGACGGTCAGATCCACGTCGGCGTGCGGGTACGCGCCCGCGTACACGGGCGCCTGTGCCTGCGCGCTCACCGCTCCAGCCGATCGGCCCACGCGAGCGCGTGGGCGTTGTACGCGCCGATGACCGCGCGCGCGGCAGCGGCGTCGCCGAGGGCGACGGCGTCCACCAGCTCCTCGTGCCCGCTCCACAGCCACTGCGCCCGGTCCGCGTCGGCGCGCAAATGCGGGACGGCGAAGACCCAGGCCTGGACGCGCAGCCGGTGCAGAAAGTCTGATATGTAGCGATTTGCGACGAGTGAGGCGAGCTCGCGCCAGAAGCGCAGGTCGTAGCCGATGAGGATGTCCAGGTCCCCGCCGCGGGCCGCGCGGGCGGCTTCCTCGCCCCGGCGGCGTACGGACACGAGCGCCTGGCCGCGCACGCCGTGCGAACCGCGCGCCTGGAGATGGCGGAAGATGCCGTCCACGATCAGCGAACGCGCCTCGACCATGCCCCGGTAGTCCTCGACCGAGAACTGGTGCACCTTGAAACCCCGGTGCTGGTCGGAGTCGAGCAGGCCCTGGGCGGCGAGGTCGACGAGGGCTTCCCGCACGGGCGTCGCGGAAACGCCGTACTGCTCGGCGATCTGCTTGACGGTGAATTCCTGTCCGGGCTGCAGACGCCCCGCCAGCACCTCGTCACGCAGCGCGTCCGCGATCTGCTGCCGCAGGGTGTTGCGGGTGACAGCGGTACTGCTGGTACTGCTGCCGGAACCGCGCATCGTGGCCTTCTCCTTCGCCGGGGGGTTCCGGACACGATAGGCCAGTGGTTACGAACCCGGGGCGGGGCGTACGGTCCTGACGATGTCGGGCAGGTTCCGGGAGGGGAGGCTGAGATGGCAGGTGTCTTCCAGGCGGCGACCGGCGACGGGCCGCCGTCCGCGCTGCCCGAGCGGGAAAGGACCGCCGAGGTGCGGGTCGCTTTCGAGGGGCTGCTGCAGATCCGCCGCGTGACGAACACGACAGTGCCGGACCCCGCCGGCGCACCCGCGGCCTGGGAGCTGAACCAGATGGTGCGCGCAGTCGCCCTGGCTCTGGAGGCCTCGGGCTTCCAAGCCTCCGCGCTCGACGCCTCGGGTGCCCGTACCGCGACGGGCTACCGCGTACGCCCCTTCGACCGCGCGCGCACGGTCTGCGTGGACTGGCTGGGCCCGCCGGGGAGCGGGGCGCCCCAGGAGGAGGAGAGCCGGCTGACCGAGTGCGCTGCGGCGCTCGGCCGGCTGGGCTGGGAGGCCCTGCTGTACCGCGGCCCGCGTCGCCGCCGCTTCCTGGAGGTCGAGCCGGCGAGATCGAGCGCGTCCGGCGCTTGAACGGCACGCCGCACCCGGAGCTCTGAACTCCGGGTGCGGCACCGCGTATTGACCGCGCAGGACTCGGCGTACGGCCGGCCTACGGCTCCGCTCAGACGGTGTGCTCGTCGGCGAGCGACAGCGCCACGTCCAGCGCCGCCAGGCCCTCCTTCGCCTCAGCCTCGGTGACATTGCAGGGCGGAACCGCGTGCGTACGGTTCATGTTCACGAAGGGCCACAGGCCGTTCTTCTTGCAGGCGGCGGCGAACGCGGCCATCGGGGCGTTCGCCGCGCCCGACGCGTTGTACGGCACCAGCGGCTCGCGCGTCTCCCGGTCCTTGACCAGGTCCAGCGCCCAGAACACGCCCGTGCCGCGCACCTCGCCGACGCTCGGGTGCCGCTCGGCGAGCTCCCGCAGCCCCGGGCCGAGGACCGTCTCGCCGATGTGGGCCGCGTGCTCGACGACCTTCTCCTGCGCCATCACGTTGATCGTGGCGACGGCGGCGGCGCAGGCGAGGGGGTGGCCGGAGTAGGTGAGTCCGCCGGGGTACGGGCGGTTCTCGAAGGTCGCCGCGACGGCGCCCGATATCGCGACGCCGCCGAGCGGTACGTAGCCGGAGTTGACGCCCTTGGCGAAGGTCAGCAGGTCGGGGACGACGCCGAAGTGGTCGGCGGCGAACCAGGCGCCGGTGCGGCCGAAGCCGGCCATGACCTCGTCGAGGACGAACACGATCCCGTACCGGTCGCAGATCTCGCGGACGCCCGCGAGGTAGCCGGGCGGCGGGGTCATGATGCCGGCGGTCCCGGGGATCGTCTCGAGGATGATCGCGGCGATGGTCGCCGGACCCTCGAAGGCGATGGTGTCCTCCAGGTGCTGGAGCGCGCGCTCGCACTCCTGCTGCTCGGTCTCGGAGTAGAACGGCGAGCGGTAGAGGAACGGACCCCAGAAGTGCACGACGCCGGAGGTGCCGTTGTCGGAGGCCCAGCGGCGGGGGTCGCCGGTCAGGTTGACGGCCGTGGCGGTGCCGCCGTGGTACGAGCGGTAGGTGCTCAGAACCTTCGGGCGGCCGGTGTGCAGCCGGGCCATCCGGATGGCGTTCTCGACGGCCTCGGCGCCACCGTTGGTGAAGAAGATCTTGTCCAGGTCCCCGGGCGTCCGCTCGGCGATGAGGCGTGCGGCCTCGGAGCGTGCCTCGACGGCGAAGGCGGGAGCGAAGGTGGTGAGCTTGCCGGCCTGCTCCTGGATCGCGGCGACGACCTTGGGGTGCTGGTAGCCGATGTTGGTGTAGACGAGGCCGCTGGTGAAGTCGAGGTAGCGGTTCCCGTCGTAGTCCCAGAAGTACGAGCCCTCGGCACCGGCGACGGCGAGCGGGTCGATCAGGCCCTGGGCGGACCAGGAGTGAAACACATGCGCACGGTCTGCGGCCTTCACGGCAGCGCCGGCCCGGGGGTCGGGATGAGGGGTCATGGCCCCCAGGGTAGAGACGCGCGGGCGGGGGCGGACATGGCCATCCTGTATGCCCTGAGCCACTTTGGTGGGCGTTGTGTCGGGTGGGGGCCCGCTCAGCCCCTCCGGCGATTGAGGAGCGGGGTCCGGGGCGGAGCCCCGACAAGGGCCCGGGCCTGCCCAGCCCGCACCCCCCATTGACAGCATGCTGTCCACATGACAGGCTACTGTCATCAGCAACGGGAGGACACCATGACCAACCGCACCGTTCACCTCGGCGTCTACAACACCTTCGCCGACTGGGAAACCGGCCACACCACCGCCCACCTCGCCCAGAACGGCTTCACCGTGAAGACCGTCGGCCCCACCACCGCCCCCGTCACCACCATGGGCGGCGTCCGGATTCAGCCCGACCTCGCCCTCGGCGACCTCGACCCCCAGGACAGCGCCCTCCTCATCCTCACCGGCGCCCACCTCTGGGACACCGGTGACGACCTCGCACCCTTCGCCGCCAAGGCGCGCGAGTTCCTCGACGCCGGCGTACCCGTCGCCGCCATCTGCGGGGCCACCGCCGGGCTCGCCCGCGAAGGGCTCCTCGACGACCGCGCCCACACCAGCGCCGTCTCCTTCTACCTCGGCGCCACCGGCTACAAGGGCGGCGAGCACTACCGCGAGGCCGACGCCGTCACCGACGGCGACCTGATCACCGCCGGTCCCACCGAGCCGGTCGCCTTCGCCCGCGAGGTCTTCGACAGGCTCGGTGTGTACGAGGGCGAGAAGCTGGACGCCTGGTACCGCCTGTTCCACGACTCCGACGCCTCCGCCTTCGAAATCCTCGAGTCGTGAGCCGCGAGGAGCAGGACCTGCTCAGCCGCACAGCTCTCGGCGTCTTCCGGCTGAACGGCCAATTCCTCGCCGTCTCCGAGGAGTTGGCCAAGCCCGCCGGGCTGACCGCGGCCTGGTGGCAGGTCCTCGGAGCCGTACTGCGCCATCCGCTGCCCGTCGCCGGGATCGCCCGCGACATGGGCATCACCCGCCAGAGCGTGCAGCGGATCGCCGATCTGCTCGTCGAGCGGGGCCTCGCGGCGTACGAGCCCAACCCCGCCCACCGCCGCGCCAAACTCCTCCGCCCCACCGACGAGGGCCGGGCGGCGATCGCAAAGATCAACCCTGGTCACGCCGAGCTCGCGGCCCGCCTCGCCGCGATCGTGGGCAAGGACCAGTTCGCCGAGACGGCACGCATCCTCGAGCAGCTCTCCAGGGCCCTCGACGGCCTCAGGCCAGCCCCGGACGACAGCCTCAGGCCCGCCCCGGAAGGAACTCCGCACTCCTGACGTAGTCCATCGCCTCCGTGCACACCGGATCGCCGATCGGCCGGATAGGGCCAAGGTCAGTTCTGGCCTACAAGGCCCAACTGATCGCGCACTATCCTCGGTCCGTCACAACGCAAGCGGTACGGGGGAAGGGCACACGGCGATGGAGCCTCTGGCACCAGAAGATCCACGGCACATCGGCGAGTACCGGCTGCTGGCCCGCCTCGGCGCGGGCGGCATGGGCCAGGTCTATCTCGCCCGCAACGACCGCGGCCGTACCGTCGCCGTCAAGCTCGTACGGAACGAACTCGCCGAACAGGAGGAGTTCCGCAGCCGCTTCCGCCAGGAAGTCCGCTCCGCCCTGCGCGTCGGCGGCGAATGGACCGCGCCCGTCCTCGACGCCGACACCGAGGCCCCCGTCCCCTGGGTCGCCACCGGCTATGTCGCGGGACCCTCGCTCCACAGCGTCGTCTCCGGCGACGGCCCGCTCCCCGCGCGCTCCGTCCGCATCCTCGCCTCCGGCCTCGCGCACGCCCTGCGGAACATCCACGCGGCCGACCTCATCCACCGCGACCTCAAGCCCTCCAACATCCTGATCACGATCGACGGCCCCCGCGTCATCGACTTCGGCATCGCGCGCGCCCTGGAAACGGTCACCGACGGCGGCCTCACCCGCACCGGCGCGCTCGTCGGCTCGCCCGGCTTCATGGCACCCGAGCAGGTACGCGGCGACCGGGTCACCGCCGCCTGCGACATCTTCTGCCTCGGCTCGGTCCTCGCGTACGCGGCGACGGGCCGGCTCACGTTCGGCTCGGCCGACAGCGGTGTGCACGCGCAGATGTTCCGCATCGCGCAGGAGGAGCCGGACCTGGAGGGCCTCCCGGAGGGCCTGCTCGATCTCGTGCGCGACTGTCTGCACAAGGACCCCCAGGCCCGTCCTTCGCTTGAGCAGATCCTGGAGCGTACGACGTCCGACGCGGACGGCGAGCCGTGGCTGCCGGGCACGCTGATAGCTCAACTCGGCCGCCATGCGGTGCAGCTGCTGGAGGTGGAGCAGCCGCCGGAGCGGCCTCCGGTGCAGGCGCAACCGCAGACGCAGCCACAGCCACAGCCACAGCCGCCGACGATGACCGCCCAGGCGCCGAAGCCGTACGCCCCGCCGCCCACGCCACCACCGACCCGCCCCGGCGTACCAGCACGCCTACCCGTCCTTCCAGCAGCCGATGCCGGCCCCGTACTACCCGGCGCCCGAGCCCACGCCCCACAGGAAGGGCGGCACGGTCGCGTTGATCGCGGTTGCCCTGGTCGTCGCGGTCGGCGCGGGCGGCTCGGTGTACGCCTTCATGGGCAACGACGGCCACAAGAAGCCCGGGGCCGACCCGAAGCCGACGACCACCGAATCGGCGCCGCCGACCCCCGGCACCCCTACGGGCACGGACACCCCCTCCACGACGCCGTCGACCACCCCCGCCGACGGCGGAGTCCCGACGGAGTACGTCGGCACCTGGCGCGCCTCCTTCGACACCGCCGGCGGCGCGAACACCCGCGTCATGACGATCACCCAGGGCGGGACGGGCACCCAGGTCATGACCCTGACCGGAATCGGCCCGAACTACGACTGCGCCTGGTCGGCCACCCTCCGCGCCTCGGGCCCACCACTCGAACTCGGCCCCACGCAGGTCACCTCGGGCGACCCGACGCAGTGCGCGCCGGGCCAGTGGAGCCGCCTGGACATGCCGGACGGCACCACGATCGTCCGGGAGTTGGTCGGCTCGGGCGGTGCTCCGCTCACGTACACGAAGCAGAGCTGAGCTGGGCTGGGCTGGGCTGGGCTGGGCTGGGGGGTCAGCCCCAGCTCGCCAGGGAGAAGCTCCGGAACTCCCTGCGCTCCTGGGCCGACAGGATCCAGCGCGCGCCCAACAGTCCGGCCAGGCTCGCGCCGATGACCACCAGCCCCGGACCGAGACTCCCGAAGTCGAAGTCCACGATCCCGGTGACCCTCCTCAAACCGTCCGCCGACCCCGAAGACCCCGGTGACCCCGGCGGAACGGCTCCGGCGGCCGCCGACGGGGCGGTGTCGGCCGGGCCACCCGCGCCGTTGGCCCCGGAAGCCGGAGCCCCGGCCGCCAGGCGCACCCCCAGGGCCTCCATCGCCTTGGTCGCAGGCTGGAAGAACGTCACGCCCCCGGTCGTGCAGTCCCCGCTGCCGCCCGAGGTCACTCCGAGCGCCAGCCCCTCCGAGAACAACGGCCCCCCGCTGTCCCCGGACTCGGCGCAGACCGTGGTCTCGATCAGGCCCGTGACGGTGCCCTCGGGGTAGTTCACCGTCGCGTTCACCGCGGTCACCTTCCCGGAGCGGAACCCCGAGGTGCTGCCGCTGCGGAAGACCCGCTGACCGACGGCAGGATCGGCCGCGCCGATGATCTGCACCTGGCGGCCGTCGCCGATGTCCACGACGTTGGTTCGGTCGACGGAGTCGCCGGTCTCGTACCGCACGAGGGAGAAGTCATTGCCCGGGAAGCTGCCGGCCGTCGTGGTACCGACCAGTTCGGCGCCCTGGCGGTCCCGGAACCAGCTGGTGCCGACGGGGCCGCAGTGCCCGGCCGTCAGGATGAAGGTGTTCCGGCCGTCGGTCACGTTGAAGCCCGCGGAGCAGCGGCCGGTGGGGGAGAAGATCGGGACGGCGCCGTTCACCCTGGTGGTGAAGGTCCCCGTGGTCCGTTCCATGTGGACGGACTCGCCGATGTCCTCGGCGACGTCGGACATGCGCGACCAGTCGGCGGTGGAGACGGTGCTGTCGGCGTGCACCATGACCCGGTTGGACGCGTAGTCCACCGCCCAGGCGGTACCGGCCACCCGAGGGGCCTCACCCAAGGTCGCGGCGGCGTCGCGGAGCCGGCGCATGCTGTAGCGCACGACTTCGGCGCGTGCCCCCGCGTCCCGTACCTCGGCCGCCGCATCCTCGTCGGTCACCGCGACGACCGGTCGCCCGTCGGCCCCCGTCCAGCTGCCCGCGGTACGGGAGGCCCCGAGTCTCGTGACGAGGCCCGCGACCGGATCGGCGGCCTGGGACATGCCGTTCGCGTACGTCCCCGGGGCCGACGGTTCGCTCGCCATGGCGCTCGACACCATCAGCCCGCCGCAGACCAGTCCGCCGACTGCCGCCAGCCGCACGATCCGCTGAATGTTCCGTCGTCGGTGCCTCATTCCTCTCCATACGTGAGGCACCGCCGACCCGTTCAACTCAAGAGCGCGCAGGCGGCGTTACGGAGGAGGAGCGGGTGTACGAACCGGTCCGCGGCGACCGGCGGAAAGCGCCAGGACAGGGGCCAGGTGCGGCCCCGGAGCGCGGGGACGGGGATGTAACTCACGTGCGCCGGACCCGAGTTGAGCCGGATGACGCCGCGCGGCCAGGGGCGGTGGGCGGTGCTGCCGGGCGGCACGAGGAAGTAGACCGACCGTCGCCCGTACGCCTCTATGACGACGGGGCCGGGATCGCCACCGGTCATCCGCTCCAGGAGATCGGCAAGGCGGCGGCCGTCTTCGTCGTCGACGCGGACGGCGTCGAATTGCACGCCTGCCTTACGGAGCTGGAATCCGGAAGCCGGAATCCAATCGAGGTTTACTTCGCGACTTTGCGTATCCACAAGGACAGTCTGGGTGACCTTGGCTAGCGTTTTCCATGACTGCGAGGAGGGGGTCGGGCATAGGTTGACCTGCCCGAACTCCCTTTAGGGCGAGTCGAATTCGGCGGGTACTGGTTGTGACCGGTTGAGTCCGGTTGAGTCGGAGCGGTGATCGCAAAATGGCACGTGCGGAGAACAAGGAAACGGCGGGTCCGGCGACGCGTCTGGTGGCGAATGTCGCGCGCAATATGCGCGTCCAGAAAGGATGGACACAAGAACAGCTGGGGTCCGAGATCGGCTTCACGGGAGCGGCGGTGAGCGCGATGGAGACGTGCGCGCAGCCCGCGAGCGACCAGATGCTGGTGGAGCTGGAGAGGGTGCTTGGGGGCGGGACGGGGATCTTCGAGGAGGCGAGGACGCACGTACGGCTGGACAAGTACCCGGCGCAGTTCAAGAACTACGCGTTACTTGAGCAGAAGGCGGTGGGGTTGTCGCTGTACGCGACGCTCGTCGTGCACGGGCTGTTCCAGACGGAGGAGTACGCGCGGGCGCTGATCGGCGGGGGGGACCCGCCGCTGCCGGAGGAGCGGGTGGAGGAGCTGGTCGAGGCCAGGATGTCCCGCCGGGTGCTCTTCAACCGGGAGCCAGTCGCCCTGATCGAACTAATCCTGGAGGAGTCCGTACTGCGCCGGACGATCGGGAGCGAGGAGGTCATGCGCGCCCAACTGCTGTACCTCGTCGAGTGCGGGCGGCGGCGCAACGTCACGCTCCAGGCGCTGCCCCTGGACTGCGGACTCATGGGCGAACACGCGGGCGCGTATGGCGAGATGAACCTGGTGGAGACTCCGGAGCACGACCACCTGGTCTACCTGGAGCCCCAAGAGGAAGCCCTGTTGATCAAGGACCCCGCAAAGGTGAGTACATACGCCCAGCGATATGCGAAGATCCGGGCACAGGCCCTGGGTCCTCGTGAATCGCTGGGCCTCATCGAGCGGTTGGCAGGAGACCAGCAATGAGCGACACCCTGCGATGGTTCAAGTCGAGCTACAGCAACCCCAGCGGCGGCGACTGCGTCGAGGTCGCCTTCGACTGGCGCAAGTCCTCGCACAGCAGCTCCAGCGGCGGCGAGTGCGTCGAGGTCGCCACCTGCCCCCAGGCCATCCACGTCCGCGACTCCAAGAACCCCGACGGCCCCCAGCTCGCCGTCACCCCGGCCGCCTGGTCGACCTTCGTCACGTACGCACTCCACCGACCCGGCCTCGCATAGTCACCCAAGGGCCGCCCTCTGGTTCTTGATGGTCGCGGCTCCGGACCGGGCGTCAAGGGCGCTCCTGCGTCGCGTCGCTGCGCGATGGGCTCCGCCCACCCCTGACCCCCGCCCTGCGCCGCTGAAAGGGACCTTGGGAGGGCGGCCGGGGAAGGGTCGGCGCAAGGGGTGGTCGGGCGCGATTCGCCGTCGGCGACTGCGGCCGGGTTCGCCCTGCGGGGCTGCGCAGCAGTGGAATGGGGTGGTGGCGACCCGGCTCAGCGACCGCCCGCCGGAGGGCAGTTGGCGTTCAGACCCTCGCTACCGTGGGCGGGTGGCGCCCCTCCGGTACCGGACGAGGCCGGTCGGCGGGGCATCAGGACAGCCGGCGGGGCCACCGGGACCCCGCCAGAACAGATCCCGTACACGGATTCCGGTGGAGCCGGAATCCGTGTACAGGATCAGGTCCAGGGCCACCACACCCGCCCCAACACCCCACCCGTCACATCCCCACCGGCCCGACAGCCGCCGACAGCCCCTTCGCCGGGACCGGAGGGCTCCACCCGCCCACCGAAGCGAGGGTCTGAACGCCAACTGCTCCCCGACGGACGGCCGCTAAGCCAGCCCGCGTCACCCCACTCCACTACCGCGCAGCCCCGCAGGGCGAACCGCGCCGCAGACGGCCACGGCGCCGCACCGCGCGCGAGCAGCGGACCGCCCCGCTCCCCGGCCGCCCTCCCAAGGCCCCTTCAGCGGCGCAGGGACGGGAGTCAAGGGTGAAGCGCAGCGCAATCGGCGCAGCCGACGCGACGCAGGAGCGCCCTTGACACCCGGCCCGAAGTCGCAACCATCAAGACCCAGAGGGCGGCCCCACCAGAACCCCGACAAGACCGGCCCGCCCAGGAACCCAGGACGCCGCCCAACCGGCCCGGCCACGAACCGGGCCCCGCGACCCGTACTACTCGACGATCCTGATCGTCCGGATGCCTGTGCCCCGGTACCGCGAAGGCGCCCGGGTCAGCACCGGACGGCCGCGAGGCCACTCGACGGACGGCCGCGCCAGGTGCAGCGCGTGCGCGCCGCTCCAGTCGTTCTCCGCCTTCTCGGGGTCGCCCGTGTCCGCGTCGGCGCGCAGTTGCTTGCCGACCGCCATGGCCCCGGCGAAGTCCAGCGCCGCGATGTCCACGGACGGCAGCGCTCCGATGTGCTCGGCGACGCCCGCGCGTTCGGCCTCTGCGGCAGTCAGGCACAGAGCCGGGATGTAGACGCGCTGCGCGGGGTTCTTCTCGGCCTCGGTGACGAGGCGCGAGGCCATGCTGTTGCCCGCGCCGAGTGCGAGGGCGGCGGTGTCGTCGAAGACGACGGCGCTGGGCAGCGGGTACTTGTCCGGCTTCACTGGACCTCCCCGATGCGCCCGGCCTCCAGGTCGGCCCAGAGCTGCTCGCCGGCCTTCTCGTCCTCTTCCGTGTACGGCCTGCCGAGGAAGTGCTCCTCGACGTACGACTTGGTCTCCTCGTACCGCTTCTGGAGCTCTTCCTCGGTGGGCGTGGCGCCCGCGAGCTGCGCGACCAGATCGCGCATGGTCATCCCGCGCTCGCGAGCGAGCTCCAGCAGACGGTCCCGGACGGCGGGGTCGACCTTGATCGTGGTGTCAGCCATGGTCACAGTATACCGGCGGTATACCGTGTCCGGGCGTTCGAGTGTGATGGTCACGGAGCTCCGTTCCTGCAAGGGATCCGCCCCGATGAGGGCATGTGCCAACGGACTATGCCAGCACTGGAGTTGGGCCGGGCGCTCCATCGAGACCCCATTCACCCGTCAGAGTGACGCCCTGAACGACCGGCGAACATCCGGCGTCCGAACCGGTAAACCGCACCCCCGCCACCCGCCCCCTCCATACCGTGGCTCCCCGCCGAGGAGTGCGAGGAGAAGACCCCGTGGAGTGGCTCAGCGCCGAGAACGTCGTTGCCGTGCTCACCGCCGTGCTCGGCATCCTGGCTTCCGCCGCCGTGCTCTATTACGAGCGCCGCGTGCCCCGCCGCAAGCGCATCGGGTACCGCGTCCAGTTGGACACCCCGATCGGGAGCGACGTCCGCGCCGGGCGGCCCAACTTCCGGCTCGGGCTGTTCAATGAGGCCCCGGAGATGTCCGACGCCACGCTCGTACTGCTGCGCATCGAGAACGACGGCTCGCAGAGCATCGCGGGCGACGACTACACCGGGCGTGAAATCCACGGCCTGACCGCCGAGTTCGTCGGCCGGACCGTGCGGGCCATCGCCGTCACCCAGCCGCCCGGCGCCGAGCATCTGATGGACCACTTCACGCCCGCGGCGGGCATGCGGCACAGCGGCAGCACGATCCACATCCCCCGCGTCCCGCTCAATCGCGGCCATCACTTCAAGCTGCTGGTGCTGCTCACCGGCGGCCCCATCGGCTGCGAGGTCAAGGTCACCGGCGGCATCCGGGACGGCGATGTGATGCCCAACCGCAGTACGACGCCCGACGACAAGGCCCCGCTGTTCAGCCGGGCGGCCCGCTGGATCACCGTGCTGCTGACCGCCTGTGTGGTCACGCTCGCCGCGATCATCGTCGTACGGGACGACACCCGGCCGCCGATCGGCTGCGCCAAGGGCACGCTGACACTGACCGGTTCGACCGCTTTCGCCCCCGTGGTGAAGGAGCTGGCGAAGAAGTACGAGAAGGACTGCGACGGCTCCACCGTCATCGTCGACGCCCATGGCAGCACCGCCGGGATAAGAGCGCTCGCGGAGGCCGGCGCACAGGCCAAGAACGGCTCCCCCGCGCTGATCGCCCTCGCCGACGGGCCCAAGCCCGGCGGCTATCCGCAGCTGCGCGAGAACCGCGTCGCCGTCTCCGTCTTCGCACTCGTCGTCAACGACAAGGTGCCGGTGCGGAATCTGTCGACGGAGGACGTACGCAGGCTTTACCGCGGGGAGATCAACAACTGGAAGCAGCTGGGCGGGCCCGAGATGCCCGTACTGCTGGTGAGCAGGGACGCCAACTCGGGTACCCGCGAGGTGTTCCAGCGCCGGGTGCTGCTGCGGAACGAGCCCGCGAACTCCTCGCGCGACTGCGAGAGCAAGGACGACGGCGAGGCCAAGGTCGTACGGTGCGAACTGGACAGCACGGAGCAGGTGCTGAACACCGTGGCCCGGCTGCCGGGAGCGATCGGCTACAGCGAACTGCGCGCCGGGAGCGGGCTCAAGGGCCTGCACCGGCTGGACATCGACGGGGAGCCGCCGTCCGTGGACGACATCGGCGAGAGCGGGTACCCGTACCGGGAGATCGAGTACGCGTACACCTACGGCCAGCCGCCCGCCGACTCACTCGCCTCGAGCTTCCTCGGCTATATGAGCCGGGGCAACGGACAGGACATCATCACCACGCACGGCCATCTGCCCTGTGCGACGCCGAAGGGACTGCGGATCTGCGGCGAGGGCTGAGCCCGGGCCCCGAGGTCAGCCCCCCTCGGCAGGCACCACCCGGGTCACCTTGCCCTTGGGGTCGGCCTCGAGGAAGCCGCTCTCGTAGTCGTCGGACAGGTAGACGGCGAGGTTCGTCGGCGTGTCGAACGTTTCGCTGGCCGCGTTGACCAGCAGGTAGCGTGAGGTCGGATTCTTCACGTTCAGGTCCTTCTCGGCCCTGGTCAGCAGAGCAGGGACGACGTCCCAGTCGAAGTCGTCCAGGCTGAACGGGAGATCGCCGCCGGAGAGCGTGCTGCTGATGATGCCCTTGGTCGCCCCCTCGCCGACGCGGTAGGTCCAGCTGTCGTAACGCTTGTCGCTCCCCTTGACCATGACGGACACGGAGATGTGCTCCGGGTAGACGGTGAAGTCACCCGCCCTGTTGGTGCCTGTCTTCGCCTTGATCTCCTTGATCGCCATCCGGATGCCGGCGGGCGTGAGCAGGTCGACCTTCTCCGTCTTCTCCGGCTCCTTCTCCTCCGGCGAGGCGGAGGATGCCGAGGTCGGTGTCGGGGTCCGCGAGCTGGTGGTCGAGGAGTCACCCAGTGGGTTCGAGCCCGTGTCATCGCCCTGCCCGCCGCCGTCCGGCAGCAGGGACCACACCAGGACGCCGGCCAGCACGGTCCCGACGACGGACGACGCGATCGCGATCCGGCGCTTCGCACGGGCGCCCGTCCGGGGCGGTGTCTGCCGTGTAGGGCCCACCGGGTAGGGGGTCGGCGGCCCCATGGGGCCCCGCACGGCATCATGCGGAGTCGCGGGTCCGAAGCCCATCGGCGGCCCGAACCCGTGCGGTGCGGGCGGCGGGGTCGCCGGTCCCGGCGGGGGCGTCAGCCGGTACGACGTGGTCCCGCCGGTCCCGCTCGGAGTGCTTGCCTCACCCTGAGCCGCCTCCGCGAGCATCCGGTCGAGGGTCTCCGGGTCCGGCCGCGCGGCCGGATCCTTGACGAGAACGGCGGCCAGTACCCCGGTCAGCGCACCCGCCCGGCGAGGAGGCGGAAGCTCCTCCTTGAGCACGGCGGCCAAGGTCGCCAGAGTCGACCCCCTGCGCAGCGGATGGTTCCCCTCGACGGCGACGTACAGCATCATCGCCAGTGACCACAGGTCCGAGCCCGGGCCGCCGTCGTCGCCGGAGATACGCTCGGGCGCCATGTAGTCGGGCGTTCCGATGATCGACCCGGTCATGGTCAGCGAGGTCGACTCCCGGATCGCCGCGATGCCGAAGTCGGTGAGGACGGGGCGCCCGTCGGGCCGCATCAGGACATTGGCGGGCTTCACGTCACGGTGCTGGATGCCGACGTCGTGCGCGGCCCGCAGTGCGGCCAGCACGTCGCGCCCCATCCTGGCCGCCTCGACCGGCGTCATCGGCCCCTTGGCCAGCCGGTCCTGGAGCGATCCGCCGGTCACCAGCTCCATGACGAGCCACGGGTAGGTGTGCTCGGCGCCGTCCACCACGTGGTAAATGGTCACCACATGGGGATGGTTGACCCGGGCGAGCGCCCGCGCCTCCCGCAGCACTCTCTCCCGCAGCATCGCCGCGGCCTCGGGGTCGGCTTCGGCGAGCCCGGGATCGGGCGGCCGCACCTCCTTGAGGGCCACGGCCCGGTCCAGCGCCAGATCACGCGCTCGCCACACCATGCCCATACCGCCGCCACCGAGCCGCGCCTCCAGCTCGAAGCGCCCGTCGATGACCCGTCTGCCGGATTCCCCGTCGCTCATGGGCGGGAGCCTACGAGGTGCCGGTGACACGACCCTGCGCAGGTGCCTCCATCGTTGCCCGGCCGACGCACTCGACGCCGGCGTGCGTGGGTCGCACCGAGGAACCCGCCGAAGGCGCAGGGACGTTCATCACCAAGCTGACCTGGCGCAACGCGGAAGCGACAGGGGCGCCCCGCACCATGCGGGGCGCCCCTGTCCGTAAGCCGTACTAGAGGAACGAGTTGATCTCGATCGTCTCCGTGCGGCCCGGGCCCACACCGATCGCCGAGATCGGCGCGCCCGACATCTCCTCCAGCGCCTTCACATAGTCCTGCGCGTTCTTCGGCAGGTCCTCGAAGGTCTTCGCCTTGGTGATGTCCTCGGACCAGCCCGGCAGCATCTCGTAGACGGGCTTCGCGTGGTGGAAGTCGGTCTGGCTGTACGGGAGTTCCTCGACGCGCTTGCCGTCGATCTCGTACGCCACACAGACGGGGATCTGCTCCCAGCCGGTGAGGACGTCCAGCTTGGTGAGGAAGAAGTCGGTCAGACCGTTGACCCGGGTCGCGTACCGCGCGATGACCGCGTCGAACCAGCCGCAGCGGCGGTCGCGGCCGGTGGTCACGCCCCGCTCGGCGCCGATGCGGCGCAGCGCCTCGCCGTCCTCGTCGAAGAGCTCCGTCGGGAACGGTCCCGCACCCACGCGGGTCGTGTACGCCTTGAGGATGCCGATGACCCGGCTGATCTTCGTCGGGCCCACACCCGCACCCGTGCAGGCGCCGCCCGCGGTCGGGTTGCTCGATGTCACGAACGGATAGGTGCCGTGGTCGACGTCCAGCAGCGTGCCCTGGCCGCCCTCGAAGAGGACGACCTTGCCCTCGTCGATGGCGTTGTTCAGGATCAGCGTGGTGTCGGCGACGAACGGCTTGATCTGCTCCGCGTACTGGAGCATCTCCTCGACGATCTTGCCGGCCTCGATCGCGCGCCGGTTGTAGACCTTGGCGAGCAGCTGGTTCTTGGACTCCAGCGCCGCCTCGACCTTCTGCTGCAGGATCGACTCGTCGTAGAGGTCCTGGACGCGGATGCCGGTGCGGTTGATCTTGTCGGCGTAGGTCGGGCCGATGCCGCGGCCGGTCGTGCCGATCTTCCGCTTCCCGAGGAACCGTTCCGTCACCTTGTCGACAGTGACGTTGTACGGAGTGATCAGGTGGGCGTTACCGCTGATCAGGAGCTTGGACGTGTCGACGCCGCGGTCGTTGAGCCCGCTCAGCTCGGAGAGCAGAACCGCCGGGTCCACGACGACGCCGTTACCAATGACCGGGGTACACCCCGGCGAGAGGATCCCGGAAGGGAGGAGATGCAGCGCGTACTTCTGGTCGCCTACGACAACCGTGTGGCCGGCGTTGTTGCCGCCCTGGTAACGGACTACATAATCCACGGATCCACCGAGCAGGTCGGTGGCCTTTCCCTTGCCCTCGTCACCCCACTGAGCACCGAGCAGCACAAGTGCGGGCACAGGCGTACACCCCTTCCGGGCGGGGCATGTCCAAGGTCAGGGGGCCTGAGCCGTGCCTGAGTCTTCGGACCGGATGCCCCGGAATAGACCAAGCCCCTGGCGCAATAGCGCAAGGGGCTCTTGCACAAAGATGCTACCCGAGGAAGGACCGAGGTGTCGGCTCACGACCAGCTACTGGTGGTCATCGACCCGGTCGCCCGCCGAAGTGACGGCGAGTCCGTGCGGATCGCGAAAGATGTGCTGTGTGGCGGTTCGGAGGCGAGGATCTGCCTTCCTGAGGGTCCGGAGGAATTCGCGCGGGCACTGGCCCGCAGGGGGTCGCGACGGCCCGTGGTGGTGGGTGACGACCGGGCGCTGCTGCGGGCGGTGGCCCTGCTGCACCGCGACCGCTGGCTGGGCGACGGGGCGCTGTCGCTCGTTCCGGTGGGGACATCCGTGGAACTCGCGCACTCGCTGGGCGTGCCGCGCGGGGCGGTGGCGGCGGCTCGGGCGGTGCTGGACGGGTCCGTACGGCGGCTCGATCTGCTGGAGGACGAGAGCGACGGCGTGGTGCTGGGGGATCTGTCGATCCCGGCGGGAGCGGCGCGTGCGGCGCGGCCGGGGCGGGGCGGGGCTCCGCGGCGAACGGGGTGTCGGTGTGGGACACCTGCCGCTCGCTGGTCCGCACCCTGGTCCGCCCGCCGCCGGCGCAGCCGCTGCGCACGCACCGGCTGCGGGTCGAGGTGGACGGGGAGCTGCTGACGGATCTGGACCGGCTGGTGGAGGGCGTGACGGTGCGCGCGGGTGACGGCCGGGCGGAGGTGACGGTCCACCACGCGGACCACGCCGAGCCGGTCACGGCCCGGGCCCTGACGGTGACGGTGTCGGGCGCGGACTTCCGCTACCGGGCGGACGCGCTGGTCACGGGGCCGGTGCGGACACGGACGTGGACGCTGCGGGCGGGGGCGGGGGGGCTGACGCTGCCGTCCCCGACCAGCCCGTCCGGCGACTGAGGACGGCCCGCACCGGGGGTGCGCAGCGGGAAGGGGTGGGGTGGGGAACAGTCACACCTCGACCCGGAGTTCCTTGAGCCCACGGATGACGTAGCCCGGCTTCCACTCCGGCTCCGCCGCGAGGCGCAGGGCCGGGGCCCGGTCCAGCAACGCCTCCAGGGACGCGGCCAGCTCGATACGCGCGAGCGGGGCGCCGATGCAGTAGTGGATGCCCGCGCTGAACGAGATGTGCGGATTGTCCTTGCGGGAAAGGTCCAGGGTGTCCGGGTGGGCGAAGACGTCCGCGTCGCGGTTGGCGGAGCCGAAGAGCAGGGCGACCTCCGAGCCGCGTGGGATCGTCGTGCCGTCGATCTCGATGTCGTCCAGGACCCAGCGCTCGAAGAGCTGGAGCGGGGTGTCGTACCGCATCAGCTCCTCCACAGCTGTGGACAGCAGCGAGCGGTCGGCGCGCAGGGCCGCCAGCTGCTCGGGGTGACGGAAGAGCGTCCACCAGCCGTTGACGGTGGCGTTCACCGTCGCCTCGTGGCCCGCGTTCAGAAGCAGGACGCAGGTGGAGATCATCTCCTGTTCGGAGAGCCGGTCGCCCTCGTCGAGCGCGGCGATGAGGCCCGAGATCAGGTCATCGCCCGGCTCCTTGCGGCGAGCGGCGATCAACTCCCGTAGACAGGAGGAGAATTCGACCGAGGCGCGGACCGCCTTCTGCGCCGTCTCCTCGGACGGGCTCAGCTCGTACATCCCGCAGATGTCGGCCGACCACGGCCGCAGCTGCCCCCGATCGCCCTCCGAGATGCCCAGCATCTCCGCGATGACGGCGACCGGCAGCGGCTCGGCGACCGCCGTGAGGAGATCGCCGCCGCCGTCCGCGACCAGCGCGCCCACCAGCTCGGACGCCAGACCATGGACGTACGGACGCAGCCGCTCGACCGTGCGCGGGGTGAACGCCTTCGAGACCAGCCGCCGGATGCGGGTGTGGTCCGGGGGCTCCAGATCCAGCATCCCGTTGTCGTTGAGGGTGTGGAACGGCTCGTGCTCGGCGCGCGGCGGGGTCCGCCCGAACTCCTCGTGCGTGAAGCGGTGCTGGTAGGTACGGCCGAGCCGCCGGTCGCGGAGGAGGGCGGAGACGTCGGCGTGGCGGGGGATGAGCCACTGGCGGGTGGGCTCGAAGTAGTGGACCCGCCCCCGGGCGCGGAGCTCGGCGTACGCGGGGTAGGGGTCGGCGACGAAAGCGGGTGACCAGGGGTCGAACGTCTCTGCCATGACCCGACGCTACCGGAGCCCCACATGGGGCCTCACCCCCGCGCCCCAAGCACCCGCACCCCTACCCCGGCGTCACCAGCCTCGCCTCGTACGCGAAGACCGCCGCCTGCGTCCGGTCCCGCAGCCCCAGCTTCACCAGCACCCGGCTCACATGCGTCTTGATCGTCGACTCCGCCACCACCAGGCGCGAGGCGATCTCCGCGTTGGACAGGCCCTGGGCGATCAGGACCAGGACCTCCGTCTCGCGCTCCGTCAGCTCCCCCACCTGGGCGAGAGCCGGCGGCCGCGGGGTCTGGGAGAGCTTCGAGAACTCCGTGATCAGGCGGCGCGTCACCGTCGGCGCCAGCAGCGCCTCGCCCGCCGCCACCACCCGTACGCCGTCCGCCAGTTGGCGGGCTGACGCGTCCTTCAGCAGGAAGCCCGACGCGCCCGCCCGCAGCGCCTGGTACACGTACTCGTCCAGGTCGAACGTCGTCAGCACCAGCACCTTGGACTCGCTGTGCGCGGCGACGATCTCGCGGGTCGCCTCGATGCCGTTCAGCTCCGGCATACGGATGTCCATCAGCACCACGTCGGGCGCCAGTTCGGCGACCTTCGTGACCGCCTCCCGGCCGTTCACCGCCTCGCCGATGACCTCGATGTCCGGCATCGCGTTCAGCAGGACCGAGAAGCCCTCGCGGACCATCATCTGGTCGTCGACAATGAGGACGCGGATCGTCATGAGGTCTCCTCGGAGGCGGTCGCGGGCTCGGCCGCGGCGACAGGAATGAAGGCGGTCACCTCGTACCCGCCCTCCTCCGTCGGCTCCGCGGTTATCTCGCCGTTCAGCATGGTCACACGCTCCCGCATGCCCGTGATGCCGTGCCCCGCGCCCGGTGACGGCTTGACCAGACCCCGCGGCGGCGTGTTCACGATCCGCAGCCCGAGCCCGCCGAGCACGTACGAGATCTCGACCTTCGCCGACGCGCCCGGCGCATGGCGCAGTGCGTTGCTGAGCGCCTCCTGGACGATCCGGTACGCGGAGAGCTCGACGCCCTGCGGCAGCGGCCGGACCGCGCCGGTGATCGTCTTCTCCGCCTCCAGGCCCGCGTCGCGCACATTGTCGAGCAGGCTGTCGAGGTCGCCGAGCACCGGCTGCGGAGCGTCCGGGGCCTGGTAGTCCTCCGCCCGGACGACGCCGAGGATGCGGCGCAGCTCCGTCAGCGCGGCCACCGCGTTCTCCCGGATCGTGACGAACGCCCGCTCCAGCTCCGGCGGCGGGTTCTCGACCCGGTACGGCGCGGCCTCCGCCTGGATCGCCACCACCGACATGTGGTGGGCCACCACGTCGTGGAGTTCACGGGCGATGGTGGTGCGCTCCTCCAGCAGCGTGCGCTTGTCGCGCTCGACGGCCGTGACGGTCTGCTGGGCCGCGACCTCCTCCTTGGCCTCGCGGCGCACCTGCCTCACGGTCACCACCAGCAGCAGCAGCGCGGCGACGAAGAGCATCTCCGGAGTGTTGGACATGTAGCCCCCGGAGAGCACGACCCCGGCGAACAGGCCGTACGCGGCGGTGAGCACCCACATCCAGGCCGCGGTGCGCGGCCGGGTGCGCAGCGCCACCAGGGTCATCACCGCCAGATGCGACAGAAATCCGCTGGGCGTCCACGGCCAGTCGCCGGCGTAGTCGGCGACGACGCCGAAGGGCGTCGACGCCAGCGAGAGCCACCACGCGCCGACCGGCCTGAGCAGCGTCATCACCACGGCGGCCGCCGGGATGAGCCCGGTGGCGACGAACGCCGGTCCCAAGCCCTCGCCGCCGTACGCCAGGAGCAGCGTGAACAGCGCCAGGGCGACGACAGCGGCGTGCGGCGTCCAGGCCGCGTAGTCGCGTATCCGGCCCGGCAGCCGCCGGGTGAGCGGCCCGTCCGTACGCCTCCGCGGCAGCGGCCGGTAGGCGAAGGCGTCGTGGAACAGGTCCTCGCGGAGGCCGCTCAAGGCGCCCGCGGCCAGGCGGTACTCGGGGGTGCGGTTCATCTCGGTCACGTACAGAACGGTAAGCGGAAGGACAGACGCAGTCGTCAGCATCGCTATGGATCCTGCCGCGTCCGTCCTGAGTACTACCTACGCACCCAGGGCCCAATTGCCCGCCGAACGCGTCCGCGTGCTACCCACCGAAGGCGTCCGCGTGCTCCGCCGACCACTCCGCGAACGTCCTCGCCGGGCGGCCGGTGACCTTCTCGACGGTGTCGGCGACGGTGCGGCCGACGGCCGGGGTGTTCCCGTACGCCTCGAGCAGGAAGCCGATCACGTCCTCGGGGAGACCGCCCGCCCGCCACTGGGCGACGGCCTCCTCCTCGGTCAGCTCGACGAGCCGGATCTTGCGGCCGCTCGCCGCCGCGAGGGCGTCGACCTTGTCCTGGAGGGTCAGCACCTCCGGCCCGGTGATCACGTACTCCTGGCCCCCGTGGCCGTCCTCGGTGAGCGCGACCGCCGCGACGGCGCCGATGTCGCCCTCGTGGACCATGGCGCTGAGCCGGCCGACGAAGGGCTCGCGCACCTCGCCGCCCGCCGTGATCCTCTCCGCCCACTCCAGGGCGTTCGCCATGAACTCAACCGGCATGACCACGGTCCATGCGAGGCCGCTCGCGCGCACCGCGTCCTCCAGCGGGCTCGGGCCGCCGCCGTGCAGGACCGTGACCCGGCGTACGCCTGCCTCGCGGGCCAGTTCCATGATCCGGGGGCCGGTCTCCAGCGGGGCGAGGTAGGGCCCGCCGAAGGTGATCAGATGCAGTCCGGTCACGCCCTCCAGGGCGGCGGCGAGCGATGCGGGGTCGGTGAGGTCGCCCCGTACGACCTCGACGCCGGCGGGGAACTCCGTTTTTGCCGGGTCGCGGGTCAGGGCACGGACGGATTGTCCACGGGCCAGGAGCTCGGCGACTACCTGGCGGCCAACGGTTCCGGTTGCTCCGGTTACGAGATTCGTCATGGGAGCAACGTAGAAAGGCTTGCGGTCAGTTTGTGTCCGCAAGCGTGGACGTCTCTACCAGGCGAGCTGGGCGATCTCCTCGGCGACGACGGCGCACGCGTCGGCGGCCGGGTCGATCAGCGGGAAGTGCCCGACGTCCTCGAGGAGGGTCAGCCCGACGGTCTCACCGGCCTTGGCCGCGGCGTCGATGAACGCGTCCGCGACGGCGTACGGCACGGTGATGTCGCTCCGGCCCTGGACGAGGGCGGTGGCGATGCCGGTGGGCAGCAGGGCGGACGGATCGGCGTGCGCGCTCCGTACGTCGAACTCCTTCTCCCCACCGAGGAGTTGGGTCACGGCTCCGCCGCACACCTCGAGCTCGACGGCCTGCGCGAAGTCGGCGATCGGCGCGAGCGCGACGACGCCGCGCAGCGCGGGCGGCACGGCCAGCCGCCACGGCGACCCGACGGGCAGCACATGCCGGGCGGCGGCCCACAGCGCGAGATGCCCGCCGGCGGAGTGCCCGGTGACGACGGTGCGCCGGGCGTCGGCCTGCGGCAGAACGTCCTTCACCATGCCCGGCAGGGCGTCCATCGCGGCGGCCACATCGTCGAAGGTCTCCGGCCACCGCCCGGCCACGGGCCCGCTCCCGCCCTGCTGCGGAATCCCGCGCCCACGCCGGTACTCGACGTTGGCGACGGCCAGCCCGCGGCGGGCGAGGAAGCCGGCGAAGGGGGTGACATGCTGCCGGTCGTACGCCGCGCGCCAGGCCCCGCCGTGCAGCACCACGACCAGCGGCACACTGGCCTGCCCGCCGCGCGGCGCGTAGAAGTCAACGACCTGGTCGGGGTGCTCGCCGTACGCGACGGAGGCATCCGGCGCGACGACGGGATGCGAGAACAAGGACTCGCTCTCGGCGGCGTCACGGGCGACGGGGTCCGGCATTGCTGCTCCAACCTTCCGATGGGCTGGCGGAATTGACCTGACCAGCGGGGACGCTACCAGTCCGGCAGGGTGCGCCCGCGCACGCGGCGGAGCCGCCCATCGGATACAGCGGGAAGGGGCGGGCGGGGGACTAGGCCGTGTCTCACGAATGGCGGCGTCCGCCCGCAGGGCGGGGTGCGCGGCGTCCGGTGCGTGCAATCGCAAGGCGGAGGATCATCCTCGTACTGGACGTACTTGGATGACTCCGACAACGCAGCGAGTGTGCGTGCCGGGCGTCGCGCACCAGGCGGGATTCGTCAGACACGGCCTAGCCCCCGCCCGCACCGTCACGCGCCCAGCACCTCCGCCAGTGCCGACGCCGCCCTCTCCGCGTCGCCGAAGCCCACATACAGCGGCGTGAACCCGAACCGCAGCACATCCGGCCTGCGCAGATCCCCGACCACGCCCCGCGCGATCAGCTTCTCCATCACCGCGGGGGCCTCCTCGCACCGCAGCGCGACCTGGCTGCCCCGCGACGCGTGATCCGACGGCGTCAGGGACGTCACCCTGCCCGGAGGGACATACGCCGCGACGCACTCCAGGAAGAAGTCCGTCAGCGCCAGGCTCTTGGCCCGTACGGCGTCGATCGAGACGCCGTCCCATACCTCCAGCGCCGCCTCCAGCGCCAGCATCGACAGGATGTCCGGCGTACCGACCCGGCCCCGGGTCGCGCCCGGCGCCGCCTCGAAGGACGGCGTCATCGCGAACGGGTCCGTGTGCGAGTTCCAGCCCGGCAGCGGGGAGTCGAAGGCCGCCTGGTGGCGCTCGGCGACGTACAGATACGCCGGTGACCCCGGACCGCCGTTCAGGTACTTGTAGGTGCAGCCGACCGCCAGGTCCACCTCGTGCGCGTCCAGGCCGACCGGCAGCGCGCCCGCGCTGTGGCACAGGTCCCAGACCGCCAGCGCGCCCGCCTCATGGATCGCCGACGTCAGGGACGGCAGGTCGTGGAGGCGGCCCGTGCGGTAGTCGACGTGGTTGACCAGCGCGACGGCCGTGTTCGGGCCGAGCGCCGCCGGGAGGTCCGACGGCGCGACCGGGACCAGACGCTTGCCCGTCATCCGGGCCGCCGACTCCGCGATGTAGCCGTCCGTCGGGAACGTCGTCGCGTCGACCACGATGTCCGTACGAGTGGGGTCGGAGCACAGCCGCACCGCGCCCACAACCGCCTTGAACACGTTGACACTTGTGGAGTCACCGACCACCACCTGGCCGGGCCCCGCGCCCACCAGCGGCGCTATCCGGTCGCCGATCCGCTCCGGCGCCGTCCACCAGCCGCTCTCGTCCCACGAGCGGATCCGCAGCTCGCCCCACTGCCGGGTCACCACATCCGCGACCCGCTCCGGGACGTGCGCCGGCAGTGCGCCCAGCGAGTTGCCGTCCAGGTACACGCCCTCGCCCAGCGCGAACAGCTTGCGCAGCCCTGCCAGTTCATCTGCGGCGTCCAGCGCCGCGGCCTTCCCGGCCGGGGACTCAGACATGGCTGCGCGCCGTCCACAGCTCGGGGAAGACGTTCTTCCGGGCCCGCTTCTCCAGCCAGGCCACCCCCGCCGAACCACCCGTGCCGACCTTCGAGCCCATGGCGCGCCGCGTCGCCACCAGATGGTCGTTGCGCCAGCGCCAGACCAGCTCGCCGACATCGGTCAGCGCCTCGGCGAGCCGAAGCAGCTCGGTGTCCTGGTCCCCGGCGCCGTACACCGCGGCCCAGACCTCCTCGATCTCCGCCGAGGGCTCGTACTTCTGCGAGAGGTCCCGGTCGAGTACTGCGGCCGGCACCGCGAGCCCGCGCCGCGCGAGCAGCCGCAGCACCTCGTCGTACAGGCTCGGCTCCTGCAGCGCCTTCTCCAGCTCCGCGTACACCCGCGGCGCGCCCCGGTGCGGCACCAGCATCGACGCCGACTTCTCGCCGAGGAGGAATTCCAGCCTCCGGTACATCGCCGACTGGAAGCCGGAGCCTTCGCCCAAGGCGCTGCGGTACGCGTTGAACTGGGCGGGTGTGAGGTGGGCGAGCGGCTTCCAGGAGGCGTTGAGCGACTCCAGCTCGTACGTGCTGCGCTTCAGCGCGGCGAGCGCGACGGGCAGGTCGTCCTCCCGCAGGGCCCCGGCCGCCGTCTCCCACTCATGGACGATGACGGTGAACCACAGCTCCATCACCTGGGTGGTGACCAGGAAGACCATCTCGCCGGGGTCGTCCGAGAGCGGATGCTGAAGGTGGGTGAGAACGTCCGCCTGGACATAGTCCTCGTACGGCGTTGTGCCCGCGAAATCAAGATTCGGGGCCGCGTCAACCGCGTCAGGCGCGTCATGTGACATCGCTGTCTCCTCGACGTGTCCGGGTAGCGGTCCGCTCCTTCCTGTTGGCTCGGGAGCCCCGGTCCCCACCGGCATCATAAGCCGAGCGTCATATTTCGGGTCAGAGCGTCGGGCCTGTGATGTACGTCCCGTCCTCGTCGTACGGCCAGGCATTGGAACGACAGCCGTCCAGGCCCTTGATCTGCTGCATCATCACCGGTGCGGGCTCTCCGGGGCCCCCGCAGCCCAGGTGCTCGCGAAGGCCGATCTCGTGGCCGACCTCGTGGTTGATGATCAGATGCCGGTACTCGGCGGCCGGCCCGTCGAAGGTCGGCGAGCCCAGCATCCAGCGGCGCAGATTCACCACGACGCCGTCGACGGTCTCGCAGTTCAGCTGGCCGTGGGTGTCGAGGCCCTGCTCCAGACAGAGCCGGTCGGCAGTGTCAGGGGTGGCGATCCTGATCACGAAGTCGGAGTCCGATGCCACCAGCTGGAAGGAGCCCTTGCCATGTGCGCTCCAGCCGCGCGGGTGGGCGAGGATCTGCTGGATCTCGGCGGCGGCGTCCTTCACGGAGAGGGCGACGCCGTCCTCGACCTGGACGCGGTAGCGGCGCAGCGGGCCCGAGCCGGTCGCCGTGCCGGAGGCCTGCGCGGTGGTGAAGGTGCCCTTGCCGGAGGCGGGGACCTCGGCGGGCGGCGTCTTCTTCGCCGCGCCGGGCTTGACGGGTTCGGTGGGCCTGGATGGCTTGGTGGGCTTGGTGGGCTTGGTGGGCTTGGTGGGCTTGGTGGACGGGGCCGTACCGCGTCTCGCGGGCGCCGAGGGGGTGGCGGCAGGGTCCGCGCCGCCGTCCGGGGTCATCAGCGGGTCGGTGTCGGGGGGCGCGCTGCGGTCGGCCGCGCCGGCCACGGTCTCGGGGCCGGTGTGCCGGTGCGCGAGGGCCGCGCCGACGCCGAGTGACGCCACGGCCAGGCCCACACCGAGCAGGAGTATCCGGACGAGCGGGCGGCGGGTGGCACTGCGACGGCTGTTTATTCGGCTTGTTCGGCTGCGCCCTCGACGGGTGGTGGCACGCTTGCCCACGGCAGATCTCTCCCCAGCAATCGTCAGCATGCTCGATCGTGCGCGCCGAAGGCCCGCACCCCCTGTAGCTAGACAGGAGGTACGGGCCTTCGGTTCCGATCTTGGGGCTCGGACTCCGGCTCGCGTCAGCTCGGGCTCAGGCTCGGGCTCAGCTCAGCGTGTCCGCCGCCGTCTGGGAGGAGTCGCGCAGGAACGTCGAGCAGCGCTCGTACTCCTCCTCCTCGCCGATCGCCTGCGCGGCACGGGCCAGCGCGTGCAGCGCGCGCAGGAAACCACGGTTCGGCTCGTGCTCCCACGGCACCGGGCCGTGGCCCTTCCAGCCGCTGCGCCGCAGCGAGTCGAGGCCTCGGTGGTAGCCGGTACGCGCGTAGGCGTACGACTCGACGACGCTGCCGTTCTCGAAAGCGTCGTCGGCGAGCCGGGCCCAGGCCAGCGAGGACGTCGGGTACTTGGCGGCGACGTCGGCAGGATCCGTCCCGGCCGCGAGGAGCTCTCGCGGCTCGGGATCGTCGGGCAGGTAGGTCGGGGGAGGTCCCCCCAGCAGGTTTTCATGGTTGGCCATGGGATCCAGTGTCACAGGTCGGTGGGGAATCCGTGGAAGCGGTGCGGGAGGTGTGCGGCGGAGGCGAACATCGCTGACAGCGCGTCCGCGGGCTCACCGGCAACGGGCCGTCCGGGTGCCACCACTACCAGACCGGCCCCGAGCCGGTGTGGATCCTCAACCGGATCGATCCTGCCCAGTACTGACCGGAGCGAGCTGCTCCAGTGGCGGCGACGACAACCCGCAGTTGACGCGGCACTCGGGCCTTGTCCGCTCCGCCTCGACCGCCGGCTTCCGCACCGTGAAAAAGGCGATCAGCGACCCCAGCACCAGCACCCCCGCGCACATCGGCATCGCCCGCCGGAAGGTCTCCCCGAACTCCGTCGCCGAGCGGTACGCCTCCGGGCCCATCCCGGCCAGCAGCGGCAGCGCGGCCACCGCGAGCAGACCGGCCGCGCGGGCCGCCGCGTTGTTGATGCCGCTGGCGAGCCCCGCCTTCCCGGCGTCCACCGAGGCCAGCACGGTCGAGGTCAGCGGGGCGACGAGGGTCACCATCCCCATGCCCATCACCACCAGCGCGGGCAGCACATCACGTACGTACGAGGCGTTCTCGCCCACGCGCAGCATCAGCAGCATGCCCGTCGCGCAGAGCAGCGGCCCGACGGTGAGCGGGATGCGCGGGCCGATCCGCTCCCCCAACTCGCCCGATTTCGCGGACAGCAGCAGCATCAGCACGGTGGTGGGCAGCAGTGCTGTACCGGCCCCGAGCGCCGAATAGCCCACCACCACCTGGAGTTGCAGGGCGACCAGGAAGAAGAATCCGGCGAAGGCCGCGTACACACACAGGGTCACCAGATTGACCGCGGTGAACTGCCGCGACTTGAAGATCGACGGCGGAAGCATCGGATCGGGCCGCTGCCGCTCGACGAGGACGAAGGCCACCGCGACGACCACGCCCGCGACCGCCACCCAGGCCTGCGGGGCGATGAGCCCGTACGTCACCAGCGCCAGCGCCGCCGCGCCCAGCACCGCGCCCAGCACATCGAAGCTGCCGTGGTGCTCCGGGTCGCGCGATTCCGGTACGTGCTTCAGCGCCACGGGTACGCACAGCGCGGCCAGCGGCACGTTGATCAGGAACACCCAGCGCCAGCCGGGGCCGTCGACCAGCCAGCCGCCGACGAAGGGGCCGATCGCCGCGCCGACGCCGCCGAGCCCCGACCACAGGCCGACCGCGCGGGCCCGGTCGTCCGGGTGGAAGCTCGCCTGGATCAGGGCGAGCGACCCCGGCGTGAGCAGCGCCGCGCCGACGCCCTGCAGGGCGCGGGCGGCCACCAGGAGGATGTCGTTGGGTGCGAGGCCGCAGAGCAGCGAGCCGACGGCGAACCAGACCGCCCCCAGGACGAAGATCTTCCGGCGCCCGTAGCGGTCGCCGAGCGCCCCGCCGAGCAGGATCAGCCCGGCCAGGGTGAGCGTGTAGGCGTTGACGGTCCACTGGAGGACCGCCAGGTCGGCGTTGAGGTCCTCTCCGATGCGGGGCAGTGCGACATTGACGACGGTCGAGTCCAGCAGCGCCATGCTGGACCCGAGGACGGTCGTCAGAACCACCCAGCGGCCGGTGGCGGAGGACAGCCTGATGCTGCCAGGCCCGCCGTCCGAGCCCTTCGGCCTGTTGTCCATACCCGGATCATCCCCGGGCCCGGCGGCTCAGGCCAGCCGATGGAGCGCACGGATCAACGCGTCCACACCCTGCTCCGCCTTGGCGCGCGGACAGCCGACGTTGAACCGTACGAATCCGTCGCAGCCGTAGGTCGTGCCCGGCATGATCGCGACCTTCTCACGCTCGATCAGCTCCCGCTGCAGCTCGTTGTCGTCGACGCCGAGCGGCCGCAGATCGATCCAGGCGAGGTAGCCCGCCTGCGGCGGCTGCCAGCCGAGCTCCGGGAAGGCCGAGTTGAGCCGCTCGGCGACCAGACGCAGATTCCCCGCCACATAGACGTTGAGCTGGTCCAGCCAGGGCCCGCCGTCCCGGTAGGCGGCGATGTGCGCGGTCAGCGACAGTACGGCGGGCGAGGCGAGCCCCTCCCCCGTCCGCATCCGCCGCAGGAACGCCGCATGGTCGTCCGGGTCGCCGATGATCCCGTAGGAGCCGCTCAGCGCCGGGAAGTTGAAGGCCTTGGTGGCGGAGGTGATCAGGGCCCAGCGGCCGGTGCCGAACCGCGTCCACGGCAGATGACGCGCCCCTTCGGGGACAAAGTCGGTGTGTACGAAGTCGGCGTGGATCTCGTCGCTGACGACGGCGACGTCGTACGCGGCGGCCAGCCGGGCCAGCTCCGTCAGCTCGGCCTCCGTCCACACCCTGCCGGTGGGGTTGTGGGGCGAGCAGAGGACGAGCACCTTGCTGTCGGGGCGGGCGAGCTGCCGCTCCAGAGCCGCCATGTCTCCGACCGGCGCCCCGCGCAGCTCCCGCCCGAGGCCGGACACCGCCTTCAGGAAGCCGTCGTACGTCGGTGTGTGGACGACCACACCGTCGCCCGGCTCCGTCCACATCCGCAGCAGCTGCGAGAGCTGGTTGAGCACGGACGGCGCGTACACGATCCGGTCGGTGTCGATGCCGGTGCCGTACCGGCCGGCGAACCAGTGGCGTATCGCGGAGAGGAAGTCCTCGTGCCGCCAGTCGGTGTAGCCGAAGACCCCGTGCGCGATACGACGCTGGAGCGCGTCGAGTACCTCCGGCGGGGACGCGAAGTCCATGTCGGAGATGGTGAAGGGCAGCAGCCCGTCCGCGCCGAACCGGTCAGCGACCCCGTCCCACTGCACGCACCAGGTGCCGCGCCTGTCGACGGGGGTGTCGAAGTCATAGCTCACGGTGAGTCCTCCCCGGACATGCCGCGGGCCCGGCACCCCGTGAGGGGATGCCGGGCCCGGCGTACGAATGGCGCTTACTTGAGCCTCGTGCCCGTGGAGCGCAGGGCCGCACAGGCCTCGGTGACACGCTTGGCCATACCGGCCTCGGCCGCCTTGCCCCAGGTGCGCGGGTCGTAGGTCTTCTTCGAGCCGACCTCGCCGTCGACCTTCAGCACGCCGTCGTAGTTCTTGAACATGTGGTCCGCGACGGGGCGGGTGAAGGCGTACTGGGTGTCGGTGTCGAGGTTCATCTTCACGACGCCGTTCTCCAGCGCGGTGGCGATCTCCTCGGCGGTGGAGCCGGAGCCGCCGTGGAAGACGAAGTCGAACGGCGAGGACTTGCCGTACTTCTCGCTGACACCCTGCTGCAGGTCCTTCAGCAGCTCGGGGCGGAGTACGACGTTGCCCGGCTTGTAGACGCCGTGGACGTTGCCGAACGAGGCGGCCAGCAGGTAGCGGCCCTTCTCGCCCAGGCCGAGCGCCTCGGCGGTGCGCAGCGCGTCGTCGACCGTGGTGTACAGCTCATCGTTGATCTCGTGGGTGACGCCGTCCTCCTCGCCGCCGGTCGGGGTGATCTCGACCTCGAGGATGATCCTGGCGGCGGCGGCCTGCGCGAGCAGCTCCTGGCCGATGGCCAGGTTGTCGGCGAGGGTCTCGGCCGAGCCGTCCCACATGTGCGACTGGAACAGCGGGTCCTGGCCCCTGGCCACACGCTCGGCGGAGACGGCGAGCAGCGGGCGGACATAGCCGTCCAGCTTGTCCTTCGGGCAGTGGTCGGTGTGCAGCGCGACGGTGACGTCGTACTTGGCGGCGACGATGTGCGCGAACTCGGCGAGCGCGACCGCGCCGGTGACCATGTCCTTGCTGTGCTGGCCGCCCAGGAACTCGGCACCGCCGGTGGAGATCTGGATGATGCCGTCGCTCTCGGCCTCCGCGAAGCCGCGCAGCGCAGCGTGCAGGGTCTGGGACGAGGTCACGTTGATGGCCGGGTAGGCGAACTTGCCTGCCTTCGCCCGGTCGAGCATCTCGTTGTAGACCTCGGGAGTCGCGATGGGCATATGTCCGCTCCTTGTGATGTGCGGGTGTGTGGTGCCGGCCCTGACCTGGGGGGCGACGTCATCGTCGGCGCCTATCTTTCCAGACTCTGGCGCGGGCTCCATACGGCGTGCGGCGCGGACATGCGTGAGGGGCCGGCTGTTTCACGTGAAACAACCGGCCCCTCATCATCACCGCAGGTCAGAGCCTGTCCCGGGACCCAGGTCACGAGTTGCTCGCGGGGAGGTCTCAGGCGAGACCGAGCTCGTCGAGCGAGTACGCGCTGACGTACGGCAGCCCTGCCTCCGCGATGGCCGGCGCAGCGCCCCGCTCCACGATCACGGCGACCGCGACAACCTCGCCGCCCGCCTCCCGTACCGCCTCGACGGCGGTCAGCGGGGAGCCGCCGGTGGTGGAGACGTCCTCGACGACCAGGCAGCGGCGGTCCTTGACGTCGGTGCCCTCGATCCGGCGCTGCATGCCGTGCGCCTTGCCCGTCTTGCGTACGACAAAGGCGTCGAGCCGCTGCCCGCGCGCCGACGAGGCGTGCAGCATCGACGTGGCCACCGGGTCGGCGCCCAGGGTGAGACCGCCGACGCAGTCGTAGTCCAGTTCGGCGGTGGCATCGAGCATCACCTGGCCGACCAGCGGCGCGGCCTCGCCGTCCAGCGTGATCCGGCGCAGGTCGATGTACCAGTCGGCCTCAAGACCCGAGGAGAGGGTCACTTTGCCGTGCACCACGGCCTTGTCCTTGATCTGCTCGAGCAGCTCAGCACGTACGTCAGTCATGCCCATGAGCTTAGAGGTGGTGCCTCAGAGCCTGCGCCAGGCCCACGTGGTCGCGATCTCCAGCGGCTCGATCGGGGTGACCAGCTGCGGGTGGGTGTTGAGGCCGTTCGGCGGGCCCGACTGCGGTTCCACGCAGACCGCTTCGTCCTCCTCGTCGTAGATCACGACCCACTCGGCGCGGCTGCTGACCGTGAGCTCCAGCTGCTCCGGCCAGGTGAGCGTGACCGCGACCCCGTCGGGCATTGCGAAGCAGTCGTCCCAGGGACCGGCGAGAGGAGTGATGCGCTGCCCGGTCGGCAGATGATCGTCCCCTCGCCGCTCCTGCCACTGGGCGCTGTAGTCGATCCGTACGTCATCGCCGCTGCCGAGGTTGCGCAGGAACCACGGGTGCCAGCCCGCCTGGGCCGGGAAGGACGTGCCGTACGTCTCGACCGTCATGGTCAGGGTCAGCGCGTCCTCGGCCAGAGCGAAGGCCTGGGTAACGCGCCCGGTGTACGGCCAGGGGTCGGCCAGGTCGTACGTGAGGGCCGCCTCGCTCTTGTTGGCGCGGGCGGTGCGCCAGGCGGTGTCGCGGCCCGTGCCGTGGATGGCGTGCGGCGGGGAGTTGAGCGGCAGTTGATGGTGTACGTCCCCGTTGCTGAACTCGCCGTTCCTGACACGGCCGCACCACGGGACCATCGGGAAACAGCCGTACCGATCGCCCTGGCGCAGCACCTCGGTGCCGCCGATGATCAGGCTCGCGATGCGGCAGCCGTTCTGCGGGTGCACGGTCAACTCGACGTCACCGGCGGCCAGCCGGATGCTCTCTTCGCTGCTACTCACACCCCGACATTACTGGCGGGGGGTTACTTGCGGCGGCGCAGCGCCCGTCCGACGACCACGGCGGACGCGAGCGCGAGAGCCGCGGCCGGCGCGATCCAGCGCAGGGTGGCACTGGCGCCTCCCGCGTCGGGCGCGGGCATCGGGGCATAACGCCCGCGCGGCGGGGCGTGGTCGACCTCTTCGGCGCTGCGCCCGATCATGGTGCGGCGGGCGTGCGCGGCCTCGGCGGGCGGCTCGTCGGGGACGACGGGGAGCTCATCCAGGCCGTCCAGCTCGGGTGCGTCGGAGGGCTCCGGCAGGCGGGGCGCATCGGCTCCGTCCGCGTCGTCCGCCTCGTCCGCGTCGTAGGGCTCTTCCGGTACGTCGAAGTGCTGCTCGGCAACCGGGTCGAGCGGCGGCGGCACGGGCGCGTCGAACACGGACGGCTTCGGGGCTTCATCGACGGGCCGGTTGGGCGCTTCCGGCTGGTCCGGCTCCGACGGCTCTTCCGAAGCTCCCGGTGCTTCCGGAGCTCCCGGTGCTTCCGGCGCCGGGTCCTCCGCCGTCACCGCGAGCCGGTCGGCGAAGCGGTCCAGCAGCCGGTGCGCGGCCGATTCGGTGGTCGAGTCCGCCAGCTCCGCCAGCCGGCCCTCCGCGCGGGACGTCCCCGTGAAGGTGAGCGTCGTACCGCCCTCGGCCGGTTCCGGACGGATCGTCAGAGTCACCTTGGCGGAGCCCGTACCGCGCACCTCCACACCGTCGCCCTCGACCGTGAAGGTGTCGCCGTGCTCCACGATGCGCAGGGCACCGCGGTAGGTGATCGTGTGCCCGCCGATCCGGACCTTCAGCCGCCCGGCGAGCGGGCCTGCCGACTCGTCCGCGTCCTGTTGGATCCCCGGGATGCAGCGGGCGACCCGCGCGGGGTCCCGCAGGGCCTGTCGTAGAGTCTCGGCCGGAAGCGGAACGAACACCTCATGCTCCATGGGAGTCGAGCCTACTCAGGCAGGCCCGCCACGTCATCGTTTCCGCCTGTGCGCGTACTGCTCAGCCCCGTACGTGCTCAGTCGCCGGACCTGCTCAGTCGCCGTACGTACTCAGTCGCCGTACCGCGGGTGCACCAGGGTCGACGGCGGCAGCTCCGGCAGCCGGATGCCCTCCGCGCCTGCCCCGTGCGCACCCGCGGTGAGGGCGGAGGGGGCCGGCGCCCGCAGCCGCGGCGCTCCGCGGTCCAGGCCGAGTCGCGGAGGCGGTCCGGCCGTGGCGAGCAGGAAGCCCCAGTCGTGCGGAGCGGCCGCGCCGCCGGTCGCGCGGTACGGGCGGGCACCGAACCCGGCCGCGCGCAGGGTCGCGTCGACCGTCCAGAACGTACGCGGGCGGGAGGCCACGGGCCCGGCGTGGACGACGAGTCGCCCGCCGTCCGCGAGCACCCGCGCGGCGAGCCCGTAGAACTCCAGGGAGTAGAGCTTGGCGCTCGGGGTGATGTGCGGGTCGGGGAGGTCCGAGATCACCACGTCGTACGTCCCCCGGGGCGCGCGCAGCCAGGAGAAGGCGTCCGCGGTCACGACCCGCACCCGCGGATCCCGGTAGGCGTACTCGTTGAGCGGGGCGAGCGCCGGGTCGGAACGCGCCAGCCGGACGACGCCCGGGTCGACCTCGACGACGGTCACCGACCGGACATCCGGGTAGCGCAGCACCTCGCGCGCCGCCAGCCCGTCGCCCCCGCCCAGGATCAGTACCCCCGTGTGCCGCCCTCGCATCGCCGGGTGGACCAGCGCCTCGTGGTACCGGTACTCGTCGCGCCCGCTGACCCGCAGCCGCCCGTCGAGGAAGAGATCCGGCGGCCCCGAACGACCGCCGGTGAGCACGACTTCCTGTACTCCGGTGTGGACGGCGACCCGCACCTGCTGCCCGTAGACCGCGCTGCGCGCTGCCCGCTCGAAGTCGTCGACCAGGACCGTCGCGGTCGCCAGCACGGCCAGCACCGTCACATTGGCGACGAGCAGCCACCACCGCGAACGGGCCGTCAGATCGCGGCGGAAGAGCCACAGCACGAGCGCCCCGCCCGCCACGGCGTTGACGGCTCCCGTCAACAGCGCACCCGTGAGTGGACCGAGCCACGGCAGAAGCAGAAACGGAAAGGCGAGCCCGCCGACGAGGGCGCCCACATAGTCGGCGGCGAACAGATCGGCGACCGTGCCTTCCGCGTCGCGCCGCGAGATGCGCTGGATCAGGGACATCAGCAGCGGGATCTCGGCGCCGATCAGCACCCCGATGGCGAGGGAGAACCCCACCAGCACGAGGCGGGACTCGCCGACCCAGGCGAAGAAGGCGTACAGCACCATCGCCGAGCAGCCGCCGATCAGCGCCAGCGCCGCCTCCAGCAGACCGAAGCCGACGGCAGCCCGGCAGCGCAGCCGCTTGGCGAGGAGCGAGCCGATGCCCATCGCGAAGACCATCACGGACAGGACGACGGACGCCTGGGTGACGGACGCCTGGGTGACGGAGTCGCCGATCAAGTACGAGGCGAGGGCGACCAGTTCGAGCTCGTACACCAGTCCGCAGGCGGCGCAGACGAACACTGCCGCCAGTACCAGATACCGGCCGGCGTCGGGGCGCACGGGCAGCCGCACCACGCCCTGGGGCGGTGAGGACACGTGCCGGTCGATCATGTTCGTAACGCTACGTCACAGTTTGCGTGTGGCCTGTCACCCACAAGGGTTCATCTCGGCCCTGTCCGGCAGGCACCCGAGCACCGACCCGCGTACGAGTGACGACGAGGCGACCCTCCTGCGGATAGGCGTGCCACGTGCGCCACCGCACCTGACCCTCGATCCGCTGCGCGAGCATCGCGGTGAACGCGTTCGGGGAGCCGGGAAACGTACCCGCCAGGCCGTTCGGATGGTCGGCGACCAGGGCGAGCAGCTCCTGCGCGCGCCCCGCGAACGAGCCCTGCGAGAGCGTCTCGACGCGGGCCGCGAACTCGTACTCCCATTCGCCGAGGCGCTTGGCCACGCCGAGAGGCAGCGGGGTACTGCTGCCGGCCATGCAGGCGACGGTCTCGGAGCAACTGCCGCGCTCCTCCTCCAGCAGCACCTGGTGGGAGGCGCCCAAGAGTCTCAACTGCAGCTTTGCTCCGCCCAGTTCGAGGTCGAGGACGGCCAGGGCCGCGAGCGGCTCCCGGCCCAGCGCCCAGGCGAGGTCGTCGGCACGGGTGTCGGTATAGGCGGTCTTCAGGGTCGTGAGCATGGGTCGGCTCCGCAAACATGCTTCGGCGGGTGACACGTGGACCGGGTGTGCCCGCAGGGGGGGAGATCAAGACAAGGGGGGGGAACGCCTGCTCGGGTCCACATGAGGTCCGAGGGCTGGAAGGCTCCAACACGCTCCAACAGGGAGGGAATCATGAAGGGCGCTGCGCCCACAGCGCTTTTACCCAACTTGACTGGGTTTCCATCCCCCCGGGGGCCCTACGGTTCAACTGTTCAACAAAAAACCCGCGGGAGGTCAACCCGACGGCCCGTTGGAACGCTCACCGAGTCGATCAACAAGGAAGCACCCGACGGGAGTTCGCCCCGCCGGGTGCCTCACTGGTCGCGGACCGGCTGCCCCGTGTCAGCTGCCTCCGCCACAACCGCCCCGCCACCACCTCCACCGCAGGAGGAGCCGCCGCCACCACAGGACGAACCGCCGCCACAGGACGAACCGCCGCCCCGCTGTCCCCGCCCACCAGCTGCCCCGCGCCCCGGCCGCGCTGCGCTTGCGGCCCTTGCGGCTGTGGCTCCCGCTCCCCCTGACCGCCGCGATGATCACGAAGACCACGAACCCGACCAGCAGAATCCCGAAGAAAGCGTTCATTGCCCTCACCGTCCTTCCGTTCCCCCGAAGCAGGTCCCCCGCATCTTCGCGTGACCGCTTCTTGCGTGTGAGGGGGATGCCCCCCGCCTCGCAGACCCAAAGCAGAGTTGAGCAACTCCAGAGCTTCGGCACAGGACGGCGACCATGACCGGACGCGAACCGGGACCACGACCGCCGCTCGCCGTCCCTGACCACCCCGGGTGGGAAACCGGCCGGACGGCGGTCAGTGGGCCCGCAGCACACGCGTTCTGCCGAGGCGGTCACTCAGTGGGATCATTGATGTCAGAACCCTACAAAAGGGGGCGAAATGTCCGCCATCAAAGAGAGCGTAGACATCTCCCGCCGACCCGAGGACATCTACTCCTACGTGACCGACCCCTCCCACCTCACCGAGTGGCAGGAGAGCGCCGTAGCCGTACGACCCCTCGGCGAGACCCCGATCGGCGTGGGGTCACGGATGGTCGTGACTCGGCGTATCGGCCGCCGGGAGTTCCCGATGACCATGGAAGTGGTCGAGCTCGACCCTCCGCGCAGCTGGCACATGCGCGGCGTCGACGGTCCCGTCAGAGGCGACGTCCACGGCACGATCGAGCCGCTCGGTGACGGCGAACGGTCACGCCTGACGATCGACCTCGACTTCGAGGCCCACGGAATGGGCAAGCTGCTCGTTCCCCTGATCGTCCGTCCACACGCACGGAAGGAGGTGCCGAAGAACGAGCTGAAGCTCAAGGGCCTGCTCGAAAGCGGTGCCGCCTAGCGCTCATGGGCCTGCCGGGACGCCGTGCCACGTCGGACTCGGAGAGGCCAACAGCCGGACCTCCCTCATGCCGTCCAGGCTCAGGGGCGGTCCGGTCTCAGTTGTGTATGAGCCGCGGCTCGCGGCGAAGTCCCGGCCATCCGCCACGGGTAGCGGTGCACCGCGGGGACGATCCCCTCGACAGGCAATCCGCGGGAAACGGACTTACCGTCGAGCCGTGGACTCTGCACCGAGATGCGGAGCCCTTGCTTCCGCCCGCTGATCCTCGTCACGACACCAACAGGAGACGACCCGCCATGGCCACAGCATCTGAAACCCCGGTACTGGACACCCTCGCCGCGATGACGGTCGACTCGATTGAGCGGTGCGGACTGGCCCCGGACATGTTCATGCTCACCCGCATCGCGGCCCTGGCCGCCTCGGACGCTCCGCCGATCTCCTACGTCGCCAACATCGACCCGGCCCTCCAGGCCGGCCTGACCGCCGACCAGCTGCAGGATGTCCTGGTCGCCATCGCCCCCATCGTGGGCACGGCGCGCGTCATGACGGCAGCCGGCAACATCACCAAAGCACTCGGCATCGCGATTGCCGTCGCCGATGCCGACGCCGAGGCCAAGGGCCGAGCGTAGAGACGTCGCACGAGGTCTGGAGCCACCAGCCGCGCCCGGCATCGATGATCGGCGCGGCCGACAGCTGAGCAGGACATATCGCCATCCCGCACCGCGTCAACTTCACTGTCGACCGGTGGAGCCCGGGGCGAGCGGCTCGTAGTACTCGGTGAACAGCTTGCCCACCAGCTCCCCCCGGCTGGACACGCCGAGCTTCTCGAAGATTGCCTTGATGTGGTCGCGTACCGTGTGCGGCGACAGATGGAGTTCCTCGGAGATCCGGCCGGTGGACAGGCCGCGCGCCACCAACTGCGTGACCTCCAGCTCCCGTTCGGACAGCTCGTAGGCCTGCACGATGAGCGGCGTGACGTCGGAGACCGGGGCGCGTTCGATGATCACCGCAGAGACGCCCAGCCTCCCGTCGGCTTCACGCAGGCAGGAGGCGTGGCAGACCAGCCAGCGGCCCGTCCGGCTGCGCATCCTGATCCGCGCGGTGTCGCGCCCGTGCTCCTCCGCGATCGCCCTGGCCCGCATCGCGGTGCCGTGCACCCACAGCGGGATGCGGATGCCGAGCGCGGTGACCGAGGTGGGGCCCTCGGGCATCTCCTCCAGATAGCGCCGCGCGTCGTCGTTCGCCGAGATGAGGGCACCACCGGCGTCGAAGAGCAGGAGCCCGGTGCCGATCAGACCGTCGGCAGAGGGTTCGGGAAGCTGTTTGGCATACGATCTCAGCTTGCGGGCCATCGGCTTGACCAGGCCCTCGATGAACCTGCGCTCCACGGTGCTGAAAGTGGCCCCGCCCTCGGCGCGGAACAGGCTGACGTAGCCGTGCGGCCGCCCGTCCACCCGCAGGACGGCACGCAACTCGTCGTGCACCCCGCGCGGCGCCAGAAAGCCCCTGTAGAGAGAGCTGCGGCTCGGCTCGCCACCGGTGCTCTCCCACAGGCTCGCCACCGGCACCGGCGCCTGCGCGAGGTCGCGGAACAGGTTGATCTTCTCCGTGAACAGCTCGTACTGCCAGTAGACGGCGCAGCTGTGATCCTCGATGTTCTCCGCGAGGATCGGCGACGTGATCATCCCGGTCTCCGGATCCGTGGCACGCCAGACGGCCGCGTCGTACGGGACCGCCCTGCGTAACTCCGTCGCGAGCGTGGCGAACATCGTGTGCGGGGTCTCGGCGCGGCTGGCACGTGAGATGAGTTTTTCGCGGCCGATCACAGTGGGCATGCTCCGGCGCTCCGTTCCGGGGTCGCCTGCGGATATTGAAGCCTTTTCTGCTCCCAACCAAGCCTCACCGTACGCCACTTGGCAGATCCTGCTCTGTGACCGTCACCACACGTGCCCGTCACCACACCTGCCCGTCACCACACCTCGTCCGGCAGCCACTGCGCGTGCCGCCGCACTCCGGCCAGGACGGGCCCGTCCTCGAGGAGGTCCACCGCCGGCACCTCCGGTCCGACGTAGAGCGGGTCGATCCGGACATCCTTGATCCCCAGCGGCCGGAGCAGCGCCAGGAGGGCGGGCCGGGACAACCGGATCCACCGCTGGGTGGAGCCCAGCGCCGCGTGGAGCCGTTCCTCGCCGGTGAAGGCGAGGCCGACCCGCTCCTGCCCGGGGCCCGGCCGGGCCGTCCGGACGGCGGCGAATGCACCGCCGAGGGCGTTGACTCGTACCGGGACGAACAGGAGCGCGTCCACTACGTCACGTCTCGAGGCAGAACTCGTCGAGCGGGTAGCCGACGTGCCGGTCCTCCGTCGGCAGGAAGCCGAGAACCTTGTCGCCGGGCTTGAGTTCGGTGCTGTTGAGCACCGCGCCGCCCGGGCCGAGCACCCGTACGTGCCAGTCGTCCTGCAGGATCAGGTTGACCTCGCGGCCGTCCGGGGAGACGGCGTTCACCGAGATCAGCGGCCTGGTCTCGATCTTGACCCGGCCGACGGTGACGAGCCGGGTACGGCCCTCGACGTCGGCGGCCACGATCTTGCTGCCCGCCTTCAGCTCGCTGAGGTAGTTGGTGCGCCCGTCCTTGGACAGCGTGTAGGAGTGGATGGCGCCGGCGTTCACCCGGAACGGACGGGTCGGCATGTACGGCAGTGGATGCGTCTCGCTGACGCACAGGATCATGCCCTTGGAATGCGACCCGACCAGGATGCCCTCGTCCTTGCGGAAGTAGGTGCAGGTGTCGACGCAGGCTCGCTCGCCCATGCCGACGTGCTCGGTGGTGACGACCTCGAGTTCGACCAGGGCCAGGTCGGGGGTCTCGGCGTTCACCACGGTCTTCAGGGCCGTCGCGTCGCCGACCTTGCGCGGCGCCATCATGACGCCGTCGGAGCCGTGTTCGAGCACCCCGAAGAGGATCTCGGCTTCCTCGACGTCGGCCGCCACCGTGATCAGGCTGCCCCGGGACGCAGCGGACGCCGCGATGACGATCTCCAGCGGAATCTTGGTGGGGTCGCGGAACAGCAGCAGGCTCCACCGCTCGGTGCGCGCCGACTGGCAGGCATCCTCCAGCGTCTCCGCGTCGACGATCTCCACGAACCGGCCGAACTCCAGCTCCGGATGTTCGAGCGCCAGCTCGGCGGGGGTCGTTCCGTGGAACGCGGGGTCCACGATGACCACGGTGGCCTCGCCGAAGTCCTCCGGGAGGGACTTGCCGCGGGGGAACAGCACCTTGGTAACGGTCGGGGGCAGGCCCTCGAGGGCGGCCGGGTCCGCGGCGACGATGCCGTCGAGCCGCTGATGCAGCGCCTCCTGGACGATGGCGTTCTTGGCCTCGGTGAGGTCCCGGATGTCCAGCCAACTGAGCTTCATTGCGTAGGGCTCCTAGAGGTCACTCACTGTGGATGAGGTTGGCCAGTTTCGCGGCCATGACGCCGGGGTCGGGCGCCTCGAAGACGTTTCGGCCCATGGCCACGCCCGCGACGCCCGCGCTCAGCGCTTCGGTCACGTAGGCCAGGACCTGGCCCTCGTCGTCGTTGCGCGGGCCACCGACGGTGATGACCGGGATGGGCGCGCGGGCGGTGATCTCTTTCATCTCCGCGACCGAGCCGACGTACGGGGTCTTCACCAGGTCGGCGCCGAGATCGGCGGCCAGTGTCACCGCGTGCGCCACCAGCGCCGGGTCGCGCGGATCGCTGATCTTGGGACCGCGGGGGTACATCATCGCCAGCAGCGGGACGTTCCACCGGTCGCAGGCGTCGGCGACCGCGGCCAGATCGGAGATCTGCTGCTGCTCGCCGTCCGATCCCAGGTTGACGTGCACGCTCACCGCGTCCGCGCCCAGCCGCAGGCTCTCCTCGACGCCGGCCACGAGGTACTTGGCGTCCGGGTCGGGGGCGTGCACGGTGCTGGCGCTCAGGTGGACGATGAGCGCGGTGCTGCCGAACCAGGCGGGATCGACGTGCCGGAGGCTGCCCTTGTGCAGGACGATCGCGTCCACCCTGTTGGTGGCCAACTGGCCCACGAGCGCGTCGATTCCCTCGCCGCCGGTTATCGGTCCCTGGCTCACCGAATGGTCCAGCGGCACGATCAGCAGCCGTTCGGAATCGTTTCGGTAGAGGCGCCGCAGGCGGAGTTGCCTGCCGAACGCGCCGTTGGAGATCATGGGGTTTCCTCTTTCTCCGTGCCGGTCTTGAAATCAACCCTGAAGAGGGCGGGTATCTTCGGGATCTCGTCCGCATATCACGCGGGATATCACGCGCGGCGCGTTCGGATATCGACGGGAAACATCAGCGGTCAAGACTCGTGGGCAACCGGGTGAGAAAGGTGTCCACAAGTGACGACCATGAAGATTGACGGGCACGACCTGAGCATTGGCCAGGCCGTGGCCGCCGCGTCCCGCGAAGGTTCGGAATTCTCGGTCTCCGAGGACGCGTTGCAGGCGATGAACGCTTCACGGAACCTGAAGCTGGAGATCCTGAAGACCGGCAAGCCCATTTACGGGGTGACGACGGGATTCGGTGACAGCGTCAACCGGCAGATCTCGCCGGAGAAGACCGCGCGGCTGCAGAACGAACTGATCCGCTACCACCTGAACGGAACCGGCCCGCTGGCCTCCGACGAGGTCGTGCGAGCCACCTTGCTGATCCGCGCCAATTGCCTCGCCCGAGGCAACTCCGGTGTCAGCACCCCCGTCGTGGAACGACTCCTCGACTTCCTCCGGCACGACGTCCTGCCGACCATCCCCGAGCGCGGTTCGGTCGGCGCCAGCGGAGACCTCGTCCCGCTCTGCTACCTCGCCTACGCGCTGACGGGCGAGGGAAAGGTGCGCCACCGCGGCGAGATACGCCAGGCCGCGGACGTGCTGTCCGAGCTGGGGCTGGAGCCCGTGATGCTGGAGGCCAAGGACGGGCTCGCCCTGATCAACGGCACCTCCTTCAGCTCCGCGTTCGCCGTCCTGAACACCGAGGCGGCGGCCGAACTCGCCGAGGTGGCCGACATCTGCACCGCGCTGGCCAGTGAGGGCATGCTCGGCAACCGGGGCCACTACGCGCCGTTCATCCACAACGAGAAGCCGCACGACGGCCAGCGCGCCAGCGCCGCGCTCATCCACGAGCTGCTCGAGGGTTCCGCTCTCGCGATGACGTACGACCAGGTCGTCGACCTCAACGGCCCCCTGGACGGCCGGCACTACCAGAAGCTCACGCGCAGCATCCAGGACCGCTACTCGCTGCGCTGCGCCCCGCACGTCACCGGAGTGCTGCGGGACATGCTCGACTGGGTCCGCACGTGGATGACGGTGGAGATCAACTCCTCCAGCGACAACCCGCTCTTCGATCCGTCCACGGGCGCCGTGTACAGCGGTGGCAACTTCTACGGCGGGCATGTCGTCACCGCGATGGACTCGCTGAAGACGGCCGTCGCCGGGATCGCCGACCTGCTCGACCGGCAGCTCGCGCTCCTGGTCGACGAGAAGTTCAACAACGGCCTCACCCCGAATCTGATCGCCCGGGTGGACGACGACGACACCGAGGCCGGGCTCCAGCACGGTTTCAAGGGCATGCAGATCGCGTGCTCGGCGCTCACCGCAGAGGCGCTCAAGCAGTCGGGCCCGGCCAGCACGTTCTCCCGCTCCACCGAGGCGCACAACCAGGACAAGGTCAGCATGGCCCCGATCGCGGCACGCGACGCCCGCACCGTCATCGAGCTGACCCGTGAGGTTGCGGCCATCCACCTCCTCGCCGCCTGCCAGGCCGTCGAGCTGCGCGGCGTCGACGAGATGAGCCCCCGTACCAAGGCCGTGTACACGCGCATCCGCAAGGAGGTTCCCTTCGCCGCCAAGGACCGGCAGATGGACGGCGACATCACCGCGGTCGTCGAGATGATCTCCTCCGGCGCGCTCACCGAGGCCGCACAGGTCGGAGGCGCCCTATGACCGTCTCCCTGAACACCGAGCTGACCGGCTCCGGGCCGGCCGGCAGCGGGCTGCCGGCCATCGGTGACTGGACGACCTTCGACGAACTGCGGGCGGCCCAGGACGAGCGGATCGCACCGGCGCTCCACCACGCCCGCAACTCGCCCTTCTACGAGAAGCGTCTGGAGTCCGGGCAGACCCTGTCCGCGGTCGGCCTCACCGGGAAGTCGGACCTGCGCGACAGCTACCCCTTCGGCATGCTCGCCGTGCCCAGGGAGCGCCTGGCCACGTACCACGAGTCCAGCGGCAGCACCGGCAACCCCACCCCCGCCTACTTCACCGAGGCGGAGTGGACCGATCTGGCCGACCGGTTCGTCCGCAAGACCGTCCCGATCGGTCCCGAGGACACCATGCTCGTGCGCATCCCCTACGGGCTGGTGCTCGCCGGGCACATGGCCCACTGGGCCGCCATGCGCAGCGGCGCGACCGTCGTCCCCGGCGACTGCCGCTCACTCGCGGTCCCCTACTCGCGGGTGGTGCGCCTGCTGCACGATCTGGAGGTGACGCTGACCTGGTCCACGCCGAGCGAGAGCCTGCTCTGGGTCGCGGCGGCCAAGGCCGCCGGCTACCCCGCCGGCTCCTTCCCCGCGCTGCGGGCGCTGTACGTGGCGGGCGAGCCGATCAGCAGCGCGCGCCGCCGCCGCATCGAGGAGATCTGGGGCGCCCTGGTCATCGAGGAGTACGGCTGCACCGAGGTCGGCCCGCTGGCCAGCGACTGCCCGTACGGCCGGATGCACTTCTGGGCCGACCGGGTGCTGCCGGAGATCTACGACCCGCAGACCGGCGACATCACCGCCGAGGGCACCGGGCAGCTGGTCATCACCCCGCTGTACCGCGAGGCGATGCCGCTGCTGCGCTACAACCTCGAGGATCTGGTGGACCTGCGGTACGAGGACTGCCCGTGCGACTGGAAACTTCCGACCGTGCGGGTCCTGGGCCGGCTCGGCCAGGGCTACACGGTCGGCGGGAAGCGTCTCGGGCAGATCCAGGTGGAGGAGCTCGTCTACCGGCTTCCGGCGTCGTGGGGCGTGCTGTTCTGGCGGGCCAGGGCCGAGCAGGATCGTCTGGTCGTCGAGATCGAGGTGCCCGGCCCGGACGGCGGGGACGCCGCCGCGTTGCTCGCCGCGTCCGTCAATGAGGAACTGGGGGTGCGCTGCGCGGTGAGCGCGGTCCCCGAAGGCACGCTCGTGCCGAGCGCGTTGCTGGCGGAACAGCTGGACGCCATGAAGCCGCGCAAGCTATTCGGGCCCGACGAAGACTGGGGGCAGGCCATTGTCCGGGGGTAAAGCATGGTGATCGTGATGTCGCCGCAGGCTACGGCGTCGGACCTCGCCACCATCGTCGCGCTGGTCGAGACGGCGGGCGGCGAGGCGTTCGTCAGCCGCGGCATGAGCCGTACCGTCGTCGGGCTGGTCGGCGATCTCGACCAGTTCGGCACGCTGAACCTCGGCGCCATGCGCGGGGTCGCCCAGGTGGTGCGGATCTCGGTGCCGTACAAGCTGATCAGCAGGCAGAGCCACCCGGACCGCTCGATCGTCCGGGTGGGCGGGGTGTCAATCGGCCCCGGCACCACGACGCTGATCGCGGGGCCCTGTGCGGTGGAGACACCGCAGCAGACGCTGCGGGCGGCACAGATGGCCCGGGCGGCGGGCGCGACCCTCCTGCGGGGAGGCGCCTTCAAACCCCGGACCTCTCCTTACGCCTTCCAGGGCCTGGGAGAGGCGGGGCTGAAGATCCTCGCCGACGTGCGCGGCGAGACCGGGCTCCCCGTCGTCACCGAGGTGGTCGACGCCCACGACGTCGAACTGGTCGCCTCCTACGCCGACATGCTGCAGATCGGCACCCGCAACGCGCAGAACTTCGCGCTGCTGCAGGCCGTCGGCGACGCGGGCAAGCCCGTCATGCTCAAACGGGGGATGTCCGGGACCATCGAGGAGTGGCTCATGGCCGCCGAATACGTCGCGCAGCGCGGCAACCTCGACATCGTGCTGTGCGAGCGCGGGATCCGGACGTTCGAGACCGCCACGCGCAACACCCTGGACATCGCCGCCGTGCCCATCGTCCAACGGCTGTCGCACCTTCCCGTCATCGTCGACCCGTCCCACTCGGGCGGGCGGCGTGACCTCGTCCTGCCACTCACCCGGGCGGCGCTGGCCGTCGGCGCCGACGGGGTGATCATCGACGTGCATCCCGACCCCACGACCGCTCTGTGCGACGGACCCCAGGCGCTCGTCCACGAGGACATGGAAGAACTCGGGGCGGTGATGCGCGGCAAATCGTTGTGGCAGGGCCAGGTCCTCGACGGCTTCGTCCCCTCGCAGTGACGGGAGCACACCGCGAAAGCCGTCCCGTACACAGTTCGGGCAGCCGGCGGCCGTCGAGGACGGACGGATCCGGCAGGCGGTGACGGTCACCGCCGGGAGGCCGCCCGCTCCTTTTGGCCCCTGCCGCCGGGGTACGGCCCTCAAACGAGGGATGTGCTTCGGCGCCCGCCGTTGGCAGAGTCCTCGCATCCCGACAAACAACCGGGTCCGGGAGGACTGAGGATGACGACAGGCAAGAGCATCGCGAGGCCGGCGGCGGCCGAACTCGCCGAACGGCTCCGCGGACGGGTCCTGCGACCGGGAGACGACGATTTCGCCCTGGAGCTGGAGGGGTTCAATCCGATCACCGAACACGACCCGGATCTGATCGCGATCGTGACCGGAGCCGCGGACGTGCGCGAGGCCGTGGCCTTCGCTGCCGGCCGGCAACTGCCGATCTCGATCCAGGCCACCGGCCACGGCCCGTCCACCCCCGCGGACGGCGGGTTGCTGATCAGCACCCGCCGGCTGCGGGGTGTGAGCATCGACCCCGTCACGAGGATCGCCAGGGTCGAGGGCGGCACCCAGTGGTTCGAGGTGATCCAGGCGGCCGCGGAGTACGGCCTCGCCCCGCTCAGCGGATCCTCCCCGCTCACCGGGGTGATCGGATACACCCTCGGCGGCGGGCTCGGGCTGATGGCCCGCAGGTACGGCTACGCCGCGGACCGGGTCACCGCCCTCGAGATCGTCACCGCCGACGGACAGTCGCACCGGGCCACTCCGGAGCACGACACCGACCTGTTCTGGGCCGTGCGCGGCGGCAAGGGCAACTTCGGCGTCGTCACCGCCGTCGAGTTCGAGCTGGTACCGGTGTCGCGGCTCTACGGGGGCGGACTGTTCTTCGCGGGCGAGGCGTCCGCGGACGTGCTGCACGCCTGGCGCGAGTGGACCGCGTCCGTGCCGGAGGAACTGACCTCCTCGCTGGCGCTGCTGCGGATGCCGGACATCGAGGCGATCCCGCCCTTCCTGCGCGGCCGGCTGACCGTGCACATCCGGATCGCCTACCTGGGCTCCGCCGAGGACGGGGACCGGCTGGTCGCGCCGCTGCGCGCGGCGGGCCCGCTGGTCGTCGACACCCTGGCCGAGATCCCGTACACGAGGTCCGGGGAGATCCACAACGACCCGACCGAGCCGATTCCGTACAGCGAGCGATCGATGATGCTCCGCGTGCTGGACGAGGCGGCGGTGGACGGGCTGCTCGAGCTGGCCGGGCCGGGGGCCGACTGCATCGATCTGGTCGTCGAGCTGCGGCAGCTGGGCGGCGCGGCCGGCCGGTCGCCGAAGGTGCCCAACGCCGTCGACCACCGGGACGCGGCGTTCGCGCTGTCGACCCTTTCGCTCCCCGACGACCGCCCCCCGCTGGTGGTGGACGGCATGGCGCCGTGGGGCACGGGGCTCCGCTACCTCAACTTCCTGGCCAGCCCCGACACCGCTGTTCTCGCCGAGAGCGGCTACGAGCCGGCCACCTTCGCCCGGCTGGCCGAGATCAAGGCCCGGGCCGACCCGGACAACCTCTTCCGGTTCAACCACAACATCGTGCCGCGTCCGCTGCGGGCCTGACGTCGGGAAAGCCGCGAATACGCCGCGCGGAGGTCCTGGGCGGTGCTGATGACGCGGCGCGCTCGACCGCATCGCGCGGGGCGGTGCACTCCCGCGCGGTCGTGCCCGTCGTGCCGGACCCGTCTGCCGGAAGGCCGTCGGCAGGACCGTGAGGCGCTCCAGCCCTTCGTCTCGTTCCTACCGTTCGTCTCGTTCCGGCCGTTCGTCTCGTTCCGGCCGTTCCGCTGCCGAGGTTCATCCGGCCCCTGCCCGCCGCTGTCGCCGGGCAGTCCGGACGGCCGGCCAGGTCTTCGCACAGAGATATATCGCCGCGCTCGGCCCCGGCAGTCGTCCTGCCGCTCTCCCGCGCGTGGCGGGCCGCAGGGCCGTGACCAGGTCGGGGGCGCCCGGCTGTCACAGGATCGCCGCGGGACGAGCAGAGGCGAGCAGCCGCACCGCCACCCTCGCGATATCCCGCCGATAGGCCCAGTTGGAAAGCTGGGCGGGGTCTTAGCCACTGACCCATCAGTTGTCAATCAGGAGGACGTCAATGAAACGACGTGACGTGATGAAGGGCATAGCGGGCGCCGCCGCCGTCGCGGCGGTGCCGGTCGCTGTCATACACGCGGGCAACAGCTGGGTCGCCGCGGACGACGGCGTGCACGACGCGGCCCAGGGCCAGGCGGCCGAGGGGCCGCAGGATCTGTACACCGAGAAGTACAAGGGCCGCACGATCACCGTGTCCAGGACCGCCGGAACGGTGCACATCGACGACAAGCCGTTGCACCTCATGAAGCTGGGCGACGACGCCTACCTCAGCGCGATGTGCCACTACCGGATCGAGCCCACCCCGCTGGCCGCCGGCCGCCAGGCCGTCGACGAGCTGCGCGGGGCGAACCTGCTCCCGTCCGGCACCCACCACGCCTGATCCGGCTCCGAGAGACCCGAGAGAGAAGAGACCTCATGGTTCCCGTCCGGAAGAACCATCTCAACATGACCGCCGGGGAGAAGAGACGTTTCATCCGCGCGGTCCGCAGGGTGAAGCAACTCGGCATCTACGACGAGCTGGTCCGAATCCACATCCAGATCAACTCGGGCGACTACCTGGACAAGGACGGGGGCGTCGGCAAACGCTGGGGCCACATGAGCCCGGGCCTGTTCCCGTGGCACCGCCAGTACCTGCTGGTCCTCGAAAGGGCGCTCCAGCAGGTCGACCCCACCGTCACCATCCCTTACTGGGACTGGACCAAGGACCAGAGCCTGGACTCGCCGCTGTGGGCCGACACCTTCATGGGCGGGAACGGCCGGCCCGGCGACCGGAAGGTCATGACCGGCCCGTTCGCCCGCTGCAACGGGTGGAAGCTCAACGTCAGCGTGGTGCCGGTCGGCGATGAGCACCCGGCGTTCAACGGTCACTACACGGCGGACGACCGGGACTACCTCGTCCGCGACATAGGCACCGTGAATCCGGCCCTGCCGACGGTCAAGGAGCTGGAGGACACTCTCGCGCTCACGACCTACGACACTCCGCCTTACAACTACACCTCCGGCTACGGAACTGAGACGCAGTCCCTGCGCAACCACCTGGAGGGATACGCAAAGTTCCCCTGGGAGGAGAACCTCGGCAAGCTGCACGGCGCCGGCCACACGTGGATGGGCGGCCACATGCTGTACATCGGATCGCCGAACGACCCCATATTCTTCATGCACCACTGCTTCATCGACAAGCTCTGGTCGATCTGGCAGAAGACGCATCCGGACGTCCCGCACTACCTCCCGCTGACCGAACACCCGGATGTCCCGTCACTGGGTACGAAGCTCGCGCCCTGGTACTCGATGTCACCCGCCGATCTGCTGGATCACTCGAATTTCTACAGCTACGCGTAAGAACCTGCGGAACCAGAGGATAATTTATTGTCCGGCAGTCCTTTCGTGACACCAATATAGTTGCCATCGACATTTCCATAATGTCGATGGCAACTATATTGACGTAGTAAGTGTGTTCGTTATTACGTCATTCCGCACATCATTACCGGGGGTAGAGATATGCGCAATGAACACGTTTTCCGAATACTCGGACCGCTGCTCGTAACGAGCGGCGACGAACAGATTGAAATCAGCGGGATCCGCAGGCAGAAGTTACTGGCGGCGCTGCTTCTCCAGACGAACCAGGTGGTCAGCCTCGGCCGGCTGGTCGACGCGATGTGGGACGACCACCCGCCCGCGTCCGCCCATGGACAGATTCGCATCTGCGTGTCCGGCCTTCGCCGCCTGCTCAGGGGGCCAGAACGCGACAGCGTGATCGAGACGCACCCCTCCTGCTACCGCATCAGGGTGCGTGACGACGACGCACTGGACCTCTTCACGTTCGAGAAGCTGGTCACCCAGGGGCGGGCCATGGTCCGCGACAACCAGCTGGAGCGCGCCGAAGGGCTGCTGAAGTCCGCGCTCGCACTGTGGCGCGGCCCGGTCGCGGCCGGCCTCGACAGCAGGGCGCTGGCCCCTCTCGTCGTCAGGCTCAACGAGGACCGGCTGACGGTGAAAGAGGAGCACTTCGACGTGACGCTGAAACTGGGCCGCCATCAGCAGATCATCGGCGATCTGACCGGTTTCGTCGCCGAGAACCCCTTTCGGGAGCGCGCCCTGGCCCAGCTGATGCTGGCGCTGTACCACTCAGGCCGCCAGGCCGATGCCCTGGAGACCTTCCGCACCGCCAGAATGCGGTTCTCCGAGGATCTCGGCATCGAACCGGCGCGGGATCTGCACGTCCTGCACCAGTCGATCCTGGTCGGGCGACTCTCCTCGGTGGCGTCGCTTCCCAGGGACATCCTCGCGCCGCCGCCCCCTAGCTCACACGGTCAGCAGGGCCGTCCGTCCTGCGTCGCGCTGCTCGCACGGACCTCGCCGAACCCCGTCACGCCCGACTCGCTGGAGCAACTGCGCCTGGAGAACGACCTGCTCCGCGTCGAACGCGACGGGCTCCGGAACATCCTGTCGTCGTTATGGCTGAACTCGAACGAGAGCAATCCGGGAGCCTGAGCCTCCTCGTGAACCAACCGGTGGACGGCGAAGGCCGCCGTTCACGGCGCCGGGCATCGCGGGGGTGAACACCGGGTACGGCGTCCTGTCTCGACCACCGGACACACGACATGTTCCCTGTCGTCGTCGTTCGCTGGTCGAGCAGGCGCCATCCGGCGATCCGACCCCGCCTCGCCCCTCGGCCCACCTCTGCCGGTCCTCACGGAGTGAGCCGGCCCCGAGGTCAACTGACCTAGGCCATTGACCGAGGGACAACTGGACCGGCCGGCCCCGGCGGTGGATCGACCGCGCCGCCGATGTGCCTTACTCGCCACGGCGTTCAAGGACGCCCCTCCCCTGGATGTCTCACTGGACAGAGCCAGGGGAGCTGCGTCTCAACACCTGCCCGGACCCGGTGGAGCCCGGGTCAGGCTTCCTGCTGCGCCCGGGCAGGCGGGAGCAGCAGGGCGATCAGACCCGCGAGCAGCGGGAGCGCCGCGACGACGGCGAGCGCGCTGGTGAGGTCCATGTGCTCGGAGAGCGTTCCGGCGGTGGCGGAGCCGATGCCGCCACCGACGAAGAAGAGAAGGTTGAGCACCCCCATGGCACCGCCGCGCTGAGCGGGTTCGAGGCGGCTGGACAGCACGGCGGTGGTGAGCACCTGAGTGGCCGCGAACGTGGCCATGCCCATGGACGTGCCGATCAGCATGACGACGATGCCGCCCTCGACGAGGCCGACGATCCCGAGGAAGACCGCGGAGCTCACGGCAGCCCCGGCCAGCAGCAGGCTGCCGCCCTTGCTGGCGGTGAGCTTGCTGGCCAACCGTGCGAACACCGCGCCGACGACCGCACCCGGCAGGAGCCAGGCCCCGATTTCGAACACATCCCAGCCGTACTTCACGGTGAGGATCTGCGGCACCGCGTACATTGCGGCGAACAGCCCGGCGTAACCGCCCAGCCCGACCAGAGCCGCGGTCAGGAAGGTGCGGTCGGTGGCCAGTTGACGCGGTACGAACCCGTCGGGCCGCTTGCCGATGTGCATCACGAGGCCCACCGCCGACAGCACCAGAAGCGCCGCCAGTGCGATCACCAGCGGGGTGGCGAGGTCGAGTGAGGATGCCTGGATGAGCAGGAGCAGCGAGGTCGCGCCCGTGCCCAGCAGGATCCCGCCGACCAGGTCGACGGCCTTGCCGAAGCCGGGGCGGGTGGCCGCGAGCTCCAGGCAGAAGGGCACCACCAGCAGCGAGAGCGCCGGCAGCACGAGGGTGAGCCGCCAGTGCATCCAGTCCGTCACCATCCCTCCCATGAGGGTGGCGGTGGAGGAGAAGAGCGCCATGGACGCCCCGAAGATCCCGAGGATCTTGGTGCGTTGTGCGGGGGCCGCCGCGGAGGCGAGCGTGAGTGCGCTGGAGGTGATGGCGCCGGAGCCCGCTGCCTGGACGAACCGGCCCGCGATCAGGGTGCCGAAGTTGGGGGCGATCAGGCACAGCACCGCGCCGACGGCCAGGAACAGTGACCCCACCAGGAGCGTGTTGCGCACACCCCACTTCTCCGAGAGCCGCCCGAAGAAGGCGGTGCCGACGCCGAGCGCCAGGGCGTGCGCTGTCAGCACCCAGCCCGCGACGGCCGGACGGACCTCCATCGCCTGGGCGACATCGGGCAACGCCACGCCCGCGGCCGTCACTCCGAAGATCACGGGGCCGAAGAGAGCTCCGAGTCTGAGCCCGGTCAGACCCGCACCGGGTGCGTTCTGCTGCGGCGGGGCCTGGACCGCGCTGTTGGTCGTCATCGAGACTTTTCCCTTCCAGATTCTGGTGTGCGCCGGATCTGCTTCTTCGGGTGGTCAGAAGCTCTTCGCGCGCGGCGGAATGTTGTGGTTGAACCGGAAAAGGTTCTCCGGGTCGTACCGGGCCTTGATCTCGCCCAGCCGCGCGTAGGTGGCGGGGCCGTAGCCCCGCTCGGCCAGTTGGGCCGTCTCAGGACCGGCGAGGAAGTTGAGATAGCTGCGGCCCGTCCCCCAGTGCGCCATCCCGTCCACGACGTGCGCCGGGCGTGCGCCGGGCAGCCCGAGAGTGGACAGGCAGAACGCGGCCTCCCGGTGGTCGACCGCGCTCGGCGCCGAAGGCGGCCGACTGAGCGCACCGCCCATGTGCCGCAGCTCGACCATGATGTCCGTGCAGTCGCTGCCGGGGCCCGCTAGGGAGAGCAGGTCATCGGCGGCGCCCTGGCCCAACTCGCGCAGCATGGTGGAGCGTTCGTCGTAAGGGATCGGGAAGGTCGGGTCGTTGTGGATTTCCGCGAAGCGTTTGTAGGGCATCTCCGCGAGCGTGTCCACGAGCGCCGGCGCGATCTTCCGCAGCGGCCCTACCAGCCGTTCCCCTTCGTCGCCCGGTCCCAGGTGAGCGATGCGGATGTGCACCACGAGCTTGCCCCGCAGAAATTCCGGGATCGGCTCCAGTTCCGGCATCCGCAGCAGCGCCAGTGAGGAGGCCATCTCCTGCGGAACGGACTCGGTCCACAACCGCCAGGCGTGCAGGACCTCGGCGGCCGTTTCGCCGGGGAAGAACAGCCCGCCGCCGTAGAACCGGGGCACCGGAACGAGCCCGAACTCGATGGCGGTCACCACCCCGAAGTTGCCCTTGCCGCCGCGCAGCGCCCAGAAGAGGTCCGTGTTCTGCTGCGCGGTCGCGGTGCGCGGCCGTCCGTCGGGGGTGACGACTTCCACCGTGGTGACGTGGTCGGCGGCGAAGCCGTACGCGCGGGACAGCAGCGCCAGCCCGCCGCCCAGGGTGTAGCCGACGACCCCCACCAGCGGCGAGGAGCCGTTGAGCGGGGCGAGCCCGTGGCCGGCGGCCGCTTCGACGACCTGGTGCCACTGCGTGCCGGCCTCTGCCCGGGCGACCCTGGCGACGGGGTCGATCGTTACTTTGGTCATCCGGCGGGTGTTGATGAGCAGTCCGGCCCCCTCGGCAGCGCGCGAGGGGCCGTGGCCGGTCGCCTGGACCGCCGTCGGCGTTCCGGTCTCGGCCGCGAAGGTGACGGCTTTGCGCACCTCCTCGGCGTCCCGGACGCCGACGACTATCGCGGGCCGGTGCTGCACGACCAGGTTGAACCCCGCGACCTCGGCTGCGTATCCGTCGTCCCCGGGCCCCAGTGCCGGGCCGGAGAGGCGTCCGGCGAGCTTCTGCACCGTTGCGGATCTGTACATGCGTCAGCCCTCCAAGGCGGACCCACTCGGGTCGCTGATCACAGTTCCAGCTGCGGCCTTGGGCGCCCATCCCTCTATTGAGGGGAGGTGGGAGTCAGCGGTTCGGACTCCCGGATTCCGGCCGGCCGGGGCCGGTCCCACCGGGGGAGGGCTGCACCGGCATGTCGCCCAGGACGCGGAGCATCTCGACCAGTTGCCTCAGTCGGTGCTCGCCCAGCAGGTCCTCCACCCGCGCGTGCAGCTGACCGGCCTCCTCGACCGCCGCGGTCAGATGCCGGCGGCCGGTATCGGTGAGTGCGACGATGCGGCGCCTGCGATTCGCCGGGTCCATCTCCTTGGTCACCAGGCCACGCGCCTCCAGGCGGTCCAGCAGCACCGTGAGCGTGGAACGGTCGACCGCGGCCAGGGCTCCCAGCGCGGACTGGTCCAGGCTGCCGTGGTCGTCCAGGGCGAGCAGCACGGCGAACTGAGGACTGGTCAGGTCGGGCAGGCGCTGCTGCCACAGCGCCGTCCACGCCTGCCCGGCCCGGCGCAGCTGATGTGGCAGCGCCTCTTCCAGTTGTGGCCGTGGACGGGGGCTTGTGTTCGTCATGACGGGCAGTATATTCAGTACAAGGATATTCCGTACACGGAAGGTTAGGCACGATGCGACTGATCGTGGGAATGACCGGCGCCACAGGCGCGGTGCTGGGCGTTCGACTGCTCACCGAGCTGCGCAGGAACCCGCAGGTGGAGACGCACCTGGTGCTCAGCCGCTGGGCGCGCGCCACGGTGGAGCTGGAGACCGGGCTCAGTGCGCGCGAGGTGGCCGCGCTGGCGGATGTCACCTACTCGCCCGACGATCAGGGAGCGGCGATCTCCTCCGGTTCCTTCCGCACCGACGGCATGGTGGTCGTCCCGTGCAGCATGAAGACACTGGCCGGCATCCGGGCCGGGTACGCCGAAGGGCTGGTAGCCCGCGCCGCCGACGTCACGCTCAAGGAGCGGCGCCGGTTGGTCCTGGTGCCACGGGAGACCCCGCTCCATGAAATCCATTTGGAGAACATGCTCGCGTTGGCCCGTATGGGCACCGTGATCGTGCCGCCGATGCCCGCCTTCTACAACCGGCCCGGCACGGTGGACGACATCGTCGACCACATCGTCGCCCGAGTTCTCGATCAGTTCGGGATCGAGGTTGCCGGAGCCCGGCGCTGGGAGGGCTTTCCGCAGGCCGCAGCCGGCCGGCCACGGCCCGCAACCGACATCTCCCCGGTACATCACAACGGCATGGAACAAAGGAGCGTCCGTTCATGACCCGTCCCGTGACTCGGTTCAGCGACCTTCGCAGCTACATCAACGCGCTGGAAGCTCTCGGCGACCTCAAGCGCATCAATCGGACAGTGAGCGCCGACCTGGAGGCCGCCGCGATCAGCCGCCTCTCCTACGAACGCCAGTCGGCCGCCCCGCTGTTCGAGAACGTGGCGGGCGTCGCGCCCGGCTTCCGGCTGCTCGGCGCACCCGCCGCGCTGAGTGCCGCTGCCGGCAAGCCGCTGGCCCGGGTCGCCCTGTCCGTCGGGTTACCCGCTGAGACCACTGCCGCCGAGTTGGTCGACCACCTGGCGCGGACCCGCCACTTGGCGCCCGTGCCACCCAAACTCATCGGCCGTGAGGATGCGGCCTGCAAGCAGAATGTGCTGCTCGGCGACGACGCCACCCTCGACCGTTTCCCGGTGCCCCGGGTCCACGAATTCGACGGTGGACGCTATCCCAACACCTGGGGGATCATTGTCGCGAAGACCCCGGACGGCCGGTGGACCAACTGGTCCATCGCCCGGATCATGCTGGTCGACGGCAAGCACATGACCGGCCTGGTGATACCGGCGCAGCACATCGGCATGATCTGGCAGGAGTGGGTCCAGCTCGGCGAGCCCATGCCCTACGCGCTGGTACAGGGTGGAGACCCGGCGATCCCGTTCGTCGGGGGCATTCCACTTCCGAAGGGAGTCGACGAGGCCGGGTACATCGGGGCGCTGTACGGCGAGCCGATCGAGGTCGTCCCGTGCGAGACGGTGGACCTGGAGGTGCCGGCAAGCGCAGAGATCGTCATAGAGGGGCACCTGTCCGTCGGCCGCGACGCGCGGGAGGGACCATTCGGCGAGTTCGCCGGCTACGCCTCCACCGAGACCTCGATGCAGCCGGTGTACACGGTCGAAGCCATCACCCACCGGGACGACCCGATCTGGCCGCTGGTGGCCGAGGGCCGACCGGTGGATGAGTTCCACACTGTCACCGGTGTCGGCCAGGCGGCCGAGGTACTGGCCGAACTGCGCGCTGCCGATCTGCCGGTCACCACTGCCTGGTCACCGCTGCGCGCGGCATCACACTGGATGGTGGTCACCGTCCCGGAGGACTGGCGGGACCGGCTGCCCGGTGTCGACTCGGCCGAGCTCACTCACCGGATCGGCGAAGTGCTCTCCGAATCCCACTCGGGTCGTGCCACGGCGGCCACCTTCGTCCTGGACGATGACATCAACCCGGCCGACGATACGGACCTGTTGTGGGCTCTGGCCACCCGAATCCACCCCCTCGACCGTGCGGAGGCGTGGAACGGCTTCGTCCACCCCCTGCTGAACTGCTACACCGAAGAAGAACGCGCCACCCAAACCGGCCCCATCGTGTTCCACGACGGGCTCCTGCCCGCCCCGGGCGAAAGCCGCCTCCCGCACAGCTCCTTCGCCCAAGCGTACCCAGCGCGGATCCGCCGCCAGGTCCTCGATCATTGGGACGACTGACGGAACACCTGGCCCGGGGCTTTGCCAACGGCCCGACCGGGAGCGCATCCGGATCCGGGCGGTGCCGTGATTCGATCTTCGGCGATCACCCGTGCCTTCACGGCCGTGCCGTGCACCCGCACCGGGACCCCGGGCCCGGCGCGGTAACGGTGGAGGGCCCATCCGACCTGAACGGACCACGCGATCACTGAGCAGCAGCACAAGGAGCACGACGTGTCGGTACGAACTGTCCGCAAGGCCATCTCCCAGTGAGAACCGCCCTCGTCATCGGAGCCGGTCTGATCGGCACATCGGCCGCCCTGACCCTCGCCGGGCGCGGTGTCACCGTCCATCTGGCCGACCACGACCCGGACAGGGCCCGGACGGCGGCGGCCCTCGGCGCCGGCAGTGACGAGCCGCCGCCCGGCCGCGTCGACCTCGCGATCATCGCCGTACCGCCCGCGCACACCGCCACCGCGCTCGCCGAGGCCATGCGCACGGGCACCGCGCGCGGCTATCTCGACGTCGCCAGCGTCAAGGGCGGCCCCCGGCGCGAGCTGGAGGCTCTGGGCATCGATCTCAGCGCGTACATCGGTACGCACCCGATGGCCGGCAAGGAGAGTTCGGGCCCGCTCGCGGCGACCGCCGATCTCTTCGAGGGCCGCCCCTGGGTGCTCACCCCGACGCCGGGCACCGACACCGAGGTGCTGAATCTCGCCCTCGAACTGGTCGCGCTCTGCCGCGCCGTGCCCGTGGTCATGGACGCCGATGCCCACGACCGGGCCGTCGCCCTCGTCTCGCACACCCCCCAGCTCATCTCCTCGATGGTCGCCGCGCGGCTGGAAGCGGCGGACGAGACGGTCGTACGGCTCTGTGGCCAGGGCATCCGCGACGTCACCCGGATCGCGGCCTCCGACCCCCGGATGTGGGTGGAGATCCTGTCGGCCAATCCGGGCCCCGTCGCCGACGCACTCGCGGGCGTGGCCGCCGACCTCGGCGAGACCGTCGAGTCGCTGCGCGCCCTCCAGTCCGCCGACGACGCCAAGCGGCGCGGCGGCGCCGCAGGCATCGAGGACGTCCTGCGCCGGGGCAACGCGGGCCGCGTGCGGGTGCCCGGCAAGCACGGCGAGGCCCCCGCCGCGTACGAGACGGTGGCGGTCCTCATCAGCGACCAGCCGGGCGAGCTGGCGCGGATATTCGCGGACGCCGGACGTGCCGGGGTCAACATCGAGGACGTCCGGATCGACCACTCGACCGGGCAGCAGGCGGGTCTCGTGCAGCTCATGGTGGGGCCCGAGGCGGCTACCGCCGTGAGCGCCGCCCTGAGCGAACGCGGCTGGTCGATCCGCCGGTAACGGCGGGCCGCGACGAGGGCCGGGGGCTGGTGGAGCCAGGCGGTTGGGTGGGCCGCGCGGCGAGGTGTTCGCCGGCTGATCGGTTCGGAGTCTGCCGTCCGTGGCTTCTGCCGATTCCGGAGTGTCGCGCAACGGCACCGCCCCCGATGCCCGTCGGGCTGACAGGCTCGCAGCCGCGATCGGCATCCGTTCCCCACGCGCCCCCGGTTCACCGAGAGCCGGGGGCGTCGCCATGCCGGCCGGCTTCCGTCAGCGAGCTGCGATCAGCTGGTCAACAGCCTGCCGGATCGAGTCCCCGCTCTTGCAGACCGAGAAGCGCACCAGCCAGGCCGGAGCGTCCGCGCTCACGTAGAACGCCGAGGTGGGGATCGCCACCACGCCCGCGCGTTCCGGAAGGTCCCGGCAGAACCGGACGCCGTCCGAGTACCCCCACGGCCGTACGTCCGCCTGCACGAAGTAGCCGGCGTCCGCGCGGAAGGGCCGCAGCCCGGCTTCCGTCAGGCCGTCGCTCAGGAGATCCCGATTCCCGCGCAGAGTGCCCCGCAGGCCCGCCGCCCATTCCTCCACCGATCCGAGCGCCCGCGCCAGCGCTTCCTGATACGGAGTACCCGAGGCGTACGTCAGGAACTGCTTCGCAGCGCCCACCGCGGCGACGAGCGGCGCCGGCCCGCAGACCCAACCAACCTTCCAGCCCGTTGTGTTGAAGGTCTTTCCCGCCGAGGAGATGACCACCGTCCGTTCTCTCATCTCCGGCAGGGCGGCGAAGGGGAGATGGCGCGCACCGTCGTTGTAGACGAGGTGTTCGTAGACCTCATCCGTGATCACCGTCAGCGAGTGCTCGCGGCACACATCAGCGACGGCCTCCAGCTCTTCGGCCTTGAAGACCATGCCCGTGGGGTTGTGCGGAGTGTTCAGGATCAGCACCCGGGTACGTGGGGAAACGGCCGCACGCAGCGCGTCGGCGTCGAGGGCGAACCCGTCGCCGTCGAGGACCAGCGGGACAGCGACCAACCGTGCCCCTGCAAGCCGGGCATCCGCCGCGTACGCGTCGTAGCAGGGGTCGAAGGCGATGACCTCGTCACCGGGGTCGCAGAGAGCCAGGAGGGCCGCCGCGAGGGCTTCCGTCGCCCCCGTGGTGACCAGCACCTCGCCCTGAGGCTGGTAGTCGAGGCCGTACCGGCGCAGCTGATGAGCGGCGACAGCCTCACGCAGCGCCGGGAACCCATGAGCCGGCGGGTACTGGTTGCTGCCCGCGAGCACCGCATCCGCCACGTCCTTGAGCAGCGCGGCCGGGCTGTCCAGCTCCGGCACTCCCTGCCCGAGGTTCACGGCTCCAGTGCGCCGCGCCAGCTCCGTCATCTCCGTGAAGATCGACGTACCCATGCCCCGCACCCGCGCCGCAGGGCTCCAGCCTGCCGAGCCCACTACGCCGCGCGCGTCAGCCGTCCCCGCCGTGTTCATACGATCCCGCTTTCCCGAGTCCACCAACCAGGAGATTCGGCCCTCACGATAGGCATCACGGGGAACACCGGCCTACCGGTGAGCATGTTCAGGCCTTCACCGGAGCCGCTGACGCGAGTCGGCGCTCCAGGAGGCCGTGACCGGCCTCAAGGGTCTCCAAGCGGCCCCGGGGACACCGCTTAGCGGCTGAGGGGCCCGCTGTCACGGGCGACACGCGCCACTTCAGCCGACCGGGTAGGAACCGGCCCGGTCGGCTGCGCAGCGCTCGCATCCGCGCCTTGCGCCGCACATGGTCAGGTTGACCGACCCATGTGCGCGCCCGGAGGTGCACCCTGTCCGCCGAGACTTTCGACAGCGCAGCGGCGGCGGGTGCCCGGCCCGTACCCCGCTGGCGCGCCGCACTGCTTCGGGCCGTCCCCGCGCTGGGGCTGTTCGCGGCGGCGCGGCTGACCGGGCTGCTGGTGATGGCCGGCTGGGCCTGGCACATCGGGCGCTCGCCCCGGATGATCATCGCCCGCGCCTGGGACTCCGACTGGTACATGCTGATCGCCGAGCACGGCTACGGCCGCGTCCTGCGCTGGCCGGACGGCTCGGTCCAGAGCGATCTGGCGTTCTTCCCGCTGTACCCGGGGCTGGTGCGGGCGGTGACGACCGTGCTGCCGGTGACGAGCGGTACGGCGGGGCTGCTGCTCTCCTGGTCCGCGGCGGGCGCGGCGGCCTGGGGCATCTACGCGATCGTCGAGCGGCTGCACGGGCGCCGCACGGCGACGCTGGTGGTCCTGCTGTGGGGGCTGCTGCCGCACTCGATCGTGCTGTCCATGGCGTACACCGAGCCGGTGCTCACGGCCTTCGCCGCCTGGTCGCTGTACTCGGTGCTCACCCGGCGCTGGCTGTGGGCCGGCACGCTGGCGACGCTCGCCGGGCTCTCCCGGCCCAACGGGATCGCGGTGGCCGCGGCGGTGGTCGCGGTGGCGGCGTACGAGGTGTTCACGGCGCACCGGCGGGGCGAGCGCGCGGGGTGGCGGATCTGGACGGGGGCGGTGGTGGCACCGGTGGGCTGGTGCGGCTTCGTGCTCTCCGTCGGCTTCCGTACGGGCGATCCGCTGGGCGGGTACTTCGCGGTGCAGCGCGGCTGGACCTCGCAGTTCGACTTCGGGATCGGGGCGCTGAGGATGGTGCGGGACATCGTGCTGCGGCCGACGATGTTCTCGCTCGTACTGGCGCTGCTGATCGTCGCGGCGGCGCTGCTGCTGTTCGCGCTGTTCGCGCTGGAGAGGCCACCGGTGGCGCTGCTCGTGTACACCGCGGTGCTGGTGCTGATCACGGTCGGCGGCTCGGGCTTCTTCGAGTCCAAGCCGCGGTTTCTGCTGCCGGCGTTCCCGCTGCTGCTGCCCCTGGCCCGCGTCATGACGAAAGCCCGGCCGGGGGCGACGGTCGCGGTGACCGTCGCCCTGGCCGGGCTTTCGTTCGCCTACGGGACGTATCTGCTGACACTGTCCCCGCTGGCGCTGTAGCGGGTGGTGCTCAGGCTGCCGGCCGGCTGCTCAGGCCTCGTCGTCTTCGGGCTTCTCGTCCGCGTCCGCCGTCTCCAGGCCGAACTGCTCCACGAGCCACTTGTCGAACTCGATCGAGGCGCGCACCCAGCTGACGGTCGACGACACGAAGTGCTCCAGGTTGACGCCGGTGCCGATCAGCATCTGGGCCTCGCCGATGAGGCGGACCGTGGTGGGGCCGTCCTCCTCGTCGTGGATGTGCGTGTAGACCTTCGGCCACAGGGTGCGGCGGTTCCAGTCGTCGATCGCGTCGAGGATCTTGGCTTTGTCCTCGAGCGCGTGCGGACGGTCGTAGAAGGTGCGCACCGAGAAGACCTGCTGGTCGTCCTCGCCGCGGAACATGAAGTACGTGCGGAACTCTTCCCACGGCGCCGCGAGGTCGCCCTCGTCGTCGACGACGTACTTCAGCTCCATCTGGTCGAGGAGCTGCTTGACCAGGTCCTGGTCGGGAACGACGGGGCCCGCCGGTCCTGCGGCCTGAGGCTGGGGCTGGCCCCCGAAATGAGGAATCGAGGACGGATCGATGGTCACCGTGTATTTCCCTTCGTACGGTTCCCTCCATCCTCTCCCATCCCCGCCGGGGCATGGCAACCCCGGCCGCCCCCGATCCGCTGCGAGCTGACAAGTTCCGGCCGCGGGGTTCTCCGTAACCGGGGGGGCAGACCCCGCACCCTCACTCGGCGCGGCCCACGATCAGGCCGTCCTCGAAGCGGTCCACCCGCACCACGTCGCCGTCCGTCACCTCGCCCGCCAGGATCTCCTTCGCCAGGCGGTCGCCGATCGCCGTCTGGATCAGGCGGCGCAGCGGCCGCGCCCCGTACGCCGGGTCGTTGCCCTCGTCCGCCAGCCACTCCAGCGCCGCCGGGGTGACATCCAGCGTGAGCCTGCGCTCGGCCAGGCGCTGGGCGAGGCGCTCGATCTGGAGCTCCGCGATGTGTGCCAGTTCGTCCTTCGACAGGGACGAGAAGACCACCAGGTCGTCGAGCCTGTTCAGGAACTCCGGCTTGAACGACGCCCGGACCACTTCCAGAACCTGTTCGCGTTTCTCGGCCTCCGAGGTGAGCGGCTCGACCAGATATTGGCTGCCCAGGTTCGACGTCAGCACCAGGATCGTGTTGCGGAAGTCCACCGTCCGGCCCTGGCCGTCCGTCAGCCGGCCGTCGTCGAGGACCTGGAGCAGAATGTCGAAGACCTCCGGATGCGCCTTCTCCACCTCGTCCAGCAGGACGACCGAGTACGGGCGACGGCGCACCGCCTCCGTCAGCTGGCCGCCCTCCTCGTAGCCGACGTACCCCGGCGGCGCACCCACCAGCCGGGCGACCGTGTGCTTCTCGCCGTACTCGCTCATGTCGATGCGGACCATCGCCCGCTCGTCGTCGAAGAGGAAGTCCGCGAGTGCCTTGGCCAGTTCGGTCTTGCCGACGCCGGTCGGGCCGAGGAAGAGGAACGATCCGGTCGGCCGGTCGGGGTCGGCGATACCGGCACGAGTACGGCGTACCGCGTCGGACACCGCCCCCACGGCCTCCTCCTGCCCGATCAGGCGCTTGCCCAGTTCGGCCTCCATACGGAGCAGCTTCTGGGTCTCGCCCTCGAGCAGCCGGCCCGCCGGGATCCCGGTCCAGGAGCCGACCACGTCCGCGATGTCGTCCGGGCCGACCTCCTCCTTGACCATCGTGTCCTTCGCCGCCTCCTGCTCCGCCTCCGCGGCCTCCTCCAGCTCCCGCTCCAGGCCCGGGATTTCCCCGTACAGCAGCTTGGAAGCGGTGTCGAAGTCGCCGTCGCGCTGCGCCCGCTCCGCCTGGCCGCGCAGTTCGTCGAGCTTCTCCTTCAGCTCACCGACGCGGTTGAGACCCTGCTTCTCCTTCTCCCAGCGGGCGGTGAGTCCGCGCAGCTCCTCCTCCTTGTCGGCGAGGTCGCGGCGCAGCTTCTCCAGGCGCTGCCTGGAGGCCGGATCGGACTCGTTCTTGAGGGCGAGCTCCTCCATGCGCAGCCGGTCGACGGCACGCTGCAGCTCGTCGATCTCCAGGGGGGAGGAGTCGATCTCCATACGGAGCCGGGACGCGGCCTCGTCGACGAGGTCGATGGCCTTGTCGGGCAGGAAGCGCGAGGTGATGTACCGGTCGGAGAGCGTCGCCGCGGCGACCAGCGCCGAGTCCGCGATCTGCACCTTGTGGTGCGCCTCGTAGCGGCCCTTGAGCCCGCGCAGGATCGCGATCGTGTCCTCGACGGACGGCTCGGCCACCATCACCTGCTGGAAGCGCCGCTCCAGCGCCGCGTCCTTCTCGATCCGCTCGCGGTACTCGTCGAGCGTCGTCGCACCCACCATGCGCAGCTCACCGCGCGCCAGCATGGGCTTGAGCATGTTGCCCGCGTCCATGGCCGAATCGCCGCCTGCGCCGGCGCCCACGACGGTGTGCAGCTCGTCGATGAAGGTGATGATCTGGCCGTCGCTCGCCTTGATCTCGGACAGGACGGTCTTCAGCCGCTCCTCGAACTCACCGCGGTACTTCGCACCCGCAACCATTGCGCCGAGGTCCAGCGAGACCAGTCGCTTGTTCCGCAGCGACTCGGGCACATCGCCCTTCACGATCCGCTGCGCGAGCCCCTCGACGACGGCGGTCTTGCCGACGCCGGGCTCACCGATGAGGACCGGGTTGTTCTTCGTGCGCCGCGACAGCACCTGCACGACGCGGCGGATCTCCTGGTCCCGGCCGATGACCGGGTCGAGCTTGCCCTCGCGGGCCGCGGCGGTGAAGTCCGTACCGAACTTCTCCAGCGCCTTGTACTGCCCCTCAGGGTCGGGTGTGGTCACCCGGCGCCCTCCCCTTACCGTCTCGAACGCGTCCAGCAGCTTCTTCGCCGTGGCTCCCTGCTGGGCCAGCACCTCGCCGGCCTGCCCGCCCTTCGCGGCGGTGCCGACGAGCAGATGCTCGGTGGAGATGTAGTCGTCCCCGAGCTCCTTGGCCCGCTGCGCGGCGTCGGCGATGACGGCGAGCAGCTCGCGGTTGGGCTGCGGCGGCGCGACGGTCGACCCGGCCACGCTGGGCTGGGCGGTCAGCACGCGCTCCGCCCCGGACCGTACCGCGACCTGGTCGGCCTCGACGGCGGCCAGCAGATCAGTGATGTTCTCGTTGTCCGCGCCCGCGAGCAGCGCGAGCAGCAGATGCGCGGGGGTCAGGTCGGGATGCCCCTCGGACACGGCCCGGCTGGTGGCGGCGTTGATCGCATCCCGGCTCTTGTTGGTCAGCTCGGCGTCCACGTGCGCTCTCTCCTCCTTGCTGATGGCCTGCGCTGATGCGGCTCTTCCTTCAATACTGACTCATTCAACCTGCACAAAGTTGAGTGTATTCCACTCAACTATTCCTCTCAACCAGCCGCCTCGAACGAGAAGACGGGGATGGCGGGACGGACGATCGCCGCCACATCTACCCTCTGACCATGGCCATCGACGTACGCGACCCCAGCCCCGAATACCTGGCGTTCTGGCGTGAATACCATCTGTGCACCCTCACTACACAGCGCCCGGACGGCAGTCCGCATGTCGTGCCGGTGGGAGTGACGTACGACCCCGAGGCCGGGCTGGCCCGCGTCATCACGAACAAGAGCAGCACGAAGGTGGCCAACATCCTGGCCGCGCAGCGGCAGGGCGGGGCACGCGTGGCCGTGTGCCAGGTCCACAGAGGCCGCTGGGCGACGCTGGAGGGGCGGGCGACCGTACGCACGGAGAGGGAAGCCGTCGAGGACGCGGTACGGCGTTACGCGGAGCGCTACGAGCGCATGCCGGCGCCCAACCCGGACCGGGTGCTCATCGAGATCGCCCTGGACCGGGCGCTCGGGCGGGGCTGACGCGGCGGCCCCTTACCGGCGTGCGGAGTCGGCGACCCCTTACCGGCGCGCGGAGTTCACGTGCGGTCGGCCTCGCGTACGGAAAAAGCACAGCGGCGCCATCGCGTTTCAGGTCCACGATGGCGCCGCTGTGTGGGGGAAGCGCCCGAGCGATTTACAACGACGGGGGAACCGCTCAGGCACTGCGGGGGGTGGCGGTGGTGGCGTCGGGCTCGGCCAGCTGGTGATCGCGCTGGTCGAGATTGACGAAAATCATGCCGTACCGGATGGCACAGCGGACGGGCTGCGGAGCTCCACGGGGCCGGCGAAGGCACCGATAGGCACGGACGTCCTCGTCCTCCTCGCGCGCCACGACTATCGGCTCTCCGAACAGGGTGACCATCAACGAGTCGCCACGGTGGGGGATTGCCGTGACGAGGTCGATGAAATGCCACCCCGATCTGTAAGCCGTAGCCATCTCGCGCCGGAAGGTCCGGTCGTCCGGTGGAACGGTCATGCGTCAGTGCGGGCCGGAGCGACACCCCAAGAGGGCTCACCGGACTTACCCGCCACAACGTCCGCGGGAGCAACGCCCCACGAAGGCTCACCGGGCTTACCCGCCACAACGTGCGCGGGAGCAACGCCCCACGAAGGCTCGCCGGGGGTCGCCGTCACCGCGTGGGCGGGAGAGCTACCCCAGGAGGGCTCACCGGAGGCCACCGCACCGAGCGCGGCCGCCGCTATGGCAAGAGCACAAAGAGCACGAAGCGTCCTAGACATGGGTGATCTCCACCTCTATTGATCATTCCTCCTCCCCCGCGCATAAGACGATGTCTCACTCCGAACGCTTGCACCAGCGACGGCAGGCATCATGTTCCTGTAATGCAGGAGCCTGAGGGGGTACATATGCCATCAAGAGAGGGTGAAACGGGACACCCTCATGCAGACGGCGAGCTGTGCGAAGCGGGGAAGGTTCTCTACATCACCGCTCTGCGGACCGGGCGAATAGCCCGGTCAGAGGCGGAATCCACACCCTGCCTCTTCGATCTCGCCCTGCTGCACCCGGATCCCGACGACGCTCAGTGGCTCCGCCCGGTTCCGCCGACCACTGCGCTGACACAGCTGATACACCCCATTGAGCGGGAGATCCAAGAGCGCCGACGCCGAACTGTCGCTCTGACCGACGCTCTTGAGCCATTCATGGCGTTCAGCGCTCAGAACTCCACCGTCCCACAAGGGATCACCGTCCTCGAGGGTCTCAACCGCATCAACACAACCCTCGACCAGGTCACCGCAGACTGCACCGAGGAGCTTCTCACGGTCCAGCCCGGCAGTGGGCGACAGCCGCACATCCTGGAGAAGGCGCTGCGCCGCGTGGAGCCGCTCATCCACCGCGGCGTACGGATGCGCACCCTCTACCAGCACACGGCCCGCCACCACCCGGCGACTTTGTCCTACATGGAGGCGGTAGGTCCGGCCGGGGTCGAGGTGCGGACGCTCGAGGAGATCATCGACCGCCTGATCATTGTCGACCGGAAAGTGGCCTTCATACCGGCAAGTAGCGATCGCCTCTCGGCACTTGAGCTACGGCACAAAGGCATCGTCGAGTATCTCGTCGGCGTCTTCGAGCAGTTCTGGCTGCACGGCATCCCGTGGGAGGAACAGGTCTCGTACGGGCCCCAGCTGGACGGCGTCACGGGCGTCCAGCGCTCGATCGCCAAACTGCTGGTCGAGGGCCATGTCGACGAGGCCATCGCCCGGCGCCTGGGGATGAACGTCCGCACCTGCCGCGCACACATCGCCAAGCTGGGCTCGGCGCTGGGCAGCGGCAGCCGCACCCAACTCGGCTATCTCATCGCGCAGTCGGGGATTCTGGAGCACGAGGGCTGACCGCGAGCGCCCCGGCGTCCGCCGACCCGCCGGCGCGCGCCCCGGACCCGTGCCGCCGGTGCGCCGGCCGACGGTCCCGCCGCGCCGTGACGCCCGGCGCGGCTGTGCGAGCGCGAACGCGGCGAACCGGAGCGTGTCCAGGCCACCCTCATCCTCTCCTGAGGCTGACCGGTCCTCGGCCGGGCCGCGAGCCGCATACGCCGAAGGGGCGGGAGAGCGACTCGCTCTCCCGCCCCTTCGGCCGTACAACTCTTGTCCTACTCAGGCCGCTTGGGGCGCCAGACCACCAGCGCGCTCGCCTGCTGCGCATCCTGGTACGGCACGAGATCGCGCCGGTAGGAGGCGTGCACCTGGGCTTCGCGCTGCTGCATCGCCGCCGCCGCGCCCTCGACGGCCGTCGACAGCTCGGCGACCCGCTGCTGGAGCGCCGCGACCTGGTTCTCCAGTTCGATGATGCGCTTGATGCCGGCCAGGTTGATGCCCTCGTCCTGCGACAACTGCTGGACGGTGCGCAGCAGTTCGATGTCGCGGGCGGAGTAGCGCCGGCCCCGGCCCGCGGTGCGGTCCGGGGAGACCAGACCGAGCCGGTCGTACTGACGAAGGGTCTGCGGATGCAGGCCCGAGAGCTGCGCCGCCACCGAGATGACGTACACCGGCGACTCTTCGGTCAGTTCGTAGGGATTGCGACGGCGTCCGTCCATCTCATGCTCCCTTCGCGGCCTGGAACAGCTCGGCCCGCGGGTCATCCGCCGCGGTGGCTTCGCGGTAGGCCTCCAGCGCTTCCTTCGCCTTGTCGCTCAGCTCCTTGGGGACCACGACCTCGACGGTGACCAACAGGTCGCCGCGGGAGCCGTCCTTGCGGACAGCGCCCTTGCCGCGGGCACGCATCGTACGGCCGTTGGGTGTCCCCGCGGGCAGCTTCAGCGTGACAGGGGAACCGCCGAGGGTCGGCACCTTCACCTCGCCGCCGAGCGCCGCCTCCGTGTATGTGACGGGCACGGTGACCGTGAGGTTGTCGCCCTTGCGGCCGAAGACGGGGTGGGCGCCGACATGCACGACGACGTACAAGTCGCCGGCCGGGCCGCCCCGTTCACCGGGAGCGCCCTTGCCGCGCAGCCGGATCCGCTGGTCGTCAAAGACGCCGGCGGGGATACGGACCTGCATGGTGCGCGAGGAGCGGGCGCGCCCGCTCCCCTTGCAGACCTCGCAGGGGTCCTGCGCGATCAGCCCACGGCCCTTGCAGTCCACGCACGGGTCGGTGAGCGAGAAGGAGCCGCTGCCGCCGCGCGAGACCTGGCCGGTGCCGACACAGGTCGGGCAGACCCTGGGCGTGCCGTTCTTGTCGCCGGTGCCCGCACACGCCTTGCAGGGCGCCTGGCTGGACATCCGCAGCGGGACCGTGGCTCCGTCGACCGCCTCGGTGAAGCTGAGCGTCACCTCGGACTCGATGTCCTGGCCGCGGCGCGGCTGCGTACGCGTACCGGTGCCGGCGGCGCCGCGGTTGAACAGGCCGCCGAACACATCGCCGAGACCGCCGCCGAAGCCTCCGGCGCCGCCACCCTGCGGTCCGCCCTGGGCACCCCCGAAGAGGTCGCCCAGGTCGAAGTTGAAGGAGCCACCGGGGCCGCCGGGACCCGCCCGGAAGCCGCCGTTGCCGAAGAGCGAGCGCGCCTCGTCGTACTCCTTGCGCCGCTTGGGGTCGCCGAGGATGTCGTTGGCCTCGGAGATCTCCTTGAAGCGCTCCTCGGCCTTGGCGTCACCCTTGTTGGCGTCCGGGTGGAACTCGCGAGCGAGCTTCCGGTACGCCTTCTTGATCTCGGCCTCGGTGGCGTCCTTCGGGACGCCGAGAACCTTGTAGTAGTCCTTCTCGACGAAGTCCTTCGTACTCATCGACGTCCCTCCTCTCGGACGATCATGGCGTCAGCCCTCTTCCGGGCCACCGCTCTCCTCGTCGTTTACCGACTCTTCCTTCGCGAGGGTCGCGCCCGGCTGGGGCTCGGCCACCGCGACCCGCGCGGGACGTATGATCCGCTCGCCGATGCGATACCCCGGCTGCAGGACCGCGACGCACGTGGTCTCGGTGACATCCGGCGCGTAACTGTGCATCAGCGCTTCGTGGATCGTCGGGTCGAAGGGCTCGCCCTCCTTGCCGAACTGCTGCAGGCCCATCTTGGCGGCCGCCGTCTCCAGAGACTCGGCAACCGACTTGAACCCGCCCACCAGCTCCCCGTGCTCGCGGGCACGGCCGATGTCGTCGAGCACCGGCAGGAACTCGGTCAGCAGGCTCGCCGTGGCGATCTCCTTGACCGTGACCCTGTCGCGCTCCACACGACGGCGGTAGTTCTGGTACTCGGCCTGGAGCCGCTGGAGGTCCGCCGTGCGCTCGTTGAGCGCCATCCGGACCTGGTCCAGCTGAGCCGTCAGGCCTGCGATCTTTGCTGCGTCCCCTGCCGGGGCCGCCGGGCCCTCCTTCTCGGAGGACTCGGCGGTTTCGGCGGCGTCGTCAGGTGTAACGCCGGAGGGGACGTCGGGCTTCTCGTCGAAGTTGCCCGGGGTCTCCTCCGTCACGCTGCACCGTCCTTCTTCGGCTTCTCGTCGTCCACGATCTCGGCGTCGACGACATCGTCCTCGGCCTGGGGCTGCTCAGCGCCGCCCTCGGCGCCGGCGGCCGCGCCACCCTCGGGGGCGGCGTTGGCGTACATCGCCTGGCCGAGCTTCTGGCTGACCGCGGCGACCTTCTCGGTGGCCGTACGGATCTCGGCCGTGTCCTCGCCCTTGAGCTTCTCCTTCAGCTCGGTGAGCGCGGTCTCGACCTCGGCCTTGACGTCACCCGGGACCTTGTCCTCGTTGTCCTTGAGGAACTTCTCGGTCTGGTAGACGAGCTGCTCGCCCTGGTTGCGGGATTCGGCGGCCTCGCGGCGACGGTGGTCCTCGTCCGCGTACTGCTCGGCCTCCTGGCGCATGCGGTCGACCTCGTCCTTCGGCAGCGAGGAGCCGCCGGTGACGGTCATCTTCTGCTCCTTGCCCGTGCCCAGGTCCTTCGCGGTCACGTGCATGATGCCGTTGGCGTCGATGTCGAAGGCGACCTCGATCTGCGGCACCCCGCGCGGGGCCGGCGGCAGACCGGTCAGCTCGAACATCCCGAGCTTCTTGTTGTACGCCGCGATCTCGCGCTCGCCCTGGTAGACCTGGATCTGCACGGACGGCTGGTTGTCCTCGGCCGTCGTGAAGATCTCGGACCGCTTGGTCGGGATCGTGGTGTTGCGCTCGATGAGCTTGGTCATGATGCCGCCCTTGGTCTCGATACCGAGGGACAGCGGGGTCACGTCGAGGAGCAGGACGTCCTTGACCTCACCCTTGAGGACACCGGCCTGGAGGGCGGCGCCGATGGCGACGACCTCGTCGGGGTTCACACCCTTGTTGGCGTCCTGGCCGCCGGTGAGCTCCTTGACGAGCTCGGCGACGGCGGGCATCCGGGTCGAGCCGCCGACCAGGACCACGTGGTCGATCTCGGACAGCTGGATGCCAGCGTCCTTGATGACGTTGTGGAACGGGGTCTTGCAGCGGTCGAGCAGGTCCGCGGTGAGCTGCTGGAACTGAGCCCGGGTGAGCTTCTCGTCCAGGTGCAGCGGGCCCTCGGCGGACGCCGTGATGTACGGGAGGTTGATGGTCGTCTCGGTCGAGGACGACAGCTCGATCTTCGCCTTCTCCGCGGCCTCGCGGAGACGCTGGAGAGCCATCTTGTCCTTCGACAGGTCCACGCCGTGACCATTGGCGAACTGCTTCACCAGGTAGTCGACGACGCGCTGGTCCCAGTCGTCACCACCGAGGTGGTTGTCACCGTTGGTGGCCTTCACCTCGACGACGCCGTCACCGATCTCGAGCAGCGAGACGTCGAAGGTGCCGCCACCGAGGTCGAAGACGAGAATGGTCTGGTCGTCCTTGTCCAGGCCGTAGGCCAGGGCGGCCGCAGTCGGCTCGTTGACGATACGCAGGACGTTCAGGCCCGCGATCTCGCCGGCTTCCTTGGTCGCCTGGCGCTCGGAGTCGTTGAAGTACGCCGGGACGGTGATCACCGCGTCGGTGACCTTCTCGCCGAGGTAGGACTCCGCGTCGCGCTTCAGCTTCTGCAGGATGAAGGCGCTCATCTGCTGCGGGTTGAAGTTCTTCCCGTCGAGCTCGATCTTCCAGTCGGTGCCCATGTGGCGCTTGACCGACCGGATGGTCCTGTCGACGTTGGTGACCGCCTGACGCTTCGCAACCTCGCCGACCAGCACCTCACCGTTCTTCGCGAAGGCGACGACGGACGGCGTGGTCCTGGCACCCTCGGCGTTGGTGATGACGGTGGGCTCGCCGCCCTCCAGAACGCTGACGACGGAGTTAGTTGTGCCCAGGTCGATGCCGACCGCACGTGCCATTTCAAACCTCCAGCTGACTTGAGTGAATCTGGCTCAAGGATGCACGACCGAGTTGGATGAGTCAACAGACCTGAGTCGCCCCCACTCAACTTTTATCCCGCGCTTACGTGCACCCTTGCCGCACCCGGGCTCCGCCGGGGGCCTGTTGGGGTTCTCGGCGACCGCGCGCGTGGCGCACCGGTTCGCATGACCTTCATCTGCGAGAGTCATAGCCGCAAAAAGCGGCTGATAACTGTCAATCGTGATGAAGGGCGCGCACCATGCCTGCAAAGCGAGCCGTCGACCTGACGGGCAGTCTGATCCTGCTGCTGCTCCTGCTCCCCGCACTGCTGGCCCTCGCCGCGGCGGTCGCTGTGACCTCGCCGGGCCCGGTCCTGACCCGCCGGGACCGGACCGGGCTCGGCGGCCGGCCGTTTGCGATGCTGACGTTCCGTACGCGGCGGAACGATCAGGTCGACGACACCCGTGACACCCCCGTGGGACGACCGCTCCGCCGCCACTTCCTCGACGAGCTGCCCCAGCTGATCAACGTGCTACGCGGCGAGATGTCGCTGGTCGGACCGCGGCCGCTGGCGCCCGAGGACTCGGAGCCGGCCACCGGCGCGGGCCGCGCCCGCCTCGGCGTACGCCCCGGCATCACCGGACTCTGGCAGATCAGCGGCCGCTCCGAGCTCCCCTGGGAGGAGATGGCCGTGCTCGATCTGCACTATGTGGAGCAGTATTGGCTGGGACTGGACCTGCTGATCCTCGCCCGCACCCTCCCGGCGGCCGTTGCCGGACGCCGTCCGGTGCCCGCGGGTGCGCCGGTCAGGCTTGCCTGAGCGACACAGATCACCGCGTGCGCGGCTACAGTGCGGCGGAATAAGTGGGTACTCTCAGCACGGACTGAATAAGTTACCGCTTAGTAGAAGTCGCTGATTCCCACCTCGCAGGCCCGAGGAGCCCCGAAATGCAACTCGCCGCGATCATCGTGTCGCTGGTCCTGACCGTGGTCGGCGTTGCGCTCATCGCCCGAGCCGTCGCGCAGATCTACCGCTTCGTGAAGCTCGGTCAGCCGGTACCGGCAGGCAGTCGCACCGACGATCCGAAGCAGCGCACGATCACCCTGGTCAAGGAGTTCCTCGGCCACACCCGGATGAACCGGTGGGGGATCGTGGGCTTCGCCCACTGGTTCGTCGCGATCGGCTTCCTCACCCTGCCGCCGACCCTCCTGCAGGCGTACGGCCAGCTCTTCGAGGCCGACTGGGTGCTGCCGATCATCGGCGGCTGGCTGCCCTTCGAGCTGTACATCGAGTTCATCGGGCTGATGACCGTCGTCGGCATCGTCATCCTGATGGCGATCCGGCTGCTGAACCTGCCGTCCCGGGCCGGCCGCAAGTCGCGCTTCGCGGGCTCCAAGGCCTGGCAGGCGTACTTCGTCGAGTACGTCATCCTCACCATCGGCCTGGCGATCCTGACCCTGCGCGGGCTCGAGGGCGCGATCCACCACGTCGAGGGCTACGAGCCCGCGTACTTCGTCTCGTACCCCCTGGTCCTCGCCTTCGAGGGGCTCGGCCTCGGGACCCTCCAGAACCTCATCTACTTCACCGCGATGATCAAGATCGGCACCTCGCTGATCTGGATGATCACGGTCTCGCTCAACACCAACATGGGTGTCGCCTGGCACCGCTTCCTCGGCTTCCCGAACATCTGGTTCAAGCGGAACGCCGACGGCTCGACCGCGCTCGGCGCGCTGCTGCCGATGACGAGCGGCGGCAAGGAGATCGACTTCGAGGACCCGGGCGAGGACGATGTCTTCGGCGTCTCCCAGGTCGAGCAGTTCTCCTGGAAGGGCATCCTCGACTTCTCCACGTGTACGGAGTGCGGCCGCTGCCAGTCGCAGTGCCCCGCCTGGAACACCGGAAAGCCGCTCTCGCCCAAGCTCCTGATCATGTCGCTGCGCGACCACGCGCACGCCAAGGCCCCGTATCTGCTGGCCGGCGGCGGCAAGGACATGGAGGGCAACGAGAAGGCCTCCGAGGAGCAGCTGGCCGGTGTGCCGGCCGCGGCTCTGGCGGAGGCCGAGCGCCCGCTGATCGGGACGCTCGAAGAGAACGGCGTCATCGACCCGGACGTGCTGTGGTCCTGCACCACCTGCGGTGCGTGCGTCGAGCAGTGCCCCGTCGACATCGAGCACATCGACCACATCGTCGACATGCGCCGCTACCAGGTAATGATCGAGTCCGCGTTCCCGTCCGAGGCGGGCACGATGCTCAAGAACCTGGAGAAGAAGGGCAACCCCTGGGGTCTCGCCAAGAAGCAGCGCGTGGAGTGGACCAAGGAGGTCGACTTCGAGGTCCCGGTCGTCGGCAAGGACATCGAGGATCTGTCCGAGGTCGACTATCTGTACTGGGTCGGCTGCGCGGGCGCGCTGGAGGACCGGGCGAAGAAGACCACCAAGGCCTTCGCCGAACTGCTGCACATCGCGGGCGTGAAGTTCGCGATCATGGGCGGCGACGAGAAGTGCACGGGCGACTCGGCCCGCCGCCTTGGCAACGAGCCGCTGTTCCAGCAGCTCGGCCAGGAGAACGTGGCCATGCTGAACATGGCGTACGGCGAGGACGACGAAGACCCGTCGACGAAGAAGCCCACGTCGTCGAAGAAGATCGTCGCGACCTGCCCGCACTGCTTCAACACGATCGCGAACGAGTACCCGCAGCTGGGCGGCGAGTTCGAGGTCATCCACCACACGCAGCTGCTGCAGCACCTCATCGACGAGGGCAAGTTGATCCCGGTGACGCCGGTCGAGGGTCTGATCACGTATCACGACCCCTGCTACCTGGGCCGTCACAACAAGATCTACACGCCGCCGCGCGAGATCATGTCGGCCGTGCCGGGGCTGCGGCAGCAGGAGATGCACCGCCACAAGGAACGCGGCTTCTGCTGCGGCGCCGGTGGCGCGCGGATGTGGATGGAGGAGCGGATCGGCAAGCGCATCAACAACGAGCGTGTCGACGAGGCTCTTTCGCTGAACCCGGACATCGTGTCGACGGCGTGCCCGTTCTGCCTCGTGATGCTCACGGACTCCGTGAACGGCAAGAAGAACGACGGCAAGGCCAAGGAGTCGATCCAGGTCGTGGACGTGGCGCAGCTGCTGCTCGACTCGGTGAGGACGCCGCCGGCCGACCCGGCCCCGTCCGAGGAGTCCGAGGACGCGCCGGAGCCGGAGCCGGTGACGTAGTCGTCGGTGACGTAGTTCCTACGTAACGCGGAAGCGGCCGGATCTGCCTCGGGGGCAGACCCGGCCGCTTCTGTGTGCCGGTCGCGGACGCCCGCGGCACCGGCCTTCACGCCGCCCGTGGGGACGACGGTGGAGCACACCCGGCCGGCCCCCCTCCCCCCCGGGATTCCCCTAGGGGATGTCACAGCTCAGCAGCAAAGCCGGGTGCGTTCCCGCTCCCCTCCCACCCGGCTGATCAGGACCAGGTACGTTCGATTACGTGGCTGGATTCAGGATCGGACGCGGCCGGGACAACCGCGGCAGGCAGCAGCAACAACCGCAGCAGGCACCGCCGCCGCCCTACGGGGCCGGGGGCGGCCATGCGGGGCCGCCGCATGCGCAACAGCATCAGCAGCCGCCCCAGTGGCCCCAGGCCGGCGGCGGTCATCAGCAGCGGCCCCAGGGCCCGTACGGCGAGCCGGAGTACTTCGGCGACCCGTACCAACAGCCCCCGCACGGCGACCCGTACGCCAACAACCCTGGCCACACCCAGGCGTTCAGCGTGAACGAGGACCCGTACGGCGACGGCGCGACCTACCGCGCGGGCGCCACCCCCGCGGCCCCCAGCGGCCCGCGACTGCCCTGGAAGCAGTTGCTGAGAGGCATCGTGCTGCGCCCGGGCCCGACGTTCTGGCAGATGCGCGACTACCCGGTGTGGGGCCCCGCGCTGATCGTCACGTTCCTCTACGGCCTGCTCGCGCTGTTCGGCTTCGACAAGGCGCGCGAGGAGACCATCAACGCGACGATCTCCTCGGCGATCCCGTACGTACTGACGACGGGGGTCGCGTTCGTCATCGGCGGTCTGATCCTGGGCGCGGTGACCCACACCCTCGCCCGTCAGCTGGGCGGCGACGGCGCCTGGCAGCCGACGGTCGGCCTCTCCATGCTGATCATGTCGATCACGGACGCCCCGCGCCTGGTCTTCGCCCTCTTCCTGGGCGGCGAGAACTCCCTGGTCCAGGTCCTGGGCTGGGCGACCTGGCTGGCGGCGGGCGCGCTGTTCACCTCGATGGTGAGCAAGTCGCACGATCTGCCGTGGCCGAAGGCGCTGGGGGCGTCGGCGATCCAGCTGATCGCGCTGCTGTCGATCATCAAGCTGGGCACGATCTGACCCGTACGGACGCCGAGGAGGGCCCCTGCCGCGTCGGCAGGGGCCCTCTCACGTCTCTTCGCAGGTCAGGTCAAGCGTCCAGGACCTGCCCGCTCCGCTGTACGACGGGCTTCTCAACGCTCCAGGGGAAGTTGATCCACTCATCGGTGCGCTTCCACACGTACTCGCACTTGACCAGCGAGTGCGACTTCTCGTAGATGACGGCGCTGCGCACCTCGGCGACATGATCGACACAGAAGTCGTGCACCAGCTTCAGCGTCTTGCCGGTGTCGGCGACGTCGTCGGCGATGAGGACCTTCTTGTCGGAGAAGTCGATGGCGTTGGGCACCGGTGCGAGCATGACCGGCATCGCCAAGGTGGTCCCGACGCCCGTGTAGAACTCCACGTTCACGAGATGGATGTTCTTGCAGTCGAGTGCGTACGCCAGCCCACCGGCAACGAAGACCCCGCCCCTGGCGATGCTGAGCACGACGTCGGGCTCGTAGCCGTCGTCCGCGATGCTCTGCGCGAGGTCGCGGATCGCGCCGCCGAACTTCTCGTACGTCAGGTTCTCCCGCACACCGCTCATCTGCTCACACCTGCGTCCGATGGAAGTTCATGAACGACCGCGAGGCCGTGGGCCCGCGCTGCCCCTGGTAGCGGGAGCCGTACCGCTCGCTCCCGTACGGGAATTCGGCCGGAGTGCTCAGCCGGAACATGCAGAGCTGACCGATCTTCATCCCCGGCCAGAGCTTGATGGGGAGCGTCGCGAGATTCGACAGCTCGAGGGTGACGTGACCCGAGAAGCCGGGATCGATGAAGCCGGCGGTCGAGTGCGTGACCAGCCCAAGCCGCCCCAGACTGGACTTGCCCTCCAGTCGCGAGGCGAGATCGTCCGGCAGCGAGATGACCTCGTACGTCGAGGCCAGGACGAACTCCCCGGGGTGCAGGATGAACGGCTCGTCGCCCTCCGGCTCGACCTTGCGCGTCAGATCCGCCTGCTCGACAGCCGGATCGATGTGCGGATAGCGGTGGTTCTCGAACACCCTGAAGTAGCGGTCCAGCCGCACATCGATGCTCGAGGGCTGCACCATGGATTCGTCGTACGGGTCGATGCGCACCCGTCCGGCGTCGATCTCGGCCCGGATGTCCTTGTCTGAGAGAAGCACGCCCCGAGGATACGCAGAGCGCACGGGCCCACCCCAATCGGAGAGCCCCGTGCGCCCCCTTCGACCGTCGCTACGGCTGCCGCTACCGCTCGGCCGCCCGCGCCGACTCCACAGGCACGACGCTGCGAAGCCGCGCACAACGCGGACACCGGATGAGCCGCCCGGGCCCGATCCGATCGACGCCGAGCTGCTGCATCGGGAACGAAGCGGTACTGAAGACGTGCCCCTCGGCACAGCGGACGACGGTGCGCTCCATCAAGTCCATCGGGTCCCTTCCCCAACGAAATGCGGACGAACGACCACATTAGGGGATGAACTGGGCGCGACTCCAGGCGGCACTCCGAACACCCACGGTACGCCTCAACTCCCGTGCGCCGCAGCGACATCCGTCGCCTGGACAGCACGAAGGCCCCGCGGCGAAATACACCGGGGGGCCTGCAATGAGGTACAGTGTGCGACGATGCGATGCCGGTCGACGGCTCGCCGCGCGGGTGTAGTTTAATGGTAGAACATGAGCTTCCCAAGCTCAGAGCGCGGGTTCGATTCCCGTCACCCGCTCCAATGAATAAGGCCCAGGTCAGGGACATGGTCCCCAACCCGGGCCTTCGTGTTGTCTAGACCGATTCAGGCGTCGCGCACCACTTCCGCACCACTTGGACCCTGTTCAGGCTGGTCAGAACCCTTCTTCCGCGCGGCTCGGACCATCTTGTCCAACCCGCTCGCCACCTCCTTCTGACGCTCGCGGTCTGAGTGCTGGTAGATCAGCGCCGCTTTCTCCGACGACTGTCCGGCGCGCACCATCGTGTCCTTGAGCGTGGCTCCGGACCGCGTGGACAGCGTGTGACCGGTGTGGCGAAGGTCGTAGAAGCGGAAGCCTTCCGGCATCCCGACGTTGGCTCGTGCATTCCGCCACTTCCGTCCGAAGGAGGAGCGTCGGAAGGGAGCGCCCTTCTCCCCTACGAACAGCAGTCCGTCCGGCTCCTTCTCCGCGTACCAGTCGAGATGTCTCCTCAGGTCCGTGTGCAGAAAGGCCGGCAGAACGACGTAGCGCCTGCCCGCCGCGGACTTGGTGTCGCCCACGGCTCGCCGACCAGTGCTCAGCTCAGGCGCGGCCTGGCGGACTCGGATCGTCATGCTGTCCAGGTCCACATCCCTACGGCGCAGCTCGGCCTGCTCCTCCGGCCGCATCGGGCCGTACGCACCGAGGTAAACCATGAGCCGCCACCGGGGCCCGACCGCGTCCGCGAGCGCGTCTACCTGCTCCACTGTGGCGATCTCGCGTTCAATCGCGGACTCCTTGCCTCCTCCTCTGATCCGACAGGGGTTCCGGCGGATCAACTCGTCAGCAGCGGCGGTCTCGAGTACGGCCTTCAGGAGTCGGTACGACTTGGCCACTGTCGTGGCACCGGTCGATGTGAGCCGTTCGGCCCTCCACTCGCGGACCCGCGGTGGGGTTATCTGATCCAGGTCATATCGCCCGAACGCCGGGAGGATGTGCAGCCGCAGGAGTCGCCGGTAAAGCTCATCCGTGGTGGGCGCGATACCGCGCTCCACGACCCACTTCAGGGCGTACTCCTCGAAGTTGACCGCCCCCGCGTCTGGGTCTCGCCAGTCTCCGCGTGTGAGGTCCGCTTCAACCTGACTCAGCCAGACCTCAGCATCGGTCTTGGTTGCGAAGGTGTCCGGTGCACGTCGACGCTCCCCGAGCAGATCAAGATAGGTAGCCGTCCAGCGGCCGGAGCGGTACTGACGTACCGCTCCGAAGCGCCGGAAGTTCTTGCCCTTCTTCGGTCCTTTCTTTGCCACTTAGGCAGCCCTCCGACGACGCGTGCGGGACACAAGCGCCGGGACCGTGCGAGCAGCCAGGAACTCGATCACGGCGCTCTCGGGGATGAGCACACGACGCTGATCCTTGATGTAAGTGATGCGCCGCTCGGCGATAAGGCGCCGCACAAAGCGCTCACCACCCAGGAACACTGCTGCCTCGCGAACCGACAGATGGGGTTCAAGCACGGCGCTCTCCCGTCTCCTCAGGACCGAAGTCGGACAGCCCGGACAGCTCCAGTTCTGACTGTCCGGGTCGTTCTTGCAGGTCAGATGGGTTAACCGGACAGTCGGACAGCTGGGACACCTCTTGGGTGGCCTGGGTCCGGGTGTCGGTGTCCGGGTAGTAGCGGCCGCCCGCGTCCTTGGCGAGCTGGCCGTCTGCGGCCATGCGGGAGCAGGTGCGGCGCACGGTGTCCGCGTCGGCGTCCGGGAGTGCTTCGGCGATGTCCTTGGGTCGGGCGCCGGGGTTGGCGCGTACGTAGCGCAGGATGGCTGCGCGGGTGTCGCCGACGGTGTGATCCGAGACCGGCCCATCGAGCAAGTGCCAGGCTCCGGATGCGTCCTGGAACTGGAGCGCGTACTCGGCCTCGTTCACGTCGCGTCCGGTGACGTGCAGGATGCCGTCGGCCTGCCCGCGGGCCCGCTTGAGCACCAGGGTCGCGTCCGCCGCGCCCGCGATGCCGTTGGTGCCGGAGACCTCGGTAAGGAAGTCCTCCGATGCCATCTTGCGGACGTGATGGACCAGCACGACGGCGATGCCGTAGTGGTCCGCGAGCCGCTTCGCGTAGGTGACGGCGACGTAGTCCGCGTCATAGGCCGACACGCCTTGCGGGGCTTGTCCGCGCATCTTGGCGAACACGTCGATGACGACCATGCGCGCGTCCGGGTTGCGCTCCAGCCACTGGGCGATGGCCTCGCTGCCGCCCTGGGGGAAGGGCGGGCACTCGGTCACCAGGGTCAGACCGGCCGGTGCCTTCTGCCCGCCCAGCAGCTTGCCCATCCGGGTCTGAAGACGGCGGGGGGTGTCCTCCAGCGCGAGGTAGAGCACCGGGCCACCCTGGACCGGTACCGAGTCGAAGGCCTGGCCCCCAGCGGCGACCGCGAGGCCAAGTCCGAGGGAGAGCCAGGACTTGCCGACCTTGGGCGGTCCGGCCAGCAGGCTGACGCCTTCGGCGAGGATGCCGGGCACGGCCCACTTCGGCTCCGGGAACTCCGCGGCCATGAGCTGGTCCGCGGTCCACGAAGTCCGGGGCCGCTCCCGCTTCACGGCTGCCGCGGCAGGAGTCTGCGGGTCGCTGGGAACGGAGTACAGGTGCAGGGGCGGAATCGGGTTCGGACTGGTGCTCATGCCGCCACCGTCCTCGGACGCCTGACCCCGGCCCGCAGCCCGGACGCGATGGTGCGGCGCGCTTCCCGCTCGCCCTGGCCCACTTGGAGCGCGGCGGTCAGCAGCCAGCCGGTCACGTCGGCCTCGGTCAGCTCTCCCCCGGCAACGAGCTGTCCAAGGGCGACTGAGGCGATATAGAGCGCGTTGTTGTGCTGATCATCACCAGACCTCGTGACGCGCTCCAACTCCCCGTTGACCGCCGACCGCAGGAACGCGGTGCGCCGGTCCCGGGCGGTGAGGGCGATCGTGATGGGTTTCTGCGGCGGCAGCGGGGCGGGGCGCAGCAGCTCCAGCAGCCAGCCCGGCAGCGCACGCACGGGCGAGTTGTCGAGGACCGTGTAGGGGCGGCCGCCGAAGGTGCTGCCCGCGGCGACGACGAGTCCGCCGACGGCCCGGGTGTCCACCTTCCAGCCGAGCCCTTTACTGCTGTCGCCGGTGGTGTTGCGCAGCTCCTCACCCTCGGGCGCGGCGAAGTACAAGTGCGTGCCGCCGCTCCACGTCCCGACCGTGTAGGTGGCGCTGGGGTACGGCTGTCCGTGCCGGTCGCACAACACCTTCAGCACGTCGGCGCCGTTGGCGACACCGCGGGCAGACCAATCGGCCGGCGGGGTGTCGTCGGGGCTCTTGGGCCTGTCCAGGTCGACGACGACCAGCCGGGACGGGCCGGTGGCGATGCCGATGTTGTACGGCGCATGGGCCCAGCACCGGGCGATGCGCTCGGGGGCCGTGGTGGCGCGCGTCTCCCAGTTACGGATAGCGGGCCGCTTGTCGCCAGGGATGAGGGGGAAGACGTGCCAGCCGCGGGCGGCGGCATCCTGCGCGGCCTGGTGCAGCGCGGAGCGTTCGGGTTGAGGCATTCTCGGTGTCTCCTGTTCTGTCTTTGGACGGAGCGGGGAGAACCGCGGCGGCGGGCGACCTTGCTGGGGAGTCCCGCCGCCGCGGCGTTGCTACTGGTTCTTGGCCCACAGGGCGTACTGCTGACGGACGTAGCCGCGCGGGTCGGTGATGCCCTCGGCGTGGTCGATGTCGAGCAGGTGGCGGGCCGCGTCGGTGGCGGCCTCGCATGCATCGCCGAACACCTCCCTGGCCTCGTCCTTGAGGGCGACGCGGTCCAGGACCGCGGCCTTGCGGAGCCAGAACTCCCGCCCGAGCAGGGCGCCGGTGGGACGCCCGACGGAGTGGTAGGCGGTCCATCCGATCTCGCTGGGGATGCACGGCGCGGTGGCGTACGCTTCTTCCGGCGTCGGCCAAGGGAGCGGCTGCGGCGCGGGGTCGGCGTTGTCGGTCGCGTCGCTCATGTCATCGAGCTGCAGGAGCAGTTCCCCGAGTTGGCGGCGGGTGATGTCACGTGCGTACGGCTCGGTCCAGCCCTCGCAGTCCAGCTCTACGGTCACGACCTCGTCGGGGTTGATGTCCATGTCAGTGCTCCTTGGTGGTCTCGACGGTGGGGGTGAGTTCGGGCAGTCCGGCCTTCGCGAGCGCTGCCGGGTCGAAGCCGGGCAGCGCCGCGCGGGTGATGAGTGCGGTGGCGAGGGATTCGGCGTAGGCGGCACCGGAGCGGGCGACCTCGATCTGTGCTCCGGCGCGCAGGGCTTCCACCCGCTCGACGTGCGCGTGCTCCTCACGCCGCTCGGTGGTCCGCCGCTCGTGCGCGAGGCTGTCGCGGCGGTCGGTGCGCCAGTAGCGGGCCGCGAGTCCGTACGCGATGGCGGTGGCCAGGACCCACAGCAGCAGCGGCAGCGAGATGCCGTCGGCGTATCCGGCGACCCCGGCGAGCGCGAGCCCGCCGGACGCGGCGAACGCGGTCCCGGCAATCACACTGTCTCCGGCGCGACCGGCGGATGCGAACGCGCCGGCCGTCGCGGCTCCGGTGGCGAGCACGACAATCAACGCGGCGTTGCCGACGGAGTGTTCGGCGCCGTTCGCGTTCCAGATCCGGCCGAGGATGAGCACGGTGGACGTAGCCACGGCAGGTGCCACTTTGGGGGCGGCAAGGGCGAGCCAGTGGCGGGCGACGATGGGTTCGTTCACGGTCGCTCCTCTACAGGTCGCCGACGGCGCTGATGACGGCCGTGGCCAGTTGGTTGATGGGTCCGGCTGCGCCGGTGGAGGCGAGGAAGAAGCCGAACATCGCGGCGACGAATGCGGCGCCGTAGCCGAGGGTCTTGGAGCGGAGCAGGAAGAACAGGACCAGTCCGAACAGGGCCACGAGGGAGACGGTGACGGCCATGCGCGGAACCTCCTTTCGGGATGTGGGGCGGGGTGGTCAGCGGGTGCCTTCGCGGTAGATCCGCTGGGCGCGGTTGAAGAGCCAGCGGCCGATGCGTATGCGGCGGCCGGTGGCCTTGCAGCGGCGGCAGTCCTTGCCACGCTTGAGCGCTCCCTTGCGGTCGGTCTTCATCTCAAAGCCCCAGCCGTTGCACTTGCGGCAGCGGCCGAAGGGGCTGCCCGCGCACATCGCCGCGTAACAGAGCGTGACGGCGAGTAGGCAGGCGATAGCAGCAGCGATGGGGGTCATCAGGGCCCTCCCAGGCCGGTTTTCGGGGTTTGCGCTGGTGGGGTGCTATGCGCTAGATCGCTGGTGGGGTGCGGTTTGGGGTGCTAGCGGGGGTGCTACCGGTAGCAGGTCAGCCTGCTACCGGTAGCGGCCCTGTGGGGCTAGGCGGAGCCCCGGTTTTCGTCACGCTCCGCGATTGCCTTGGTGAGGTCGGCGCGGACGATGCCGCGCCGGGTGGTGCGGTCCCCGTCGTCGGTCATTCCGGCGATGCCGGTGGTCTTGATGCCGTGCGGCTTGAGGGCGCTGGTGACGTTCTCGCCCTTCCAGCCGCCGTAGACCTCCGGCCGCAGCTCCGCGAGACGGGATGCGATCCGCTCGTTCCACACCCGCTCTTCCGTGGTGGGCACGACGGCAGCGACGTCGGCGAGCAGGTCGTACGACGGACCCGGGGCGGTCTGGGATTCTTCTCCGAGCGCAACCCCGGACAGCGTGCCCTCCGCCTTGCGCAGCGCGTGCGCGCGCTGGGCGATGACGTCGGTGGCGATGTCGTCCAGGTAGGCGGTGCGCACCACTACCGGGAGGCTGGTGGCGCCCTTGAGGATGCCGTTACCGGCGTCGTCCTCGGGCCGGAACTGGGTGGCGCGCACCCCGTTCTTGTACGAGCTGGTGCCCAGGATCATGTCGTTCTCGGTCTGGCCTGCGACCTTGAGGCAGAACCGGATGGAGACGTTGCCGCTGATCCCGGTGGGGAGCGAGTCCTTGTCCGGCCGCTGGGTGGCCAGGATCAGCATCACGCCGAGCGCACGCCCCAGTTTGATGATGAACTCGGCATCCTCGCCTGCCTGCTTGCCGTACTTGGGGTGAGCGAACAGGTTCTGGCACTCGTCGAAGACGGCCACGAGGGGCCACAGCTTCAGTGAGCGAATGTCGGCGATCTGTCGGGTGATGCGCTTGTCCGGGCACAGGTCCCGCGGCAGCTGCTTGATGGCCTTGGCGCGGCGCATGACCTCCTCGCGCAGCAGCTTGAGGGAGTCGGCCGCGTACTTGATCGAGTCGTCATCGATGCCGGAGATGAACCGGTGCGAGACGCATTCGAGGGCGTCCAGGTCGCCGGTGCCCTTGTTCTCGTGCAGCCACAGCTCCACCGACGGATCCAGGGCCGCCCCGCATACGAGCACCCGAACGGCGCTGGTCTTGCCCTGTCCGGGCAGGGAGCCGACGAGCGCGTTGTGCTGGATCATCGGCACCGACTGGTCACGGCCGCGCGGGTCGATGCCGAACGGGTTGCGCTTGAAGATGTCGTGCCGCTTGGCGTTGGCGAGCTGCCACTTGACGATGCCGGTCTTGGACAGGTCCCGGTCGCCGACCCACAGGATCAGGCGTCCCTCGTGCTCATTCGGGTCGGCGTCCGGCCACACGCACCCCAGCGGGCGGCGCAGCCCGGAGGCGAGGCGGGCGCGGCGGTCGGCGACGTCGGCGACCGTGACGCCCAGGGGGAGGTCGATGTCGGCGCGCCAGCCCGGTCCCTCGCGGGTGATCGGGGCGGCGAACCGGATGCCGTCCTGTCCCTTGGCGACCGCGGAGGCGATCTGGCCGATGCCGATGGACGCCATGGCCTTGACCACGATGTCGCTGGTCAGCTTCTGCACCTCGGTCTTGATGACCGCCCGCGTCGCGAGCGGTGCATCGGCCGGCGCACCCAGCATGCCCAGTCCCAGCACGCCGGCCGTGGCGGCGATGACTTGGGTCATCGGCTCCGCTCCGTAGACCAGGAACAGGCCCAGCCCCAGGGCGAACAGGGCACCGAGGATGGCGAGGAGCATGCGCAGGCGTACCCGGCGGTCGCGCTGCTTGGACAGCTTGAGATACAGCTCGGAGTTCTCGCGGCGTGCTTCGGCCTGCCGCAGCGGCTCGCCCTCGGCATCCACGGCCCAACGGCCGATCCGGCCGACCCCGTTGGCCAGGCCGCGCGGGGAGCGCCAGATCAGCTTCGGCACGTACAGCATCGGCACCCGCACTGCGTGGAATGCGACCGTGTGCCCGGCATGCCCGGCCAGCCACTTCATTGCGTCCTTGAACTCTGCGACCGACTTCATCCACACCGGGATGACGTCGAGGCGCTTCGAGCTCTTGATCCGGTCGATCAGACCCGGACCCGACGCGGTCGGCTCGGTGCGGTCGACCAGGGTCGGGCGGGAGTCGTCCGACTGGTCGGGGTCCCAGTCGGCCGACTCGGTCGGCTGCGAGTCGGTACCGGCATCGGGCGACCGGTCGGGCCCGGCGTCGGCCGACCCGCCACGGGCCGACCGCGCCTTGTCCAGGTCGACCACGTGGCCCGCCGGGTCGGCGTCCATCTCGGCTTCCAGCCGGTTGAAGAGTTCGTTCTCGTCATCGGGGTGATTCACTGAACTTCCTTCCAGAGGTGAGGGATGACGGGCCCGGCCGACGCTGTGAGAGGTGAGCGGTCGGGCCCTGTCGTGTACTTACGGCGGCGCGCTGTTCGTCGGGGTAGGCGCAGGTGACGCACATGCCGAGCGAGGTCGGGATGCAGTACCCGGCATCGTTCCGGCAGGCGGGGCACCAGCGGCGGGCGGCCATCGCTCGGTCGAGCGCTGCCCGCCTCGCGGGGGTCATCGGCCGTACCGGCTTGGCGCGGTCGATGCGGTAGAGGTAGGCGACCAGGGCGCCCGACTTGCGGCCGCGGCAGCGGCGCATCACCTGCGCGGCGACCGGCTGCCCGCCGGGCCGTAACCCGTGGGCCCGCAGCTGGCGACGGGTGGCGTAGCCGTCCGGGGCAAACCGCCAGGGGTATGTCGGTATCCCGTACGTCGTGCCGTTGGGGTCGTAGCACTTGCCGAACGTCGGCGACATCAGGCGGCCGCCTCATCCGACTCGTCGTCGTCCACCGGGTGCAGGCGCCTGCCGTCGGCCCGCTCGCCCAGCAACGCATCCCGCAGGATGCGGGAGTTGGCTGCCGAGCAGTGCAGCGTCGTACGGATCGCCTCAGCGTTGATCGCGTCGTCAGCCCAATCGGCGGTGGCCTCGCGGGCCTCGGCCAGCAGCTCAGTCGGGGTTCGCTGTGCCTTCGGCTTGGCCTTTGCCGTGCGCTTGCGCGGCGCCTTGGGCGCCTCATCCTCCGGCGGCACCGGTGTCTTGGGATCGATGGGCGGCAGGTCCTCGCTCGCGGGGCTCAGCTCCCCGAGCTTGAGGAGTACCCGCTCCGGCCGCGGCGTCTTGGAGCGCCAGCGCCGTCCGTGGCGCTCGCGCAGTTCGGCACGAGCGAGCTGCCGCTCACGCTCACGCCCGAGTGCGTCGGAGTAGGAGGTGATCTCCCACAGCGTCATCCGGCGCCACAGCGCAAAGGTGGACAGCGGCGCGAGCAGCCAGCGGGAGCGGCGGATCTTCTCCATCCGCCGACCCGTGACCGCGCCGATCCGCGCGGCATAGACGTGCGCGGCGACCTCGGAGAGGACCACCCACAGCAGCGGCATCGTGCCGTGCGCGAGCTTCGCGGACAGCGAGTGCCCCGCCGCGACGTTCAGCCAGCACGTCACCCCGGTCAGCGCCCACGGCACGAACCGCACCCAGCCCAACGGCATATCGGTGCGGATCAGCAGCAGGAACGCCGCCGTGAACACCGGGATCGCCACGTCGATGCCGACCGGCAGCATCCACGGGGAAGCAAAGCCCCAGCGCGCCCCGGCAGTCGAGACTGCCTCGAACGAGGAAGCCAGCCCCAGACCGCCCACCCCGGCCGCGAACACGGCGACCGCGCCCAACAGCCACAGCTCGGGCCGGGTCAGCGGCGGCACCGCGGGCCGCGTCTCGGTTGCCGTGGTCATGCCGCCAACCCGTTCCGGCGCGGCTGCCGACGGCGGACCTTGGCCCCAGCCAGCGGGGCCACGTTGAATAGCTCTGGGGCGAACGCCTCGATCGCCTCGGCAGCGATCTGGCTCACGCGGTCGGGAAGGTCGGGGTTGTCGGCGAGGATGTCGCGGGCCGCGTCCAGACGGGCCGCCCGCTCCATCTCGCTCTCGCCCTCCACCCCGAGCCACAGCTCAACAGGGGTACCCAGGGCCAGTTCGACGAAATCCGTATCGCTGACGACCTCATGGCCGCCGATGTAGGTACGCATAGAGCTCTCCTGAGTCGGAGGAACAGGGAGAACCGCGGCGGCAGGCGACCTTGCTGGGGAGTCCCGCCGCCGCGGCAGGGGTCTTCGTGCGGGTTCGTGCATCCGGCAGCGGCACGTTCGGCCGCTGAGCCCGTCGGTTTCGAGCAGTGCGCGGATCGGTGTCCGCGCGAGCCGCCTTTTCTGTGGAGGCGGTGGCCATATGGAGTTCTCAAAGATCAGTCGCTTCCGTCGAGTCCGTTTCAGGGACCCTTCGAGCGATGCAGTACCTGTATTACAGGTACTGCATAGGGGTGGCGTCAAGTAGAGCGGCGAAACTTCTCGGGCCTGCGCCGGAACTTCTTGGCGCACCATCAGAATCAGTGCAGGTGGGGGGCGTTGGTCACCCCACCCGTGGACAGCTCAGGTTGATCTGGCTACCGTCAAGAGCTCCCAAGACGTCCCATCGGGGGTGGAGATGTCCAACGAGCGTTTGCGATCAGCTCTCTTGGCGCAGGGCATGACCGTGCAGGATCTGGCTGACGCGATCGACGTCAACCCGAAGACGGTCGAACGCTGGATCACGCAAGGCAAAGTTCCGTACCGACGGCACCAGTACGCCACTGCGTCACTGCTCAAAGTCGACGTGACGACCCTGTGGGACGACTCCCGAGCCGTCGAAAGCGCAACGGACCTGAGCAAGGCCGAGATCGTCACCGTCTACCCGCATCGGCACACGGTGCCGCCCGGCCTCTGGCGCGACATCTACGGGCGGGCCGAAAGGCACCTCGACGTTCTCGTGTATGCCGGTCTGTGGCTGTCGGAAGACCCGCAGTTCATCGACATCTTGAAGGCGAAGGTCCAGGGAAGCGCGCAAGTTCGCATCCTGCTTGGCGATCCGGGCTGTGCCGCGGTCCAGCAACGTGGCATAGACGAGGGGCACGAGATCATGGATGGCAAGATCCGCAACGCGCTCATGAACTACCGGCCGCTCTTCACCAGCCACCCGGACATCGGCTTTCGGCTGCACGATGCGACGCTCTACAACTCGTTGTTCCGGGCGGATGACGAGATGCTGGTGAACACCCACGTCTACGGCATCGGCGCGTTCATGGCTCCCGTGCTCCACCTGCGGCGGCTCCCTGGGGGAGGGCTCTTCGACACGTATGCGAATAGCATCGAGCAGACCTGGGGAGGCGCGCGCCAGATCAGTGACCACGACATCACGGGAGCCTGAACATGGGACGCATCGATTACCTCCACGACCCTGACGCCCCGCCGGCCAACTCCGTTGTGCCGTCCGTCGTGGCTTTCATGCAGAACGATGCGGGGCAGGTCCTGATGATCCAGCGCTCAGACAACGGGCGGTGGGCGCTTCCCGGTGGCGGTCACGACGTTGGCGAGTCCATCAGCGACACCGTGGTGCGCGAGGTCTGGGAAGAGACCGGCATCAAGGCTGAAGTCATCGACATGTCCGGGATCTACACCGACCCCGGCCACGTGATGCTGTACGACGATGGCGAGGCCCGGCAGCAGTTCAGCATCTGTTTCCGCGCCCGGCCGATCGGCGGTGAGATCCGAACAAGCAATGAGACGACGCAGGTCCGCTGGGTCGACCCAGCGGACCTGTCGGAGTATGACGTTCACGCGACCATGCGACTCCGGATCGAGCACGCCATAGATCGGACGCGGACGGCGCCCTACATCGGTTGACGGTCAGCGGTTGGCGAGTCGTTCGAGTACGCGCGCTGTGCTCGCCAGGATCTCCGGCTCGGCGCGGCGGATGAACGTGCCGATCAGGCTGTCTGGCCCGTAGCGCCCGGCGATCTCGTTTACGCGATCCAGTGGATTTGTCGGGGTGCCATCTGGCGTGGTGTTCATGTCGCAGTAGCAGAGCGCGTCATTGAGGTGAGGATGCTCGCGAGGGAACTCGCTCTCCAACTCCTCGCGGAGCCCGCGCGCTTCCGCTTCCATCCACGCGCATGAGTGATGCGCCACCAGGCGTACAACCCGCTCGTCTGCTCCAGCGACGTCGCGCAGGTAGCGGGCTCCGTCGAGCGGGTGGAAACCGGTTTTGGCGAGGTCTGGCGAATAACCGATGTCATGGAGCACCGCGGCCGTCTCCATCAGTTCAGCGTCCGCGCCAAGGATCGGGGCAATCGTTCGCGCCCGCTCCGCAACACCCAACGAGTGCTTCCACCTCCGGGGCAGCGGTTCAGCAAGCAGCGATTCGGCGAGAGGGTAAGCCCACTCAATCAGTCCCGTGGTGCTCAACTAGGAACGCTCCTCTCCACTCGGCAGAGCCCGCACCTTCCGAACTTTGCCCTGCCCGCCCTCGGACAGCAGCCCGGCAGCTTCCAACTTGTCGAGAGCCTTGCCCACGGTCGGGCGCGAGACTCCGAACCTCGCGCTCAACACAGACGCACTCGGGAACTCTGCCCCTACGTCAAACCTTTCAGTTCTGATCAAGTCGGCGATCCTCTCGTCCAACGGTCGGCGGTCCAGACCCTCCCTGACCACTTGCCACCTGCCGCCAGGCCGTGGCTCTGCGAACCCATCCTTTTGAAGCGCTGCGAAGGTCCGGAGCGCGACTCCACGAGACACCCCGTGCTCCTGCATGAGCTCCGCTGCTGACGGGAGCTCCGTCATATTCGGATCAGCCTCAATCCGCGCCTTCACCGCGTCAGCGATCTTCAAGAAGGTCCCCCGAGGGCTGGCCTCTTGCGACACACGCTCTCCCTCTCGTTGTGCCGTCGTCTCAGTCAAGGCTCCCATGCTCAACTTCATGTGATGGTGTCCCAGCTGTCCGACTGTCCGGTTAAGGCGCTGACCTGGATAAACGGACCGGACAGCGGAGGTAGGTGCTGTCCGGGCTGTCCGGTTACGGAGCGCATCGGGTTGTCGGCCAGTGCGGGCGGCACCATCGAGGACGGCGGGGCAGGCGCCACCCTGTGCGCCCGCTGTCAGGACTGCGGGGCTCTGTGGACCCGAGCAAGGCATCATCGCCGCGGCGTAGCGGACTCAGGGCGTCGGCTCGCCCCACGTCTCCGGGCCGCCACCCCGCCACTCGATCAGCTCCGGATCGTCGATCGCAGTGTCAGCCTCTGGCAGATCCGCACGGCGCAGGAACTCCAGCAGGTCGAACAGGTTGGAGGCCACGCCCACAGCCTCACCGCGGATCGTCACCCGCCTGCCGCCGTCCGGCGACACCGGATGCACGATCACGGGCGCGTCCTCGGCCATGGTCCCAGCGTCCATCCGTACGAGGCCGGACGCATCCGGACCGTCACGGGATATCGGTGTCGGACGGCTCCGCTGCGTACCTCCCCGGCTCGCCACCCACCCAGTCGATCAACTTCGAGCCACCGAGGACCAGCTCGTCCGGATCCGGCACACCAGCCCGGCGGAGGAACTCGATCACGTCAGCGTCCGACCGGGCGAGGCCGAGGATCCGCTCATCCCCCTCGACACGGACAGTGACCCGCCGCCCGCCCGACGGGGATATCCGGTGCACGACGATCGGGGCGTGTTCCATACCTTCAGGCTGCGCCGGGGCCCCGATCACAGCACTCCGAGCGCCGTATCCGGCCGACAGAACGCGCAGGCCTCGACACCCTCCTCCGTCATCGCCCTGCGCGCCTGCTCCTGGCTCACCGGCTTCCTGTGCTTGGCCATGCCGCAGTCCCCGACGTGGACCTCCAGCGGCTTGCGGTCACCGCCGATCCCGAACGACACGCACCAGCCCGGATCGACGGGCGGCCGGGTGCGCGCTGCGCGGGCTGCTGCCGCCTCGCGCTGCTCCTCCTGCGCGATCCACCGGTCGGTCTGCTGGAGCTGCTGCTCCTGGACACGACGAAGGAACCGGAGCAGCTCCAGACGCGGCACATTTTCGGACACATATTCGATTCTAGATCCGGGCCCGATAACAGAGAGCCCCCGACCTTCAGAGAGGCGGGGGCTCACCGAAGAGCACCTAGACCCAATGCCACTGACTTAACAGGGCTAGCGAGTCGATGACCTGCAACGATGCCGCGATCGGCATGCCCTGAAAGCCCGCAAAGTTCATTGCCGCCGCGCCAGCGGTGGCAATGGCATGGATCAGTCGGAAAGCGACGAGATCGTCGGGCGTGCCCGCACCGGCTTCGACGGTGATCGCGTCCTTGCGGACCGCCGTGCGAATTGTCCGCAGCCACTGCTCCCATTCCTGGGAGCTTTGCGGCTGATGGGTCGGGCTGACCGTGGGCAGGGCTGGGCCCCGGCTGTCACGCCGGGTGAGCGCCGGGTTCCACGGCTCCGGTGTGTGGTGCGGGGTCGCAGGGGCGGGAAGGTGCTGGTCAGCCGGGGTTCGGGAGAGCCTGGAGCCGGTCAAGGGCGTCTGTGATCACACCGGTCCAGAACCAGTGCGCCGCGAGGCGGAGGATGCGGCGACGTCCGGTGGTGACGAGTTGGGCGGCCGTGGAGAACAGCCGCAGTCGTAGGCGGCGGGGCTCCCACCGGCGGGCTTGGCCGGTCAGCGCACGGTTCTTCCAGCGCCATGGCCAGACGCTTGACGACTGGGACGTTCACCTGTTCTGCCGAACCTATGCTGCGCCGTCCTGTGATCCGATCCATCATGAATCGACATGACTAAATCCACACAGCAGGGGTGACCTTGTGAGAATTTCGAGAATTCGAGCGAATCGAGATCTCAGTGTCAGGTCAAAAGAAGGCAAAGTTATTGGGAAGTTGTCAGCCATTCATGCACTCTATGAGAGCGACATAGCAGGTATTTTGCAGGTTCGCCTCGACCTAGAGGACGAGGACGAGGAGCTCATTGTTCCTGCCGTGAAAGCTGAATTCACCGATGACGAGATTCAGCTGCCGTACACAGTTCAAAGGATTGCCAAGGGCCCGAGAGTTCCTCCAGGAACTGTCCTTACTACCGGTGAAACGAAATCTGTCATCCAACACTACAGCGAGTCGGGACTGGCCATCGCGGACCGGCACCGTGCGCAAGGGAGGAGAGGCAGTCGCACGGAAGACAATGCCCTCCCAATCGGCATTTTGAACCTTCCTCCACGGGTTCTTCTAAGGCCAAGTTATGTGGAAGAAGACCTTGATGTCGATAACCTCCCTCCCCGCCTTCCCATCCGGCCGGGATACGCCGATGAGGATGAAGTCTGATGCCCGCAGAAGCGAGTCAAAATGACAAAAAGTCCAGCGAAGAAGGCGCTCTGCAAGCCGCGAACGACAGGATTCGCGACGCCGCAAAGTGGCTGATCGCCAGCTCGGCAGCTGTGGGTGCAGCCCTTAGCCTCAATGCCGGTGACTTTGCGGGCTTTCAGGGCATGCCGATCGCGGCTGGGACACCCTTGGATAGCGTGTCCGGGGCGTGGTCGGGTCTAGGTGCAATGCCACTGACTTAACAGGGCTAGCGAGTCGATGACCTGCAACGATGCTGTCCGACTGTCCGGTTAAGGCGCTGACCTGGAGAAACGGACCGGACAGCTGAAAAATGGGCGCTGTCCGGGCTGTCCGGTTACGAAGCGCACCAGGTTGTCGCGACCCGCCGGGGGCGTGGCATGCTGCCCGATCACGTACTGAACAGCCCAGGGGGGCAATGCACACCCGCACCACAAGTACCACCCTCGTTGTCACTGCGATTCTGGCGCTCGCCGCTTGTACAACAGGAGGCGGAACGGAGAAGGCCGCCGCTACGGCCAGCCCCAGCGCCAGCCAGCCGCTGGAGAGTCAGGACAAGGCAAGCAACGCCATCGCACTCGAGAAGGCCGTCCGCTCCTTACGTCACCGCCCTCTACCAGCCAGACGCAAAGACTGCGCGCGGGTTGCTGTCGGAGCGCTGCGGGGCAATTGCCGACAAGCGCCTGTTCAGCAACATCGTGGAAGGCTACGCAGAAGACTTCGGACATCTCTCTGTGAAGACCTTCGCCGTCGACCAGATGTCGAGCGGTGAAGCGCGCGTCTCCTACACGGTGGGCCTCCCCAACCGTGACATCACAGACGAGCGCTGGACTCGGGAGAGCGGAAAGTGGCTGAACGACGGCTGCTTGACCTGACCTGCTGCTCTGACCTGGAGAAACGAGCCGGACAGCGGAAAGGGGCACTGTCCGGGCTGTCCGGTCACAGACGGCTGCAACACGCGCGCATGTTGCAGCCCGTCGGCGAAGCCGACCCTGGAAGTCGTAGGAGCCGGAGGCGACTTCCTTCTCAAAGTGCCGCTCCACTCCGCACCACTTAAGCACCACTCACCGCGGTCAACCACGGTCAACGTCGGCGAGCCCGGGCGCCTGAATTCACCATCACCTGAGGGCGTCTGTGCAGGTCAGGCCCACTTCTTAGCAACATCATTCTCAGGATTCCCAAGCTCAGAGCGCGGGTTCGATTCCCGTCACCCGCTCCATAGAAAAGCCCCAGGCCAGCGACCTGGGGCTTGTTTATTGTCTAGACCTCTAACGGCTCTTGCCGGGATTGACCTGCGCCACACCCGCGCCCCCGTGCTGTGCGGGCTGCTGTCTTGTGCCACCCCAGCCTAAGTGCACAGATGCTCAGCAGCCGATCGACGGGCCCCCGTACGGGCAGGCCGATTCGCTTGGACCATCGGATCGTTGATCGGATGTGTCGCTGACTCACGCGCATAGGCGATCGACGGCACGTGGGAGCGGGTAACCCCTACGGTCGGACGTCCGGGCCCACGGCGCGGAACGTGCGGCGGTATGCCTGGGGAGCGACGCCGATGGCGGCGTGGAGGTGCTGGCGCAGCGAGGTTCCGCTGCCGAGGCCCGCGCGGTCGGCCACTGTGTCGATCGGCCAGTCGGTGGTCTCCAGCAGGTGCCGCGCCCGCTCGATCCGCTGCCGCACGAGCCACTGACCGGGGCTCGCGCCGACTTCGTCACGGAAGCGGCGGGTGAAGGTACGTACGCTGACCTTGGCGTGGGCGGCCATGTCGGCCAGCGTTACAGGTTCGGCGAGCCGCTCCAGGACCCAGGACCGGGTGGGGGCGGTGCCGCTGTCGGTGGGGGCAGGTACGGGCCGCCGGATGTACTGTGCCTGACCGCCGTCGCGCCAGGGCGGGACGACGCAGGCGCGCGCCACTTCGTTGGCGACCTCGCTGCCGTGGTCGCGTCGGACGATGTGAAGGCACAGGTCGACGCCGGCGGCCACGCCGGCCGAGGTCAGGACGTCGCCGTCGTCGACGAACAGCACGTCGGGGTCGACTCGGACCTGGGTGAACATCCGCTGCAGCCGCTCGGCCTCGCGCCAGTGCGTGGTGGCCGGACGGTGATCGAGGAGACCTGCGGCGGCCAGAACGTAGGTGCCGGTGCAGATCGCCACCATCCGGGTACCGGGGCGCACGGCGGCCAGAGCCTTCCGCAGCTTGTCCGGGAGGCGGCCTTCCTCTCGGATCGGCCCCAGGCTGTGGGAGGGCGGGATGACCACCGTGTCGACGGTGGCCAGCACGGACGCATCGTGTGCGACGGAGAGTTCGTAGTCGGCCTCTGCCCGTACCGGACGGCCGTCCAGGCTGCAGGTGGTCACGGAGTAGAGGGCGTTCCCCGTCAGGTCGCGGGCCGCTCCGAAGATACGGGCGGGGATGCCCAGTTCGAAGGGTACGACCCCGTCGAGGGCCAGAACTCCGATGCGGTGCATGACCCGATCCTTTCAGATGTTGACCATCGGGCCACTACCTGGGCCTTCCCGTGCCCGGCAGCCTTGGACTGTGCCCAGATGAACCGGCATGAACCATCTGATCCCACTCCTGTGAAGGCCATCACCATGACCCACGAAGCGCCCTTGAAGATGCGGGCCATCAGCCAGGACCGGCCCGGTGGCCCGGAGGTACTCAAGGTCGTCGAGACCGAGAGGCCCAGTCCCGGCCCGACCGAGATCCTGGTCCGCGTCCACGCGGCCGGAGTCAACCCGACGGACTGGAAGACCCGGTCCCGGGGCGTGTTCTCCACGGGGGCCAAGACCCCGTTCACCCTGGGTTTCGACGTCTCCGGTGTCGTCGAGGCCGTCGGGCTCGGCGTCACCGTCTTCCAGCCCGGTGATCAAGTGTTCGGGATGCCGCGGTTCCCGCACCCCGCCGGCGCCTACGCCGAGTACGTCACTGCCCCGGCCCGGCACTTCGTCCACCGCCCCGAACACCTGGACCACGTCCAGGCGGCGGCCATTCCGCTGGCCGCCCTCACCGCTTGGCAGGCCCTGGTCGACACCGCCGACATCCAGCCCGGCCAGTGCGTACTGATCCACGCCGCAGCCGGCGGGGTCGGCCATCTCGCTGTGCAGATCGCGAAGTCACGCGGCGCGCACGTCATCGGCACCGCGCGCGAGGCCAAGCACGCGTTCCTGCGCGGTCTCGGAACCGACGAACTCGTCGACTACACCCGCCAGGACTTCGCGGAGGTCGTGCGCGACGTCGACATCGTCCTCGACACCATCGGCGGCGCCTACTGGGCCCGCTCCCTGCGCACCCTGCGGCCCGGCGGCACGCTGGTCTCGATCCTGCCGCTGGACGCGACGTTCCCCGCCGAACAGGCCCGAGCGGCCGGAGTGCGCGCCGTGTTCCTGCTCGTCGAGCCCGACCAGGCCGGACTGCGTCAGATCGCGTCCCTGGTCGACAGCGGCCGGCTGAAGGTCGAAGTCGAGGCGGTGCTTCCCCTGGAGGACGTGGCCAGGGCCCACGCGCTCGGAGAAACCGGTCGCACCACAGGAAAGATCGTCCTGACCGTGGCGTGACGCCGAGTCCCGCCATCGCCCGTTCGCCTTCATCTTTATCGAACGCATCCCATCGCAACGCATCGCAACGCAGAGAACGGATTACCCGCCATGAGCAGCACCACCGACGCCTCGACCGCGACCCGCGAGGTCGTCGACACCTTCTTCGCGCGGTTCGGTTCCGGCGATATGAACGGTGTTCTCGACCTGTTCGCCGGTGACGTGTCCTTCCACGTCGGAGGAGCCGACAACGTGCCCTGGGCCGGTTCGCGCAACTCGAGGGACGAGATCGCCGCCTTCTTCGCGACGTTCCCCGCGGTACTGACGCCCCCACAGGAGTACGTCATCCACACGACCGTGGTCGAGGGCGCGGAAGCCATCGTCATCGGCCACAACCGCTTCGGCGTCCTGGCCACTGGCAAGACCTTCACGAACCACTTCGCACTGCACTTCACCGTGGCCGACGGAAAGATCCGCAACTACCGCATGTACGAGGACAGCCACGCCATCGGCGCCGCCTTCACCCACTGACAGTGATGATGTTCGTGGTGATGCCACTGGCGGGTCTGACCCACCCACTGACTGACGTCTCGACTGTCCTGTTTGGGATTTGTCGGCTCGCCAGGTGTCGCTATGCACGCGGCCGGACGGGCGTTTGTGACTTCATAGGAGCTTGGTCCAGAAGCCCCGTCACTGTCTTGTCCACCCGCCCGACCGGCGCGTGCCGCCCTCGGCTCGGACAAGCGGCAAGGACGGACATGACCAGCATGACGCACGATGGCCCGGAGATCGCCGACGGAGTCGACACCCATGGCTTGACCCATCACGCCGCGGTGATCGATCCTGTCGGCCGGGCCGCCCACGCACTCGCCTCGGCCGGCGCCGAGATCGTGACGGGTGACCTGGACGACAGGGCGTCACTCGATGCCGCCGTCAAGGGTGCTTACGGCGTCTTCAGCGTGCAGCAGGGCGGGCTCGGGGTGCAACCGGTCGGCTTCGAGGATGAGGTCCGGCGGGGCAGGAGCGTGACAGATGCGGCGCTGGCCGGAGGAGTGGAGCACCTGGTCTACACGTCGGTCGCGGGCGCCGAACGCAGCGCCGGGGTCCGCGCCTTCGAGAGCAAGTGGGAGATCGAAGAGCGTATCCGCGCGATCGGCATCCCGGCGACGATCCTGCGGCCGGCCTCGTTCATGGAGAACGTCGCGGACCCGGCCTTCGGCCTCCAAACCGGGCAGTTGGCGACCGCGTTCGCCCCGGACGTGGCCGAGCAGCTGATCGCGGTGGAGGACATCGGCACCTTCGTCGCGCTCGCGTTCGGCGACCCGACGCAGTATCTGGGCAAGGCCCGTCGCGATCGCCGGAGATGCCCTCACACCCTCCCAGACGGCCGCGGTCCTCACCCGGGCAACGGGCCGTCACATCCCCTGCGTCCACATACCGGTCGAGGCTGTCCGTGCGGAGAGCGGGGACTTTGCCGAGTTCTTCGATCTGGTCGGCCAGGTGAGGATCGGGCTGAAGAACACCTCCGAATTCGTCTTCGCCGACGGTCAGACGCTTCACGGCCGCGCGCAGGGCCGGACTGGGAGTGTGGCGATAGGTGTACGTCGTGGCGTGGCGGATGCGCTCAACCTGGCCGGTTGCCGTGAGGCTGCCCAGTTCTGGTGGCAGTTCGCAGCGGGCGCCGGAAACCCCACCGCCGCCTACTGCCTCTACCTGCTACATCTGGGCCGTGGCGAGCGCCGCGACGCTGAACACTGGGCCGACCAGGCAGCCAACCTCGACTCCGGCGTCGATGTCCTGCAGGCCGGCTGAAAGCAGGCGAACTGCAGGGCCCCGTCAGGGTCGATCCGACGGGAATTGCCCAGGTGAGCGGACTAGTTCGAAGCACATTTCGACACCGGAGGTTAAGGAACAGCTTGCATCCTTGGGGACGTACGACCGGCCATCGCCCGGCCCCCGTGGGACCACCGGTGACGTTCTTCAGGTGCTGCTATTCGGCCTTGCCGAAGTCCCGGATCTCCTGGGCCTGCTGCGGTGAGAGTTCGCGGGGAGCGTCGCCACGGGCGAGTTTCGCGCTTTGGACGTGGTGGCGGATGTCGTCGACGATCTCGGGGTTGGCCAGGGTGGTGACGTCGCCGACGTCGGCGAAATTAGAGATCCCGGCGATCACCCGGCGCATGATCTTCCCCGAGCGGGTCTTGGGCATGTCGGGGACGATCCACACGTTCCGCGGCCGGGCGATCTTCCCGATCTCCCGCTCGATGGCGGCGGCCACCTTCTGTTCGATCTCCGGGCTGGAGGCGAGGCCGGGGTTGAGGGCGACGTACATCTCCACGGCCCGGCCACGCAGTTCGTCCATCACCGGGACGGCGGCGGCCTCGGCCACCTCCTCGACGGTGAGGGTCGCCGATTCGAGCTCCTTGGTGCCGAGCCGGTGGCCGGCGACGTTGATCACGTCGTCGATCCGGCCGAGGATCCGGAAGTAGCCGTCGGCCGCCTGGACGGCGCCGTCCCCGCACAGGAACGGCCAGTCGCGCCAGTCCGTGCTGTCCGGGTCCTTGCAGTAGCGGCGGTAGTAGATGTCCACGAAACGGTCGGGCTGGCCCCAGACGGTCTGCAGGACGCCGGGCCACGGGTTGCGGATGCAGATGTTGCCGGCCTTGCCGCTGCCGCCCTCGACGACGTTGCCGTCCTCGTCGTAGATCACCGGATAGATCCCCAGCACCCCCGGGCCGCAGCTGCCGGGCTTCATCGGCTGCAGGGCGGGCAGCGTGCTGCCGAGGAAGCCGCCGGTCTCGGTCATCCACCAGGTGTCGACGACGGCTGCCTCGCCCTTGCCGACCTCGTCGTGGTACCAGCGCCACACCTCCGGCTCGATGGGTTCGCCCACCGTGGTCATGTGCTTGAGGTGGTAGTCGTACCTCGAGGGCTCGTGCGGGCCGACCTTGCGCAGCATCCGGATGGTGGTGGGTGCGGTGTGGAAGATGTTCACCCCGAGCCGTTCGGCGATGCGCCAGCAGCGGCCGGCGTCCGGGTAGGTGGGCACGCCCTCGTACAGCACGCTGGTCGTGCCGAGCAGCAGCGGGCCGTAGACGATGTACGAGTGCCCGGTGATCCATCCGATGTCGGCGGCGCACCAGTAGGTGTCCTCGGGGTGGATGTCCTGGTAGTACTTCGAAGTGCCGGCGACGTAGGCGAGGTAGCCGCCGGTGGAGTGCTGGCAGCCCTTGGGGCGGCCGGTGGTGCCGCTGGTGTACATCAGGAACAGCGGCGCCTCGGCGGGCATCGAGACGGGCTCGATGCTGTGGCCGCCGTAGTCGGCCAGGATCTCGTCGACGAAGAAGTCGCGGCCTTCGACCATGGGGCTCTTCGACGCGTACTGGCCGGGGTGGCGACGCCAGACCAGCACCTTGTCGACCTCCTGGCCGAGCTTGCGGGCGGCTGCCACCGCCTCGTCCGCCTTGGCCTTGTGGTCGACCAGGGTGCCGCCGCGGTAGTAGCCGTCCATGGTCACCAGGACCCGGCTGCCGGAGTCGGCGATCCGGTCGCCGCAGGCCGTGCCGCTGAACCCGCCGAACACCTCGGAGTGGATGGCGCCCAGCCGGGCGCAGGCCAGCATGGAGACCGGCAGCTCCGGGACCATCGGCAGGTGGAAGGTGACCCGGTCGCCGGTGTCCACGCCGCCGAAGCCGCGCAGGAGGGCGGCGAATTCGTTGACCCGCCTGTACAGCTCCTGGTAGGTGATCGCCCGGGTGTCCTGCTCCTCTGGCTCGGGCACACAGATGAAGGCGGCCTTGTTCCGGCTGGTGGCCAGGTGCCGGTCGACGCAGTTGTAGCAGCCGTTCAGGCGGCCGCCGACGAACCACTTCCAGAACGGCGGTCGGCTGGATTCCAGCGTTGTGTGCCAGTACGTGTCCCAGGTGAGCAGGTCGGCGTACTCCCTGAAGCACTCGGGGAAGTGCTCCTCGCCGAACCGCTCGATGATGGCCGGGTCGCCCGCGTTCGCCTGGGCGACGAACTTGGCCGACGGCCGGTAGTAATCCTCTTCGCGCCAGTGGACGGCGATCTGTGCCTCGGAGAGCTGCGGCTGTGGTTCTGCTGCCATGGGTTCGACCTCCCACTGGAATGGCCGCGGCGGCGGGGCGCCGTCCCGGCCGCTAACCGTCCGCGAGCAGCCCGGCGCAGACGCAGAATTCGCGCAGTTCGGCCCCGCAGGCGCACTGGTGGACAAACGCCGCGACATCGCCCCGGTCCAGGGAGTCCCAGCACAGCTCGTCGGTCAGCGCCATCGCGCGCACCAGTACCGGTCCAAGTGCCGGAGGCGGCGTAGCCTCGGCTTCGTGGCGCAGCCGCGCGGCCTCGCGCAAATGCGTCTGATCGGTGGCTGCACCCTGCAACTGCGCAAGGAGTACCGATGTCTCGCCGATGAGGTACTGCTGCGTCATCGCGACCGCCACCCCGCGAATCACCCTGCGTGCACCGGCTCCGATGCACCTCCGAGGAGCCTTCAGCGTATCGCCGGGGGCACTCCTGGGCCATGACAGCAGAACCCCGCGCGTGCCTGCCCGTGGTCACGCGTCGCACGACGGCGCACACTGGCCCTGACCGCGAGGGCACAGCGGCGCCGCGCCGCCCCGCGGGAGATACCTGCTCCGAGGCGCAGGGAGGTCCGTCATGATCGAGGCCTACATCCTGATCCAGACCCGAGCGGGCACAGCACGTGATGTGGCCGCGGAGGTCTCGGCCGTCCCCGGCGTGCTGCGAGCCAAGGCGGTGGCCGGCCCCTATGACGTGATCGCACAGGCCGAGGGCAAGACCGTGGATGACCTGGGCCGCCTGGTGATCGCACGGATCCAGCAGGTCGAAGGCATCTCCCGCACCCTGACCTGTCCGGTGGTCGAGCTCTAGCCACTTGCCCAGGTCGTCCAGCTGAGAGGGGATGGCGAGGGCGGATTGTGGTCGTGTCCCCCCTGTAGGTGGTGACGCATGTCGTTCATAATCCGGTCCCGCGCACACGGCGGGACCTGACGCCCAGTACGCCTCCTGGACGCCGGCGGCCCGCGAGGCGGGCGGCCGGCCGCGACGGCCAGCGCCCCTTGCCGTACCTCACCGACAGGCCAGTTGGTGCGCAAGGGGCAGTGCCAAGATCGACCCGCCGGCATGGATTTCCCCTCCCTCGCACAATGTCGCAGCCCAGCGGGCGACGCCTTCAGCCTTGAGCAACCCTCCACGAATTGCGAAATTCTGCAATTCAATACATGCTGTGTTGGCTGTGTCCGTAGGTAGCCGCGGGCACAGCGCCAAGCGATACCCCGGTGCCCGGGGTGATGAGGAGAGTCCGAGATCGTGCCGGTTCCGCTGTATCAGGCCAAGGCCGAGTTCTTCCGGATGCTGGGGCACCCGGTGCGCATCCGGGTCCTGGAGCTGCTGCAGGGCGGGCCCATGCCGGTACGCGACCTGCTTACAGCGATCGAGGTGGAGCCGTCGGCGCTGTCCCAGCAGCTGGCGGTTCTGCGCCGCTCAGGGATCGTCACGGCCACCCGGGAGGGCTCGACCGTCGTCTACGAGCTCGCCGGCGGGGACGTCGCGGATCTGATGCGGGCCGCGCGCCGGATCCTCACCGAGATGCTGACCGGGCAGAACGAGCTGCTGGTCGAGCTACGGGAAGCCGAGGTCACCGCGCGGTGAGTACGGTCTTCACCCAGGCCCTGGGCCGGGTGCGTTCTCTGCTGCCTGTCCGCGCCGACTTCGCGCTCATGGCGCGAAACCCGCGCCGCGATCTGCTGGCGGGCCTGACGGTGGCGATCGTGGCGCTGCCGCTCGCTCTCGGCTTCGGGGTGTCCTCCGGGCTCGGCGCGGAGGCGGGGCTTGCCACCGCGGTGGTCGCCGGTGCGCTGGCCGCGCTGTTCGGCGGCTCCAATCTCCAGGTCTCCGGCCCCACCGGAGCCATGACGGTGGTGCTGGTCCCGATCGTCGCCGAGTACGGCCCCGGCGGGGTACTGACCGTCGGACTGCTGGCCGGGCTGATGCTGATCGCACTCGCCCTACTGAGGGCCGGGCGGTACATGCGATACATCCCGGCCCCGGTGGTGGAGGGCTTCACCCTCGGCATCGCCTGCGTGATCGGCCTGCAGCAGATCCCGAACGCGCTCGGCGTGGCCAAGCCGGACGGCGACCGGGTCCTGATGGTGACCTGGCGGGCCGTCGAGGCGTTCGTCCGTGCTCCGAACTGGACCGCCGTCGCTCTCGCGGCCGGTGTGGCCGCGGTGATGCTGGCCGGTGCGCGGTGGCGGCCGACGGTCCCGTTCTCGATCGTCGCGGTGATCGTCGCGACCGTCGTCGCCCAGGTCTTCCACCTGGACGCGGCGGCCCCGATCGGCGATCTGCCGTCCGGGCTGCCCGCCCCCTCCCTGGGTTTCCTCGACGTCAGCGCACTCGGTTCTCTGCTTGCACCTGCGGTCGCGGTGGCCGCGCTCGCGGCGCTGGAGTCGCTGCTGTCCGCGACCGTCGCGGATGGTATGACGGTCGGTCAGAAGCATGATCCGGACAAGGAGTTGTTCGGTCAGGGCGTCGCGAACCTGGCTGCCCCGCTGTTCGGGGGCGTTCCGGCGACGGCGGCTATCGCCCGTACTGCGGTCAACGTCCGCACCGGCGCAGGCTCCCGGCTCGCCGCCCTCACCCACGCCGCCGTCCTGGCCGTCATCGTCTTCGCCGCAGCCCCGCTGGTCTCCAAGATCCCGCTGGCCGCGCTCGCGGGCGTACTGCTCGCGACCGCGATCCGTATGGTCGAGGTCAGCTCACTGCGCGCCATGGCCCGCGCGACCCGCTCCGACGGTCTCGTACTCGTACTGACCGCCGTGGCCACCCTCGCCCTCGACCTCGTCTACGCGGTCATCATCGGCCTCGTCGTGGCCGGGGCACTGGCACTGCGGGCGGTGGCTCAGCAGGCCCGGATGGATCAGGTGGACTTCCGGCCCGACCTGCCCGGTGAGCACAGCGACGAAGAGCATGCGCTGCTGGCCGAGCACATCGTCGCGTACCGCATCGACGGGCCGCTGTTCTTCGCCGGCGCGCACCGCTTCCTGCTGGAGCTGAGTGAGGTCGCCGACGTCCGGGTCGTCATCCTGCGCATGTCGCGCATCACGACCATGGACGCCACCGGCGCGCTCGTCCTCAAGGACGCCGTGGAGAAGCTCAACCGGCGCAGCATAGCCGTCATGACGTCCGGGATACGGCCCGGACAGCGCCAGGTCCTCGATTCGGTCGGGGCGCTGGACCTGCTGCGGCTGGAGGGCCGTGAGTACGCCACCACCCCGGAGGCTATCGCCGGAGCCCGCGAACATCTGCAGGGCGCCGGGGTCCTGCCCGTCGTTCCCGCGCAGTCCCCCGCCCCCGTCACTGAGGAAGCTGCTCGATGACCACCCCCGTCTCCCGTCGCATGGTCGAGGTCTCCGGAACCGAGGCCCTGTGGCTGCTCGAAGGCGCCGCCCAGGGACGGCTGGTGTACATCCAGCGCGAAAGCTCCGTGATCCGTCCGGCCGTGCATCTTCTTCAGTACGGCCGCCTGATCGTCCGCACCCCCGCGCAGGCAACAGCCCTGTCCGACAGGGCCACGCTCACCTACCACGCGGATGAGATCCGCGTGGCCGGCGGCACCGGCTGGACCGTCACCGCCACCGGCCCGGCCGAGGTCATCACCGACGCCGACGAGGCCGCCCACTACCGCCGCACGCTGCCCGGCTGGGTCCACGGCCCGCACGACACCCTCCTACGGATCCGCCCGCAGACCGTGACCGGCTTCCGCCTCGCCCACGAGGAAGCCTGATGAGCGCTCGGCTCGAGACCCTGCCGCACCGGCATGTGCTGACGATGCCCGCCGTGGGGTCCGCCGTCCGGAGTGCGCGTGAGACCACCGAGCAGGTGCTGGTGGAGTGGGGCATCAGCCGGCGGCACCCCACCGTGGACCCCGCGTTGCTGATCCTGGGCGAACTGGTCACCAACAGTGTGCGGCACGCTGCCGTGCTCTCGCCGAATGTGACAGTGATCTATGCGGCAGGCCCGGACACCTTCGCGTTCGCCGTCCACGACCGACACCCCTACCTGCCTTCCCTGTACGCATCGTCCACCGCACAGGGCAGCGGTGGCCTGGCCACGGTGGTCGAACTCACCCTCAGTCTCGGCGGCACCGCGGTGGTTCGCGCGGACGCGGACGGCCGCGGCAAAAGCATCTGGATCACCCTTCCCCTGTGAGAACGAGAGACCAACGATGACCATCGAGTGGCGTTACACCACCCAGCGGGACTTCTGTGTCCTCTCGCTGTCCGGGTTTCTCGGCGCCGACGCGGTGGACCGGTTCGCCGGTGCCGTGGGCTGGGCTCTGGCCCGCGGCACCGGGCCGGTCATCCTCGACCTCACCGAGCTGCGCGGCTGGTCCGCAGGGGGCCAGCTCGCCGTGACTCAGGCAGCCCGCCGACTAGCAGACGAAGGGCGGAGTCTGGAGCTCGCCGCGATCCCCGCGGACGGCTCGCTCGTGCCCGACGGAACGCATCCGCCGATCCCCGTCCACTGCGACCTGGCCGCTGCCCTCGCGGCACACCACGGCGTGAGCGGCCACACGCGTGAATGGCACAGCGACGACTGGCCCGGCGTGCGGACTCCCACGCCCCAGGGCCAGATGTAAGAGAAGAACTGGAACGAAAGCAGGCAAGGAAGACCATGAGCGATGTCGTAGTCAAGGACAGCAACGGAACCCCGCTAGAAGACGGCGACTCCGTGACTCTCATCAAGGACCTGAAGGTGAAGGGCACCTCCGAGACCCTCAAGCGCGGCACCCTGGTGAAGAACATCCGCCTCACCGGCAAGGCCGGCGAGATCGAGTGCAACACCAAGAAGGTCAAGGGCCTGGTCCTGAAGACCGAGTTCCTGAAGAAGGCGTGACCTTCTGACCTGCTGCACAGCGCCCTACCGGTTCTGACCGGTCAGGGCGCTTCGGCTTTCTCGGTCGCATGAGCGGTGGGCGTGGACGGCAGGGGCCATCAGCCGGAGGATGGCGCCTCGGCGCTGAGGGCGGCGTCCAGATCCGCGTAAACGGTCATCGAGTGCACCTGGTCGGTCCAGAGACGGGTTGCCTCAAGATGACCCGGACCGCACACGGCGAGGGAACGCTCCCTTTCCTTGAGAGCGGCGGCTGCCTGAAGGACTGCCGCCTCGCCCTCGGCGCTCCATCCCAGCAGTTCGGACACCTCCAGGAGCACGGTGCCGGTGCTGCGCGCTGCCACCCAGCCGAACCCTTCCGAGAAGCGGTCGACCGCGTTGCTGCCGAGATATCCGGCTACCCGCATGACCGCCACACCGCGCGGTTCTTCGAAACTCCAGCTGATGCTCACGGGCGGCGCCGTTCTCAACGCTTGCCGTCGGACGTCTTCGGGCTGTTGGCCCGAGGGGCGGAATGGCGGATCCAGCCACGGTCGATGTCCATGCTCAGCAGGCGCTGATGCCCGCAGCGGGGGCATGAGCCGTCCTGGGCGACGGCCGCGGGCAGGCACTTGAGACGGCATGCAGGGCACTTGAGCAGAGCGCTGCCGCCACGCAGTCGTGGGATTCTCACCCGAACCTCCCTCTCTCGACCTTCGGAATTGCTAATCTTAGCAATTCCCGAGGTCGTCACATTGGTGTGAGGGCACGAGGATGGCCCCATGGCGAAGAGTTCTGGGTGGATGCGATGCACGGTGCAGGCACGGCCACGATCATCCGGCCGCACGGCGGCATGCACGGGCGCGGGGCAGGTTCGGTGAGCGCGCCGCTGTACCAACTGAAGGCGGAGTTCTTCAAGACGCTGGGGCATCCGGTGCGCATTCGGGTGCTGGAGCTGCTGAGCGAGCGCGAGCACGCGGTCTCCGAAATGCTGCCCGAGGTGGGCGTCGAACCCGCCCACCTCTCACAGCAACTGGCCGTCCTGCGCAGGGCCAATCTGGTCATAACCCGCAGGGAAGGATCCGCCGTCTACTACTCGCTGACCAACCCTCAGGTGGCCGAGCTGCTGCGCGTGGCGCGGTCGATCCTGTCCGGAGTGCTGGCGGGCCAGGCAGAGCTGCTCGCCGACCTGCGGGCGGCGGCTCCGGAGGGCCAACCGCCGACCTAGAACACCCCAGACCGGCGGCCGCCCTTCGGCGCACATGGACAGCGCTCTGCGCGGCGAGGGGCGGCCGCCTTCACCTCATCGGCGAGTACGGCGCCCACAAAGTCTCAACAAAAGAAGCAAAGCCCGAGAAAAGGGTCGTAACTCCGGCTGCGGAGGGGTCCGTTAGCCGCCTGCGGAAGAGTCCTCACCAGCATCAGGGAGGGGCGTTCATGGGCCTGCTGCGCAAGATCCGCGACACCGGGCAGGTGGCCGAAGCGGCTCCGCCGCCGCCGGACGGGGAACCGCTGCCGGCGGTGCACGGGCTGGGCGGGTCGGTGCAGGTTCGCTGTGTGGATGCGGGTTCGTGCAACGGGTGCGAGATCGAGATCGCGGCGGCGTTCGGCCCGGTGTATGACGCGGATCGCTACGGGGCGCGGCTGGTGGCCTCGCCGCGGCATGCGGATGTGGCGCTGGTGACCGGCCCGGTGACGCGGAACATGGCCACCCCGCTGCGGCGCACGGTGGCGGCCATGCCCGAGCCGCGTCTGGTGGTCGCGGTCGGGGACTGTGCGATCAACTGCGGTGAGTTCGCGGGAGGGTACGGGGTCGAGGGCGCGGTCGCCGATGTCGTACCGGTCGATCTTCAGGTGCCGGGGTGTCCGCCGACGCCGGACGACATCGTGGCGGCGCTGCGGCGGGTGACCGGCCGGTGAACCTGGTCTCGGCTGCCCTCGGTGCCGCCGTCGCCGCGGGTGGGGCAGGGGCGGCTGCAGGGGCCGGTCTGCCGGTCCGGTGGCGCATCGTGACAGCCGGAGTGTGCACAGCTGGAGTGGGGGTGGCCGGTGGTGCGGCGGGTGTGGCTCTACTCGGCGGAAGGCGATGGTCGGCCGAACTGCCGGGGCTCTTGCCACTGGCCGGGGTGCGTGTGGAAACGGATGCGCTGTCGGGCCTGTTCATGGCAGTGGCGGGGGCCGTGGTGGCGGCGGTCGCGGTGTACGGCATCGGCTACGCCGCCGGGCACGGCCCGCACGGTCTTGGCTCGCGCACAGCGCAGACGGTGCTGCCGCTGTTCGCCTTGTCGCTGGTGCTGGTGCCTGCGGCGGGATCGGTGTCCACGTTCCTGGTGCTGTGGGAGCTGATGGCGCTCGCGTCGCTGCTGCTGGTCCTGGCCGAGCACCGGGAGCGCCCGGCGGTACGGGTGGCGGGCATCTGGTACGCGGTGATGACGCATCTCGGATTCGTCCTGCTGTTGATCGCCTTCGCCTTGTTCGCGGCTCAGGCCGGCGGTGAGTCCTTCGCGGCACTGAGGGCGGGTGCGAGCGGCATGTCGCCGACCGTGAAGGGCCTGATCTTCGTGCTGACCGCGGCCGCGTTCGGCTCCAAGGCCGGAGCGGTGCCGCTGCACGCCTGGCTGCCGCGCGCCCACCCCGAAGCGCCCAGCCCCGTCTCGGCGTTGATGAGCGCGGCCATGGTCAACCTCGGCATCTACGGCCTCGTGCGCACCGGCTTCGACTTGCTGGGCGGCGGGCCGTCCTGGTGGTGGCTGGGGCTGATCGCGCTGGGCGGACTGTCAGCCGTGTACGGGATCCTGCAGGCCGCGATGGCCTCGGACCTGAAACGCCTGCTGGCGTACTCGACGTCGGAGAACATGGGCCTGGTCCTGATCGGGGCCGGGGCCGCCGGTCTGTTCGCCGCCTCCGGGGATGGTCCGCTGGCTGCGCTCGCGCTGGCTGCCGCCCTGCTGCATGTGGTCAACCATGCCGCTTTCAAGGCCCTGTTGTTCTGCGCGGCCGGCTCCGTCCTGCGCGCCACCGCCGTCCGGGATCTGGACCGGCTCGGCGGTCTGCGGACCCGGATGCCGGTGACGGCCGCCCTGTTCACGCTGGCCGCGCTCGGGGCGGTCGCGCTGCCGCCCGGCAATGGGTTCATCAGCGAGTGGCTGCTGCTGCAGTCACTGATCCACGGCCTTCAGGTGCCGGGCATCTCTGTGGCCGTGATGCTGCCGCTGGCGGTAGCAATGATCGCGCTGTCGGCCGGCATCGCCGCCGCGGTGTTCGTCAAGGCACTCGGCGTCGGCTTCTTCGCCCGGCCACGCGGCCAACAGGCCGCCGACGCACGGGAGTCGCCGCCGCTGATGCTCGCCGGCATGGGGCTGCTCGCGACCGGATGCGCGGGGCTGGCGCTGGTCCCGGGACTTTTGGGCAGCGGACTCGACCGGGCCGTCCTCGCCGCCGGCCTTCCGGGGACGCAGGCCGTGTCGGGCGGCGGCCTGAAGCTCCGCCTGCAGGACGTTTCCGCCTCGCTGTCGCCGCTGTGGGTGGTGGCCGCACTGACCGCGGCGCTCGCTCTCGCCGCCGCACTGCCCGCGCTGTCCACGAAACGCCGACGACGCCGCAAAGACGCCAAGGTGTGGGACTGCGGCGGAGGAGCGCCCACGGCGCGCATGGCCTACACGGCAACCTCGTTCGCCGAACCCCTGCAGCGCGTCTTCGACGACGTCCTCGCCCCCGAGCAGGACGTCAACGTCACGCACACGAGGGAGTCCACGTATCTGGTGGAGCGGGTCCGCTTCCAGCACCGGGTGCCGGACCGGATCGAGCACCGCATGTACGAACCGCTGCTCGCCCTCCTCGCGAGGGTGGGGCAGGCCGCGCGGCGGCTGGCGGGCGGCAGCGTCCATCTCTACCTCGGCTACGGCTTCTTCAGCCTGGTCGCCCTCCTCCTGGTGCTGGCGGTGGGCTGGTGAGCACCGCCGGATACGTGGCGGTGGTGGGCCAGGTCGCCGTGGTCGCCGGGGGCGCGCCGCTGCTCACCGGGCTGATGCGGCAGGTGCGTGCGCGCATGGAGGGGCGGGTAGGGGCCGGGGTGCTCCAGCCGTGGCGGGATACCCGCAAGCTGCTGCGCAAGGAGCCGATCAGCGCGATCGGGACCGGGCCGGCGTTCCGTATCGCTCCCGCGCTGCTGGTGGCCACCACCGTGGTGGTCGCCGCGCTGGTGCCGCTGCTCTCCACGGACACGCCGGTCGCCGGGCGGGCGGATCTGATCCTGGTGGTGGCACTCCTCGCGCTCGGGACGGTCGCGCTGGCGCTGGCCGGTCTGGACACCGGCACCGCGTTCGGCGGCATGGGCGCATCGCGGGAAATGACGATCGCGGCCCTGGTGGAGCCAACGCTGCTGATGGCGGTGTTCGCGCTGTCGATACCGGCAGGGTCTACCAATCTGCCCGCGATCGTCTCCGGCGCCGTCCACGATCCGGCGCGGCTGGCCTCGCCGGCGGGGCTACTGGCCACCGCCGCGCTCGCCGTCGCCGTGCTCGCCGAGACCGGGCGGCTCCCGGTGGACAATCCGTCCACGCATCTGGAACTGACGATGGTGCACGAGGCGATGGTGCTTGAGTACGCCGGGCCCGATCTGGCGCTGGTCGAACTCGGCGCGCAGATGCGGCTCACCGTGCTGCTGGGACTGCTCGCCTCGCTGTTCGCCCCCTGGGGCATCGCCACCACCGCCTCGGCGGCCGGGCTCGCCCTCGCCCTCGTCCTGTTCGTGGTCAAGGTCGCGCTGCTGGGGACCGTCCTGGCCGCCGCCGAGGTGTTCTGGGCCAAACTGCGCCTGTTCCGCGTTCCCGAGCTGCTCGCCGGGTCGTTCCTGCTGGCGCTGCTCGCGGTGACCGCCTCCTACTTCCTGAGCGGAGCGTGAACGCGCGGTGAGCGAGAGTCTGTATACGCAGCTGCTGGACCTGGCCTGCGGAGCGTTCCTGCTGGCGGCAGTGGTAATCCTGTGGCGGCGTGAACTCGCCGCGATCGTACGGATCTTCGCCCTCCAGGGCATTGCCCTGGCCGCCGTCGCCGCCCTGCTGGGGGTGCACGAGGAACGCTGGGACCTGGTCGTGGTGGCGGTCGGAATCGGCGTCATGCGGGCCGGCGTGCTTCCGTATCTGATGCACCGGGCACTAGCCGCCCAGGAGGCCGGCCGCGACCCCTACGAGACGGGCAGCGCCGAGACCCGGGAAACCCAGCCCCTGGTGAACGTGGCGGCGTCCCTGCTCACCGCGGCGGCACTGACCCTGCTCGCCTATGCCGTCGCCCAGCCTCTGACCGAGCTCGACCCCACGCCCGCGACACAGGCCCTGCCGGTGGGCCTGGCCGTCGTCCTGATCGGCTTCTTCGTCCTGGTCACCCGGCGCCGCGCGCTCGCCCAGGTAGTGGGCTTCCTCCTGCTGGACAACGGCATCACCGCCACCGCCTTCCTCGCCACCACAGGAGTACCACTGATCGTCGAACTCGGCGTCTCCTTCGACGTCCTGCTCGCCGTGCTGGTACTGCAACTCCTCACCACCCGCATGCGAGCCGCGTTCGGCACCACCGACATCGACGACCTGCGGGAGCTGCACGACTGATGACCTCCCTCACCACCGTCGTGCTGCTGACCACGCCCGTCGCCGTACCCCTCGCCGCCGCCGGCGGCTATATGCTCACCAGCCTGAGCCAGGCTGCCGCGGACGTACGAGAGCCGGCCAGATCTCCTGTCCGTCAGCCGGCTCTGGTCGGCGCCGCCGGCGGCCGGGTGGACAGGGCCGCGGCTGCTCCCCCACCGGGGGGCGACGGGACTCGCCGGGCCGACTGGTTCGGGCTGGTCTCGCCGTTGGCGGTCATCGCGTGCGGCGCGGTACTGGCCGCCACGCGCGGTGACGACGAAGCCGTGACCGCCTGCGGCGGACTGCTGCGCGCTGATGCCCTGACGGTGTGGATGCTGCTGGTCGTCGGTGCCGTCGCGCTGATCGCGTGCGCCACCGCTCCCTCCTACTTGGCGGGCGAGCGCGCCGCCGCACGGGCGGATGCCCGGAGCACCGCGCTCTTCCATGCCCTGGTGCAGGCGTTCCTTGCCGCCATGTGCCTGGCCGTGCTCACCGCGAATCTCGGGGTGCTGTGGGTGGCCATCGAGGCCACCACCATCGTGACCGCGTTCCTCGTCGGCCACCGCCGCACCCGTACGTCCGTCGAGGCCGCGTGGAAGTACGTGGTGATCTGCTCGGCCGGGATCGCCCTGGCCTTCCTGGGCACGGTCCTCATCTACTACGCCGCCCGGCAGGCGGGCATCAGTGAGGCGTCCGCCCTGAACTGGCCGACCCTCGTGGACCGGGCCGGCCAACTCGACCCGGATGTCACCCGGCTCGGCATGACGCTCGTGATCCTCGGCTTCGGCGCCAAGGCCGGTCTCGTGCCCCTGCACGCCTGGCTGCCCGACGCCCACAGCCAGGCCCCCGCCCCCGTCTCTGCCCTGATGTCCGGGGTCCTGCTGTCCGTCGCGTTCACTGCGATCCTGCGCTACCAGGTCATCGCCGACGCGGCCCTCGGGACCGGCTACACCCGCACCCTGCTGACCGGCATCGCCCTGCTCACCCTCGCCCTCGCCGCGGCCCTGCTGCTGGCGCAGCGGGACTACAAGCGGATGCTCGCCTATTCGAGCATGGAGCACATGAGCCTGATCGCCCTCGGCGCCGCGATCGGCAGCCCGCTCGCCCGCACGGCCCTGCTCCTGCACATCGCCGGACACGGCCTGGCCAAAGCAGTAGCCTTCTGCGCCTCCGGACACATCCTCCACCTCACCCGGACCACCCGCATCGGGCGGGTACGCGGCCTGCTCGCACGAGCACCCGGGGTCGGTGGGGTCTTCGGACTCGCGGTCGTCGCGCTGCTCGCCTTCCCGCCGTTCAGCCTGTTCGCGTCCGAACTGGGCATCGTTCGCGCCGGATTCGCCGCCCGCATGGGCTGGGCCGCAGCGGTCGCCCTGGTGCTGGTGCTGATCGCTTTCGCCGCGCTCGCCGCCCGCACCGCCCGGATGCTGCTCGGCCCCGGACCTGCAGCCTGTACGGACGAATCGCCTGCAACGAGCCTGTGGCCGCTCGCCCTGGGACTGGTGGCCTGCGCGGCCCTGGGCATCGCGACCGGACCACTCACCGACCTGCTGCAAGACGCCGCCCAGGCGATCGGAGCCCGCTGAAACCATGCGCACCGTGCACGAGATCAGTACGTCCGAACTCCCGCACCGGGCTGCCGAGCTGCTTCGCGACGGTCACCGCCTCGCCCTGGTCGCCGCACACCACGACGAGGACCGGATCCGCGTCGTGTATCTCTTCGTCGCCGGACCGCCCGATGTCCGTACCGAACTGCACGTACACCTGGATGCCGGCCAGCCCGAGGTGCCGACACTGGCCCATCTCTCCTTCCCCGCAGGCCGCTTCGAACGCGAAATGCGGGACCTCTTCGGCATCGTCCCCCTCGATCACCCCATGCCGCGCCGCCTGGTGCGCCACTTCCACTGGCCCCGCGGCTGGTACCCCATGCTCCCCGACGCCGGGCCCCCGCCCCCCTTCGCCGAACAGGAAGGCCCCTACCCCTTCCTGGAAGTCGAAGGCGACGGCGTCTACGAAATCCCCGTCGGGCCGGTGCACGCCGGACTCATCGAACCCGGCCACTTCCGCTTCTCCGTCGTCGGCGAGACCATCCTCAAACTCAAGGCCCGCCTCTGGTTCGTCCACAAAGGCATCGAAAAACTCTTCCAGGGCCGCTCGATCGCCGCCGGCCTGCCGCTCGCCGAACGCATCAGCGGCGACACCGCCGTCGGCCACGCCCTCGCCTACTGCCTCGCCGTCGAAGAAGCCACCGGCATGCAGGTGCCAGCCGCCGCCCAGCGCGCCCGCGCCATGCTCCTGGAGCTGGAACGCCTGCACAACCACGTCGCCGACCTGGGCATGCTCTGCAACGACGTCGGCCACTCCATCCTCAATGCCCACGCCCAACGCGTACGGGAACAACTCCTTCGCCTCAACGCCGAGATCACCGGTCACCGCCTGCTGCGCGGCGGCGTCGTACCCGGCGGCGCAGCCCTGCACGCCCTGCCCGACCCCGGGCGCCTTCACGCGATCGGGGCGGACATCCGCGAGATCGCCCACCTCGCGCTCGACCAGTCAACCGTCCGCGACCGCTTCACCGGCACCGCCGTCCTCACCGCCGACGCCGCCCGCGACATCGGCTGCCTCGGCTACGTGGCCCGCGCCAGCGGCCTGCCCGGCACCGACGCCCGCATCAGCCACCCCTTCACCATGTACGACACGGAGATCGCTGTTCCCGTCCGCGACACCGGCGACGTGCTGGCCCGCTTCCTCGTCCGCGCCGAGGAAATCGACATCTCCCTCGCCCTGATCGAGCACCTCACCGATGGCCTCGCCCCAGGTGCCGTCCTCGCGCCCACGCCCCCGCCCGGAGCGGGCCCCGGCACCGGCGTCGGCATCGCCGAGGGCTGGCGCGGCACCATCACCACCCGCATCGAACTCGGCCCCGACCGCAAGCTGTCCCGCGCCAAACCCGTCGACCCGTCCTTCTTCAACTGGCCCGCCCTGCCCGTCGCCCTCACCGACACGATCGTCCCGGACTTCCCCCTGACGAATAAGAGCTTCAACCTCTCCTACGCCGGCAACGACCTATGACGCCGCCCGCTACTTCTGCGCGTGCTCGCCCACGTAGAAGAGCAGCCAGACGAAGCCGGCGAACAGATGGGTCGCGAAGACGTACACGAAGACGCGCAGCATCACGCCGCGCTCCTTCCACCTCTCTTCGTCCCGCTCTTCGCGCGCCGTCTTCCCACTCATGTCATCAGTCACAGCCTCGAAACTCCACTGGGCCTCTCCGCTGGAATGCGGAACCGGACGAACACGACCTTGCCTTCGTGGTCAACGGCCGGCTCCGCACTGACCTCGCCGTCGTACTCGGCTGCCAGCTCGGCCACCGTGCGCAGCCCCTCGCCCATGGCGTCCCGCGTCAGGCCGGGAAGGCGCGGGTCGCAGTCGGCGACCGCAATGACCAGTTGTCCGCCACCCACCGTTATCCCGACATCCGCCACGGGAGTGTGCACGGCGTGCCGGATCACGTTGGCGACCAGTTCGCTGGCGACGAGCAGCACAGCTCCGGCGAATGCGGAGTTCGGGGCGATGCCGACCTTCGGCAGGTGCTCGGCCACTGCCTGCCGCGCTTCCCGCACCGCCTCCGGCGCCACCTCGACGGACACGAGATGCCGCTGGACCGGTGGCAGCGTGTGCTCGACTGCCGCAGCGGGCAAGTGCTTGCGCCACGGCCTGAACCTATCCATGCCCATCATGGAGCCGCTTCCTTCTCCGCCTCGCGCAACTCGGCCAGCAACTCCTGCTGCCCGGTCAGCAGGACAGCCAGAATGCGCCGCGCAGCAGCGAGCAACTCCGCCACGTCCCCGCCCGCGAGCTCGTACACCACCGTCGAGCTCTCCCGGGTCGCGGTCACGATCCCGGAGCGGCGCAGCACCGCCAGCTGCTGCGACAAGTTGGAGGGCTCGATCTCGATCGCCGCGAGAAGATCCCGGACCGGCATCGGGCCGTCCTGCAGCAGCTCCAGCACCCGTATCCGCACCGGATGCCCCAGCATCCGGAAGAACTCCGCCTTCGCCTCATACAGCGGAACCGGCACCTCGCTCACCCTCCTCCGCCCTCACGTCGATCCCGTGGTCGCTCGCGAGCCGAAGGGCATCGTCCAGCTCTTCCTGCGCTACCGCCACGCCGTAGGCGTCCTCCGCCTCCAACGCGGCCTGCACAGCAGCCCGCGCATCCCGGACGCGCTCGAGCACCGCCTCGACGAACCCGCCCACGACCACCCTTCCCACCTCAGCACCCTTGCCCGACTCGGCAACTAGCAAATTGAAGAACTCTTCAATTCTACGCCTGAGTGGCGCCAGCACTTCACTCCTGGCGGGCGGCGCCCACGGTGACAGAGGCGAAGCGATCCTTCGGCTCCAACAGCAGATCCGCCTCGCATCAGCAAAGCGGCCGACAGGGGGCACTCTCCACCCAGCCGCCTGCTGCGCATCCTCCACATCGAGACCCTCAACTTCGCCACGACGTACCCGGACGCGACCCTTGCCGACTTTGAACAGCACCTGCGCGAACGAGTGGACGGCATGGAAGAGGAGATAGAGGAAGGAGAACGAGCCGCCCAGGTGGCTGTCACGACCAGGCCCCTGTCCGGCCCACTCGCCGACTCCGAACGGCAAGAAGCTTTCCGTGAAACCCAGGCATCCCAGCCGTACGACAACGGGCAGCGAGAGGCGTGGTGGAAGCAGCGGACGGCCGTACTCGACGAGATCAAGGCCCAGGGCATCAAGGAAGCCCTGGACTGGGACTGCCGGGACTGCGGCGCTGACGTCGGCCAGCCCTGCCACACTGCGGGCGGGCGGAGACGGGATCCTCACTTCCTCAGAGCCACCGACGCTGAACTGCCATACCACCGCGCGTACGGGCTGGGATAGAAACACCTACGAAGTGCCGCCTTCCCTACGCCGCGGCAGCGTGGAGGAGGCGACGGAAGGGGCCGGGACGCTGGCCCCAGCCCCCTTCCATCAGCCTTCTCGGGCCAGCCTCTGCCGAGTGACCGCCGCCTTCTGGCGTGCGGCGCGCACGGTGACGTCGAGGCCCTCGGCAACCTCCTTCTGACGTTCGTCATCGGAGTGCTGGTAGATCAGCGCCGCCTTCTCCGAGGACTGACCGGCGCGGACCATCATGTCCTTGAGCGTGGCTCCGGACCGCGTGGACAGGGTGTGTCCGGTGTGACGCAGGTCGTAGAAGCGGAAATCGTCTGGCAGGCCGACCTTCGCGCGGGCCCGGCGGAACCTGCGCCCAAAGGTGGGCCGCCGGAACGGTGCCCCTTCTCACCAACGAACAGCAGACCGTCGGGGCCCTTCTCGGCGAACCAGTCGAGGTGCCGCTTCACCTCCATGCAGAGGAACGCGGGCAGGTGGACGGTGCGCTCCCCGGCGGCCGACTTCGTGTCGCCCTCGACCCGGCGGCCGGTGGTCAACTCGGGTGCGGCGTTTGCGACCTTGACCGCGAGCGGTTCGAGAGTGAAGCCCGGGCGGCGAAGGGCGAACGTCTCCGTGGCCTTCCGGCGACTGCCGTCCAGTGCCCAGTAGCGCGCCTGCCACCGGCCCGAGGGCAGCTGGCGCACGGTGCCGAACTCGCGCCGCCGCTGCGGCTTACGCCCCGCCATCAGGCCGTCTTCCCGTAGAGAGCGGCCAGCGCCTCCTGGGCGGTCGGGACCGTCCGCTCCTCGACGTAGGCAGCCACGGCGCTCTCGGGGATGCGGACGGGCTTGCCGAGCTTCACATACCGGATGCGGCGTTCGGCGATGAGGCGCCGGACGAAGCGCACGCCGGTGCCGAGGCGTTCAGCTCGTCCGGGTCTGTCCAGTGAACGGCCCTGTCTCACATTCGGTGGTGACGGAGGGTTGTGATGGGTCGTTGGCATGGCGTGCGTGATGTCAACGAGCTTGTAGATGTGGTGTTTTCGGGTCTGTCGCCGCTGGCCATCGAGGATGTGACCGACGAGGCCGAGCGGATTCTGGTGCGGGCACGGACGCCGGAGGAACCGGTGCCGTGTCCGGGTTGCGGGGCGCCGTCCGATCGTGTGCACGGCTTTCACCTGCGGACGGTGGCCGACGTGCCGGTGGACGGGCGGCGGGTGGTGGTCCGTGTGCGGGTGCGGCGCCTGGTGTGTCCCACGCGCGGCTGCCGTCACACCTTCCGCGAGCAGGTGCCCGGTGTGCTGGAGCGATACCAGCGACGCACAGCCCGTCTGACCAGGCAAGTCAAGGCCGTGGTCAAAGAGTTAGCGGGCCGGGCGGGGGCACGTTTGCTGGCGCTACTCGCGGTGGGCTTGTCGCGTCACACTGCCCTGCGCGCCCTGATGCGCATCCCGTTGACCGCCGGGCGGGTTCCCCGCGTGATCGGCGTCGACGATTTCGCTCTGCGCCGGCGGCATTGCTACGCCACCGTGGTGATCGACGCCGAGACCCATAGGCGGATCGACGTACTGCCCGACCGCACGGCCGACACCCTCGAATCGTGGCTGCGCGCCCATCCGGGCGTCGAGATCGTGTCTGGCACCCTCGCCCGCGCAGCTCCTCCACCACGGCATCGAACACAGCGTGGTTGAAGCTCCCCGGCCTCGGGTGTGCGAGGTACACCCCTATACGCATTTGGTCGTCCCCCAGTTGTCACGAGCCGTCGTCTGCCACCGATCCGTATGGGCTGTGCATCCGCTCCGCCACACAGCTGATCGTCATTATCGGTGAACCACTGTTGACGGGAGCCGCTTTCGCGATCACGGCGGAACCAGAGGCCGTCTCGCAGCCGACCCACCACGGTCCGAACCGCGGCCGGGATGGCGGCATGAGCGAGAGCTTGGGGAGCTGTTCTGGCGGGGGTAGTCGGCGGTTTTGGGTCTCAGCGGCAGCGTGGCTGCCACCTCGGGCACGTGCTGCTGACAACGATCCATCCGGCGATCGGGCCGACCCGCGCGGACTTCGACGCCCTGACTGGGCTGCCGACAGCCGGCAGGGTCCGAGCGCCGCCCGGACCTCCCGCGGGCCGCAGCGGGTGTGGCGCTCAGGTCCAGGGGAGTGCGGCTCGCTCACGCCAGTAGTCGGACGGTTTCTCCGCCATGTCGGCGAGGCGGCCCAGTTGTTCGTCATCGAGGTCGACGACCGCCGCGTGCAGGTTCGAGGACAGGTGCACGGCCGTCGCGGCGCCCGAGAGGACCATCGATACCCAGGGTTTGCGCAGGACCATGGCCAGCGCGACCGCGTCACAGCCCAGGCCGGTCTGTTCGGCGATATCCCGGAGCGCGGCCGGGGCGTGCGGCGCGGCAAGGCGTCCGTTGGCCATGGCCTCCTTGACGATGACGCAGACGCCCGAGTCGTGGGCCTCGGCGAGCGCGGGCCCGGCCGAGGTCTCGAGCACGTTGTAGGTGCTCTGCACCGTACGGAACAGCGGCTTGTCGTCGACCGTGACGGCGAGGGCCGCCCGGATCGTCTCCGCCTGGGAGGGGCCGCTGGTGGTGAAGCCCACGCTCACTCCGCTCTCGGTGGCGAACTCGGCAAGTCTGGTGTGGAGTTCCTTGTCGGAGAGGGCAAGGCTGTCGGGCGTGACGGAGTGGATCTGGTACAGGTCGAGCCGGTCCTCCAGTAGCGCGGCCGTCTCGGCGCGCTGCTCCTCGAAGGTGCTGACGCTGTGGTCCTTGACCTCGTGGACGTCGGCGTCGGTGCGCCAGTCCGCCGTGTACCGGTATCCCCACTTGCTGCCGACGACCAGGTCGTCGATGTCGGGTCGCCGGGCCAGCCAATCGGCGAGGAACTCTTCGGAGCGGCCGTAGGAGCGGGCCACGTCCACGTAGCGGACGCCCTGGGCATAGGCGGCGTCCAGCAGTTCGTGCGTCCGTCGGCGCAGGGCCTCGACACTGCGCTCGGCCGGCAGATCGGCGTCCCTCCCGAGGTTGATGTACCCGGGGCGGCCTACAGCCGCAAGGCCGAGGCCGATGTGGGCGGTGGGGGTCGTCGCGGCTGCTAGGCGGGCGAAGGGCATCGCTCACTCCCGGGCTTCTGGGTGCTCGTCGGCTGTGGGTGGGCGGTCTGGGGGTTGAGGTCAGGGGTTGAGTGTCTCGGCTCCTGAGTTGTCGGGGTACCGGGGGGAACCGGTTCAACCACCGTACTCGCGCGCTTCACCGGTATCGCTCCATGCTGGGCGGCACAGCTCGGCTGCCACCTCCTCGGTGTACAGGCGGCGGCCGGCCAGGCCCTGGCGAAAGACCCGGTGTCGGTGACCAGCAGTCTGCCGAAGGTGTCCCGGCCCCGCTCGGCGGCGGTGCGGAGGAGCTCGTCCAGCAGCTCCGCGGCGGTGGTGAGACCGGCGCGGCGCAGCGGTGCGGCGCCCAGGGTGCCTTCGGCGCCCGCCAGCCCCAGGGCGCGACGGCCCGCGGCGCGGAGGCCTGCCCGTGCGGCGCGTCAGGACGTGCAGGGGTACCGAGCACGTCGTGGCGGTCGTCGAGGACGTCGACAGCATCGACGCCGAAGTATGCGTCGCCTGGCCCGCCACGACCCCGATCTCGCGCCGCTCGGGACGAACGTCAACTTCGTCCGGCTCGTCGGCGTACAGGAACTGGAAATCCGCACCTACGAACGCGGCGTAGAAGCAGAAACGCTGTCCTGCCGCAGTGAATCCGTCGCCGCCGTGGTGATCGCGACCATGCGCGGTCTCGTCGCCGACAAGCAGGTCATCGTCCATAACCTGTCCGGGACGCACCTCATCGTGCGCCCGCACGCGGAACGCCGAGGCAAAGCCTTCTGGGTGTCGGCACTCACGACGACGCATCCGAGGCTGCCCGCAAGGAAGTTGAGGCGGCCCTGGAAAAGCGGCGGCTGACCAGTCGTCCACGAGCCCGGCGCCGCAAGACAGCATGAGGTCCGGCCGTTCCTGTCCGCGCCGGGAGGTCCTCAAGGGCTTGCAGCCGCAGCACATCCGGTGTGGCCGGACGCCACGTGGAGGTCCGCCCATCGGGTGACTCTGTGGAGGTGATGGGATACGCCGTGCCGCACGGAGAGGGCGGCGATGATGCCGGTCCCGCGGCCGTGTTCCTCATATTCCGCAGAGTGCGGGCTGTCGGGTGATGGGCGCGGCCGGGGCAGGGGCCCAGCGTCTGTGACCTCGATGCGGAGGCCGCGACGGCCGCCGACCACGAGCATCGACAGCCGCAGCACTGCTGGGGGCAGTGCGTGGGCGATCGCGTTGGTGATCAGTTCGGAGATCACCAGGAGGGCGTCGTCGGCTGTCTCCGTGGGCAGGGCCCAGTAGGCCAGGACTGTGCGTGCGCGGCGGCGCACGGCGGAGACGCTCTCAGGGATGTGCGGCAGCGGGCAGATGTGCTCGGTCCGCGCGGGCAGGTCCACGTCGATGTCGGACGTGGGCATGGCCGGGGTGGTCATCCTCGGCCACCTCCACTCGTCTGGGATCCTCATGGCGGAATCGGCGGCTCGTTCGGTGCGGTGGCTGGGCGCCGGGTTATTCGGCGGTGGCGAGGATGTCGGTCAGTGCCGTGACGGCCTGTTCTGCGTCGGGGCCTTCGGCGCGGACGGTCACGGTGCTGCCGGCGGTGGCGCCCAGCGCCATCACGGCGAGGACGCCAGTCGGGTTGACGGTCCGGCCACTGTGCTCCAGCTGTATGGCACTGGTGAATCCGGCTGCGGCGCGGGCGAGTTGGCCTGCTGGGCGGGCGTGCAGGTTGGCGGGTAGGACAACGGCGATTTCGTGACTCGCCGTGGTCGTGGTGGTGGTGGTCTCAGAGCTTGAGGACATTGCGGGCCTCCTTGGCGGCGGTGACGACGGTCTGCAGGTCAGCGCCGGATGCGGCGGTGACGACGGCTGCGACGGCTCCTTCGACGAAGGGCGCGTCGACGATCGTGACGTCGGTGCGGGGATGGTCTTCCATGACGGTGCGGGCGGTCAGGACGGAGCTGCCGAGGTCGGGAAGGACGACGACGCCGGCCCCGCGGTCGGCTTGCTGGATGGCGGCGAGGACGAGGTCGTAGCTGGTGCCGATCCGGCCGTCGTCGGTTCCTCCGGCGGTGGCGAGGGGGACTGTGTCGGAGCCGATCTGCTCTACCAGCAGGCGAAGGCCCGCGGCGAGCTCGGCGCTGTGGGACACGAGTACGATGCCGACAGGGTTGTTCATGAACAACCACGCTATATCCCAGAACGCTGTTCATCAATACTGAACGAGGAGAATTCTTCGATGGTGCAAGCGGTGCATCGGGCGGTGCAGATCTTGCGGGAGCTCGCATCCACTGGGCCCCGACTGGGTGTGACCGAGCTGGCCGACCGCTTGGGCGTGGCCAAACCCACCGTCCATGCGCTGCTGCGAACGCTGGAGCGCGAGGGGTTGGTGGTGCAGGACCGTGACAGCTCCAAGTACCAGCTCGGCCCGCACCTGGTGCAGCTGGGCAACGCCTACTTGGACACCCAGGAGCTCCGGACCCGCTCGCTGACCTGGGCGGACCAGCTCGCCACCCGGGCGAACGAGGCGGTGTGGGTGGCCGTGCTCACCGGCGACCACGTCCTGGTGGTGCACCACGCCTTCCGGCCGGAGGGTGCCGTGCAGATCCTCGAGGTGGGCGCCAGCATCCCGTGGAGCACCTGCGCCCTGGGCAAAGCCATCGTGGCCTTCGCCCCGACCTCCGAGCGGGAGCGGCTGCTCGCGGGCGACCCGGCAGTGCTCACCGGCGCCAGCATCACCGACCCGGAGGAGCTCGCCGGCCAGCTGAAGGAGATCCCCAGGACGGGGTACGCGATCGAGGACCAGGAGTCCGCCATCGGTGACGCGGGTATCGCGTCGCCCGTCTTCGACCGCTCCGGCGAGGTGGTGGGCGCCATCGGCATTGTCGGCCCCGTCGAGCGGCTGCTGGCCGAATCGGCACGTCAGGAGCTCGCGGTCGCGGTCCGGGAGACCGCCCGCAACCTCTCCCGCGATCTGGGTGCTCCTCGGGGGACCGCCCGCATGCCCGGCCCCTGACCCGCCCGCCCCGCAATCCCCAGCCTCGCGGGCACCTGACCTGCACACTCCGCATCCACCTGCAGCTCGGCGGCGGCGCCTCCGACCCCGCCACCTGCCGCTCTGCCCAGGCCCCTCGGCGCATCGCCGTGGGGCCTTCTCCGTGTCCGCGGTGCCCGATAAGTCGCCGAACCTCTTGACAGGCGTGAAACGCGGGCTTAACTTCCGGAACAACGTTCATCCATAGTGAACGACTTCCCGGATTCCATTGGTTATCCGGTTCCCCTGAGCCGGCCGCCAGGTGCCCGACCCCTGACCACCTGGCGGCCACCTCCCTTCATAGCCCGCTCCACGCGGAGGAGGTGAGACGCCCAAGCTGCCGCTCGGCACTGGGCGCCATCATGGAAGAAAACACCTACCCACAGAAGCTTCTCGCCGAGATGCTGGGCACCGCGGTGCTTGTGTTCATCGGTGTCGGTTCGGTCCCCGCCACGCTCATCGTCGGCGGCGACGCCCCCTTCACCATGGCGCAGCTGGGAATGATCTCGCTGGCCTTCGCCACCGCCGTCATCGCCATGGTCTACGCGATCGGCCATATCTCCGGCTGCCAGATCAACCCGGCCATCACCCTGGCGCTCGCCGCCACCAAGAAGATGCCCTGGCGGGATGTCCCCGGCTACATCGCGGCCCAGGTGGCCGGGGCGGTGCTGGGCGCGCTTGCGATCGTCGGAGTGCTGGGGAAGAAGGCGGTCGACGTCGGCCTCGGTATCGCCGCCTACGGCACCGGTGTCGGCGCCGGCCAGGCCTTCTTTGCCGAAGCCATCGGCACGTTCATCCTCGCGTTCATCGTCTTCGGGGCCATCGACCGGCGCGCGGCCGGCGGCTTCGCGGGCCTGGCCATCGGCCTCGGCGTGTTCGCGATCATCATTCCTGTGGCCCCCGCTACCGCGGCGTCCATCAACCCGGCCAGGACGCTCGGCCCGATGATCACCGGCGAGCTCTTCAACGGCACGGTCCACTGGGACCAGTTGCCCGTCTACCTGGCCGCCGAGGTGATCGGCGCCATCGCCGCCGGCGTCCTCTACACCGCTCTCAACGCCCACCGCAAGGCAGCCGCCGCAACCGCAGCCGAGAACCGGGCCGCCCAGCCCGCCTCTGCCGAAGGAGCCCTGTCATGAAGAAGCTCATCAACGCCCCCGAGGCGGTGCTGGACGAGGCCCTGGCCGGCATCGCCGCCGCCCACCCCGAACTGAAAGTCGACGCGGAGAACAAGGTGATCGCCCGCGCGGACGGCACCAGGACGGGCAAGGTGGCCCTGATCTCAGGCGGTGGTTCCGGGCACGAGCCCCTGCACGGCGGCTTCGTGGGACTGGGCATGCTGGACGCGGCCTGTCCCGGGGAGGTTTTCACCTCGCCCGTACCCGGCCAGATGCTGTCCGCCGCGCAGGCCGTCAACGGCGGCGCGGGCGTGCTGTTCATCGTGAAGAACTACACCGGCGACGTCCTCAACTTCCAGATGGCCGCCGAACTGGCCGCCGAGGAGGGCATCACGGTGGAGACCGTCCTGGTCGACGACGACGTCGCCGTCCAGGACTCCACCTGGACCGCCGGGCGCCGGGGCACCGGAGCCACCGTCTTCGTCGAGAAGATCGCCGGCGCTCTCGCCGAGAAGGGCGCCGACCTCGCCGGGGTGGCGGAGATGGGCAAGCGGGTCAACGCCGCATCCCGGTCTTTCGCTGTGGCGCTGACCAGCTGTACCACCCCCGCCTCCGGCAAGCCCGGCTTCGACCTGCCCGAGGACGAAATGGAAGTCGGCGTCGGCATCCACGGCGAACCCGGACGCGCCAGGGAAAAGCTCCGGCCGGCCAAGGAGATCGTGGCCACTGCCCTGGACGCGATCCTGGCCGACCAGCCGCTGGCCGCCGGGGACGAGACCATCGTCTTGGTCAACGGCCTGGGCGGCACACCCCTTATCGAGTTGTACGTGGTCTTCAACGAGGTCGCGGCCGCCCTGGCGGACAAGGGCATCGTCATCGCCCGCAACCTCGTCGGCAACTATGTGACCAGCCTGGACATGGCCGGTGTTTCCATCACCGTGTGCAAGGCCGACGCCGACATGCTGTCCCTGTGGGACGCACCCGTGAACACCCCAGCCCTGCGCTGGGGCGCCTGAACCGAGCCGGGGGCGGGGCCGCGCGATACGCGAGGGCCGGGCGGGAGCCTTCCCGCGCCATCTCGCCCGGACCGCACCCCCGCATCCGCCCCCGCCCCCGGCTCACCCAACCGTGAACCTGCCACGCACCGACCATGAACGGAGATTCCGTGGACACCGACCTCGCCCGCACGTGGGTGCAGGCCATTGCCGCCGCCGTGGACAAGCACAAGGACCACCTCACTCAGCTCGACTCGGCCATCGGCGACGCCGACCACGGCGTCAACATGAAACGCGGCTTCTCCGCCGTCACCACGGCCCTGGCCGATTACAAGCCGGACACCGTCGGGGCCGTGCTGGTCAAGACGGGCACCACCCTGATCTCCAGCGTCGGGGGCGCCTCCGGCCCGCTCTACGGCGGCGCCTTCCGCGCCATGGGCAAGGCCCTTGACGCACCCACCGCCGACACGCAGCAGTTCGCCACCGCACTCGCCGCCGGCCTGGAGAGCGTCCAGAAGCTCGGCGCGGCCGCACCCGGCGACAAGACCATGATCGACGCATACGCTCCCGCCCTGGCCGCCTTCCAGCAACACGTCGGCGCCGGAGCCGACTTCGCCGCCGCGGCCCTGGCCGCCGCCGACGCTGCCGAGGAGGGCATGCGCGCGACCACCCCCATGCAGGCACGCAAGGGCCGAGCCTCCTACCTCGGCGCCCGCAGCATCGGCCACCAGGACCCCGGCGCCACCTCCACCGCCCTCATCTTCCGCGCACTCGCCGAAGTGGTGGCTACCCGATGATCCGCCACACCTACGCCGGGCACACCGCCGCACCCGGCATAGCCCTGGGGTTCCTCCACCGCACCGACCGCCCGCTCACCCGAGCCGTGCTCCCCCACCGCACCGGTGGCGACGCCGCACAGCAGATCACCGACGCCTTCGACGCCGTCGCCGCCCGCCTGCTCAAGCTGTCCACCTCGCTGCGTGAACGGGGCAACGACGAAGAGGCCGACATCATGGAGGTCAACAGCTACATCGCGCAGGACCACGATCTGCGCGAACAGTCCATCAAGCGAGCGCACCAAGGCCAGCCGGTACCCGTCGCCGTCCGGCAGGCCATCGACACCTATGCCCGGACCATCGCCGGCCTTGACGACCCGACCCTGGCCGAACGCGCCGCCGACGTACGGCAAGTCGGCCGCCGCGTCCTGGCCCACCTGCACGGCGACACCGGCCCCGCACCCGACCAGCCCCTCGTCCTGGTCGCCCACGAGATCGGCGCGGCAGACCTGCTGGAACCCGGCCAAACGGTCACCGCCGCCATCTCCGTCACCGGCGGCCCCAACTCCCACGCCGCGATCGTCGCCCGCTCACAGGGCATCCCCCTCCTCCTGGCCGTCGACCCCGCCCTGCTCGACCTGCCGGACGGGCAGGAAATCCTCCTCGACACCGACCAGGCCACCGCCGTCGCCCACCCCGACGACGACGAACGCGCGAGCGCGCTGCACGCCATGGACGCCGCCCGCACCCGCCGCCTCGCCCTCGCCGAAGAGCGCCACCTGCCCGCCCACACACTGGACCACCACCCCATGGTGCTCCGGGCCAACGTGGCGACCCCGGCCGACGCCCGCGCAGCCCTCGCGGCCAACGCCGAGGGTGTCGGCCTGCTCCGCACCGAGCTGCCCTTCCTCAACCACCCCGCCTGGCCCACCCGCAACCAGCACGCGGCCACCCTCGTCCCCGTCCTGCGCGCACTCGCCGGACAGACCGTCACCGCCCGCACCCTGGACTTCGCCGACGACAAACTGCCGCCGTTCCTGTCCAGCCTCCAAGGCGCGCGGATCGGCCGCGGTCTGCCGCTCATGCTGGCCCAACCGGACGCCTTCGCCGATCAGTTCCGCAGCCTGCTCGGCGCGGGAGCAGAGACCGATCTGCGCATCATGATCCCGATGGTCGCGAGCATCGACGAACTCCGTGCCTGCCGACGCCTTCTCCAGGCCGCAGCCGACGAAGTCGGCGTCCCGCCCCCGCCGCTGGGAATCATGGTGGAGCTTCCCGAAGCCGTCGCCGCGGCCGACGACCTCGCCCGCGAGGCCGCCTTCCTCTCCATCGGCAGCAATGACCTCACCTGCCAGATCCTGGGCCTGGACCGGCGCGACCCCACCGCCACCCCGCCATGGCCGCCCACCCCGCCGTACCCCACGCCATCGCCCAGGTCGTCACCGCCGCCCACCGCCACAATCGTCAGGTCTCCGTCTGCGGCGACGCCGCAGCCGACCCCCTCGTCATCCCGCTCCTCATTGGCCTCGGCTGCGACATTCTCTCCGTTGCCCCCGCTGCCCTCGACGAGGTCCGCGCCCGCATCCGCCGCCTGCGCCGTGACACCTGCGCCTCCCTGGCGGCCATCGCACTCACCCGCGAAACCCCCGAAGAGGTCTGGCGACTCGTCGAGCAGTGCTGCCTGCCGTCGCTGCCCTGACCCGAGCCGCGCACATGGCGCGATCAGTCGAGCGTGGGCAGGTCCGACCGGACCCGGCCCATCAAAGGACCTGTGTGACGCACAAGGTGACGCCCTGACAAATCCCGCTGATCCACACCATTTTGATGGATTTCTGCTGATGTTCTTATCCAGTCGAGAAGGGGCCTGAACCGTGAAGAAGCTCATCAACTCGCCCGATGAGGTGCTTGCCGATGCTCTCGTCGGCGTGGCCGCCGCGCACCCCTCGCTGACGGTCAACATGTCCGACCGCTACATCGCCCGCGCGGGCGGGCCGACTGCTGGGAAGGTCGGCCTGGTGTCAGGTGGCGGGTCCGGGCACGAGCCGCTGCACGGCGGGTTCGTCGGGTACGGGATGCTGGATGCGGCCTGTCCCGGTGAGGTGTTCACATCTCCCGTGCCGGACCAGATCCTCGCCGCCACGCGAGCCGTTGACGGCGGGTCGGGGGTGCTGCACATCGTGAAAAACTACACCGGCGACGTGCTGAACTTCCAGATGGCCGCCGAGCTGGCCACCGACGAAGGCGTGCGGGTGGAGGGCGTCGTGGTCAATGACGATGTCGCCGTGGAGAACAGCACGTGGACGGCGGGCCGGCGGGGCACCGGGGCGACCGTGTTCATGGAGAAGATCGTCGGTGCGGCTGCCGAGCTTGGCGCGGACCTGGCCTCGGCCGCGGCTTGGGGCCGGGAGGTCAACGACCGGTCCCGTTCCTTCGGGGTGGCGCTCACGCCGTGCACGGTGCCCGCGTCGGGCAAGCCCGGCTTCGAGCTGGGCGAGGACGAGATCGAGCTGGGCGTGGGCATCCACGGCGAGCCCGGTCGCGCCCGCGGCAGGCTCGTCTCCGCCAGGGAGATCGTCGGTATCGCATTGGACGCCATCCACACCGACATGCCGCTCTCAGGCGAAGTGCTCGTGATGGTCAACGGCCTGGGTGGCACCCCGCTGATCGAGCTGTACGTGGTGTATGCCGCGGTTGCCGAGTGGCTCGCAGGCCATGGCGTGTGGATCACCCGCAACCTGGTCGGCAACTACATCACCAGCCTGGACATGGCCGGTTGCACGATCACGGTGTGCCGGCTCACGCCGCAGCTCACCTATCTGTGGGATGCCCCCGTCGAGACCCCCGCGCTGCGCTGGGGACGCTGAACGGCCTCGGACACCGACGACAGACCGTACGAGGGAGAAGGACGACAATGGACGCGAGCATGTTCCGGGCCTGGATCCAGGAGGCGGCCCGACTGGTGGTCGACAACGCCGATCATCTGACCCGCCTCGACTCCGCTGTCGGCGACGCCGACCACGGCATCAACATGCGCCGTGGCCTGCAGGCGGCGGTGGCGATGCTGGACGAAACCGACCCGTCCACGCCCGGTGCGGTGCTCGCCACCGTCGGCCGGGCATTGATCAGCAAGACCGGCGGGGCCTCGGGACCGCTGTACGGCACCGGGTTCCGGCAGGCCGCGGGGGCCCTGGGCGAGGATCCCGATGTGTCTGCGGCACAACTTGGGGAGGCGTTGGCGGCTGCCCTCACCGGCATCCAGCGGATCGGCGCGGCACTCGAGGGCGACAAGACGATGATCGACGCCCTCAGCCCGGCCGTGACCGCCTACCAGGCCGTCATCGACACCGGCGGCGACCTGACCAACGCCACCCGCGCGGCGTCCGACGCCGCCGTGCGGGGCCTGAAGCAGACCGCCGGCATGCAGGCCCGGAAGGGCCGCGCGAGCTATCTCGGCGCCCGCACCATCGGTCACGAGGACCCCGGCGCGGCGTCGACCGTGCTCATTCTGTCTGCCCTCGCGACCGTCACCGCGGCGAGCGGGCGGAGGAGCGAGCGGCCAGGCACAGGGGCGGCGTCATGAACGTGGTGTCCGGCCGGTGGGCCAGTACGGGGGTGGCTCCCGACACCGCCGACGAAGTGGTTGCGATCTTGAACAGCTCCGAGACCGACGCGTAGTTCGCTGCCCCAGGCACCTGCCAGGGGACGCACGAGGCATGGCCTCATTCAGCGACGTCACGACAAGCGCACTCGCGCGATGAGAGCAGCGTCCGCGATGCGTGCACGCGCCCCCGAATCGCGCACGTTCAATGGCGGGAAGAAGGTGCGAGGGCAAGTGCAAACACAACCCGCGGTGCATCGCCACGGCACGGAACCGGTGCAGACGCCCCAGGCGAGAGGCAACGGTTCCGACAACGGCAGTACCGAGCCGGGCAATACCGATCCGGGCCCCGCGCGTGCAGGTGGAGGGCGTCGCCCGTACAGGGGCAGCAACCACGCGGAGTTCGCCCCGAGTAACTGGAGTGTGCGTACCCAGCTGGTGGCTGTGGTGCTCATCCCGATCATCACCACGCTCGTACTCGGCGGTCTGCGGATCGGCTCGGCCGTGCAGAACGCACAGGACGTCAACAACGTCCGCCAGCTCGTTCGTACCGTCGACAAGGGCACGGGGCTGTTGGAGGAGCTTGAGGACGAACGCGATCTCACCGCGCTCCACGTTGCGGCCGGGCGTACGGGCGACACGAGCCGGCTGGACACTCAGCGCTCCCAGGTCGACGCGGCGCTCGCCCGGGTCCGTGCCGAGGCCGCCCATGTCCACCGCGGGACGAACCCCGTCCTGGCCACCCGGCTCGCGGTGCTCAACGCCTTTGGCGGCAAGGTGGCGTCACTGCGCCACACGGTAGCCCACTCGAAAATGCGCTTGCTGCCCGTGGTCAACGCACACACGGCGTTGATCACCGAGCTCACCGACGCCCTTGACCTTCTCACGCCGGCCATCGCCCACCAGACCCTTGCCGTGAGGGCCGGCGCGCTCGAGAACTTCACACAGGCCACGGAGGCAGCCTCCCGGCAACGCGCGCTGCTCGGCGGGGTGCTGACCCAGGGACACTTCGATTCGAACGAGGCCCAGGGCCTGACCCTCGCCAGCCGGCAGCAACAGGCGTTGATCGGCGAGTTCCGGTCCGCTGCGCCGCCGGCCCAGCGTCAGTTCTACGAGCGCACCGTCACCGGAAGGGACGTCAACAAGACTGAGGTGCTCCAGAAACAGGTGCTCGCACGGCAGGGCACCAGCCGCCTCCGCCTCGACGCCGACGAGTGGTTCGACACCATGACGAGCAAGCTCGAGCTGATGCGTCTGGTCGAGAAGCGGCTCGTCGGATCGGTCGAAGACGAGAGCTCGCGCGAACAGCACCAGGCCGAGCGCTCAGTGTTCATCACCTCGCTCGTCGTGCTGTTGATCCTCCTGCTCACCTTCGGTGTGACGCACGTCGTCATGCAGTCCATTGTCGGCCCGCTGCACACCCTGCACGCCTCCGCGCTCGATATCACGGAACGCCGCCTGCCCGAGGTGGTCCGGCTGTTGCGGGGCTCCAGCGACACGCAACTGGAGCCCATCAAGGTCGAGCCCGCGGGCATCAACTCAGTCGACGAGATCGGCCGTGTCGCCCAGGCGTTCGACGAAGTCCATCGCGACTCCGTACGGCTGACCTTCGAGCAAGCGCAACTGCGAGGCCGCATCAACGCGATGTTCGTCAACCTCTCGCAGCGCAGCCAGTACCTCGTGGAACGGCAGCTGGAGCTGATCGACCATCTGGAGAACGGCGAGCAGGACCCCGACCTGCTCGCCAGCCTCTTCAAGCTCGACCACCTGGCCACCCGCATGCGCCGCAATGGGGAGAACCTACTCGTCCTCGCGGGCGAGGAGGCGGGCCGCCGCTGGAGCGCCCCGGTCCGGCTCGTGGATGTCCTCCGGGCCGCCTCCAGTGAGGTCGAGCAGTACCAGCGTGTGCAGCTACGCGGACTGGTAACCGCGGACGTCGACGGCCGGGCAGTGAACGACATCGTTCACCTCATCGCGGAGCTGCTGGAGAACGCGACCACGTTCTCCTCTCCGGACACCGAGGTGCTCGTCACGAGCCAGCTGCTGTCCGGCGGCGGCGCGAAAATCGAAATCCAGGACAGCGGCATCGGCATGACCGCAAAGGACCTTGAGGAGGCCAACGACAGGCTCCTGAACCCGCCAGTCGTCGACGTCTCGGTGGCGCGGCGCATGGGTGTGTTCGTCGTCGGCCAGCTCTCCGGCCGCCACGGCATACGCGTCCAGCTCCGCAGTTCATCACCTAGCGGCATCACAGCAGTGGTCATGCTGCCCCAGAACCTGGTCCGGGACCACGGAAATCACATGGATCCCCCCGGACTGTCAGCCAGGTACAACCCCGAAGGACGCCTCACCGGCTGGCGCAACTACGACACAATCGAGCAAATCGACGAGAGCACGTCAACCAAACGTGCGCACCGGGCACGCCGTCACGGCGCCCGCTCGGCCAGCAAGGAGTAACCGCTATCGCGACCCTCGCCCAGCCATGGAGGTCCCTCGGGACGGAGTCCGGGGGGAGGCTGGGGCGGGGTCCCACCGCCGAAGGCAGGGGGCGTACCTCCAGGCCCCGCACGCCGGAACGGAGGTCGAAACACGGCGCCGCGTCCTGGACACGTCCATGTCCAGGGACAGTCTCAACATCGAGGACGGGTTGCTCCACTCCGAGGCCGTCGGGTCCAAGCAGTCCCGGTGGCGGACGGGACGACACGCCGGCCGAAGGCGCCTCGCACCGCCCCCGCTGAGGAGGCAACACCGTCGCGGTCGCCGCGCGGCCCTGGGCGGATATCGTCCTCTCCGGAGCGGCCACGGCCGAGCAACTCACCAGCAACCTCACGGCGGCGGACCTGCGCCTCAATCCCGATCGGCTCGAATGGCTTGCCGGGCTGGCCGAGCCCGCCGAAGCGTAATGGGCGCAGAGAGCGGGGCTGGCCTGGGCGTGAGAGGCCCGGGCCGGAACCCGCCATCCCCCGCGTACGCTCACATCTGGAGAGCTGCCGTATCCGCACAGTCCGCCCGGAGCGCCACTCAGCCCAGTAGTCAGTCTCGTCCCCTTCGAAGGGGACCTCCGTGAGGTAGCGCAGCGTCGCGCGGTGTAGGTCGGCGATGGCCGCAGGGTAGTGCTCGTGCACATAGCCAGCCGGGTGCAGCTGCTTCTCTTCGGCAGTGATCCGGCCAGCCAGTGCTATGGCCTGTCGGTAATCACCCGAGCTGCGGCCCATCGCTATGTCAGCCAGGAGCGGCAATGCCGCGAAGCTGGCCGGGTACACCGTCCCTTGGTGGCACAGGCACGACCAGAGCTCGAACCACGCGTCTTCCTCAAGGTGATACACCGAGCGCGGAGTGGCTGACCGTGGCGTCCGCGAGTGAACGGGAGCAGGCTGGATAGGCGGAGGGTTACCGGTGCGAGTACGGCTGCCCCGGGGACGGCTTGCGCCGGTCGCGCACCGCTCAGGAGGAAGAGGGCGTCATGGCATCACTAGCCGAGCGGAAGGCGTACCGCGAGAAGATCATGCAGGCTCTGTACGAGACCACGGAAGGCAACCGCCTTCTGGGTGTCACCGGGGCGCAGCTGCTTCTCGATCTCGGGATCCGCGAAGAGGATCTGGCTGCTGCCTGCACTTATCTGGTGGGCGAGGACCTGATCGTGGTCGACTGGGCCACGGGCAATACGCCCGCCATGGTCACGCTGACACACCAAGGCATTCGACGCATGGAGGCTCAAGAAGAAGAGCGCGGTTGATGCGACGCCCGGGGCCGTGTCCGAGCCGCTCGAGGGCCACACTGCCCGTAAATCCCGTTACGCCGGAAATGGTGCAGTAGGGCGGTAAAATTGGCTCTGGGTTGGTGCACTCTCACGTGCAACCACCCGGAAGGGCGACCCCGGCGTGTATACGCCGGGGCCGTTGTACAGCGGTCGGCGCGGCAACACAGCCGACGCCACGGCTCGCCTGCGGGGCGAGCTCGGATGGGGACTGAGGCCACAGTGGCGCTCTGCGGAGGCGATCGAGGAGCCCGGTCTTGCGTCAGCCCACGCCCGCCATGCGGTCGCACGGGACTGGGACACCCAGGCACGGATCCGACTGGGTGAGTGGGCGTGGCGTCAGGGGCTGGCGGGGCAGGCCGTAAAGGCGGAGGGCAACCGTCCAGGTGCTCAGCCGCGACATTCGGTGGGACGGCCGGCACCGACTGGCGCCCCGCTCAGGAGGGAGAGGGCATGATCCAGGCAGCCGACATCCGAGAGTGGCGCAACCACGATGTCGTCGACCCGAAGCAGCGCAAGATCGGCCTGCTCGAAGCGATCTATGTGGACACCACCACCGACGAACCGGCCATGGCCACCGTCCGGACCGGTCTCCTCACCCGCCAGCGCCTGGTCTTCGTTCCCCTCGACGACGCCATCCTCGGGCCGACCTACCTCAAGGTCTCCTACGCCAAGGGACTCGTGAAGAAGGCCCCTTCGATCGGCACGGACGACGTACTGCCCGCCGAGCAGGAGGAAGCGATCTTCCAGCACTACGGCCTGACCTACCAGCCGGGCGCCAAGGGCGAACGGCAACTCGCGCGCCGCTGACCGCCCGCGCTCAGTACAGCTCAGTACAAAGGAGGTGCTCGGATGATGGCGCTCTTCCTGCTTCTCGTCCTGGTGTCCGTCGCACTTGGGCTCATCGGCGTCGCGGCAGAGGGCCTGGGCTATCTGCTGATCATCGGCATCGTGCTCCTTGTGGCCGATGTCGCCTTCATCGGCGTGCGACGGTCCCGGCGCGCTCGGCGGCGTCCCATCCGCTGACGGGGCTCCCGCACACCGTTCAACCCATCGCTCCGCATCAGTCCGTCGGACCCTGTCCAGAAGTATCCTGAAGTTACCGAGGACACTTCGCACACCAGCTTTCACGCTCGTGTCGTCTCCGGCGATTCACAACACCGGGTCGACCTGCACCGGCCCGGGGCAGGGTCCGCGTCATGACCGCGACCATTTTGTATACATCCGCGGTCGAAGACCGGACCCCTTCGCCGCCCCTCCGACTCATGCTGGCGCCGGCCGGCACGGCTCCGGCTCTGATTGACGGTGCGTGGTGGCCCCGGTCCCGCGACATCGCGGCGGAACTTCCCGCGCTGACGGCCGTACTGGACCCCATGTGGGGGCGGATCACTCGCGTCACTGTGAACCCCACGTTCTGGCCAGTCATCCCACGCAAGGTGCCCGTCCACGGGCATGTGGTCCACGTGGGCTGGTTCAAGGCCGAGCAGGACCCGCACAAACTGCTGCTGCTCTCCTACACCGCCGGCCGCTGGGACCTGCTCGTGATCCCACCCGAGACCAGCCCCGGCACAGCGGCCCGTCTGATGGCCGCGCCCACTGATCCGTTGCGCAGTCTCACCGCGAGCGGCTTGATCCAGGAGGCCGAGCTCTACCGGATCGCCGCCGAGGCCGACTGGGACGCGACCCGGGAGAGGGTCTGGGACTCCGAAGGCGGCCACGGAGCGCGCCAACCGACATCACTTTTGCCTGCCCCGGCAGACATTGCTCAGGTACAGGATCCGACAGAAGGGATGTGACGATCATGGACACCTTCGTCACCGTGCTCGTGCTCCTGGCGATGACAGCTCTGGGCACGCTCGCGATTCACATGCTCAACTCCCAACACTACGAACGCATCGCGGCCTTCCCCTACGGCCGCGCCAGGTCGAACCTTCGCACTCGGCCCACGGCGGATCCGCCCGATTCCCGCGGACACGCGGCTTCGAGTACCACTGGCGTTCACCGCGACCATCGCATCGCAGGCTTCGGGCGGTTCTGGCCGCGCCGTCGCGCCCGGAAGTGAGACACCATGCGCAGTCCGCCCGTGCAGGAAAGTCCTGAGAGGGGCGGCAGATCATGACCGCCGACACCCCGGCTCCTCTCCTGCTCCTCTCGGACACAAGCGACCAGCCGGTTGTTCCCGGCGCGGCCGTTCTGAGGATGGAGACAACCTCCAGCCGTGTCGGGCTGTTCGACGGCGCGTGGTGGCCACGCACCCGTGACCTCAAAACCCAACTGCCGGGCCTGATCACCGCCCTGACCGCCCGGCTTGGCCCCGTCGCACGCGTCGGTCTGGACGCGAGCGCCTGGGACGACGCTCCGGGCCACCTCGTCATCGACGACCGCATGGTCCGCGTCGACTGGTCCGCCGTCGACGACGACACAATGATCATCACTCGCGGACCTCGGGACCACTTCTCCTTCCTGGTGATCCCGCCAGAGGCTCCCGCGTCGGCCGCGCGCGCCGCGATGATCATGGCCGTACAGGACGGCAACTGCACATCGGCAGAACAGATCCTCACCGACACCGGCATCAGGCCCTAGGGCCTCTCGTTTGGATCTTGCCGGGCTCGCATGCCCTGGCACGCACGCTCGCCGCGTTGTCGACGGTCGGCATGGCTCCGCCATGCCTCCCTCCTCCGCCTTGCGATCGCACGCACCAGACCCCGCTCACTCATCCGGCCTGATCCAAACGAAAGACCCTGCGGACTCCGGCCGCCACAGCGGTCGCACACTGCGCTGGAGTCATGCGCACGCCGCCCTCGTCTGCGAGGCACCTGGGCCTGCCGTCCGCACGTGCTCCGAGTCCCCAGGCAACAATCGAGACATGCCATCACCGCCCAGCATCCTGGAACTCCGCCGCGCCAAGTTCGCCCGGCGTCTGCCGAGCGAACTCGCGGCGTTCGTCGGCCTCATCCAGGCTGAGGGCAAAACCCCAGCTTGTAAGGTTTCTTCATCTGCTTCCGGTACCAGCCGTGCGTGCTCCGCCCGCGTGAGCAGTTCGGGATCATGCGGGCATGGCGTCGATGAAACGAAATGCGTACCCGCGGTTCAAGCGCACGATCACTGCCTGCGAGCTCCATGAGGCGTTCACGCCGGGGCCGGCCGAGCAGGACTTGGCAAGGGCCGCACGGCGGACGGTCAAGCCGTCCTGCGACTGCAGGATGTCCTCCGAATCCGCATGGCGTGCCGCAGAGCGGCCAGGCGCCGGGGGTTGCCCGACGTCATGGCGTCGCCCAGGGCTGGTGGCCCACTTGGCGCGCGAGGTCCAGCCCGAGGACGCGGTCGAGAAAGGCGAACGTCTCGAACTTGGCACCGGCCGGCACGTCGGCGCGCGTCGCCATACCGTCCAGCATCTCCAGGACAGCGGGGACGCCGAGATCATCGGCGAGCGCGGCATGAGCCTGTCGCAGCACGTCTGCGGGGATCGGCCTGGACGGCTCCTGCGCCCAATCGGCCACCTGCTCCCGCCAGTGCCTCAGCATCCGCCGGGCCTCGGCGAGCGCGGTGCTGGTGACCGTGACCGGCGTACGCAAGTCGTGGCCGAGCAACAGCATCCTCACAGCCAGCGGATCGGTTCCCGCTGGGGCGAATGCGTCAAGGAGACCCGAGGCGAGGAGGTGGCCACGGTCCGGGACACCCCCGTCCGGGGGTGCTGGGCTGACCTGGCCCACGTCGATCCAGACCCCGCCGACGGCGTCCCGTCCGGGGGCGCCGTGAGCGAGCAGGTGCACATCGGCAGCGGTGCAAAGGGCCTCGGTCACATCGTGAACACCGACGGTGGCGGGCGGGTGGATGCCGAGAAGGGCCATGGCGCGATCGAGCGCCTGGGCTTGCTCATGCGGCAGGTCCGGCACGGTGAGGACCGTGAGGGACTGCAGGCCATGCAGCTCCACGGTGCGCGCCAGTACGTCACCGGTCAAGGGCGCCCGCAGGTGCACCGCGCCGATCCCGGTGTCGATGACCGGCAGATGGACGCAGATGCGCAGCAGGTGGCGGTGTGCGGAAGGAATCTCCACGATGCGGCCGGTGCGGGTGTCGGCGATACGCAGCATGATGCCGAGGCTAGTCGTGAAGACCTCCGGTACTGCGGAGGACCTGACCAGGATGCCGACGTGGTGGAATACCGCGCGTCGGGCGGTCGCGAGGTCGATCAGCAGCCGGTGCTGAGGATCCATCGACCTGGCCCGCAAACGTTCACACTGCGCTCCCGCTGAACCCACTATGGAATCTTCGCTGTCACAGACGTCACCCGGTGGTGGCCAGTCACTCACGCCACCAGTCCACCGTCGCTTTGACCTGCTCATCGACGGAGGTGGCTCGTACCGCGAATTCGGCTTCGTAAGCGCTCGAATCCGCTACAAACGGACGGTCGAACTGATACCGGATCTCCTTCAGTTCGCGGATCAGCGGCGAGAAAACCGACACGACACCCAGCACGGCCGACGGCAGCCTGCGCACCGCGACCGGCCCTGTTTCCGTCTGAGCGGCAAGGCGGTCGACCATCTCCCGGGTGGACAGCGCAGGCTCCATCGGGACGTGCCAGGCCCGTTCCTCGCCCGCGACCTCGACCAGGGCCCTGGCCACATCGGGGAGATAGCTCCAGCTGTGCGGGGTGTCCGGGTCCCCGAGTGTGGAGACCGGCTTGCCGCGCAGCAGTCGTGGCATGACCCGCGCGGCCAGGTGCCCGCCGTCGGTCACGCCGGGCCCGAAGAAGTCCGAGGCTCGCACCTCGACCACCTTGATACGACCCTGCTCATGCAGCTTTTGCGCCTGCTCCCAAACGGCGGCGCGCACCCGCCCCTTGGGGCCGGTCGCCGCGAGCGGCAGCTCCTCGGTCATGGGACCGTCCACCGGACCGTAGCCGTAGAGGTGCCCAGCATGACCAGGACGGCCCCGGTCGCCTCGGCGGCCGCGCAGACCGAGGCGACCAGCGGCGGCCATTCACTCGCTCAGCGGTGGTAGGGCGGTGCGGCACAGCTGTAGATCGCGGCCGCGCCCTGAAACCCTCGACGAGGTCGAGCGGCACAGCCGCGAAATCTGCGGCTACTCCGAGATCGACTACGAACGCAACAAGGCCAGTTGGCTCGGCACCCAGCGTGAGCAGAAGCTCGACCCCGAGACGACGCTCGGTCGACTCGACCAGTTCGAGGCCCAGGCCCGCGCCCGCGGAGTCACCCACACAACGTTCCGCCGCCTCACAGAAGCCCTCGACCTCAACGGCAAACAGCGCCAGGACCTCCGAGCCCTCCTGCTCAGCCGCCGCCCCGAGCAGTACCAAGCCCCACTCTGGCACATCCCAGCGGAAGCCTGAGTAACAACTTTCTCTACGGGTTCAAGGCGGCTCGCTCCGCTCGCCGCGCGCTCACCGGCTCACCGCCGGGGACCGACGCTCCTGTCTCCGCCCCGCTCCGTCCCCGGCTACGCCGGTCGCGCGGCTAGACCGAAACGACTAGGCCCAGACGAACGGCCGACACAGGGCTGGGGTGGTCGGCTCCACGGCTTTACGCAGCCACCATGGGGCGAGCCTCGAAGATCGGGGCCCACATCGGGCTATTGAGGGCAGGTCCAGATACTGCCCGAGTCGCGGGAAGCTTACGGGCCCCGATCTCTCGCCCCATGGCAGCTCCCGCCCAAAGCCGCTACGCCGCCCGCGCGTTCCGCCTAACCTGTTGACGACAGCGCCCCCGTCCACGGGCGAACTTGTCCGTGGACGGGGGCGGACAGCAGTGATGTCCACTACCGGTTGGTTCCTTGGGCTGCCTTGCTACCCGTCGTAACCGTCTGATCGCGCGCCGGCCGCCCGCCTCTTGATGACGACCATGGCCACGCCGCCCGCGATGAGCAGCGCTGCCCCGAGGCTGGCCAATGGAGCGAATAGGTCGTTTGAGCCGGTGTCCGCCAGATGATGGGGACGCTTCGGGGCGTGGGGACCTGTCGTCTCGTGCGGTCCACCCGGTTTGTTGTGGCCGTTGTGCGGACGGCCCGTAGTTCCGGGCGGGCCGGTAGGTCCGGTGGGACCAGTCGGACCGGGTACTCCAGGCGCGCCACTGGGTCCGGCAGGGCCGCTCGGTCCGGCAGAGCCACTGGGTCCGGCAGGGCCGCTCGGTCCGGCAGAGCCGCTCGGTCCGGCAGAGCCACTGGGTCCGGCAGGGCCGCTCGGTCCGGCAGAGCCACTGGGTCCGGCAGGGCCGCTCGGTCCACTAGGTCCGGGCGGTCCTGACGGCCCGACGATGCAGCTCGGCCTGGTGATCACGTTGGAGTCGAGCGTCACCGAGCCGTTCCGCGCGAGTAGCCGGCCCTCGATCCTGGCGCTGGTGGTCGCCGTGATCGAGGTCAGCGCCATGATCGTGCCCTCGAAGAACGAACCTGTCCCCAGGGTGGCCGATTCGGCGGTCTGCCAGAAGACGTTGCACGGCTGAGCGCCGTTGATGAGCGAGACGGTGCTGGCGGAACTAGTGATCAGCGTGGACGCGAGCTGGAAGATGAAGACCGCGTTGGGATCACCCTGGGCGTCGAGCGTAAGCGTCCCGCTGAGGCCGATCGGGCCCGTGGCGTTGTAGACGCCCGGGGGCAGGGTCTGACCCACGAGGTCTCCTGCAATGCTCGCGTCCGGGGCCTGCCCCGCTGCGTCGTTGTATGCGGTGGTCAGGTCGAGCTGCGCCTGGGCCGCGGCCGCGTCGCCCGCGTGGGTCGCGCCGCTCACGATTCCGGGTGGGAAGCCCACGATCGCGCTTCCCGGGCTGACGCCCAGATCCCCTTGGAGGACACTGGGACCGGTGTTGGTGACGGTCTGGCCGCCCAGCACCGCGTAGCTGTCGGCGGTTCCCAGGCCCGGTGCGGTAGCCGCGCGTGCGCTGGTCGCCATCGCCAGGAATGCGGCCGAACAGAGCAGGACCAGCCCGAGAACGAACGCGATCGTCGCCGTCAGTCGTTGACGCTGCGGCCTTCGGAGATCGGTGGTACAGGCACTATTGATTGCCATGCACATTGCCTTCCGCTTACTCGGTGTCGTCGCGAACCCAGGCGTACGAACGCAGCGCTGCGCTTCGAGGGTGCATTCGCCGATCAGTTCGGAGACGACATGGGGGACGAACGGCCACGGAAATCCACGAAGGCAGGTGAGGATGCGGCCGTCCTCGGTGCAAGGACATGGACCAGGCACGCGACCCGGTCCGGCTCAGCACTCACCATGAGATCACCCGGTAACAGCGCTTCTTGGGAGGCAAACGGGTGGTTTTGCCGGTGAGCGTTGGCGACCCCCACTCGCGTGGGTGTGTCATGCGGGCTGGTGCGCGGCGAAGCTTGCGGAATCCACCCCTACATTTTGAGGTGTCCATGTCGCAATGGCGTTGTCGCCGACTGCCCCGTCAGGAGATGAGCCGCGGGTCGGACGCGGTGGCTGGTGACGCCAAATCCGTAACCCCCACAACGAAAGCGGGATAGTGCCCATTTGCATGCGCTGACATCTACGGGAGACATCAACGACGCAGGACAGACGCGCACGGGAGCGTCCCTATCCAGTCGTCGTGACGGCAGGAGCGCGGTCTAGCGCTAGCACCCGAGCGAACTTACAAGGCAAGTGTCGGCGGGGGCGCGTGCCAGGTCGAACACTCATCCGCAGGCAATGGATGCGTGGAGGCGTCGGCGAACGTCGTAGGGTTCAGCATCGCTGGACGCCTTTGACTAGCCAAGACCGGGTCGGGGTCGGTGCCAGGCAGCTCGGAACGGCCGGTGATTCCCAAGCTCAGAGCGCGGTTCGATTCCCGTCACCCGCTCCACACAAAAGCCCCAGGCCAGCGGCCCGGGGCTTTACTGTTGTCTAGACCTGCCACCGCCTGCCCTCCGCGTGCCCCAACTCGGCGAAAACCGCTGCTCGAACGGCTATCGCCGCACCACTTCGAGTGGTGCGGCGATAGGCCGTCTCGAGGTCAGCCTCGCCGGCCGCGTAGGGGAGCCGCTGCCTGCGCGCCGCCGGGGTGCCGGGAGCCGTGGAGGAAGAGTACGGAATTGACGTACCGCAGCCGGAACGGGTTGAGGCTGAGGCGCAGGAGTCCGTGCTCGGCGACGTGCGCCGTCAGGGACTGGTGGCCCGACAGATCGAAATCGGACAGCGGCAGCCAGTCTCGGCCCGGCAGCACCCAGCCCCGGTAGCCATGGTGGGCGAGCAGGTCCAGTACCGGTTCCAGGAGCCCGATCCGGGCCTCCAGCTCGATGAAGAGCGCGGGGCGGTCACCGGCCAGGGCCTCCTCGGCACCGCGCAGCGCGTTCAGCTCGCTTCCGTCGACATCGATCTTGATCAGGGTGATGCCGCGCAGACCGAGACTATCGATCCGGACGCAGGGCACCGGTATCGATCTGCTGTGGATGTCCCTGCGGACGAGCGACGAGACACCACGGTTGCCGCGGTCGCCCGGCGGCAGCCACAGCGCGGCCGTGCCGCCGTCGTGGTCCGTGGCAGCCGCGTTCACCACCTCGACATTGGCGGGGGTGGTGGCGGCCAGCAGCCTGGCCAGGTGGGGCACCGGCTCGACTGTCACCACCCGGCCCGCCCGCCCGGCCAGCCGCCGGGACCACGGGCCGTACCAGCCGCCGACGTCCACTGCCCAGCCGCCTTGCGGGCAGAAGTCGGCCGCCGGCGCAGCTCCGGCTCGTACCGCGGATACAGCAGACCGGCGCCTGTGGCGATCAGCGCGGGCGGCATAGGAGGGGCGATCCGGGCGGCGAGTGTCATGGGCCGATCCGCCTGAGGATCCGCTCGTGTTCCTCGTCCGGTACCCGGGTGCCGGACGAGGGAAGCAGCTGGGGGATCCCGTCGATGATCGGATAGCGACGGTGCAGCCGCGGGTTGTAGAGGACCTCCTCGGGCAGGAGCAGCGTCAGCTGCCCCTTGTCGATCGGGCAGGCGATGATCCGGAGCAGGGGATCGTCAGGCTTCATGGGCCAACTCCTTTGCCGGGGTGGGGGGTTCGTCATGACGCGGAAGCATCAGCAGGACCGAGACGGCGAGTGCGGTGCCGCCGAGCCGCAGCGCGAGCCGCAGTGGGTCGTGCGGCAGGGACTCGCCGAAGACGAAGGTGCCGAGCGCGGCAGTGAACAGGCAGGTGACGGTGGTGCACACCGGCACGATCAGTGATGCCCGGCAGCGCTGCAGCGCGGTCTGGGACAGGATCAGACCGGTGGCTCCGGTGAAGATCAGGATGTACGGATAGGGGGACCTCAGCAGAGCGAAGGCCGCGTCCCCGATGCCACGTGTCGTCAGATGACCGGAGACGCCCTTGATGGCGAGGGAGCTGACGCCGTACAACAGGCCGACGGCGACGCCGTATTCGACGCCCGCCGTCGGCAGCCGGTGACGGCGGCGGGTCCGGCGTTCCACGGACCGGTACAGCCACAGCCCCGCCGCAAGTGCGGGCAGGCAGACCAGCAGGACGCGGCCGGCCGAGGCGTGCCCGCCCACGGCGTCGGAGTCCTGGAGTGAGGCCACGACCATCAGCAGGGCGAGCGTGATCACGACCACGCCACGGCGTTCCCGGCCGCTGGGGCGCTCTCCCAGTACGACCGAGGAGAGCAGCAGAAGCAGCACGAGGCCGGAGACGAAGATGCCCTGCGCGGCTGCGATGGGAAGGGTGCGGTAGACGGCGAGCTGTGCCGCGAATCCGGCGGCGAGCGCGAGCGAACCGCCGAGCCACAAGGGGCTGCCGATGAGCAACCGTACGACTCGGGCCGGGTCTCCCGTGCTCAGTCTCGGCAGGCCGGACAGCGCCCGCTTCTCGAGTACGAAGCCCGTGCTGTAGAAGACGTTGGCCAAGAGGGCCGATGCCACCCCCCACCACATGGCGCTACACCCGCTTGGCGTGCACCAGGAGAATGGAGGCCACGGATGGCGCGGCACAGGCGGCCCGGTCCACAAGGCGCAGCGGGCGCGGGACGCCGTGGAAGGGCGCACCGGCCAGGGTGACCACCTCGAATCCCGCTGCGGCGAGGAACTCCCGCAGGGCGCGGGCGGTGAACAGGCGCAGATGGCCCACCACTTGGGATCCCGGACGGCCGTGAATGGTGCGCAGGCTGACCTCCGAGAAGACGGGCTGCACCCCGGCGGCCAGGAGCACCCGGTTGTACCAGGCGGCCAGGTTCGGGGTGGAGAGCATCAGATGGCCGCCCGGTTTGAGAATGCGGCGCAGCTCGTCCATGGCACTGTCGGGATCCACCAGATGCTCGATCACCTCGCTGAAGAGCACCGCGTCGGCGCTCGCGTCGGCCAACGGAAGGCCGCCCGGCGTCAGTTCACCGCGCACGACATGGTTCATCCGGGTGGCGGCCCGGCGCAGCGCGTCCTGGGACCAGTCGATACCGACGATCCGGTGATCGCTCAGGAGCGGGCCCGCGATGGCCGCCGCGGAGCCGTCGCCGCAGCCGACGTCGACGACGAGACAGGGCTCACTGGGCAGTACTCGGGCCAGCATCAGTGCCTGACGGCGGCTGCGCTCGTCTCCGGAGGCGACGGGGACGGCCGGGTTCTCGTAGAACTCGCGCAGTCCGGCGGGGAGAGTACCCGTCATGGTCCGTCACCTCCTGAAATGGCCGGCAGGGCAGCCATGGCCTCCAGACAGTCCGTGAAGAAGTCGCACAGGCGTCGGCCCGCCGCGTCGTCGAGGAGGGCGCGTGACCAGCGCAGCGCCAGGTGCAGGCGTCCCCCCGTGCTGGCGGTGGTCACGGTCAGCCCGCGCGGCATCGAGGCGGGAGCCGAGAACCAGACGGCTTCCGCCCGGCCCGCCTCCGCGAAGTCCAGCGGGTACGGAATGCGCCCGATGTTGCTGAGCAGCGTTGTCGACGTCCAGGGAGCGGCAGCCCGTCGCAGTCCTCGGGTCAGGGCGGCCCGCATCCCGACCGGCAGGGCGGGTGCGGTGAGGAGGGCGGCGGCGTGGCCGAGTTGAGGGCGGGGTGCCGACTTCAGGGCGCGGGTGCGCTCAGCCGTACGGTGCAGCAGGTCGGCAACAGCCTCGGGGCCGGGCGCCCGCGCGCACTCCTGCGCCCCGAATCCCACCTCCACGAGACGGGTGCCGTTTCCGATGGGCATCTCGGCGCCGCGTGGACGGTCGTCGATGGGCATGGTGATACGCACCGGGCGGGGCGGGGCATCGTGCAGCCGGTTCCAGCGGGCGATCATCAGGCAGGTGGCGACGAGGAGTTGATCGTTGACCGTGTAACGGGCCCCGGCCGGTCGGCGCGGCACCGGCAGGGCGGCCAGCAGCAGGCCGTTTCCACCGGCCGCCCGGACATCGGCCGCGGGTGCCACACGGGCGGGCCGGGCCGGGCCGCCCGTGCGGGCGGGCGGCCGCTGCCCCGGCCGCCCCGGCCCCCCGACCGGAGTGCGCACCGGTGATGCGGTGGAGGTGGCGGTGCCGCTGTACAACTCGGCGGCCGTGGCCAGCACACGCAGACAGGCGGGCCCGTCCAGGGCGGTGTGGTTGAGCGTCAGCACCAGCACGCACGAGCTGCCCGTCGACGACGGCCTCACCACTTCCAGCCGTACGGGTGGGGAAACGGACAGCGGAGGAGCCTCGGCCAGCGCTCTGGCCCTGGCCCGCTCCAGCGCACCCGGCCCCGGCTCCGGGAAGCCGACCGGATCAGCGTCCGGGGTCCCCGTCAGCTCCCATTCGTAGCGCCGTCGGTACCAGGGGCCGGGTGCCTCGCGCACCAGAATCCGCGGGTGCCGGCGCAATGCCTCGCCGAACGCGGCCCGAAGCCGGTCGGGATCCGGCTGCCGTGGCAGGTGCACCTCTATGTGTACGGTCTCGGGCTCCTCCTCCCGGAGACAGTGCCGGGAGATCTCGTCGACGACCGGAAACGGAATCCGGTCGTGAGCGGGCTCGGGCAATGGCCCGGACCGGGCCGGTTGCAGGGCGGTCATTGCGGCGGTGCCTCCCTCGGGTCGATCGGTGCGATGCCGGGAGGATCAGGGGCGGGCGCCGGGTCCGGAACGGGGAGCCCGGCAGGGCCGCTTGCCGACCGCACCCGCTGGGGCAGGGGCGGTGTCGCAGACGGGGGTGTCGCGGGGGCCGGCGCGCCGCTCGCTGCCCGTGGGGCCACAGTGACCACGGCCGCGCACAGTGCGATGAGCGCCAGCAGTTGGGCCGCCGGGCCGAACGCGCCCCTGCCAACGGAGACCGGATCGCCTGCCCCCGTCGCCGCCGCGATTCCGGCGCCGGCCATCGCCACCAGCGCGATCGGCACCAGCAGGGAGTGCCGCATGCGGGCAACCACGGCCAGCGCGGGGACGATCAGCGCGAAGGGGCCCGCCACGACCGCGACCACCAGGGTCAGCGCGACGCAGCCCAGCACCCATCCCGGCGCGGGCGGGGCCGTCGCCGAGGAGTCCGGGTCCGAGCCCCGGCGGCGTACCAGCGCGAGACCCGCCAGCAGCGCCACCGCCACCGCGCCGCCGATCAGCCCGATGTCGTAGAGCAGCACAGGTTCGTACTCGAGTTCGACCGTGCCGCCGGTGCCCGCGGGGATCAGCCAGGCCTGCTGCCAGCCGTCGATCCGCAACGGGATCAGCTTCTTGCCGTCAAGCGTCGCCTTCCAGCCGTCGTTGGCGTTCTCGTACATCTGGAGATAGCTCGCCTCGCCCGCGCCGACGGTCACGGACCGGCGGTCGCCGCGCCAGTCGACCGCTGTCGCCTTCCGCTGTTCGGTCGCGGCGGGCGGCCGGACCTCGCCTCGGGTCAGCGTGATGTCGGTGAGCGCGAGGGGCCCTTCGTCGCCCGCCTCCACCTGGTGAAGCCCTCGGCCCAGCGGCAGAGTGCCGTCCGGTGTCCGGCAGAGCGTGACCTCGACGGGCCTGCGCTCGGTCAGATCGCGTACCGTTCCCGACGCGCTCGTCGCGTGCAGCGTGCCGTCCACTGCGACGGGCGGACCCTCACCGCAGGGCACGGAGAACTTCAGCTCGGGGGCGGGCGGCCGTGTGCGCAGGTCGGCGAGTGCCGGAACGTAGACCTCGCTGAGGCCGACCGGCAACTGCATCCGGTTGTCGGCAACGGGGTTGTGGACGGTCAGCGGTGCGGCCCGGCTGATGGTGATGTCCAGCCGGTCCGTGGTGATGGGTTCGAAGCGGGCCAGGCCGTTCTCGTCGACGGCGGCCGTCACGCTGCCGTTCGGGGTGCTGATCAGTATCTGCTCGGGCCGGGTGGAGAGTCCGCCCGCGGCTGCGAGGACAATCTCGTCGATGGTCTTCCGGCCTGGCCAGCTCAGATGGATGACCGGCCGGTCGCCGGCGATCCATGCGGTGGTCAGATCCTGATCGACGAGATTGCGCGGGCTGAGGCCGTTTCCGAGCCGGCTGGTCGATTCGGCGGTCGCCGTGATCCGCCGCCCCTGCCGCGGATCGGCGCCGGTGACGAGCCGGTCCAGCGCTTCGCCCGGCACCGGCAGTGCCCGTGCTGTGACGGCGAAATCTCCGCCCCGGCCGACGCTGAGCCGACGGTGCAGGCCCTCCTCGGCCGAGACCGGCGACAGGCCGCCCGGGTCGCTGCCGCGATGGAGCGAGAAGACCTCGGCCCGGGCCTCGTTGTCGTGCGCGTCGGTGGGAAGCCGCAGCAGACGGGTGACCTGGACACCGGGGACGGACACCTCGCTGAAGCCCGCGCCGCCCAGTCCGGCCTTGGGCGACTGGGCCGCCAGGACGGTGACCTTCAGCCACGTGGCCTGCCCGGCGGGCGCCTTGACCTGCTGCGGATTTCCGGTCGGTGCCAGCGGGCTGTCCGCAAAGCCCTGATCGGTCTCGATCCGGACAAGTGTGGGGGCGGCCCGCATCCCGTCACCGGGCAGCGGAGTGAGCTGCAGTGAGGCGGGGATGCCGGTGGGCGAGGAGAAGCCGATACGGAGCCACTGCCCCGCTGCGTTTGTGGCACTGCCTTCGGCCCACGCCGTCCCCGGATTGCCGTCGAAGGCGTTCACCGGGTCGTACTGCGGCAGATGGAACAGCCAGTTGCCGCTGCTGGATGCGGTCACGGATTCGGCGCCGCGCAGGACGGCCGTCGTCTGGTGCCCGGTGCCCTTCGTCGGCAGGATCTGCCGCGGTCGCTCACCCGGGTCCTGCAGGCTCCCGGTGGGGTTCCGTTCGTCCGCGGTGTAGGTGTACGAGGTGTTGCTGTTGACCAGCCCGAAGCGGGTGTCGGCGCGGCGCAGCCCGTCCGCGACGTACTGCGCCGCGGGCGTGCCGAGCCCCGGGTGGTTGTCCCCGGTGAGCACGGTGGGCCGCATCCGCAGGCTTGGATCGGCGGACAGTTGCAGCAGTGCCTCGGGGCCGCCGCTGACCACCGCGGTGTCGGCGACTGCCCGCAGGCCGACCTGGCCGGGCCGCCGGGTGTTGCCGGCCGGCTCGTAGATCTCGACGGCCTGCATGCGCGGGAAGATCCCCTGGACCTGTAACGGCGTGTCGCTGGGGATCCGGCCCCCGGTGAGTACCGGGGCGAATCCCGCGACCCTTCGGTAGCCGGACGCCTCCAGGGTGCGCTTCACCGTGATCGGCGGGACGTATCCGATCTGGTCCGGGTCGAGGTCGTTGCGTACGACGACGAAGTGGATGCCGGCGCGGGACAAGTAGTCGCGCAGGCCCGGCACTTCGCTGCCGCTCATGAGCACCTGCTCCACTGCGTCCATCGCTCGTCGCGAGCCGGGCGTCCCGAAGGGCACGAAGTCGCGCTGCGCCCAGCGGGAGTCGGCGAGCACGTCGAGGGGCTCGTCGATGGGCGAGCCCCAGGTGTAGAGGCCGTGGGCGGTGGCGGGGACGACGAGGGCACGGCTGTCGGGCGAGTTCTTCTCCAGCCAGTCGGCGGCCTGTGTCCACTGGCCGGGCAGTTTCTTGAAGGCCCCCGGCTGCAGGATGGTCCCGTTCACGTACGGCCAGGCCAGACCGGGCAGTACCACCAGCGCGGCGATGAGGGGCGCGTACCGGCGCGCGGGGAGCGGCCGGGCCCCTCGGCTCTCCCTCGCCGTCGCGACCAGGTGCATGAGCCCGAAGGCGAGAGCGAGAGCGAGCCCGGGCTGGAACTTGTAGACGCTCCTGAAGGGCCGCAGCGGCCCGTTCAGCCAGTCCTGGACCGCCTCGTGGAAGGGTGCTCCGAAGGAACCGGCGTATCCGGCCAGGGTGATCAGGACGACGGCCAGCACGGTGAGCAACAGCCAGCGGCGCTCGGGCAGATCGCGCCGGGCCAGGCCGGCGAGCCCCAGGGCGGCGGCGAACGCCGACCCGAGGATGGTGAGCGTCGCGGTCGCCACGGTCCAGCCGGCGGGCAGCCAGGCCTCGCCGAAGTGGAGGTAGGCGACCCAGTTGCCGGCGCCGCGGAGCAGTTCGGTCGCCGACATGGTGCCGGTGGTGGTGTCGGCCTGTTCGACGTACGGCATGAAGTCCTCGCCGTAGACGCCGAGCAGCAGCAGCGGGATCACCCACCAGGCGGTGGCGAGCACGACACCGGGAGCCCACCAGGCGATCAGGGCACGCTTGCGGGGACCCGCCGGGCGGCTGAGCAGATAGAGCCCCACGGGCAGCAGCGCGGCGAGCGTCGATGCCGCGTTGACCCCGCCCATGAAGGGGATCAGCAGCGCGGACGTGGCCGCTGCCACCCGGGGGGTGGTGCGGGTGCCGGTGAGCGGCAGCAGCACCCACGGCAGCAGCGCGCCGGGGAGCGCGGCCGCCGAGGTGGAGCCGACGACGATGGTGAAGGTGGGCCACAAGGCGTAGCTGGTGGCGCCCAGCAGCCGGGTCCGTGCGCTGCCGACGTCCAGGCGTTCGGCGAGCCGCAGGGCGCCCCAGAACGCGGTGGCCACGATCAGCGAGAGCCACAGCCGCTCGGCCAGCCACACCGGGATGTGCGCGAGGTCGGTGAGCGCGTAGTACGGGAGGGTCGGGAAGGCGTACCCGGCGTACTGGTTGAAGAGCCCGCCGAATCCGGCGCGGCTCTGCCACAGCTCCCCGAGGTCGCCGATGAACTTCCATGGGTCGGCGACAACGGAGAGTTTGGTCTCGAAGGTCATCCTGCCCGGCGACACGGAGAGAAACGCGACGAAGACCGCGGCCCAGAAGGCCAGCAGCCACGATCTGCGGCGCGGCCGGCCGGCCGGCGGCGGGGGCGGCGCGGTGGGCCCAGGGCGGCCGGGCCGGCTCGGGGGGAGGGTCAACGTCGTCTCAGCCACGGGTGGCTCGCAGGGGGCTGTCCATCTCTGCTGCCGTTTCTGTTCGGCGCCGGAGGATGAGGAGGAGGTTCCAGGTGGCGATCTCGCGCAGGCCCGGGACGCGGGTGACAGCCCGCGCGAGGAACGGCCAGTACCGCGAGCGGGCCGTTACGAGGGACACGTCCTCGCGGGCGCGTACCTGACGCAGGGTCGGGCCGATGTGGATCGCGAAGAGGTTCTCGCCGAGGGCGTGCTTGGCGGGGCGTCCGGTCCGTCTCAGGTACCGGGCGCGGGCGCGGTCCGCACCCAGGTAGTGCCAGGGCGCCCACTCGTGACCGCCCCAGGGGGAGAGCCAGTTGGTGAACGAAACGTAGATCAGCCCGCCCGGCCGGGTGACGCGGATCAGTTCGCTGAGGAAGGTCTGCGGGTCGGCGACGTGTTCCAGAACGTTGGAGGAGAAGCAGACGTCGGCGACGCCGTCGGCCAGGGGCAGCAGATAACCGTCGGCGACCACCGAGCCCGCGGGGACGGTGCCGCGCGCGCTCAGTTCCCGCAGATCGGGCTCGAAGAGGTAACTCTGCGCGCCACGCCGCCGGAACTCCTCGGTGAAGTGGCCCGGCCCGCCTCCCACGTCCACCACCAGCCGGTCGCTCAGGGTCATCTGCCGCTCCAGTTGGTCGGCCGCATCATGGGCGAGCAGGGTGTAACACCGGTCCGGGTCGGTCTGCTCACCCATGAACGCCCGGAAGAGAGCGACGGACCTGCGGATGGAGGGGTCCTTCACAGCCGGTCACTCCGCTGCGGCGCGGCCTCCGCGGCCGCGGCCCGGAACTGCCGGACCGTGGCTCCCCAGCGGAAGTGCTCAGCCCGCTGCCCGGCCGCCCGGCCGAGCGCCTCGCGCCGCTCGGGGCTGAGCGCAAGGGTGCACCAGGCCGCGGCGAACGAGCTCTCGCCGCGGGCCAGAACGCCTGTGACGCCGTCGTCGATCGAGTCCCTGAGACCGGGCACATCGAAGCCGATGGCAGGCGTGGACCGGGCCGCCGCCTCGGTCACCACCAGCCCCCAGCCCTCGACGAGCGAGGGGTGGAGCAACACCCAGGCCGCGCACAGCAGCCGGTGCTTCTCGGCCTCCGAGACCCGGCCGGTGAAGGTCACGCCGGGCCCGGCGAGAGCCTCGAGCCGGGCTCGTTCCGGCCCGTCACCCACGATGACGAGACGGCCTCCGGTGACCGGTCTGACCCTCTCCCACAGACGCAGGAGCAGCTCGATCCGCTTGTACTCGACAAGGCGTCCCACGGCGAGGAACAGCGGCTCCGCCGAGGTGGGGGCGAGCTGCCCCGGCTCCTCGACACCGTTGTGGACGATCCGGATCCGCTCGCGCGGGACACCGAGGCCGTGGAGCGCGTCGGCCGTGGAAGGGGAGACGGCGACCAGCAGGTTGCCGCTGTGGGCGCGGGTCAGTGCCCAACGCTCGAGCCGTTTGCCCAGCCGGGCGGCGGGGCCGGGGAAACGCTCTTCCCAGATGTCGGTGTGGACATGGTTGACCAGGCAGAGCGTCGGTCCGCGGTGCCAGAGGGGGGCGAGGTACGGCATGCCGTTGCACACCTCGACGAACAGGTCGCAGTCGCCGACCTGCCGTTCGAAGGCGCGGCGGGCGCGCAGGAAATGTCCGGCGTCGCCGCCGGCCGAGACCACGCGGTAGTCGCGATAGGCGGCGGGACCGCCGCACAGGAGCGTGACCTGGTGTCCGTGGGCGGTGAGCCCCTCGGCGATTTTGTCGATGAGCAGTTCGGAGCCACCGGCGGCCGGGTTGCCGAGGTCGCGGCGGGCGAGGAAGACGATCCGGCGGGGATGCGGCGGAGAGCCTGAAGGAAGGTCGTGCAGCGGGGACTTCGGAGGGTGGTGGGGTAGTGGCGCGCGCAACATGGGGGGTACGTGCTGGGGCATGTGAGCTCCAACTCGCCTCGGGGTGCGGGACGGTGGGGGATGCTGAAGGCGCGAGCGGTCTGGCGGGGTGGGGTTGGTAGTCTCCGCCCAGCTGTTCGAGGCCGCTACTCACCGGGGTGACAAATTTGACCCTCTGTGGAGCTGACGCTGCATCATATTGTGCGCGTTACTGGGGATTCGGGCGTTCCCTGCCGCGCACGACGAGCACGACACCCACGGCCCCCAGCACGAGCCCGGCCGCTCCCGCTCCGATCGGAACAGTCTCACCCAGCGCCCGCAGCTGTGCGCTGTCCGCCTTCGCCAGCGCCACCTGCTCCCGCTGGGTCTCCTGGGTGAATTCCAGTCCCGCGCTGTCCAGCAGGACCACCTTCGCCTCATCGGCACCGGGTGCGCGCAGCGTCTTGCGGGGAGCGGTCCTCGCGTTCATGACGCGCCCGGTCCGCCGGTCGACGACGAGTTCGATGCCGTCGTTGGCGTACCACTCCTCGGCATGCACCTGGCTCTGCTTGGGCAGGCCGACCAGCCGCCCCGGTACCTGCCGGGTGCCCGTCCGGGTGTCGTTCACGGATCCGGTGAACCGGTAACCCTCGTAGCCCGCGACCTTCTTGGTGCCCTTGAACTCCAGCCGGAGGGTGGCCCCCAGCGTGCTGTCCCACCAGGTGTAACCCCGCTTCTGCACGTCGAAGGGGAACTTGAGGTAGGCCTCGCCCTGATACTCCGGCGTCTCCCCGCAGCAGTGCACAGGAGCGTTGGTCCGGCGGTCGGTCACCCAGCGCTCCAGCGTCCACTGGTAGGACCTGCGCGGGTCGCGGAGGGCCAGCGTGTCCGGGGTGTCGATGGCCGTCGACACGTCCCAGACCGCCCGCCCGCTGCGCTCGCTCGCGGCGACATCGCCCAGCACCCGCCGGGTGACGGTGATCGGTTTCGCCTGGACGGTTCTGAGGCTACTGGTGTCGAAATACTCGCCGGTGCCGGTGAACACCGTGGTGACATCGACATCGGTCGGGGTGCGTTCCGCACGTGGCTCCACGTACCACGAGAGCATCGGAGCCAGTACGAGCAGAAAGACGCCCACACCCAACAGGACCAGCGACAACGGCGAAGCGGTACGACGCATGCGGGCACTCCCGGGAGCGAGGGGCGGGTTCAGGTCGGTGCGCGTCCGTACGGCCCCGGACCGTATGCGTGCTCTTGACGGAGTGTCAATGACACTCGCAGACTGGGCAATTGCCGAGCCGGTGCCGTGGGGCGGGGTGCCTACCGACCGAGAGGCTCGCTGAACCATGCACAGACTGACCGCTGCCGTGCTGACCACCATGGCCGCCGCTGTCCTCGCCGTGGGCGCGGCCTTCGGCATCGTCGCCGCACTGAACGTCACGCCCGAGCAGCCCAATGTGCCGCTCGTCTCCTTCGAGACGGGCGGGCCGTCGGCATCCCCGCAGCCGTAGCCGTAGCCGGACCAGCGGGGAGGGAGGAACCCATGCCCGTGCGTACGGCCTGGCGCGATGTACCCCGCCCGCGGGCACGCCGATTCGCGTCCCTGGCCATGGCAGAGGTGCCGGCACTCGCCCAGGCCATCCTGGCCGAGATTCGCAGGGAGTACCCCGGCCTGCCGCTCGCTGTCGACGACTCGGGCGAGCCCATGGCCCTGATCGGCATCCGCAGGGCCCTGGAGGACTTCGTGGACCACCTCGTGGTGGAGGAGGGCCGACCGCACGGGCGTCAGCTGGAGGTCTTCCAGGAGTTCGGCCGCGGTGAAGTGCTGCAGGGCCGCAGCCTGGACTCGCTGCAGGCCATCTACCGGCTCGGCGTGCGGCTTGCGTGGCGCCGCTTCGCCGAGATCGGCCAACAGGTCGAGATCCCGCCGCCGGCCATGTACGAGCTGGTGGAGTCCGGCTTCGAGTATCTCGACGGGCTCGTCGCGCAGTCCGTACGCGGCTACGTCGAAGCCGCCGCCCGCCAGGCCGGCGAACGGCTCCGGCTCCAGCGGCGGTTGATCAGCCTGATGCTCAGCGAGCACCGCACGGATCCCACCGACGCTCTTGCCGAACATGCCGAGCGCATCGGCTGGCCGCTGCCCGAGCAGGTCGCCGTCGGTGTACTTCTGCGACCTGCCCCGGAGTCCGTCGCTCCGGCAGTGGGTCAGGACGTGCTGCTGGACATGGAGTACGAGCAGCCGCGCATGGTCGTCCCCGAGCCGAGCGCGGCCGGCCGGCCGGAACTCCTGGAGCGCGCGCTGACAGGCTGGTCCGGCGCGATGGGACCGCCGGTTCCGCTCGCCGAGGCGGCCAAGTCACTGCACTGGGCCTTCGCCGCCGTACGCCTGATGGAACGCGGGCTGCTCCCGGCCGGCCAGGTCCTGAAGTGCACGGAGCACACCGAGGCGCTGGTCCTGCTGCCGCCCGAGGAACTGATCGAGGACCTCGCCCGCCGTTGCCTGGCGCCGCTCGACCAGTGCGCGCCCTCGCACAGCCGACGACTCGTCGAGACGCTGCTCGCCTGGCTGGAGACACGTGGCGGCGCCCCCGAGGTCGCGGCACGACTCGGCGTCCATCCGCAGACCGTGCGCTACCGATTGCGCCAGATCCGCGAACTGCTGGGCGACGAGGTGGACGATCCGGACCGGCGCTTCAAGCTGGAGCTGGTGTTACGGGCCCGCCGCCTGCGCGATGCGGGGGTGGCGGGGGACATCGCGGGCATCCCGTAGTGCCCACCGGCTAGGTCCTGTCCGGTCGATCAGGCCGGATCAGGGAGCGGGGTCTGGCGTGGTGCATCGCAAGGCGGAGGAAGAAGTCCACGCGGAGCGTAGGCGACTGACGACAACGCGGCGAGGTGCCGTGCCAGGGCACGCGAGCCCGGCAAGATCGGCCGGACAGGGCCTGGGTGCCGGAGCGCCCGGAGCGCCGACGAAGACCGGCAGCCGGGTCATGGTGGTCCTCGGCCTGCTGGTGAGCGCGGCCGGGTTCGGCGGTGTAGGTGCTCGACAGGCGGGGGCAGTGCGCTGCTTCCTCCGGGATCTCAGCCAACTCCACCCCACGCAACAAACGAACCCATCCCTGAACACGACGACGGCCTGCACACCCCCAACGGGGTCGTACAGGCCGTCGTCACGCAGGCCCCGAAATTAACCAACAGCGTCCGATACCGGTCGGGGCCTTCACCAACTACTCAAGATCAACACACCGTCTGAGTCAGCAGCCGACTGCGGGCCCAGCCAGACCCTGCTGCCGCTCGACCCATATGCTCCCGTCCCACACATAGAGGGTGACACCAATACCGTCCGTGTATCCCTGCCAGCAGGGCAGCTGAACCGTGGGCGCGTAGCAGCCGCGCGTGTACCCAGGATGCAGCGTTGTGTCAGCACACCAAACGTCGCCCCCACCCTCTGACTCGAAGAGCACCCGCCCCTTCATCCGGATCGTGTGGGTCGAGGCATTCTGCACAACGAGGACCCCCTGTGCACCACCGCTGGAGTTGGTGACGATGCACGACTTGAAGTTGACGTTGTTGTAGATCCAGTGCTGCTTCCACTCCGAGTTGCACGTCCAGTTCGAGTTCGTGTTCACCTCCTTCCAGTTGACAGTGGGGCTCGCGACGGCCGCCTGCGTTCCGAACAGCATCGTGCTCGCGGCAACGGCCGCGACGGTGAAGAAACGACGCATGAACTCCCCCTCCACTTTGGTCCGCGCACCTGCCCGAACCAGAACCAGAAGATGGTAAGGGATCACGAACAGGGCGTCAGCAGCGCCCCTCCATCGCTCCCTCGTCACGCGGACACCGCTCATGAACGCCCCGATCACCCCCCTCCGGAGGTGGCCTTCGGCCACGCCTGTGAGGCTTGCGGCGGCGAGGCGGCGGATCTCCTGGCGCCGGCGTTCAGGGCCCGCACTGGCGCACACTGCTCGCCCTGTTCGGTTATCCGTAGTGGCCGTCTCCCCGGCGACCGGCCGCGTCCACGGGCGCGCAGGCAGCCGCCCGGGCCGTGCTCGATACGCACGGAGCCCGCTCACCGAGACCGTCAGAACCGCGGAATTCCTCCGTGGACTTCATCGGCCTCCTCGTCACGCCCGAGTGCCCGCAGGTTCATCACCAGACGGCTGCGCGTGAGTGTGGTGCCCGAGTGGTCCTTTCCGGCCGCGCGCTCGAATCTCGGCAGCAGGTCCGCGTTGATGGCGCGTGCCTCCTCGTAGTCCCCGAGCTTGTGGAGGGTGATGGCGATGTTCGCCTCCGCGTGGAGCGTCACCAGAGTGTTCTCTCCTGACGCCCGTCGGCGCCGCCGGTGCACGTCCTGGTAAAGAGTCAGCGCCGCTCGGTACTCGCCAAGTCCGAACAGGCTGCCGGCGAGGTTCCCCGTGGCCAGGACCGTCGTTCCGTCCTCCTTGCCGAGTCGTTGCTCACACAGTCGTGCGGTGATTTTGTTCAGCCGGAACGCCGCGCTGTAGTCCGCGAGTTGGTTGAGGCAGGCACCCAGATTGCAGGACGCGAGAAGGGTGGAGGGATCGGTGTTACCGAACGTCTTCGACCGCAGTAGAAGAACTCTCTCGAACAGTGGCCGAGCCCGTGTCGAGTCACCCAGTGCATGCAGGCATGCGGCAAGTCGTTCAGCGGCCTTGAGTGTGTCGGCGTGCGACTCTCCGATCCGCACCTCCCAGTCGCCGTGGACGATCTCCGCCAGCAGGACACCTGGTTCAGCGCGGTCGGCTTCGTAGAGGTAGTAGAGGACGCGGATCAGCACGGCACGGAAGTGCTCCGGTTCGCTGCTCGGGACACCGGCCTCGCGCAGACAGCCGAGGAGTGTCTGGACGTCCCTCGTGATCAGGTCGTACGAGCTCCAGGTCTGCGGATCGTGCGGATCGAGGGCCGGCAGCACCGCGAGCCGGTCCCGGGCCGCACGGCACACTGCTTCCAGTCCGGCGGGGTCCGCGGCGGGATTGCTGCGGAACAGGTCCACGACGTCCGTGTGCGCCTGTTCCACCGCGGGGTCGACGGGATGCGTCATGATGCCCGCCCGTTGTCCGCGGTGCCGGTGGCGACGAGTTGCGCCAGTCGGACGCCGTCCACCGCATCGGGTGCCGTGCCCTCGGGAGAGGTGCAGGCGAGCCCGCGGGCCATGGCCGAGCCGAGGGTGGCGGCCAGGTCGGTGTCCATTGCGTCGATCAGGGCGTCCGCCGCGTGTTCCAGCAGCGACATGGCGAAGGACCAGTTCGCCGAGGCGACCTCGTAGAACCTGCGCAGTGCGACCGCCGGTGCGCGCTCCAACAGGACGGGGAACAGGCGGGCCACGACATCGCCGGGGATCCAATGCTCGCCCGGCCAGCCGAACGTGCAGCGTTCGGCTTCGTTCACGAGGCCGACAGGATCCACCAGGTCGCCGAGGGCGGGCGATGCCGCCAGGACGGCCAGAGCGTCCACGCCGATCGCGGAACCGTCGCGGGCTCTCGCGATGATCTCCACGGCCAGCTCACGGAGTTCGTGCCGGTTCTCCGGCCTGGCTTCCGCGGCGAAGGCGACCAGTTCGGCCGCCGCGGGCAGCGGGCCGGTGTCCAGCAGCCCCCGGAGCCGTCGCGTGAACGAGGGACTGAGGGGGGCGCCGGGGGCGGGAGTCACGAGGTCCACGGCTGCCGCGTAGATCGGGTCGTCGATGTGCACCTTCGGCGCCTGGAAGGTGTAGCCGGGCACCTCGCGTGCGATCCGGTACTCGTGGTACGCGGCTGCGGCCACCCTGCTCATGCTCATTTCGTCGCCCTGGTCCAGGCCTTGGGTGAGGTTCTCCAGATGGGTCTGCGTGAAGATCTGATGGGGCTGCTTCCGCTGGATCATGTCGGCGGCGAACACCGCGGACGCCCACGTGAGCATGGAGTGCCGTTGTGCGTGGGCCAGGAAGGTCAGCCCTTGGAGCCCCTGCATGTCCGCCTTCCGGCATCCCAGCGCACGCACGGCCAGTTCGAAGCGGACCCGGAGGTCGGGGCGCGCGTATGCCCAGGCTTTGTGCTCATCCGAGTCGTCGCCGGGGCCGGCAGTCCACCGGTGACGCGGCAGTTCGCCGAGTGAGCGATCGATCTCCTTGGAGAACGTGTCCGCCTCGGGGCCGTGATGAGAGTCGCTGCTGTCAGGGCCGTGGGCGGCCCTGTGCAGCTCCGCGAAGCCGATGGCTCGCTCTCCGGGATCCGCGATCGAGTGCATGAGAGTGCCCGCCTGGGAGAGGTCCCTGTGCGCCAGCCGCACCGCGAACCGGCGTATCACTCTGGCCGTGTTGCTGGACGGCCCCAGCTCGACGGCGCGGACCACGTCCGCCGGTTCACGAAAGAAGTGTCCTCGCGCGCGGGCGGCCCAATGGTGGCTCAGGTTGAACATGCCCATGACCGCGCCGATGTTCACCTGTTCCAGGTGATTCCTGGCGGGTGGCGCACTCGACTCGGGCGACGCGGTAGTGAAGCCCGTACCGGCACCGCCGGCACCGCGGAGCGGGGCGGGCCGCTCCACTCTCTGCAACACCTCCTCCAGGAGGGCGGCGGCCGGGGAAGCCTCGCCCCGGTCGAGGTGGAGGTGGGCGATGTCGGCGAGAAGCACGTACCGGTCACTGGGACCGGCGACATCCCTGGCCATCTGCGCCGCCCTGGCGAGGTCGTATTCGGCCATGCGCCGGACCACGCCGGCCAGGTCGTCATCCCTCTGCCGCGCAGCCCACCCGTACGCCGTCGGATCGGCCGGCGGCTCGGGGATGTCGGCATGGACCTTTTCGACGAGCTGCCGCTCCTCCGCTCGGTCCGACTGCCCGAGGGCTTTCCTGGCGGACAGCTGCGCCCATGGACTGCTGGTCCATGCGAGGTACCGGTCGACGAGAGTCCGCGCGCGCTCGGGCGCCCCCCAACGGGTCCAGAGCCCCGCGGCGTCGAGGAGGGCGCGTTCCGTATAGCCGTTGACGACGATCGTGTCCAGACGGGCCAGCAGAATGCGAGCCGCAGCCGGAGCTACGTCCCTCAACGCGACAGCGGCCTTGGTCAGTTGGGGAGCAAGTTTCTCCTCCTCGCCCGCAGCGAATACCTGCGCGAGCACCTCGGCGAGGAACCGCCGGCTGGTGTCCGGATCGTACGTCGCCCACGCGGAGGCCAGTCTCGACAGGGCCACGACACGGACTGCCGGCCCGACGGTGTCCAAGGACCTCTCGGCCGCCCACAGCAGCTCGGTGGACCGTCCGGAGTCGGCGCGCTCCGCCAGATCCAGGTAGTCCGTCCAGCGCTCCCCGCTGATCCTGCCGATGAGGACGCGGGCCCTGTCCACATCCTGCTCGGCGACGGCGGCGGCGCGATACACCGCATCCGGCTCCGCCTCCGGGCGGGGCGCTCGCTCCGACAGCTCCTGGCCGTGCCGCCACAGTCGCAGTGCGCGTTCGAGATCATGCGGTGCGAGCAGTTGTGCGGCCGACTCTGCCGCGCTCTGTGCACCCGCGTCCCGGTAGTAGTCGGTGCCGTGCCTGGGAATGGTCAGCACGGACTCGACCAGGAGGTCCAGCAGTTCCTCGTACGAGGTCTCGTCGGGCCTGGGACGCGCGTACGCCAGGATCTCCGTGACGGCCGTGAACCGCTGGGACGAGGGCGTCATCCCGGCCACGTACTCCAGGGCCTCCTGGCGGCGGCCCGTCCGGGCGAGCAGGCCGATCACCCGTGTCGGCAGTGCGTTGCCGGGCTGCGCGGCCTGGTGGCGTACGACGCCGAGGTACATCAGCGCGGGCAGTCCGGAGCCCACGGGTGCGCTGTCCGCGACGTGGTGGGCGATGCTGTCCACGAGTTCGAGAAACCTGCCCTGGGCTCCGAACTCGGTCCTGACAGCCCGGCGCAAACCGGGGCATACCAGGTCGACGGCCTCGTCTAAGCTGCGCGGCCGGGCCCTCAGGAGGTGGGTGACGAGGTGGACCAAGCCGTAGCGATCCACCTGTGACCAGTCCACCTCCGCCCAGCTCACCGCGGCGCCGCGGTAGTGCCGCACGATCTGTTCGTGCCACTCGGTCTCGTCGACCCAGCATTCCGGGTGCTTCTTCCGGGCCTCCTCCCCCGCGAGAAATTCACTGATCGAGGTGTGGAAGAAAGCGATCCGGTCGTCTCGCCGGTCCAGCAGCCAGCGCAGGCTTTCGAGGACCTTCCGTGCGGGTTCCTCCCGTACAGGTGTGCCGGACAGCGCGGTGAGCTGGTCCTCCGTCAACGCCTCCCTCGCCACAGTCAGCACACCGATGACCGGCAGGCCCACCCCCTCCCAGCCGGCCGGCTCACCTGTCCTGCTCGTCGGCCACGGCGTGAGTTCCTCGCGGGCCAGCTCCACGAAGAACCCGTACAGCCCGGCCAGATTGCCCGGTATGCCGCTGAAAACGAGCAGTCTGTCGACCATCTCGTCGTCCTGTCCCGCGACGGCGTCGTTCAGCGCCCGTGCGTAAGTCGCCAGATACAGGAAGTTTCCGGCGGCGCTCCTGACCGCGTACCGCTTCGCACTGCCCGGGAGGTGGCCTCTGGCGCGTTCCATGGCGATGACGGCGTCCGTCTCCAGGACGCGGTCCGCGTAGATACGCAGGTCGTTGACGACTTGGGGTGAGCCCGCGTCGACGACCATCTCGGTGAGCCGCTCCTCCCGGGCCGACCGGAACAGCCGGAGACCGGAGTGCGGCCGGGAGGTCATGACCACTTTGACATTGGCGGGCAGTTCGGGAGAGCGGGCCAGCCAGCGCAGGAGCCCTTTCCGGGGCTCGGTCGTGTCGTCGGCTATCTCGTCCAGCGCGTCGAGCAGGATGACGATCCTGGCCTCGGGATCCTGTGCGGCCAGCACCTGTGCGGGCCCGATCAGCGCCAGGTGCGCCAGGTTGTCGGGGTCCAGCAGGCGGGGCTCCAGTTGGGCCGTGCCGATCTCGACACCCGTGGCCGTGCCGGCCACGACGCCGAGGCGCTGGTCGACTTCCAGGGTGGCGGTGCGCTGGAACGGCGACACCCTCAGGTCCTCGATCCTGATCCCGACCACGCGGCCCTCGGCCTCGACGGAGTCGATGTGCTGCTGGACCACCACCGTGAGGCTTTCCAGTTCGAAGAGCTCCGGGTGCACCCGTGCGAGCTGATGCCCGATGCTCAGCAGGAAGGACTGGATGTCCCCCCCGGTGAGCGCGGTCCGGCTGTCCCGTCTGAAGAAGTAGCGAAGCCGGTCGGGACGGGCCCGTGCCATACCGGCGAGCAGGCTGGTCTTGCCCGCTCCGGGCTCGCCCGTCACCAGGACGTACTGGCCCCGTTCCGATTCCAGGGCCCGCTCGATCTCGTCGTACAGCCAGTCGCGCTCGACGAAGTCCTCCTCCGTCCGGGCTCGGACCACGTCCTCGAAGGCTCGGCCCCTCCGGGCCCGGTCGGCGCTCACTTCTCGCCGCCGGCGGCACGGACGTCCACCCCGAGCACTGTTCCGCCCGCCTCCACGCGAACGGCCTTGACGGTGCCCTCGAAGCTGCCCGCCATCCGGTCCGTGCGCACCCCGACCGCGTCCCCCGCCACTTCGTCCACGTCCACGTTGCCCCGCACCACGGTCGCGTGGCGCTGCCCGCCCTCGAACACCTCGTCCGTGAGGACGGCAGGGCCCTCCGGCCGCCGTGGCCCTTCCACGGCACCGCGGTACTCCCCGTCGGCCTCGAGGCCGTCGGCGCCCGTCGTGGTCGCCTGCCGGTCCGGTTCCAGGTCCAACTGCCGTGCACCGGCACCCGGGACCCAGATCCAGGCCTCCCCCTGATACTCCTTCTCCTCGACCCACGCCTGCCGGAACTCGTCCGTGCGGAGGGTGGTGTACACCTCCCCCCGCACGACGTCACGGAAGACGGTCGCCGACACCCCGACGGCCAGGCAGGCCTCCGATGCCTCCTTCAGAGCAGTGCGCAGGGCCGCGGAGTCGCGGATGCGGCCGATCTCGACCGGAGCCGGGCCGACGAAACCGTTGGCGCCCAGCGAGGCCGGGCCGAAGTGGACGGCTGCCCTGAGCCGGAGCCGTGCCTGCCGGTTCCGGTTGTGGTTGAAGACCCGCAGACCGGCATCCAGGCTGCGCATGAACGCGTCGACCAGGACAGGCTCGGAGGCCTCCGCGGGCAGGACCGCGAACACCGAGTCCCCGCCCTCCTGCGTCTTCCATCCCTTGCGGTCCAACCGGGCGGCGTCGGCCGCTTCGCCCAACAGCCGCGTGATCGCCTCCTGGAACTCGCCCTGCGTCACCACGTCGGCGCGGCCGTAACCCTCAGCATCGACTGCCAGCAGCAGTCTGCGCTCGAACTCTCCCATGCCACCCCGCCCATCGAGACCGTTCCTTGCCATGACACCTCTCGGGCTACACGTGCTTCACGGGGGAAGTTGTCGTTTCACTCAAACTCCCTGAAAATCAACGGAGTTACCACATACCAGCAGGCATGCCCGGCATCCCCCCGCAGCCTCCCGCGGAAGGAACCGGCGCCCGCTCCCCCGAATACGGACGCCGGCACTGAAGTCGTACACCCGCGCACCGGTGTGAACCCCGTGGAAATACGGATTGCCGAGATCTGTGACCTCTCCTGAAGTCCCGAGAACCCACAGAAGTGACTGGTTCGGTCGGGGCGTTCGCCCCCTTACTGGACGGAACACACCCTCGTCGACCGGAGGAGACTTCCATGGCACCAACCGGGCAGGTCACCGACAGCCGCCCTGCGCAGTACATGTTCACCGCGCTGCACACGACCCACCAGCACGCGGACACGAAGGCAGGCATCCTGGCGGCGGCGCAGGCGGCGCTGGCCGGCACGGCGGGAACGTGGAGTCGCCAAGCCGTGCTCGCCTGCGAACAGGGTGGCGCGGACGGCGCGTTCGCCGGAACACTGCTGGCTCTGTTCGTCTGCGGCCTGATCGGTGGCGCGGTGAGCCTGGCAGCGACGCTGAGCCCCCGCATGCTGCGGGCTCCAGCCGTCAATCGGTACAGCTTCGTTCATCTGGCATCGGGCCCCGACATCCTGCCCGCGGAAGGCGCGCACCCGGACGAGGCCGCGGATCGCCGGGAGTTGTCGCACACCGTACGGTTCCTCGCCCGCGTCGCCGTAAGCAAGTACCGCTGGCTGGCGAGGGCGGTGGTGTGCACGGCCGTCATGGGCGTGAGCGCGGGGCTGGGAGTGATCCTGCTGCCGGTAGTGGCCTGACGTCGACTCAGCTACGGCCCTTCGCCTGCCAGGTCCGCGAGCTGTCTGAGCCGTGGCAGGTCCCGGATGGTGGTGGAACGGTAGCCGGTCACCAACAGGCCCTCGTCGCGGAGTTCACGCAGCACCTTGTGGACGGTCGTCTCGGCAGCGCCGACCAGGGTGGCCAGCTCAGGCTGTGTCAGTCGGCAGCCGATCACCACGCCGCCGGGCCCGGACGATCCGTAGGACACGGCGAGTTCCACCAGCAGCCGGGCCAGCCGCACCTTCGCCGGATACCCGCGGAAGTCCAACCGCCGCCGATTCGCCCAGCGCAGCCGGTCGGCGACGATGGCGGTCAGGGCCAGGGAGACCTCGGGGCGGCGCAACAGCAAGCCCCGCAGTGCGCCGCCCTGCAGCACCCGGGCGGTCAGCGGGCGGCAGGCAGTGACCGTCGCGGAGCGCGGGGCGCCGGTCATCGGGGCCATCTCGCCCACCGTGTCCCCGGCGGCCCGGACCGCGAGGAGCGAACCCTCACCGTTCTCCACGGTCGCCGTGACCTTGGCGAAGCCGGACAGCAGCAGCAACACGTGCTGGTCGTCCGCTCCCTCTCTGAGCAGCACGGCACCCGCCTCGAACCGCGCCCGGGTACCCAGGCCGAGCAGTTCCCGCCGGGCCGGTGGCGACAACATCCCCAGCAGACTGCGCGCGGGCCACTCCTCGGACCCGATGGGCACATCCATGTGTATCCCCCGTATCCATCTGTGTTCGGGCGTGGCTACCGAGACGTCGTCCGGTTCGAACGAAGTCCAACACGATCTGCTCGTGCCGACCCGAACCTCAGTGTGATCGATGCCGAGCCGTGCCGTCGCGGTGTGCACTCCGGCCGGGTGAGCCCCGACCAGAGTCAGGGCCCCGCCCGGCAGATGAGTCGAGCTGTACGCCGGGGCCTGCCGACGTGAGCTCCTCGGCGTGATCCGGAACCGGCGCCGGCTCGTGGATGTGCCTTGCGGCACCCACACGGTTGTGCTGGTGTCAGTCGACCGCGACGGAGGTCAGGGTGAATCCGTTGTTGGGCTTGCCCATGAGCAGGGCGGGCAGCCCGCCGCTGAGAGCGAAGGTCGACCCCTTGGGGCCGGCGGCGATGCCGCTGGTCACGGGGTCGGTGACGGTGTCGGTGACCGTCACCGTGGCGGTCTTCCACTGACTGCAGGGGCGCACCCGCTGGATCTGGGCGGGCTTGCCGGACAGGAGGCCGCTGCTGACCGCCGCGATGGAGCCGTCCGGCAGCACCCGGATGCCGGCGGTGAGGGCGGCCAGCGGCTTGGAGAGTTCGACCTTCCGCGCCCGCTCGGGGTGGTTGACCGGTACCCGGACCAGAGAGCCGTCGGCCTTGGCGATGATGAGGTGGTTCTGCGGCGTCCACGCCACCGCGGTCATCCCGATGCCGGAGAGGAAGTTGGGAACGTCGACCGTTCCCTTCAGGAGGTCGCTGCGCAGGAGGACCGAGGCGCGGCCCTTGCGGTCGATGCGGAACACCGTCGGGGTGAGCTGGTCGACGGCGTACGCGGTGCCGTCGGGCGCCACCGTCACGTCGGCGATCAGGTGCTGCTTGCCGTCGGCGGCGACCGCGGCGAGATCGGCGTACCAGCGACGCTTTCCGCTGGTCAGGTCGTAGCTGCCGACTCCGGCGACACGGAACGTGGTGTCCTTGGCCGAGCGGTCGGCAAGGCCGTAGTCCACGTTGCCGGCCAGTACGCGGTGCCTGTCGCGGTCGACGCGGACCGCCTGGACGGACACCAGGCTCGGGTCGTCGACGAGGGTGCGCACCGTTCCGTCGAGACCGACGGTGGAAATCGTGCTGTGCTTCAGCGAGCCGACGACGAAGTTCTTCGACTGCCGGTTGTAGTCAACCGAGTGAGGGAAGACCTGCGGACCCTTGGCGTTGATGATGGCGCGCGCGGTTTCCTGGGTCTGCTCGATCCTGTGTCCGTCCCGGCCGGATTCCGTGGAGGCTGCGGCCGTCATGACGGCCGCACCAGTGGTGAGCACTGCGGTGAAAGCGGCGGCAGCGAGCACGAGCTTGAGCTTCATGGAAATCTTCCTCCGTCTGTTGATGCGTTCTTCGCGAAAAGCTGTGAGTGACTGAGCGCGGCGTCGACGCTGCCGCGGACGGCGTTGGAGTACGGGCGGACCGGCTGCGCGGGGGAGGTCAGCCGGTGATCTCGCGTCCGAGCAGGGCTGCCAGGTGGTCGATCGTGGGGGCATCCGCCGGGGCGGTGCGGGACTGTGCGAACGGGCCGTCCGGGGCGGGCGGCAGCTGCGCCACCAGGCCGCGGGCGAACTCGGTCTCCCGCTCGACCGCGGTGTCGTCGAACAGGGCCTTCCGGCCGGTGGCCTGGGCCAGGTCGAAGCCGTGCACCAGGTGCTCGATGGTCTGCAGGTGCAGTGCCACAGCGCCGGGCACCGCCCCGATCGGGGCCTGCACGGTGCGCTCCAGAGCTCCGGGTTGCGCGAAGGCGGTCACCAGAGCACCGGCCGACTCGCGGAACGCCGCCTTCAGCGAGGCCGGCGTGGGCTCGGTGCCGTCCGGCTGCTCAGAGCCCTCCGAGGTGGACTGTTCGGCCATCACCCCGATGAACACCCCCTGTCCCGTAACCAGGTGGTCGACCAACTGCTGGACGTTCCACTCGGAGCAGGGCGTGGGCGCGGTCCACTGGTCATCGGCGACGGTCTCGACCAGGTGGGCAACGGTGTCGACGATGTCGGTGAAAGCCGTCACGGGCGTGTTGGACATGGGAGATCTCCATTCATGGTCAAAAGGTGGCAGGACGGGGTGTTCCGGCGGCTCGCCGAGCGCGGGCACCGGCCTGGTGGGACATGTCCGTCAAGGGCACGTCGGTGCCCCTGCTGCGGAGGTGGGACGAGCGGCAGCGTCGTCGGCGACGGCGACGGCGAGGTAGCCGTGACACGCGCGGCTCAGGTCACTCGCGGCCCGGTTACCGGCAGTGGGCAACCGCCGGGGCGCCCGTCCGGGCGTGACGCATGGTCCGGCAGGCTGCGGTTCGGTTCGGTTCGGTTCGTCAGCCGGGCGGTTGGATCAGGTATGCGATCGGGTCAGGCGTGCGAGGAGGTGCGGGTGATGGGGCTGTCGGCCGTCTCCACCTCCCCGGTGGGGTGGAGGGTCCGGGTGAGCAACTGCAGCGCCGCTTCGGAGGCCGATCCGGGCGCCGCCGTCGTCACGACCAACCGGACCCCCTGTCCCCGCGGCACCGGCATCGACTGCTGCAGAACGTCCATCTCCCCGACCAGCGGATGCCGCATCCGGTACTCGGCCAGATCCCAGGCCCGCACCCGATGCTCGGCCCACAGGTCGGCGAACTGCGGACTCTGCATAGTCAGTTCACCGATCAGGGACGCCAGACGTGGGTCGTCCGGGTATTCGCCGACCGCCTGCCGCAACTTGCCCACCACATCCCTGGCCTTCCTCGGCCAGTCCACATAAAGGTCCCGCGTGTGGGCGTCCAGGAACACCAGCCGGGCCGTGTTGGGCCGTTCTGCCACCCGGTCCGGACCGGCGGCGTCCAGGTGCCCCGCGAACAGAGCGTGCCCGGTACGGTTCCAAGCCAGCACGTCCGAGCGCCGGCCAAGGACAACCACGGGTGCGTCCCCGAACGCGTCCATCAACTGGCGCACCGCCGGGGTGACCCGCTCGGCGGGCAGCCGACGCCGGCGAGTCTGCTGCCGGCCATCACCAGCCAGGTCGTGCAGGTGACGCCGCTCCGCGTCGTCCAGCCCCAAAGCCGTGGCCAGTGCATCAAGGACCTGCGGCGACGCGCGTCGCGACAATCCCTGCTCCAACCGGATGTAGTAAGCCACGCTGACCCCCGCCAGCTGGGCCAGCTCCTCGCGCCGCAGACCCGGCACCCGCCGCCGGTCGCCGTACTCCGGCAACCCCACGTCCGCAGGCTTCAACTGCGCCCGGCGCGTGGACAAGAACTCGCCGAGGAGGGACTTGCCGTGCCTTGTGTCGTTCATGCGACCGAGTATGGTCCGGCCTCCATCTCCTAGCCTGCCCCTGGAAGTAACAGGCACGACGCCCGCCGAGACCGCGCCGCAATCGTGGTGATGGTCTTTCCTGGGCGGCCGCAGGGGAGCGGCGGGAGCGAGGACGGGAACACGCATGGGCAGGGGACTACCGTCCCGGTCCGGCTGCGGTCACGTGCGGCGGCGCTGCTCCTGGACGGCCTTCATGAGGTCCTCGATGGCGGACCGGGTGTCGCGGTCACGCGCGTCATCGATCGCTTCGAGAGCGGCGGCCGCGGCCTCACGAATGTGGTGGGGAAGCCCGTCGGCGGCCGTGAGGTGGTAGGCGGCCTTACGGCGCGCCCTGCGCTCGGCGGGGTCTACTGCGTCGGGGCCGGACAGCGGAAAGACGGAGGCCCTGTACGCGGATATCCCCAGCACCACCATGTCCCCGATTCCGTCGGCGTACCCGAGCGCGGCGGCCTTCCCGTGGCCTTCCCGAATGGTTGCGATCATTCGACGGCGGGACAGGATCGTGCCCAGGGCGGCGCCGCCTCCCAGGGAGAGGGCGCAGGCGACGGCGAGGAACGGCCCGTCCCAGACGAAGCCGGTGACTGCTCCGAGGCCCGCGAGCGCGACGGTCCATCCGGCCGCTGTCCGGGAGCCTATGTGCTCGGGTGTGGTGTCCATGGTGGGAGTGTCCCAGCCGGTACCGACGCCACCGGTGTGGGGTGGACCGCCGGCCCCAGAACTCGGGCAGCCACTCCCAGAGGGCCGGCCACACAGACCGTTGCCGGTCGAGTTTCAGTGGCAATCGGTCAAGGTTCAGCGTCACGGCCTCGCTGCCCAGGGACGTGAACTCGACATTCAGCCCTGGGTACTTGTCCCTGATCCTCCGGCATTCATCCAGCGCCGCCGCTCTACTTCGGTACTGCCGGGGGCCGCGACGCGGGCCCAGGCGCCGCTCGGTAGACGTGCCAACATCACCTTGGACCTGCTGGAGATAACCAGGTACTATGCAATGCATGGAACCTGACATCACAGGTAAGCCCGTCGCAGGCAAGGCGGAGAGCCAGCTCCGTAAGGGGGTGCTGGAGTACTGCGTGCTTGCGATCTTGCGGGATGGCCCGTGCTACGGCGTGGAGTTGCTCGAAACCCTCGGCGCGGTGAACGTCATGGTCACGAGCCAAGGGACCATCTACCCCCTGCTGTCGCGGCTGCGCCGTGACGGACTGGTGGAGACCCACTGGGAGGAGTCCCCCAGCGGGCCGCCCCGGCGCTACTACGAACTGACGCCATCGGGGCACACGGCGCTGAAGGAGTTCACCGCCATCTGGCCGCACTTCCGTGACGCGGTCGACCACTTCATCACCGACTGACAGGAGACCGCCATGACAATCACCGAGCACCCGCTGGTGAAGAACTACCTGTCCGCCGTGACTCGTGAAACGGCCGGACTCAGCCCGGAAAGCAGGAACGAGCTGCTGGCCGACCTGGAAGAACACATCACCGTGGCACTCGCGAAGGAGTCCGCCTCCGGCCACGACGGGATCCGCGCCGTGCTCGCACGCCTCGGCGACCCGCGCGCGATAGCGGCGACCGCGCTCGGCGAGGAGCCCCCTGCTCCGCAAGTGAGCCGAGGACGCACCCTCGCCATGCTGGGCCTGCTGGCGGTGTCCGGCCCTCTGACGATCTTCACCCCGCCGCTGGGCCTCCTGGTCCTGATCGGCGCGATCTGGTGGCTGTGGACCGCGCCGCAGTGGCGCCACCGGGACAAGGTGATCGGGACGGCGGCCGCCCTCGTGCCGCTGCTGTTCGTGGTGGCGCAGTTCGTGGTCGCCGCGGGCACGCTGAACTTCGGCCTCGGAGCATTCATCCCGGTCCTCCTGGCCGTCCTGGCGCTCCCGGCCGCCGCCGGCGTCTATCTGCTGCGGTCCGCGGGGCGCCCGGCATGACAGGGGTTCCAGCGGCACGGCCGCTTGTTCCTGCCGACGATCCCGCGTCTGTGTCTATTCGCTGTCTGGGCCGTGGCGGGGGCACTCTTCGCGTGGGAACCGGTACGGGCGTCCCGTTTTTGAGCCGTACGTCCCTGTGCCGCAAGGGACTTCATCAGATCGCGGACCCAGCGGATGCCCTCGGTGCCGAGGCCGCTGACCGTTCACGGCAGGCGGCTGCTGGTCGAACGTGTCTGCTCGGCGGCCCGTCGCTCACGTGGCCGGTGCTGGGCAATCCGCCTTTCGACCGAGAGACCTACCAGCAACGCAACACGAAGGAACATCCCTAGCCCGTTCGCCGTCCCTCTGGTGATTCCTCCACCGTGACGGTCTCAGCTCCTGTGACCTGCGTAAACGATCAAGGGCGAGGAGACGCTACGCCTGCCCGGGTGACACATATGCCGATGCGTCAGGTTGCGGTGCTGACGGACTGTCGGTTGCCTCATGAACGGAGCACAGCAGAGGCGCCGCGCAGACAGGCCGGACACTGCTCCGTTGGAGGATCCGCATGCTCAGCACACGCGTTGGTGTAGGTATCGGCCTGGTTGTCGGTGCCCTTGTTCTGTCGGTCCCGGCCGCTGTCGCCGCCGATGACTCAGGCATCCGCATCCGCCCGGGGAACGCCTCCCCGGGCTCCACGGTCACCGTCAGTACGACCGCCTGCGGCAAGGAGACCTACGGCAAGGGCGAGTCGGAGGCGGGAGGAGCGTTCCACCTGTTCGCAGGTGACAGGGCGGGGGTGCTCACCGGGCAGTTCCAGGTCCCGGAAGAGACCGGGCCCGGCATCCACGCAGTCACCGTGAAGTGCCCACCGCGGGTCAAGGTCACCGATACGCACGAGATCACCGCCCGCACCCCGAGCGGCGCGGTCGACGCCGGTTTCGGGACCGACGGCAAGGGTACGCAGCTCGCCCTGGGCGGTGCGCTCCTCGCTGGAGCTGCCGCCGGGGCTGTGGTCAGGATGCGCCGCCGCCCGAGCGGTGTCCGAACCTGACCGCCCAACTCCCGCCACGGCGGCCCCCGGACACCGCGTCGATCCGGGGGCCGCGAGGGCCCCACCCCACCCGCTGCGAAGCAGAGGCTCAACCGCGATGGAAACCGGGCACCAGACCAGCGCTTCCCCACACTCCTTCATCCCTTCGGCCAAGTTTCTGGCCTGTGCCCTGGTGGCGGGCACCGTGCTGGTGATCAACGTGGCACGCGACGAACAGCCACCGCAGCCTTCGGCTGCCCAGGCCTTCTCCACCTCTGTACGGCCCGCTCCCAGCGGCACCGCCTCAGCCGCGCTCCCCGCCGTCCAGCCGCTGCCCCCCTCGGATCCGGTCCGGTTTCAGGTCCCCGCCATCGGCGTCGACGCCCCCATGGCACGACTGGACCTCGACGCGGCGGGGGCGCTACGGCCCCCGCCTGCCGACAACCCCAGCCTTGCCGGCTGGTACGGCGACGGCACGGCTCCCGGCTCAGCAGGGACAGCCGTCACCGCCGGACACGTGGACACGCGCACCGGCCCCGCCGTCTTCCACGACCTCGGTGCCCTGGCCAAGGGCGACACCATCGAGATCAGTCGCGCAGACGGGCGCACGGCGGTGTTCGCCGTTGACGCCGTGGAGGTCTACGACAAGAAGGAATTCCCGGACGAGAAGGTCTACGGCAGCTCCGACCTGCCCGAACTGCGGGTGATCACCTGCGGCGGCGGTTACTCCGAGCACACCGGCTACCAGGGCAACGTCGTGGTCTACGCGACGCTGGCCGCGGTGAAATAGCCAGTTCATCCTTGATGGCCATGCCAAAAGCCTGCTCCCACGGCGCCCGGAGCACCGGCGGGCAGGGGACGACCAGGGAGGGGAGCATCCCGAATAAGGCGATATATCCCATGCCTCATGGGCAGGGATCGGACCATGCCCATGCTCGTCGGAACTTCAGGCTGGCAGTACAAGGACTGGCGCGGCGTTCTCTACCCGCCCGGGCAACCGCAGCGGCTGTGGTTGGAGGAGTACGCCCGGCACTTCGCCACCGTCGAGAACAACAATGCCTTCTATCGGCTTCCCACCACAGAGATCTTCGCCTCCTGGCGGGAGCGGACGCCCGAGGGGTTCGTCATGGCGGTCAAGGCCAGCCGCTATCTGACCCATCTGAAGCGGCTGCGCGACCCCGAGGAGCCGGTGCGCCGGCTGACGGATCGTGCCGAGGGCCTCGGCGACCGGCTCGGGCCCGTCCTGCTGCAACTGCCGCCCAACTTCCGGGAGGACATCGCGGCTCTGGACGCCTGCCTGAGCTGCTTCCCCGACACGGTTCGGGTGGCCGTTGAATTCCGCCACACCTCATGGTGGGGAGCGGAGCGGGAGCTCCGGGCGGTGCTGGAACGGCACGGCAGCGCCCTGTGCTGGGCGGATCGAGGGTCCCGCCCGGTGACGCCACTGTGGCGTACCGCGTCATGGGGGTACGTGCGGTTTCACGGCGGCATCGCCGGGCCGCCGCCGCGCTACGGCCGTCAAGCGCTGAAATCCTGGGCCCGACGCATCGCCGACGCCTGGCCGGACGAGGACGAAGTGTATGTGTACTTCAACAACGACCTGGGTGGTGCGGCCGTGGTGGACGCCGCCAAGTTCGCGCGGGCCGCGGCCGCGTTGGGCCGGACGGTGAGCCGTACGCCTCCGGCCTCGGCGGCACAGTCCATGTCCTGAGCGCCATAGCCGCCGGCCACTCGATCCCGCGTGCGGACTTGAAAGACGATGCGGACAGCCGAGGTGGGCGTCACCCTGTTTCGAAGTCTGGCGCTGCGCCTGGGCCGGCCGATCCCGGAGCGTCCTTCTTCCCCGGCTTTTCGGGCTGTTCCGGACTTTTCTCCGCCGGGCTCGAGCCGGTACTCCCCTGCTGCTCGCCCGCCAACAGCTGCTCACAGTAGGCCGGTACGGCCTCCCGGCTGCCCGCCGCCTCCTCAAGGCGGGTCATGGCCGCGTCCCCAGGCGCCTTGCCCTGCCGCTCCACTGCCAACAGGTAGACGCGGCAGTGCGCGACGATGTCCTGCGCCGTGCCCGATCGCTCCGCCGGGGAGTCGTGCGAGTCCGACGGGATGGGCCTCGCCGAACGCTGTGGCGCCCGCTCCCCGCCCCCGTCACCAGCCGTTTCCTCGCCCGCGCCGGGTACCGTGGGCGCGTTCCGCCCCGGCTTCGGCTCCGCGTCGCCACCGAACGGCGACGAGATGGCACCCTCTCCCGCTGCAACCGCGACCCCGCCGAGCGCCGCCGCCGCGACGACACCCGCCAGCAGCGCCTTGAGTGACCGTGCCCGGCGACGCTCCCCGGCGGGCCGCCAGTCGTCCCGTCTGCGCCGCCACCGCAGCGGCGCCGCGTGCACGCCCTTCTCATGGGCCGTACGGAAGGCCTGGAGCGCCTGCTCCTCGGCAGCCGGAAAAATGAGGGCGCCGGGGCGGCTCGCCGCTTCGAGCAGCGCCTCCAGCTCGGGGGGACGGGGATCTTCCCGTTCGGGTTTCATGTCTCATCCTTCAGCGTGCGCTGTGCCCCAGGCGTCACACCGCCCGCTCCAGCCCCGGTGAGTCGCCCCGCCAGTCCCTTCAGTCCCCGGTGTGCCGCGGTGCGTACGGCCCCGGGGCGCTTGCCCAGCACCCGCGCGGTCGCCGGCCCGTCGAGCCCGACGACAACGCGCAGCAGGACGGCCTCCGCCTGGTCGCGCGGCAGACTGCCGATCAGTTCGAGAGCCTGCTCCGTGGAGATCGTTTCCAGGGCCGCGGCGGCCGTGTCGTGTCCGCCCGGCAGTTCCAGCATGTCCTGTTCCAGCAGTGAGGTGCGCGGACGCCGCTTCTGCCGGCGCAGATGGTCCAGGGCACGGTGACGGGCGATCGTCGCCGTCCAGCCCCGGAAACCCGCACCGTCGCCACGGAAGCGGCCCAGGTCGCGGGAGATCTCCAGCCAGGCGTCGGAGGCCACGTCCTCGGCGTCGTCGCCGACCAGGCCTCGGACGTAGGCGATCAGGCCCGGCTGCACCAGCCGGTACGCGATCGTGAACCCTTCCTCGTCCCCCTGCTGAGCCCGCTCAACGGCAGCGCCGAGCTCCGCGTCGTACGCCCCCACACTTCCCTCTCCGTACCAACTACGCACCGCCCTGGCGCACGCCCCCTTACTTCTGCGCACGAAGGCCGGGAAGTGTCACACCGCCCTCACCCGATCCGCCCGCCGCAGACGGCCGTCTGGTCGATCGGCGCGGCAGCCTTGCGCCTCCGCCCGTGCAGCAACAGATAAAGGCGCTGCACCGACTCCTCCGGGCCGCCCCGCTCGAAGCGGTTGACCACCTTGCCGAGCGGATTCCACACGCGCTCATCGGGCATCCGAATCCCCACCGGCTGCCCGAACAGCTCCCGCTGCTCCGCCCCGAAGTCCACCCACCCGGCCCCGGCCCGCCGGACGATCACCTCACCCGTGTACGCCCCGAGGCCTTGGAGAAGCCCGGCGATCTGCCCGCGCTCCGGACGGCCGCGCCGTAGCCCGTCCACCATGAAGTCGACGAGCCGCAGACTGGCCACGGAGTAGTCGAACGGCAGCCGGTTGCGCTCGGTCAGCCGGTCCACGACCCCGGTGACGTACACGCGCATGCCGGCAGCACCGGGCAGCACTCCAAAGTCCCTATCCATGTATGACCAAGCGTCAGGCGCGCGGAGAACATCACAGGGTGGGGGAAGTGATGGTTCTCATGTACGAGTTCGAGCCGGCCGTGCAACCATCGACCCGGTTCGGGCGTCGTGCACGATCACCGCCGCCGACGGATGCGTTGTCGGTGCCCCGGGATACGTTCCCCTTCGGGGCCCGGCCTACGGGCCGACCGACAGGGGGTCCGAGGGCCTTCTGGTACTAGGCATTCGCGTCTGCTGGAAGCTCGATGTCCCCTTCGAACACTCCCCGGTTCTCCTCGTTCACATCCTGGCCAAACGTGATGTCCTGCCCCCCATAGGGGATCAGAAAGCCGAAACGGAATCGGTGGGACTCGACTCTGTACGTCTCAGGGTCGAGGATCAGCGTCTCCTCCAGCTGGGACAGGGTGAGTTGATCCTCGGTCGCTGAAACCCCGGCCTTCTGGAGTTGCTTCAGTGTCGGACTGAACTCGCGTACCGCCTTCTCGACAAAGGCCCGGTCCCGCACTTCCGGCAACTTCCGTGGACCAGAGCGGACTTGGAGTCGAATCCTCCCTCCCGCCTTCGTCAGCGTGACGCCATCCCCCGACTCCCGCACATACTTCCTGAACTCCACTATGGCAGCCATGGGGTCTTCCACTTTGTTCTTCATGTCCGGATCGGAGACCGGTCCGTGCTTCCAGGCGTCCCCGCCTTCTTTGACGTACGCCGTACCATCGATCACAAAGATCTCTTCAGGCTTACGTTTCCCTTTGCCGACGACCGTCCCTGAAGAATGGAGAGCGGCAGGGTCCTGGGTCCGCCTGAGCGCGGCCTCATAGGAAGCGGTGCTCGTCTGCCCCTGCAAGACGAGTTTCTCACTGCCCTTCACCGCGAAGGTCCAGCCGCCCTCGGCCGCCATCGCCTCTTGCGCTCGGTCAAGGAAGTCCTCTGCGGTGACGGGCTTCGCGGGCTCCGTCTTCTCTGCTTCGGGACTCGCCGACACAGCCGACTCGACCGACACCGCCGGCTCCCCTTCCGCAGAGCAACCGATCAACGAAAGGGAGAGCGGGACACTCAGCGCGGCACATCTGTAACTCACTCGCATGTTCAGGCTCCTTCGGCCGGTGGTTCGGGTCAGCCGATGGCGATGCGCGGGTGCGCGCCGGGCTGGATCCAGGCCATGATCCGGTCCATCGTGGAGCGCGGCACGGAGACGCAACCCGCCGTGGCCCCACTGCCGTTGACGTGCAGGAAGATCCCGGCCCCGCGGCCCGGCGTGGCCGGCCAACGGTTGAAGTTGATGACCAGCGCCTTGGCGTACTGGGTCGGGTAGTTGATGAGGTGCTCACTGCCCCGCTCGCCGCTCTCGGTGAGCGGGAAGTCGGCCCCGGCCTCGGTGTGCATCGAGTTGTAGAACTTCGACTCGGGGTCCTGGACCCACCAGTGGCTGGAGTTGACCCGGGTGTACGGCATGGCGGTACCACTCGACTCGACGCCGAAGCCCTCGGTGATGGTGTACGTGCCCGAGGGCGTGGTGTAGGTGCTCTGCCTGCGGGCGGCCCCGTCGACGACACCGTTCGATCCGACCCGGCCGCTGTCGGAGATGACCGCCTTCCAGCCGGACGGCCCCTTCGCCCAGGCCGTGACCGTGGCGTACGAACCGCTGGCCTTCACAGTGATGAGCTGGGTGGAGTTGCCCACGTTGACCGGCACAGGGAAGTCCGGGGCAGAGGCGGGTGCCGGGGCTGCCTGAGTCTTCTCCGTACCGCCGGCCGCTGCGGTGCTGGAGCCACTGACCGACGGCGACGCGCTGCCGGACGGCGCCGCGGACGCGGAGGATGATGCAGACGCCGAGGCGGAGGCAGAACTGCTGGGCGAGGCGGACGAGGTGGGCGCGTCCGACGTGACGCTGCTGTCGCTGGGCGCGGCTTCTGCGGCGGCCGGGGCGTCCTGGCCCCCCTGGTGCCCGCATGCCGACACCAGGAGTATCGCGCCGGTGGCGGCCAGTGCGGCGGAGAAGTTACGGGACGAGGGCAGCACGAAGTAACCCTTCGGGTCGATGGGGGAACGTGACGGCCGAGGACGGCACGGGGAAGTCGGGCCGGTTCTATACCAGGCCGACGCCGGAATGCGAACCAGCGGACCTTTCGTACCAATCCCCTGAAATTGTCGCCGGAGGGCCAGAATTAACCCCGCACTTGACGCCCAAGGAGATTCGGACGCGATGTCGAGAATTCGTGGCCGGCTCCGTCCCCGTAGTGAACGCGACCACAATGGGTCGCACCAGCACCGAGGAGAAACACCATGGCCAAGTATTTGCTGCTCAAGCACTACCGCGGCGCCCCGGCTTGCGTCAACGACGTGCCCATGGACCAGTGGACGCCGGAGGAGATCTCGGCGCACATGCAGTACATGCACGACTTCGCGGCCCGGCTAGAGGGGACCGGCGAGTTCGTCGACGGTCAGGCGCTCGCCCCCGAGGGGACGTTCGTCCGGTACGACGGCGAGGGTCGCCCGCCGGTCACCGACGGACCGTTCGCCGAGACCAAGGACCTCATCGCCGGCTGGATGGTGATCGACGTCGACAGCTACGAGCGCGCCGTCGAGCTGGCCGGGGAACTGTCGGCCGCCCCTGGGGCGGGCGGGAAGCCGATCCACGAGTGGCTGGAGCTGCGCCCGTTCCTGGCCGCGCCGCCCACCATCACGGAGTGACCTCAGAGGTGAACGAGGTCCTGCTCCGGAGCCTCACGCCGAGCGTGCTCGGGATCCTCGTCCGCCGCGGAGCCGACTTCGCGGCGGCCGAGGACGCCGTGCAGGACGCGCTGGTCGAGGCGGTCCGCGTCTGGCCGGCCGACCCGCCGCGGGACCCGAAGGGCTGGCTGGTCACCGTGGCCTGGCGCCGGTTCCTCGACGCGACCCGGGCGGACGCCGCGCGCCGCCGGCGTGAGGACCTCGTCGACGAGGAGCCGGCGCCCGGGCCCGCGCCCGCGGTGGAGGACACGCTTCAGCTCTACTTCCTGTGCGCCCACCCGTCGCTGACGCCGTCGTCCGCGGTCGCGCTCACGCTGCGCGCCGTCGGCGGGCTGACCACCCGCCAGATCGCC